>JBNKQQ010000001.1:0-58769 GCA_050295955.1 Thiohalomonadales bacterium
AGCAACAGCTGGAGTTGAATAGAAGATAGCCCGTAACAGGGGATGGCTTGCGTCAGGTCTCCAGGTGAGGCCTGACGGTGTGCCCCCTTCTAGGGGGCGAAATGCAATACCACGTTCTAAGAACGTGGTTTGTTTACTTTAGCGATGGAAGGTACTCACGTAAATCTTAGAAATTGTGAGTTGTCGTGCTTCCGGCGGTGACATAGACATTGGACGTACCGATAAATTTGAGAGTCTCTTCACTCTCAACACCGTCAAGATTGGCTTCACAGGTAAACGCAACCGTGTAGTAACCCTGAGTCAGATAGCCGATGGTGTAGCTGTACTGGTTTGTCTCTACCAAGGCGGTGGTCAACGGGTCAACACCGGTGCCTCCTACATCATCCGGCGTGATGTTGCTGCCTTCATAGGCATAAACCGCATAGTCTGTACCGGTACAGTTGGCATCTTGTAGTGTGTTGGTGTTAATGGTGCCTGAAATGTGACCGGTTGTATCCGTTTGAACCAGACGCAGAGTAGGCCGCAAATAGTAGTTACTTGATGATTGGGAAACTGGACCAGTAATAGATTTTCTTAAGTCAAAATCGATGGTCAATTCTAATGTGTCGTTAGTGGGGATGGTAAACCCTTGATTCAGTAATAGACCGTTTTCCGAGCCGCTGGGGACATAGAGAGAATAGGTACCATTACTGGTTACAAGGGTAGAATCAGAGGTGTTTTGTAGGGCATTGACTTTAAGGCGTAGCCAACTGTATTCCCCGCGCTGTAGTGATTTTTCATTGAGGAGATAGCTGAACTCACTGCCCTGTAATGCCAGGAGATTAATGCGTTTAGCTTGGTTGAAATCAATACTGATTGCTGATTCATGTAGGGGTTTAACTTCTATGCCAGTGAATTCAACCCAAACCTCTAATGCATCATCAATGGGAGCATCGGTAATGCCAAGTGTTAATGCGGATTGTTGTGCGGAGAGTGAACCATCTCCGCAGGCAGAAAGCAGTGATGTGACCGACAGTGCTAGTATTGTCCTCTTTATATAAGCCACTTCTTATTCTCCATGGGTTACTAAATGCTGGTTTATCGTGAAAGTAGCACACTCCTGGCTATCTATGTAGTAAATCTCATACGTCTGTATCCATTTCTTCCCTGTGATAGAATGTGGCTTTCATACTAATAAATATAGATACAGGAGAGGGGTTGTGTCTCGAGAGTCGATACACGGTCAATGGTCGTCACGCTGGGCATTCATTCTTGCTGCTACTGGCTCCGCGGTGGGCTTAGGGAATATCTGGAAATTTCCTTATATTACTGGAGAGAATGGTGGTGGCGCCTTTGTATTAGTCTATCTATTGTGTATTGCCTGTATTGGTATCCCTATCATGATGGCCGAAGTGATGATGGGGCGAAGGGGGAGGCAGAGCCCGATTAATACGATGGCGACCCTGGCGGAAGAGGCCAAGACCAATCGTTTCTGGCGTCTCCTAGGTTGGTTGGGGGTGCTGGCGGGCTTTCTGATTCTCTCCTACTACAGCGTCATTGCAGGTTGGGCTTTGGGATATAGCGTTCGTTCTGCATCTGGGGTGTTTGAGGGGCAAACAGCTGACGGTATTGGCAATCTGTTTGGTGAGTTTATCTCTGATCCCGAAAAGCTTCTGGCATGGCATACCATTTTTATGGTGATGACCATCATCGTGGTTTCCAGGGGGGTACAACATGGTTTGGAAAAGGCCGTACGTTTCCTGATGCCTGCACTGTTTGTGATGCTGATTATTCTGGTGGGATATGCCATGAATACGGGTTATTTTGCGCAGGGAATTAGTTTCCTTTTTACGCCAGATTTTTCCAAATTGACTAGCGATGGGGTGTTGACCGCAATGGGGCACGCCTTCTTCACTCTGAGCTTGGGGATGGGGGCGATAATGGTTTATGGCTCCTATCTGCCACAAAAGGCTTCCATTGCTAAAACCTCTATCGCGATTGCATTCGCAGATACTGCCGTTGCCTTATTGGCGGGTTTGGCAATCTTTCCAATCGTTTTTGCCAACGGCTTGGAGCCGGGCTCTGGTCCCGGACTGGTATTTGTCAGCTTACCTATCGCTTTTGGGCAGATGCCGGGCGGTGTCTTCTTTGGAACCCTGTTTTTTGTATTACTGGTATTTGCTGCCTGGAGCTCAGCCATCTCGTTGATTGAGCCACTAGTGACTTGGTTGGTTGAGAACAAGGGGATGAAGCGGCTATATGCCGCAATAGTGAGTGGTGTGGCAACTTGGTTGCTTGGCGTGGCGACCATTTTATCCTTTAGTCATTGGGCTTTTGACTTCAATTTCTTCGGTATGGAGAAGGAGAATGGCATCTTTGATATGCTGGATATTCTCACCTCTAACATTATGTTGCCTTTAGGTGGGCTGCTGATTGCGCTTTTTGCTGGCTGGGTAATGAAGCGTGGACACTCCCGGGAAGAGCTCGATCAGAAGAGTATGATTTGGTTTCAGATTTGGTATTTTCTGATCCGCTTTGTGGCACCAATTGCGGTGATCATTATCTTCTTGAATGCATTTAAGGTGTTTTAGGAGGGGCGATGGCATCAATTAGTCGTAGTGCTCTGGTCCCGTTTTCGGCAGCACAAATGTATGTGCTGGTAGATGATATTGCTAGTTATGATCAGTTTTTGCCTTGGTGCTCGGGGACAGAGATTTTTTCCCGAGATGAGGATGAGGTGCGCGCCAGCATTAATATTTCCAAAGCCGGCTTTAATCGCAGCTTTGCCACCTGTAATCGCCTACAACACAATAAGATGATTGAGATGCGCCTGTTGGAGGGGCCATTCAAGCATCTGGAGGGGTTCTGGCGTTTTGACGCGCTGGCGGAGGATGCTTGCAAGGTCAGCCTGGATCTGGAGTTTGAATTCTCCAGTAAAATCATCGGTGCTACCTTTGGGCCAATTTTTGGGCAGATTGCTAATACGCTGGTGGATGCCTTTATGAATAGAGCGAAGCAGGTTTATGGAAAATAAAGAGATGATAAATATCGAGGTGAGTTATGCATTGTCTGACAAGCAGACCTTGATACCCTTAACGGTTTCTACCGGTACAACAATTCAGCAAGGCATTGAAGCGTCAGGTATTTTACAGCAATACCCAGAGATTGATCTGACTACCAATAAGGTAGGTATTTTCGGTAAATTAAGTAAGCTAAATGCAGAGTTGAGAGATAAGGACCGTGTCGAAATTTACCGTCCGCTGATTGCTGATCCGAAAGCGGTACGTAAGAAACGTGCTGAAGAGGGTAAGGCTATGAAGAAGGGGGGAGGCGACGCTACCCCCTAGCAACGGTTAATTATTTTTTCCGCTACGCTCTTTCGGCGGGATGTAGCCGCTTTGGTCAATGGTTACCAGCTTACCCTGATCATTGAAGATCAAGATTAGATGGCTGGTTTCGGTCTGTTGATCACCTTCACGATAGGTGTAGGTATAGTCCCAGCGTTTGGCATGGAAAGAATCACTGATAGGTGGGGAGCCCAGAAGGTAGCGAATTCGCTCACGGTCCATGCCGGGTTCTAACGTTGCCACCATTTCAGGGGTTATTACATTGCCCTGCTGCACATCCAGTTTGTGAATGGAGCAAGCGGGTAGGGCGCCAAAGGCAAAGACGCAGATAATAATGAGAATCTTTTTCATTATTCGTGTAAAATACTCTATTGAATAACAAGTTGTATGATTGAGCGAGCATCATACCTGAAGCGACGGGTAATAGCACGCTGCTAAGGAGTCTTAATTTTATACAAGTTGTGGGCTGCCACAATTGTAGACTCCCAAACCTGAAGAGGAACGTCGTGAGCAAGATTGATCTGAAAAAAGCGGGTTTAAAGGCAACCCTTCCCCGACTCAAAATTCTGGCAATTCTGGAAGAGAACCAGCACGAGCACATGAGTGCAGAAGATGTCTACAAAGCGCTATTGGAGTGCGGTGAGGATGTAGGGCTGGCAACCGTTTATCGGGTTTTAACCCAGTTTGAGCAAGCAGATATCCTTAATCGACACCATTTTGCTGAAGGCCACTCTGTATTCGAATTGAATCAGGGAGAGCACCATGACCATATCCTTTGTGTAAAGTGTGGTCGTGTTGAGGAGTTTGTGGATGAGGTGATTGAACAGCGCCAGAATGCGATTGCGGAACAGGCGGGTTTTGATATCACTAACCACAGTCTCTACCTCTATGGGATCTGCCCTGATTGTAAGAAGAAGTAAGTTGTTACTTCGGTGGTAGGCTTGTTGAGCTACCACCTTGACAGTGATCTGTCCATTCCAGTAATGCCTGCACGACCATACTATAATCGACTATTGTAGTTTCTGTTTTCCCTTCACTCTGCGGGTGGTCGATGCGAAACCCCTCAGGCAGGCATTGAAATTCGTAACCATTGCAACAACCATCCAACTCTTTTTGCATCCCAATAATAAACTCCTGGATAGCCAGACGAAGATGTTCCGCAAGCATTGGCGAGGACTGAATCCCCTTTACAATAAAATTGTGAAGCATGGAATGGCTGGCGTTATCTTGCTCATGTCCTTGCCAGGTGAATGCTTTATCACACATAAAATTAAGCCACATGTCCAAATGATATGCTTGCTATCGGGCGATTGCTGCGAATAGTGAGCGTAGACCTTGTTTATATTTCAGTAGGATAATGGTGATTATTTAACCATATAAAAAATGCAGTTAGATGCCTAAAACCAGTGTGTTATAAAGGTTGGACATGTCTGGGAGGGAGTAATATGCGTCTAATTTTTGTACATGGTTGGAGTGTCACTAACACAAGTACCTATGCTCAAATGCCACAAGCGCTGGCAGCTGGTGCATCGGCGCACGGTTTGAGTATTGATATCCAACATATCCATTTGGGACGCTATATCAGTTTTAGAGATGAAGTGACTATGGATGATATTGCCCGGGCTCTGGATAAGGCGCTTAGAGATCTGCCCGGTAATAGTGATAGTCAAATTCTTCCCTTTTCATGTATTACTCACTCTACTGGTGGGCCTGTTGTTCGTTACTGGGCCGATAGTTTTTATGGCGAACATGGCCGCCTTGATGAGCTGCCACTACAACACTTGGTGATGTTAGCACCCGCCAATCATGGTTCATCACTGGCCCATTTGGGTAAGGCGCGTGTTGGGCGTATTAAGGCTTGGTTTAGTGGTGTTGAGCCAGGACAGCGAGTGTTGGATTGGCTTAGCCTGGGTAGCGATGGGCAGTGGCAACTTAATGAACGCTATCTGGATTACGATTGTGTCTCAGCCGGTTTTTATCCTTTTGTCCTGATTGGTCAGGGGATTGATCATAAGTTCTATGATTTTCTCAATAGCTATCTGGTGGAAGAGGGGTCTGATGGTGTTGTGCGGGTGGCGGGTGGAAACATGAATTACCGCTATTTCTCATTACGCCAGGATAGGGATGTGTTGGTTCGCAAAAGTCCTATTACCTATGCACTAAAGCCCGAGGGGCCGGTTCGGGTACCTAAGCCACTGGCCCTTGGTGTTTATGATAACTACAGCCATGCGGGATCAAAAATGGGGATAATGAACAGCATTAGTGCTGATGATGCCCAAGCCCCAATCGTTCAAGATATCCTCAAGTGTTTGAAGGTGGATAACTCCGCTGGATACTATCAGCGGGCTAGTGAACTAGCTGACTTTACCCAGCAACAGCAGTCAGATAAGAGTAAGTTCTGTATGCTGGTCTTTAATATTTGTGATGATCAGGGTGAACACATTGGTCAGGATGATTATGATCTGTTTATGCTTGCAGGTAAGCAGTATCAGCCACAGGCCTTGCCCAGAGGATTCTTTAAAGACCGTCAGATGAATTCCAAAAATGGTCATCTTGTTTACTATCTTGATGCAGATAAAATGGGTGAGATCAAAGATGGCCTGTTTGGTTTTCGTGTAGTGGCCCGTCCAAGTAGTGGCTTTAGCTATTATCGTCCAGCGGAGTTTCGTTCTGATGGCATCTCATTAATGGATTTGATTCAACCCAATGAAACCATCTATATCAAAATTATTTTGCATCGCTTTGTTGATGAAAATGTTTTCCGCTTTGATCCGGCAACCGATGGAGCCGTGAATTTTAAAGGGATAAAGCCATCAGGAAATCCCATTAATAATATTTAAGGAACCTCTGGGGAAGCCTTTCAATCTAATCCCCCCGGTTGTCGGGGGATGCGATTGAGTTGCTCAATGATAGAGGGCGTGGCCAGCAAGTGAATTTGGACTGGATAGGACTCCAATACGACGACCTCTTTTACCTTGCCCTCTTGCTCAAGTTCACGGACTCTCTCCAAGACTGGGTCAGGTGTTTCCCGACTGCCAATAACCAATGCTTTTACCATTGGCTCTTCCTGTATCGCGTGCGTTGCGCTGTCAACGCAGGCTGATACGATTGTGAGAAGCAGTAGGAGAAAAAGTGGCTTTATAAACATGACGGCTATCGTGTTTAAAAGTAGTATCCCAGAGAGAATTGTAGAAAGTCATCATTGCGTAAGCTATAGAGGATGTCGTTGTTTTCTATTTTGTTAAACAGGCGGCCTTCCAGTGTCGCTTTCCAGTTATCGCCTAAGCGTCGACTGGCCTCAATGCTATAGACGGTACTCTGTCCATCTAAATCAATAATGGTACCGATGAGTGCTTCACTGCTTTGCTCATCGTTAAGGGTGAAGCGTAACCCGAGCATTAGATCATCAGCAAAGGGGGTAATGGCCTCATCTCCCCGTTCATCATAGAGATACTCCATGACGATACCTAAATCACTATCACTCTCCAGAATGCCATAAAAGCTGTATTCGAAACCAGCTGTTGCGGCATGGTAAAAGTCATCACTGTTACGACGCTGAATGCCTTCCAGTTTCCATAACCAGCTCCCTTTTGTGGCTTGTACCTCAAGGCCAAACTGTTGAATTTGTCGATAGTAGGGCGTAAGGGTTTGGCCGTTAAAGATCAGCTCTGGTTCACGGCTGGTGCCATCAAAATAGCTTAGCGCAAAGTCCCAGTCGCCAATGTAGTGTGACCAACGTAACGCGAGATCAATATGGTGTTGCCTGTCATCGGATTCATATAGAGCATCATCGTTCACTGGGAGTGCTGGACGAAGCCGCCCTTTAACGCCCGGGTAGGTACGTTCCCGAAAGTAAGGGAGAAGAAACAGGTCCAGCGTGCCCCACTGTTGAATCAAGGCGAGGTTGACCATGGGTTGCCCCAATTTATCCTCACCATCGGGGTTTTCCACTAAGTCAGTTTGGTTGATGATATCCACTAGATGTTGTGATTCTGTGACTCCCCAAAATACTTTACGGATACCCATGCGTAGCTCCCAATCACTGGCTATCTGTAGCCAAGTGAGTTCTCGAATATCCATGTGGCTCCGCTCGCCATCACCTTGGTCTAAGCGTAGATAAGGGACAAAGGCAAAAAGCTGATTACCTTGGTCCCATTCTGAGACAAATTCCAGCTCTGCAGACAGTGATAAATTATCACCGTGTTGCCGCGAATCCAGTGGCTCGTTAGGAAAATGACGTACCTCAAAAGTGACATCACCGGAGTTGTCCCAGGCCGCTACAGGTGTGGCAAATAAGCTAAATAACAGGGGCAAGAGTGCTCTATCGTTTTTCATTATCTCGATCGTTTCAGAGTATTTTTATCAAAATCACGGTGGCTGAAACCATTATTGAATTTGTAATTTTTCCAGTAAAGTGTGGTGCTTTTTCCAGTGATGTGATTGATCATTTCCATACGCCCTGGGCGCCAGTATTTATCCAAATACTGTTGATACTCATGGGAAGTGAGCGTTTTTAGAAGCTCACCTTTGCGATCATAGAAATCGATTTTCAATGGTTGCAACATGGATTGGTCGATCCAGGCAATCATCTTGGTGTAACCGGAGTATTTGTAAGTGGGGATTCTCTCAATAACATAGCAGTCCCGGCCATCCATCACTTCATCCCGTAGCCATGTGTAGGTGTATTTGGCCAGTTCCTGAGAAGTGATATCCTCGTAGGCAAATTCGCTGCCCATAAAGGGACCAGACTTATTATTAGACGCAATACGCTTAACCCGTTTTAACGCGGGTAGATAAAGCCATTGGTCATCGGCATCCTCAATGTGAGTATGGCTAAGAAAGGCGGTGCCTTTAACATCGTTGGGGCTATCAAAGATACTCAGTGCTTTGTCACCATCACCTTCGACTTCTAGCTGATGATTTCGAATGCTGCGCTCAGAAGTTTCACCTTGTCGATTGCGCAGAATCATTGTCATCTCTGCTGACATATCTCCCCATCCATTGTCAGCTTGGTCAGCTCGCGTTGCAATCTCCAGCCCCTTTTCCTGAGGTGTTTGAGCCAGTAGATTGCTGGAAAGCAGCAAGCTAAGCAGTAGCAGTAACCATTTTTTCATTTTTCTTTTCCTCTAATTTCATTAATAGCGGTGGCAGGAACAAGAAGTCGGCTGCCAGGGCAAACAGAATTACGATAGCGGTGAGCATCCCCATACCTGCGTTCAGGTAGAAATTGGAGAGGGCGAGTACCAGGAATCCAGCAATTAATACCACTGAGGTGGTGACCAGTGCGTAGCCGACATTGGCGAAGGCGTAGCGTACGGCTTCTTCAGGTGATAAGCCCTCTTCGCGGCGAGCACGCAGGTATTTACTGAGGAAGTGCACCGTGTCATCTACCACAATTCCCAAGGTCATTCCGGCAACAATGGAGAGGCTGAGCCCTACCTCACCGACCAATAAGCCCCACAGGCCAAAGCCCATGGCCGCAGGGACCAGATTGGGTATCATACTGATCAAGCCGATTTTGATGGAGCGCAGGGCAACAATCAGAATCAGAGAGATCATCACGAGTGCCAGGGTCGTACCTACCAACATGCTTTGAATATTACGTTTACCGATATGGGCAAACATCATAGTTGGACCGCTACCGCCATAGGTCTGAATATGTTGACTATTTTGTTCAAGCCATTGCTTAGCGCGCTGTTCCAATGCCAGCAACTCATTGGTGGAGATAATCTGTGTACTGACTGTAAATCGTGTGGCGGATTTATCTACATTCAACTGGTTGTTAAGATCCAGGCCATAAGGTAATGACATCTCATAAAGTAACAGATATTGAGCTGCCAGTTCCCGGTTATCGGGTTGGCGATACCACGCCTCATCATCGCCATGCATATTCTTATTTAGGCGTTTCATGGTATCGCTTAAGCTATTGACGTGTTTGACCTCAGGCTGTTGCTGATACCACTGAGTGAAGGCTTCCAGCTCTTGCAGGAACTCCGGGTTACTGACCCCTCCCGGCTCATTGGCTTCCAGGGAGTAATCAATCATGTAAAGTCCACCTAAATGCTCATTCATATAATCTGAGTCAGCACGGAATTGGATACTCTCATCGAAATAGTGAACAAATACATCATTCAGCTCATTGCGTGGAATACTTGCCAGCAAAATAACAATTAGGAGTGCCATTCCCCAGATCAAACGGTGGCGCTGGCGGACGACAAAATCACCAAAGCGGGCCATCCGCTCACTGCCATTGGGTTCATTGGTTACCTTAACTCGCACCGGCAAAATTGACATTAGAGCGGGCAGTAGAGTAATTGCCAGGAAGAATGAGAAGAGGACACCAATCGCAGACATATTGCCTAAATGGTTAAAGGGCGGCACATCAGAGAAATTAAGGCTAAAGAAGCCTAGTGAGGTAGTGATGCTGGCCAGGAATACTGGTGTAAAGTTAACTCGCATGCTCTCTACCATGGCTGCATGTTTATCTTTGCCCAGTCGCATCTGACGCAGGAAAGTGACGAGAATGTGCACTGAGTTAGCAATGGCGACTGTCAAAATAATGGGGGGCGCAGTGGAGGAGGGGGGGGTGATGGGGTACCCAAGATAACCACCACCACCCATGCCAGCCGCAATCGAGCCAAAGATCACCATAATTGTGGCAACGGTACCGCTAAACCCTTTTAGCATTAGTGCCAAAGTAATTAGCATCAAGGCAAAACTAATGGGCATCAAGGTTGACATATCCCCTTGAGCGGCTTCAGAGAAGGCGTTATTCATGAAGGCCATGCCATTGAGACGAATTTCGATCTCTGGATATTGCTCTCTATATTTCTCTGCCAATTCCCGCACGGCAGAGATGACCTGTGGGACTTCTGTTACCTGGCTGATACCAGGGAACTGTAGGGTAATATTGATGCCGGCCACATCGCCATTCTTTGAAATAAGGCGGTTAACCAACATTGGCTCGTTCAGTGCCACATGGCGGATTTTATCCAGGGAGGGTTGATCCAGCACCTGATCCTCCATCACCAGATCCTGTACAATCAGGTCATCTTCATCAGCTTCGGTATGCTGAAAATTAGTAATGGAGTCAACTCTATTGGAAAAGGGGATTTGCCAAGCATTATTGGTGAGTTGTCGAATCACCTCAAGAGTTTGAGAGGTGAAGACATTGCCATCCTTTGGCGTAAGGATGATCATGGCATTGTCATTTTTGGTAAAGCTTTTTTCTAAGGTGTCAAAGGCCGTAAGCTGAGGGTTATCTACGCTGAAAAAAACGCGATAGGAGTTGGAAAAGGTGAGGTTTTTGGCACCACTGGCCACTAACATGACAGCTAGAATCGCGAATATCATCACCTTCCACGGATTGAGCATCAGCCAATTGGTGTAGCGGGTGATCCAATTCTCTTTATCCATCGGTTTTCTCCATTACCTTAATGTAAATAGTGAATATTTTGTAAAATATTCACTTAAAGTCCGCAAAAATGACAGGATAATACCCGCCGTTATGATTTGAGGTTGGGCTTTTGAAGGCCCGTTAGTAGTAACCTCACTAAATGCCGCGCCTTATGCTCCAATACCTCAATGGGGAATATTGGGATAAAAAAGGGTGTACTTATCATTGTAAGGGCAGCGTGTACCGCCTCAGCATCGAGATGTGGATCATCACTATGAAACTCTCCTTGATCGACACCTTGGGCGATGAGCCGAGTCAACATTTCCTGTTCTGAGTCGATTTTCTCTTCCACCAAGTGGTGATGCTGTTGGCAAACGATATCAACCAATTCATTCAGCTTGGGGCGCTCCATATATTCGTTATAGTGGTGGTGGAGTTGGCACATAGCAAATTCCATCAGTCGTTCACTGGCACTGCGGTGATCGTCCATGATGATAGTGAGTAATTTTTCACGGACCTCCCCCATACACTGCCGAGCAAGCTGCGCCACAATGTCCATTTTATTTTTGAAATGGCGATAGAGATTTGCTGCAGACATATCGCAGTCCATGGCGATCTCTGCCATCGTGGTTTTGTTATAGCCATACTGCTGAAAGCGCTGATTTGCCGCTTCCAGTATCTGTTGACTAATCTCTTCGCTACTTTTTCTTCGACTCATGGCTACATACTGTAGCCACTGAATTGTGAATAATCAATAAAATATTCACAATTTATATTTTGGCGGGGATTACTCGGTTTGGGGTTGCAAGGGGAGTTCGAAGTAGAAGCAGGTGCCACCATCAGGGGTACTTCGGTATTTCAATTCTGCTTGATGCTTATGGATAATTGAGTGGGAAATGGAGAGGCCCAGTCCACTGATACCGAGAGGGAGCTCAGAAAGCTTCTCAAATAGGTTGTCACGAAGCTCATCAGGCAGCCCTGGACCCATGTCGACAACAGTGATGCGGACCTGCTCGAAAATCTCCTCCGCGATAACTTTTACCGTACTCCCTTCCGGGGAGACACTGACTGCATTGGTAATCAGATTGTACATCACCTGCTGTAGCCTGCCCTGGTCAGCAAACAGGTTGCCGGCCCCAACCTGATTATCCAGCGCTAATTTGATGCCATGCTGGGTAGCGTAGGGGGTATTTTCTTTTACTATCCCTTCGAGGAAATGACTGAGGTCAAAAGTTTCGAAGTAGTAGCTGAGGCAATTCGTATCGCTGCTATCCAGCTCCAGAATATCCTCAATGACATGCAGAAGGCGGTCACTATTATTGGCAGCAATGGCAATCAGTTCCCGGGTTTGTTGGGGAAGCTGCTCAGCCATGCGTTGAATGACCAAGCCGAGGGAGCCTTTGATGGAGGTGAGTGGCGTACGTAGCTCATAACTAATGGCAGAGCGGAACTTCTGTTTTAGCAGCTCGATACTCTTACGATCACTATTATCATGGATGATCGCCGTGTATAGCTCCTGATCTGCATCTTCTATAGGGGTAATGGTGAGCTCCACAGAGACTGCATGCCCATCCCGGTGCATGGCAGCACTTTCGTAACAGACTCCCAGCATCTGGTAGGAGTGTAGCTCCTGATGTTCCAGCTCCGGGAGGAGATAGTTGATACTCTTATCCAGTACCTGCTCTTTGCTATAACCAAAAATCCTTGTTATCGCATCATTAATAAAGAGAATTTTCCCGTCCTTATTCATTGCCACGATGCCATCACTAAGAGAGTTGATAATACTGTCTTGAAGGGAGTAGTGGGGCTCGTAATAAGGATCGGTTTGACTCATCAGATATTTCCTTTTTTATGACGACATTGTTAAAAATATAGACTGAAAATCCCTGGAGTGCTGGATCTACAGGCGATCAAGATGACGCTTCTCCCAGTAGGTCTTTGCTCGGTTTAGGGCATCTTCCTGGCTATTGGCATAACCCAACAGCTTAAGGGCAATGGCCATCGTCATATGAATCGCTCCCTGGGCGTATTCATCTTCCTTCTCACCTCGCCAAACTGCTCTGAGATCGGCAACCTTAAGCTCATCCGGTTTTACGTGGCGTTGAGGGAAATAGGCGGGCCAGAGCTCTTCACAGGATTCGCCTTTCTCTACCTTATACACCAGGCATTCAGCATCTGGGTTAACTTCCACTTCACCACCATCCCCTTTGATAACCGCCATCTCTGCCTCGTTCAACAGCACCTCGGCCTGTTGATGAATCAGTTGATAGCCAGGATGGAAGATACTCTGCAGGGTGGCCGCAGCGCGTAGCGGATTGATCTGGCGGGAAAGGGTGTGGACTGGCGAGCGTAATCCCAAAATTGGACGCAATTCGATAATGCGGTGTAGGGTAGGACAGAGCTGCTCCAAGTCCATATAACTGAAATTGCATTCATCCAGCTGCTTGCTGACTTGGTTCCAGTCATTGGCAGGTGGCAAGCCCAGCTCACGTAAAACCTCTCGGGTATAGAGGCGCCCTTCAGTGTGGCCTGAAGCGCCGTGCATGAAGATACGAATACCGCTATCAGCCAGCGCCAATACCGCCAAAATAAACCAAGGCAGGTGACGGCGTTTACCCGCATAGCTGGACCAATCCAAATCCACTTTAAGGCCGTTAGGCACCGATAGTGAATCTCGTACGGCTTGCACAAAGCCCGCTATCTCTTCCCCCGTCTCTTCCTTGACCCGCAAAAGCATTAAAAATGCCCCTAGCTGCTCAGGCTCTGTCCCCCCCCGTAAGATCATACCGAAGGCTTCCCTGGCCTCCTGCTGGGTGAGGGAGCGTGAGCCGCTCTTACCTTTGCCAAGAAGACGAATAAAGGGAGCAAAAGGGTGTTCAGTTGTCATTGGGAGAGAGCCTAAGTTTAAAGAAATGAAAATAACAAAGCCCCGGAGTCCGGCATGGCTTTCTGTTGTCCTACCGGACCAGATCCGATATCCATCGCTGCTATGATACAGCCTTATATGGCTCCTGAATCAAGTTCAGGATGACGAAAGCACTAAATAACCGAAGACCGAGGCTTTCAACTACCCACTGCTAAAATTACTCTTCACTCATGAAACCAAAGATATGCAGCAGAGAAGTAAACAAATTGTAGATGCTCAGGTAAAGACTAACCGTTGCCATCAGGTAGTTAGTTTCACCACCATTCACGATGTTGCTAGTCTCAAACAGGATGAAACCACACATTAGCAGAGCAACTGCTGCAGAAAGTGCAACACCGGCAACGGGCATATGGATACCAAAGAGGCCGGCAATCAACAGACCTAGCATTGCGACGATCACAACGATCATGCCTGCTGCCAGGAAACCACCCATAAAGCTGAAATCTTTCTTGGTGGTCAAAACATAAGCAGACAGGCCAATAAAGACGGCACCTGTAGCGCCTAGCGCCTGCATTACCAAAGCACCACCATTAGAGGTACCCAGATAGTGGTTCAGAACGGGGCCCAAGCCGAAGCCCAGCAGACCTGTAATACCAAAAACGACACCCAGGCCAGCCGAAGAGTTAGCGGTTTTAGGTAGAACGAACCAGACCAAAGCCAGTGCGCCCAGCGAGCAGAGTAGGCCGGTAAACCATGGCGGATTGATTGCCATAGAGACTCCCGCCATCATGGCGCTGAAAATCAGGGTGACTGCCAACAACATATAGGTGTTTCGCAGCACCTTATTGGTTGCCAGTTCAGAACTGGACTCAATAGTTGTGACGTTTTGATTGTATTCCATGGTTAAAAGCCTCTTTTAATATATACATTTAGGGGGATCAGACTTGTTCAAAATCATAATGAAGGAAAAAGTGAATATCAAGCTAGCAATTTGTTTTTAATTTATGTAATATGCGCACCCATCAACGGTACAGAGTGTTCGACACCAACCGTTGATCAAGGTTTCCTCAAGGAAGCCTACAATTCGTTTCGGAGGGGTGGCTGAGTGGTCGAAAGCGGCGGTCTTGAAAACCGTTGAAGGGCAACCTTCCCAGGGTTCGAATCCCTGCTCCTCCGCCATATTTTTCAACGACTTAGGCTCGATTAGCGTAAAAACTAATCGGGCCTTTTTCGTATTTGGGACAATTTTGGGACACTGAACTATACTCTCTAATAGGTTTTAGGGAGGAAGTTATGGCAACGCTTACCAAAAGAGGTGATGGCCAGTGGCAAGCCAAGGTTCGTCGCAAGGGCTATCCTGTCGTCTCCAAGACATTTGATACTAAGGCCAAGGCGGATCGCTGGGCCCGCTCAATTGAAGCCGAGATGGATCACGGGGCATTCGTTTCCCGTGCTGAAGCTGAATCCACTACTCTCAAGGAAGCGCTAGACCGCTACCTCAACGAAGTTACACCAACCAAGAAGGGTGCTCGCCAGGAAACTGACCGGATCAATGCCTGGAAAGAGCATGAACTGGCCGATCGATTCCTTGCCAGTTTGCGTAGTGTGGACTTTGCCCAGTACCGGGATCAGAAGCTGGCAGATGGTGCCAGCGCCAGCACCATTCGTAATCACCTCAATATCATCAGTCATCTCTTCAATATCGCTCGTAAGGAATGGGGAATGGAGAGCCTGATGAATCCCATTCAGAACATCCGAATGCCTAAGCTACCCTCTGGGAGAGACCGTCGACTTCAGGATGGTGAAGAGGCCATGTTGCTGGAAGATTCCGAATACCCACTCAAACAGCTCATTATCCTCGCGTTGGAAACTGGAATGAGAATGGGTGAGATCCTAGCTATGCGTTGGGATAAAGTGGATTTGAAGAACTCCACAGCTGTGCTGGAAGATACCAAGAATGGTGAGCGTCGCGTGGTGCCACTCTCATCTCGTGCAAAAGAGGCAATCACTACCTTACCTCGTCATATAAAGGGTGATCTATTCCCGGGGCTGACCAATACCTCTGTTTCACACCGCTTTGCCAAGCTCTGCAAGCGTAAAAGGATTGAGGATCTACGCTTTCATGATTTACGGCACGAAGCAACTTCCCGCTTGTTTGAGAAGGGGTTGGATATGATGGAAGTGGCCTCAATTACAGGCCACAAGACTCTCCATATGTTAAAGCGTTATACCCACTTGAAGGCCGAAGATCTGGCTAAAAAACTAGGGTAAGAGAAAAATTTTTTGTTTAATTACTTTTTTGTATTTACCCTGAGGATACTCACAAGGTATTTCTGGGAAGAAAACAAGGTTATACATAACGTATGAATCATATTGCGAACTTTAAAGCCAGGGCTCATTTACTGAAATTGCTGGGTGATCAGCTTATAGGTAATGACAGATTAGCCGTTTTTGAGCTGGTCAAAAATGCCTATGATGCAAATGCTACAGAAGTCCATGTTTTGTTAGATCTTAATGCCAATCCACCAATGATTAGGATTCAGGATGATGGTTTTGGTATGGACTTTGAGACAATTGAAAATAAGTGGATGGAGCTTGGCACCGACAGTAAGAGGGGGGATGAAAGGAGGAGAACTCCAGACCCTTTTAATCGACTTCCTCTTGGTGAAAAAGGTGTTGGCCGATTAGCTGTTCATAAACTAGGAACAAAGCTTAAAGTTATAACCAAGTCATCAGGCAAGCCAACATATACGCTTGATATTGATTGGCCAAGCCTTATTGAAGGTTCAAAGTATATTAACGATGCTGAGGTTAAGGTAACTGCCGGGGATCCTTCATCCTTGTTGGGAAATGGCACAGGAACAGTGCTAGAAGTAACTGGATTACACCGGACTGACTGGGATCGTAGAGAGGTTCGATCTCTTGCCAAATTGATTAATAGCTTGATCTCACCGTTTGAGCAGTTGACAGATTTCAAGGTTGAATTGAGTGTTCCTGGCTACGAATCATGGCTGTCAGATTTGCCTGATGCAGCTGATATATTAGATCGATCTATATGGAGCTTCGACTTTGATATCTCTGAGTCAGGTGATTTCTCCTGGAAATATAATTTTACCCCACCAGCTAAGTATAAAAGTATAAAAAAACGCTTACTATCGGAGGAAAGCGGGGTACTTGAGCTTCTTCCTTCTCCATTTTTTTATGATGATGAAGACCTAGATTCAAAGAGATCTGACAGGTTGATATTGTCATCAGATATGCTGTCAGGTATTGGGCCTATTAGTGGGCGTTGTCATTTTTACTATCTGAGGAAAGAAGTTTTAGGAGCTGACGGTAATTATTTGCATGTTAAGAGTTACCTAGATGACCAGACGGGCATTCGAGTTTATCGTGATGGTATTCGTGTATTCAATTATGGTGAGCCTGGTGATGATTGGCTGGGGCTGAATCCACGAAGAATTAATAAGCCTTCTGATACATTAGGAACCAATTCTATTATCGCCGGTATTAGTATTAACTTAGAGGATAGTCTTGATCCTGATGGTTTGCAGGGGTTGCAAGAAAAAACCAATAGGGAAGGCTTCGATGATAATGAAACTTTCCGCTGTTTTAGATGGATTGTTAGTAGTGCGTTTGAAAAGTTCTTTATTCTTCACAGACCCGATAGAGAAATAATTGATACCGTTTTAGGTGATATCAGAGATGTAAAAAAGCCTTCACCGGATGCCACCTTTGATAAGGCAATAGATGATCTTTCTACAGTAGTAAAGAAGCATGGCCTGGAAAAAGAGGTCGGTAATAAGATCGAATATATAAATAGTGAATATAGAAGAATGCGTGAGGTTGCCCTAAATACTGGCAAGGGGCTAAATCTTGCGGTTATCTTTCATGAGGTAGAAAGGGAGATATTCTCTCTGAATACAGCGATCAAGAAAGGAGAGTCAGCAGAATCTCTGGCGCTAAGGTCTGAGCATCTTGTAAGCTTACTAGAAGGATTTCAGCCTCTATTAAGAAGGAATGAGCAGAAAACTTTCGAGATATCCAAGCTAATAAAAAATACGATTTCCCCCATGCATCGTAGGCTAAATCATCACAAGATTGTGATGAGTTCACCCGTGCTGACAGGAGAGGATAAAGATTTTTCAATAACAGCACCCTATGGGCTGGTAATGGCCAGTCTTCAGAATATTATTGAGAACTCTATGCATTGGAGCCGCTTGCGGGCAGAGAAAAAAGATAAAGATATCCAGCCTGCCATTGGAATATTTACACTTCCTGATTGGTTTGAAGAGGGGCCTGCAATTGTTATAGCTGATAACGGTGAAGGCTTTTCCCTTGAGCCTGATGTCGCAGTAAAACCCTTCAAGACTGACAGGCCAGGCGGGCAGGGACTTGGATTATATTTTGTTGATTTGGTCATGGAAAATATCAACGGCCGGTTGATAATTCTGGATCCAGAGGAGCTTGAGTTACCACCTGCTTATGATGGAGCAGCAGTCGTACTTCTGTTTAAAGAAAGGAAGCAGTAATGTTTAGAAGCCCAATATTAATGGTAGATGATGACCAAGCTTACCTTGATCAGTTAAATAGGGCGTTTTCATTATCTGGATTGCCGTGTTTGCCAATCTTATTTATCGGTGATGATCCAAATAATGAGTCTGGCATCGACCATATCTCCGCAGATACAGCGCATGCAAGAATAATAGCTTTGGATATCAATTTAAAGGAGCAGCCAGATCCAAGAGATGCTAAGCAGTTGTATACAACGATAGAAGCAGTTTTAGAGAAAATACAGCCCAAAGGGCCATACTATTTGCTTTTTTGGTCCAGATACAAGGACCTTCCGAATGAAATCATAGCGCTTTTGGCCAGTCGCTCCTCTGAAATAATTTCGGCCCCTATTGGGTGGGGTTATTTGGATAAAACTGAATTCCAAGGACAGGATGATGCTATGGAGCTTAAATCTAAGCTTCTTGACTTGATTAGTGATGACAAGATGTTCCACTTGCTCTTAGAGTGGGAGGAAAGAGCTGGAAGAGCTGCCTCATCTACTCTATCAGAGCTCTATAGTATAGCGGCCATCCCTCACCAAAATGGATGGCAATTTGATGAAACAAGATCGAAGTTCTCAGACTTGATTACTCATATCTCTCATCAATCTGTTGGTCATAAAAATGCGCAGAATTCGATCAATCATTCCATTGAAACAGGATTATTACCAATAATTGAAGATCGTTTAGTAGCTTTATCTACTGATGAAGAGGTTGAGGGGCTTGATGAAAGATGGGGCGCTTGCTTAGAACATATAGGAAAGCCTAGTGATCTACAGGGCCTGAGTGAAGATGAAATAGCCATCCTAAACTCTTTTTATAATATAGAAGAAGTTCCTGAAGATTTTTCTATGACAAAAAGAGGGGTATTTTCCCAGGTGGCTGAAAATATCTTCACTGAAAGCGATAAATTTGAAGGAGTTTTTGGTAAGCATGAGGAGGGTTTGCTCAGTATCGTCAAAGATGAGTTTGTCGTTAGATCAAAAAAATCTGTAATAAATGAGTTAATAGATTCCTCATTATTTGGATGGCTTGAGGTTGGTGCTGCTTGTGATCACGCACAGGTCAAAAACAAGTTACATCGATATCTCTTTGGCATGCTCATTCCAGAAAAATACAGTGATTATCTATACAAAGATGATAGGGATATTAAAGATAGAGTACACGAAGGAATATATAGGTCTCCTACGCTACGATATAAAGATGAGAACTATGTGATTTTCTTCTCATTTCGCTATCAAATTGGAGCCCATGGGGATAACGAGGCGTTAGGTAAGCCTCTATTCAGGATGAGAGACCACTTGGTAAGTGAAATCGCATTTACATGGAGCAAACATAGTATCAGGCCGGGTATAACGTCCTTTAGATAATTCGTATGAGTGATGTTCTATCTGAAAAACAACGCTCTTACTGTATGTCTAAAATAAAAGGGCGAGATACCAAGCCCGAATTAATCATTAGAAAACTGCTTTGGTCGAAAGGTTACCGCTATCGTAAGAATAATAAATTACCTGGGAAGCCTGACTTAGTCTTTACGAGCGCGCAAGTAGCAGTTTTTATCGACGGCTGCTTTTGGCATAGATGCCCCATTCATTACGTTGCACCTAAGACGAGAGCTATGTTTTGGGAGGCTAAGATTCAAGGCAATGTAGACCGTGATCGGAGAAACAATTATGCCTTGAAAGATATGGGCTGGAAGGTGATACGCTTTTGGGAGCATCAGATATATGATGATGTTGAATCCTGTGCAAAGATTGTGATGGAAGCCTTAAAAAAATCAGAAGCTTAGATTCTATCCAACCATTGGCTAATTGATCTGATAGATCCAAATCTCTCTTGTAGCTTGCTAGCAATATCTACTGCACTGATTACCACCACTGGGTGGTTATCATCAATCAACTCATCATACGCCTGTTTGGATAGGTATGATGTGGTTACAAGAATCCCGAATTGTCGATGCCTGAGCCGGGAGATTAGCCTGGATAGTTGGCGTACACCTACACCATTCTTGATCTTGTAGCACTTGGCTTCCAATGCAAATTCAACATCGATATGTCCTGCGCCCGTACCTATTCGGTAAGTACCAATAGCATCCCTTCCTCCATCACGCCAGGGGCGTGTAATTTCCCAGCTTTGGATGGCCGGCATGAACAGTCGGGCAATTTCCATTGCACATGTCTCAAAATCGGTGGGGTTGCTCTGATACTTATTGTGAATTTTCTGGATAATCTCCAGTTGCTCAGAAGTCGATGGAGTTTGTTCTGCCTGTGAGCGTACAGTTACCGATGGTGTGGATTTGAGTGCAGTGGATTTTCTGCCCTTTACCCAGTCCAGCCATACCTTGGGGGCATGTGGTGAATCAACAGCCTCCCCTTTCTGGATGTCTGCAATCCATTCTCTTGAGACGGTAGAGATATTTAAAATCGTGAACTCTGCCCGATAGTTCTGAAACCTAATCCCTTCTTTGCTTGTTCTCCATACTGCGACAAGATCTTCATCCTGGTTTAGACCTTCGGCTCCTGGAACGGCAAGACCTAGAAAGCGCAGGTCTCTATACTGTCCGGCATTGGAAAATAGGAAGATTGGGGGAAAGTGATCTGTCGTATCAGAGCTATGCGAGGCATCAAACAGATTACGTAAAATGGCATTTCCCTGCCTGGGAGTGTCGTGAAGCTCACCGGGCGAATGCCTGTCTCCATAATAGGTAAAGAGTCCATTTTCTGTATCGATGGAGTCCGGCCAATTGGTGTCGCTAAAGCTGGTTTTTAGTACTAGCATCTTCAGAGTATTTACATGAGGCCTTTTTCCCAGGTGTCTGAAGCCAGCGCCACTATCCACTCCAAGCAGTTTGGGAAGAGGATCGTCCTTGGCATTGCCGTGCCTGCCACCACCGTAGATTTCATCAACAAGCAAATTACAGTTAGCAAGATCAGTAATCACTATGCAGCCTTCTTACCCTTCATGCGTTCTATATGCTTAATCTGATTGAAAATTGCTTCAATCACAGTGCTACAAACACCATTACCACAAAGCTTTACTTTTTCACGTCTATTCCCATAAGGGAGTTGGTGACTAGGATGACCATTAATACCAGGTCTATGTGCACCTCCCATGGCTTTTATCAGTTCTGATGGCTGAAGCATTCTGAGGTAGGGGACATCACCTTTCCATGTGACTAAGCCGAAGCGGTCGACTGTAGTGATAGTTCTTAGTGGAGCATCGAGTGTCTGCCAGCCACCGGCATAGTCAGAGCTGTAATAGACAATTATAAAATCTTTGCCTTCGCCCAATTCATCTATTGCTCTTTGAGCTCTTTCCAGGGTTGCAGCAGCACGTTTGCCATTATGTAGTGGGGTACTTTTGTATTTTTCTGATCTATCGATAATAGAGTCAGCAGATTTATAGTGTTTGCCAAAGCCGGAAATGATATCCGACTCAGTAAACCGCTCCCCACCTTTGTGGCATACGAGGAACATGCGTTTCCTGGATTGGGCTGTACCGAAATCTGCAGCATTAAGGTGGAGGTCACTTACGGCATAGCCATAATCCTCAATGGTCTCAACCAGCTCATTGTGGCGATCCCATTTCTTCATTCGACGAACATTCTCAACAATGAGCCAGTTGGGATCCATCGCTTCAAGCCATGGGATAATGCCGATTGCTGTTTCCCGGCTTTTCTCTGAGCCAGGTTTGGCTCCTCTGGCAATGGAATGAGATGTACACTCTGGAGATGTTAGGAGAACATCAGGTTTGTAATCATCAGCATAGTCGAAGGGATTAACATTCTCGATGTAGTCACAGATGACTTTAGCTTCAGGGAAATTGGCTTCATATGTCTGGGTGGCAACGTCCCACGCATCGACAGCCAGAATGGGCTTTCCGCCTGCTCTGACGGCACCTCTGGCACCAAATCCTCCACCGCAGAACAAATCTACAAACTTCATAATAATCCAATATTTTGACTTATAACCAATTTCACCAGGTTACCAGGCGTTGCCATTTTTGACAATAGGCGGCGAGAATCAATAAAACCTTCTAGTTTATTATAAATCGTCCAGTATATGGGAGTTTGATTATGAGTGAGATTTTCCCCTTTAATGACAAGAGAAGTATGGAAGAAAGGGAGCGAATTAAGCGGACAGAGGAACTCCTGAATAATGGCCCCTCTGATCCCATTATGATTATCGAAGAGGAGGAGATGGAGGTAGAGCTGCCTGCTCATGTGGTCTATGCAGAGGGTGAAGAGCGGCTTGGCCCTGAAGACTTTGAGGGGGTTGATCTAGGTTCAATGCCAGCAGAGCTTCGGCGTGAATTTGTTCGCTTGATTAATACGCCGGAAGAGTGAGTTCATTTGCTCTACCAAGGTAGTGACTTGTAAAAGTCATTTACTGTTTCATAAACCATATTAAAATCGGGCAGTTCGCCTTCTATTTCATCTGCCAAGGTTGAGTATTCAGCTTCAGAACGTTTGCGAATATCGGGATCATCAAGAGAATCAGGGGTTGGCCTAATTTCCCTCGATTCAGCTTTTACCAATAAGCTATCCAATATGCGTCGTTTTTCGTCATCATCAATGTCATTGTACTGCGCCATAAGAAGGTATAGGTCAAAAGAGTCTTGTCTTCGTATGCGGTCACGCTTTATTTGCTGAAGAATAGATCTATATTTCTCTGCAATCAGATCAGTAAGAGTGTATGCCAAAATACCA
Source organism: Thiohalomonadales bacterium (assembly GCA_050295955.1). Classification (GTDB taxonomy): domain Bacteria; phylum Pseudomonadota; class Gammaproteobacteria; order RBG-16-57-12; family RBG-16-57-12; genus JAFLJP01. The sequence goes on from JBNKQQ010000001.1 coordinate 22,847, forward strand.
TCGGTTCCTGTAATCTCAATTTTCTCCACATTTGGCATTTCTTCATTAAGGCTGTAGTCGATCGCTACGCTGTCGGGTGAGAGTTTTGCCAGTAGCCGTTTATGTTTTGGGGTACCTTTGTATGCATAGCCAATTTTTAGTTTAATGCTTGGGTATTTTGCATCAGGTTTATTAGCAGGTTGCACTTTACAGCTTTGAACCTTGCAATCAAGTTCATAATCTAACTGCTCTGTCATGAGCGCCAGGCATTCATTTAGATTATCCTCTAGTTTTTCCGGGTCAATTTCAGCAAGTTTTTTTGATGTGGAAAAATCGATATCTTTTGTGTATCGATGACTTCTGTAGCGAACAGCCAATAATATTCCACCCTTTATGATCATATCCGCACATAATTCGGGATCGCTCGCGATAGCTGCCAGAATGGTATGGACAGCTTCACGAAATTCTGTATCTTCGGGGCCTTGAGCTGAATCAACCCAGTTGCTTATTTGGTATTCTTCAAACATAAGGTATTCCTATTCGAATATGTTTAATGAGAGGCACCATTTCTCTGACCACTCTGGAATATATTCTGCGGATGCATCAAGCTTTCTTGACCCTCCTCGTTGGGCGAAAGAGATCCAAGCATTAATGCGGGGATCATCAATTCCAAGTCGCTCATCCAGAATATACCCGGCTCTAACTTTATCTATGTCTCCACCATGTTGGTCAATTTCATCCAATATAAGTCGAAGATATCTAGGGGCATGCTCTTCGAATACCTCCAGAACATGGTTTATCCCTCCGCATAGCTCAGGATTTTTGAGCATATCTAAAAAGGTACGGCCAATAGTCGATACCCTCATCTCTCTTCCTCGGACATTCTTGTAAGCTCCTAGGTGAAGTGAATTAAATCGATGAATATCCTTTCTAGAAATTTTCTCTAATTTGCTTTTTTTAAGCAGAGGCATGCCATTAGAGAGGTAAATGTCAAAATCACCACCTAAATCTTTTTCCATCTTTTCTAGGGCAAAAATTTTCCACTTTGATGGAGAGGGGGAGGATATATATAACTTACTTGGAAGGCGATTCGTCAAACCATGATGTGCCATAGCGCTTAGATGCGAAACATAGCAAAAAGGGTCAACGGTGCAGGCTATATCTTCAACAGAATCATGGCTACGCCCTAGGAGGGTGAAAACCGTTGAGGGTAGTCCTCTGTATGTTGTGAGGATGCCTTCGTCTTCGAGGGTTCTTAGGTAGCGTTTGAAGTCATTTGCTTCAATGTATTCTTTTTGTAATCGATTCAGTTGTTCGCCTTTGTACTGTTTATCTCTAAAAAGTTTGTGCGCGATTACACCTGCCTGGTACAGAGTAAGTACAGGTTCTTCAACTTCGCCTAGTGATAATGTGAATGCTTTTATGAATTCCATGGCTCATTAAGATATCAATGCTATATGTCCTTAGGACATATAGCATTGATATCGTTATAAGTCAAGCTTTCCTGCTGTTTTGTCTTTTAAAGTTCCTATTTGGTTTTTTCTTACATCTGGGTATAATAAGCATCCTGAGGATGCTTATTATACCCAGACCGGTAGAGTTGGCCATTGGCTTTCAGCGGCAGAATGCCCGGCCCCAGTCCGGGCAAGGCTGAGCCAAGCCCCAGCGCAGGATCTGCCGGTTCTGTTCTGTGGGCCTAAGCCTACAGAATTGCAGCGCGTTCAGCGCAGCAACCCCAACAGAAATGACGGTGCCCCAGCACCGACAAAGACTGAGCCCTCCCTCCCCAGAGGGCATGGTCTGGTTTTCTGTGGCCGTCGTCGATGGGCCTGCCCTAGCAGGCGCTCGACCCCCGGCGGTGGGACGTAGCATACAGCGAAGCCCAGCGGGGCAAAGGGGCGTTTCCTGGACAGGAAAGGTACCTGATGCTCACAGCGTCGGGGGTCGAGCGCCAGCGGAGACGACGGCCGGGTGAATTCAAAATGCGGAAAGCGTTCAGCGCAGCCGGTTTTGGAAGAGGGCTCGCCCTGCCAAGTCACCGCACGTTCAGGGAGGTGGCGCGAGGTGAATTGAGCAGTGGTGCGGCGTCCAGCCGTGCTGCTGATCAAGAGGAAGGCTCCTCAACGGTTGGCCGCTCCAGTGGCTAACCAGATAGATTGGCGGTACTTGCCGACAGAGATGGTTGAGGCTGATGGGGGACTGGGGTGGAAAATTGGCATTTACCACCCCATTCCCCCATCTTCAGTTAAAGGCTCTTTGGTGGCCATTGCTCAAGTGAGTAGACCGGTAATCGACTACGGTGCTTGTCATTAATGGCAACCCGCTGGTTGAGTATGGGTACGCTGTCAATCTGCTGAAAGAGTCGCTGTAAGCGGTTGGCAAAATCAGGATCAGGGCAGATATAGTTTACCTCTCGATACTCTCCCTGTTTGATGGCCTGCAGGTAGTCAGAGAAAATCACCTCATAGCGCTTGCGGGTCTTCACAGTGCGCTCAAGCTCAATAGCGATACATTCCCCTTGGGGATTGATGACAACCGCATCAGGGCGCTTGCTGATCCCTTTGGGGAGGTCTCCCTCCAGTCTCCACTGTTGCCATCCAGCTGCTTCGGCTTTAAGCCTAGCTAACTGCAGATCCAGATGATGGCGGATCATCACGGCTTTGACCTTGCTGGGCTGGAAGGTGGGCCTATCCTCCATGATTTCATTCTCATCCCAGGCATAGAACAGCCCGGTAGGGGTAATACCCCAGATACGGTGCTTTAGCTCGACTACATAGTGCGAGGAGATCAGCTTATCCCTCTCAAAGGCAGACAAGGTTTTGTAGATGCCGTTGCTGGAAAGGCCGAGCATCTGTTGTAGTACCTCGGCACTGCTCCAGGTCTCGTACCGTAGGAATCTAAGCAGCTTGCGGCGTTTATCCTCAATACGCTGCTGGCGTGCCTGGTAGTCACTAATCAACATCGAGCAGATCCTCTACAGATGATGGAGTAGCTGTATGCTGATAGGCTTCAAAGCTTGAGGGCGTGGTGTTCTTGGATGTCTTACTAACCTTGATTGGTGATGTGAACGTATAGTCAGCTAATCCATTACCAAACAGAACGGCACAGCGACTGGGGAGTGACTGCAGCATGTTGGTGTCGATGAGGTAGCGTTCCGTTTGGCGAAGAGATCGCTCTCTCTCACTGACTTCACTGAGAGCCCGGCTACGGCTGAAGGTGCGGATCTCATCATCCACCAGGATTTTGCCACTCATCTTGGCCAACCACTCAGCGGTATCTGGGTCATTTACCTTGTAGGTCAATTTCAGTGAGCAGTTTTCATTGATGGAGGCGACCACTGAGTCGGCATCCATATCCTTGGGGCAGTCCCGGAGGTCACCCAGACTCTGGTGTGCCAATAGCACGTGGGCTCGTTTATCACGAATGGTTCCAAGTGCCTGCAGGGCTGGGTTGCTAATCAGGTATTTGAGCTCATCGAGGAAGATGCAGACATGACGGGCTGTATCCCGATCACGGTTCTCACAGTGTTGCATGATCGAGAGCACGAAGATCTTCTGAAGCTTGAGTACGCTGGGGTGTCGCATTGAGCCTTTGACATAGATAATGGCCCCCTCAGAAAGGGCCGTGGCTAGGTCAATACCAAGATTGGTCTGCACAACGGGGGCATCGCATAGTTCCTCGAGATCACTGACAAACTTCTTCGCTTCACTGGCCAACTGCTTCTGTTTGGTTAGAAATACTGAGTGGCGTTGGCTGAGGGTTAGTCCAGGATCGGACGTCATCCTGCTAAACACTCTTGCCGCCTTGCGGTCTGTTAGGCGGTAGAAGTCAGCGTCACTGCCACCTTCCCCCAGGCTGAAGCCAGCCGTCAGAAGCTCTTCTATTTGATAGCTGTCTTTATCTCTAATCGGATTCCACTGGGGAACCGTATCGGTGAGATCTATAAAGTGGAAAGGTGCTCCTGCCTTCTCAGCCGCATTCGCCATGACATGGGGTAAGAATTCATCATTCTTCGGGTCAATCACCACCAAGCTCTCACCCTGCGTTGCTGCCTGCGTGAGTAGGTAGCCTGCAGCAACTCCTTTACCACTGCCGGTGGTACCGATGATGTCCATATGGCTGGATCGCCAGCGCTGTTGGTCAATATAGATAGGGCGCTTGCTACGATTGAGGCCTACAAAGACTTTGTCCTTCTTGTTGATATACCGCTCTACCTTGTAGCCCTTCAGTTGGGAGGGTAGCTGCTTGTTGATCTCACGGATGTCGGTGTTGCCATCCCTTTGTTGTGAGGTGCGCTTGGTAAAACGATTGAGAAGGTTATCTACTGTACCGTAGACGTGTCTGAGCATGATCAGCCCAGGGGCAAGCACTAACAGCAGGCCACCTACATAAGCATAGAGATGGAGGTCGGGTACCTCGTAGGCTTGCTGCCAATGCTCAGCTGACCAGCCTAGTAGGATGAGGTAAAGCAATGGTTGAAAGCACAGCGTAGCGGCGAACAGGAACCAGAGGGGTACCTGTATTACAGGCTGTTCTTCAATTATCCATGCGAGCAGTAGAGATAGTCCTGAAACAAGGCCCACTAACCACCAGACTTCATTTTCATAAACCGCCCACTGGTAGATGAGGCGATTCAAGGTATCTAAAAATGATGCATCAATACTGTTCATTTTGATTCTCACTTATCCACAGAATTGGCCTGCTAATAACAGGTTTTCTATAGGTGTTATAGGAATGGAGGTATATAGGGTGCTGACATAACTGTTTGATTAAACAAAGGTAACTGGTGGTGTCTGAAACCTTTTATGCGTAGTTTTACTACCTTGTATGCGTACATCGACAACCTTTTATGCGCAAAACTGCAACTTCTTATGCGTGTTTTTCACCACCTTTTATGCGTGGATAACTATGAATATCCACAGGCTTATTAACTGCTGTCGAAGTAGTCAGGAATAAATCGCTGCGGAACATGAGGAGGGCTTGGGTAAAGTAATACTCCTTTCTTATCTACATAGATTTCTGCTGCGGGATAGAACGGCTTTACATGATCCAGCGCCAAGGAGAATTTGGATCTAAATGTGGATTGCCTGGAGTAAGTATTGGCAAACTGCATGGCAAGTTGCTGCCAGGGTATGAAAATTTTTTTCTTGTTATAGAAGTTTCTACTTGTCAGCCAACAATATAGGTCAAAAGCCATTGGATAGTGGCTGCAGGCCTCCAATACACGTTTATCCACGGGAACTGACCTTTCCATAATCTCGTTGAAAAACGCTTCACTGAGTATAAGATGCGTTTCCCATTTATAGGGTGAGGCAGGTTGCCAAGTAATATGAGCTTCACTAGCTATACAGGCGGTTCTCATCGACCATGAGGTGCTAGTGTTATGAGTCCATTGAATATGGCAGCTCAATAGGCGTTGGTACTGTGTCTTTATGTGCTTCAGGGGGCCATTGTCTCCACCGGAATTAGACTTTTCTAGCTTTCCAAGAAAGTCATTGAAAGAGTCGCCGAGATGTATGTGTCGGCTGCGTGTTTTTTTTGCGCGGTCGGTAATCCATACAATCAGCATCCTGGGATAGCCACCATACGGGAGTCCAATCGAGCTGGGTGATAGCAATGTCAGCTCATAGAGACCATTTTGACGAATAAACTCATTGCCAGGAATTCTCCTTACAGGTAGTGACGCTTGAGTGAATAGTCGCGGTATGAAGGTAATCGCATCAGCATCTTCTGCTGATACAAGCTGAACTTCTTGGGCAATCATCGAGTTGTAGGTAACAGAGCGTTTCTTCATGACTTACTGAACCTACGCAGAGGCTGGTCTTGCTCCATGAATTTATCGAGCCAGTCATAAACTGAGCGTTTAGGCCACAGTCGGTTTCTACATCCTGGTGGCTTGATGCGAGGAGGCAGTCGCTCACCTGCCGAGACTTTATTGCGAAGCGACTGAATACTAATACCAAGCAGCTCTGCCAGATCGCCGTCAGTTAGATAGTCTTTATCACTCATTTGTCAGCCTTCATGTGCATTTTCGATCATGTTCATGCTGGCAGTGTCATGAAATATTTGCTAAGACATTAATTGATCTGAAAATGTCATGGACATAAAAATATGTATCACTACCAAAGAGTTGCTGCCGTTAGGCACTGCCAGATGATTAGATGTCTTGAAGAAAATATAGAATTTCTAGGCAGTTTTTTAGCCACCAATAAGTATTGGAGTCGTAGGAATGGTAAATCTGAGAAAGACTTTCATTTCAGTCGAGTCTATAAAGGAGAGCGCTCCTTAAAGCGACAGACGCTATCATTCCTGGAGAGTCCCTACGAAGGTGTAACCGATACTTTTTACTACGGTCCACTCAACACGCTGCTTTGGGAGGCGATTAGGCTTGGTCCCGAGGCTCTTCAAACGTTGACCGACCTGTCGACTGTGCTGGGTGTGCCTTCAAACATCGTTGAGGATATGTCTGATGAGGAGCTATATGCGCTATGTCGATTCTTTCCTGACACTGCCTGGTATGTGTTTGCTTATGTGATATACCGCTTCAAGCTATATGTGGTAACCATGAGTGATAGGCCTTATCGGCTGAAAGATGGGGCCTGCTCACCTGATATCTATTTCTCATTTGATGAGATTGCAGATTTTCTATGGGTCTATGAGCTAGATCGTGAACAGATTTATGACATGATTGAGTCTGATGGGCAGTGGTATGAGTGTGAGGGAAGGGAAGAGAGAATCCACTCACCAAGCCATTCTCTATGGGTTAAAACCGAGAACCACACAGAATACCCTCTGGGTTCCTATATTCGTGGGATTGTAGATAGGTCTTATGGTTGCCCATTAACGGATTCAATACTCTATGAGCGGGAGATTCAGGGCCTGGAGATATTTTGGAAGAAAGCTGGAAATACTGCTCTTGATTTAGAGAAAGTTAATTTTTTTGAGAATCGTGAATTTGGGACAAATTTGGGACACTGAGAGCATGATTTAGTATGATCCAAAATTATTGTAGATTATGTAAAGTTATTACTAATCAATTGCTTATATTGTAAGTTGTTGTTTCCTAAAGTGCTTTTATGGGACTTGAAAACCGTTGTACCGCGAGGTACCCAGGGTTCGAATCCCTGCTCCTCCGCCATATTTAAGAAGAAGTAGCCGGTTTAATTGAAGAAATTAAATCGGCTATTTTTTTGTTCTCAAGCCGACTTATACATAAAATCTATGTTTTCCTAGGGCTTTTCTTGTGCCAGGGATGAGCTTTAATCTAATTACGTCGACTACATTGATGTTACACCCACCAACCTTTTCTCCAGATTAATGCATGAATTAAAATCTATAACTGATTTTTCAGTGCGGTTTAAACGGGTTTATCATGAAAAATATGAGTTTAGGCGGAGGAGGTTATAGCTGGTCGGATAGCGGGTTACTTGGAAATGGTGGAAAAATTGGTCAATTTAGTTAATTGAGGTCACATTAAGCGGACATTAGAAGAATACTGAAAAGCTAACGATGGGAGAATGTACCCCAGAACTGGCACAGCGCTGGTTTGGTAAAAAATGGCCTAGCTTTTTTACCACACGACGAGTTTTATTGAGCGGGCATGCTGAAGCTTATCTTGCCAGCATTAAATTTAACGGATAAGCATGTAAGTTTTAGATCTGCTGATATGCATTGAGAATTTAAATGGATGAATGATAAAAACTAAAATGTCGAAGTGATTACGGCAGAAGAAGGATGGGATTCTCGCTCATTGCACCAAAATAATATAATGCCTGTTAAAGGAATATTATGACTCAGAAAGGATATCTGCCACATGAGGTATTAGTTGAGGCGAGAGATATCAGTTGGCAGTTTGAGGCTGTGCCGACTCCGTTATTTGCTGATATTAATATTAGTTTACATCCCGAGCCTTCTGCATTGATTGGGCGTAACGGTGTGGGAAAGTCATGCTTGGCAGCTATCCTTGCCGGTCGCTTGGTTCCATCTACTGGTTGTGTGACGCACTTTTGTGAAGTTGGGTATCTGCCACAGAATGAGGGGGGGCTTGAAGGCTCCGGGGCAGATTTATTGGGGGTTTCAAAGCTACTGGCGGCATACCGTCGCGTATTGGCCGGAGAGGGCCTGACTCAAGACTTCGACCTTTTAGAAGGCCACTGGGATATAGAGCAGCGTGTTGAGGCGTTATTGGCGGAAGGAGAGCTTTCCTCAAGAGTGCTTGACCTCAAGATTCATCAACTGAGTGGTGGAGAGCGTGCCCGGCTTAGCATTCTTGCGTTAAAGCAACGTGGTTGCGATTTTCTTATTCTGGATGAGCCTTCTAATCACCTCGATAGATATGGACGTGACTGGCTGGTACGCTGGATTAGAGGATATGAAGGTGGCGTCTTGATCGTTAGTCATGACGTGCGTTTGCTAAATGAAGTCTCAATCATATATGAACTTACCGGTATGGGGCTGCAAAAAAGTACTGGGGGGTGGGCATGCTATCAAGAAACACGCGCACAGCTCAGGCTGGGGGCACAAAGAGAACTGGAGCGCTCAAAAAAATCATTTCAACAATCACAGCAGCTCAAACAACAAGATGCGGAGAGAATCAACCGAAAACAAAGTGACGGTAAAAAGTCCCGCTCCTCGGCTAATCAAAGTAAGATTATACTTGATAGGCAGCAAGGCCGATCTGACAAAACTTTATCCAGAGTTGAGGCGCTGCATGATCAGCGTGTGGGAAAGGCTGGAGAGGCATTTAGAGCAGCTAAAGAGAAGCTTGAACACCTTGATCCTCTGGCCATCGTCGTTTCGGAACCAGAGCAAGTTTCCAATCCGCTAGCCTCTTTGCATAAAATAGGACTTCCATGCGGTCATAGTATAGTGATGTCTTTAGTTATTAATAGTGGTGACCGCTTTGCTGTTATCGGTCGTAATGGCAGCGGTAAATCAACATTACTGAGATTGATGGCCGGTATGATTGAACCTCGAAGTGGTGAGGTCGTACATGCTAAAAGCACCCGCCTAATGGATCAGCATCTGTCATTCTTGAATAAGGCCGAGTCTGCCTTGGATAATTTTAGACACTTAGCGCCCGGCTGGCGAGAAGATCAGTACCGCACTCGTTTGGCTCAGTTTCGCATTAAGGCTGAAAATGCACTTCGTCCCGTTGAGCAATTGAGTGGGGGCGAGCAGCTTAAAGTGGCTTTGGCATGCTTGTTTTGTGGTCCCAATGCACCATCGTTATTACTTTTAGACGAGCCAGATAATCATTTGGATATTGAGTCTAAGGCGCTGTTACAAGATGCTTTAGTTAAATATAAAGGGGCGTTGGTAGTTGTGTCTCATGATGATTCTTTTATTGATGCCATTGGTTGTGGGAGTGTTGTTGATTTGGATGGTGAGGAGTATCAAAAATCGCATTGATCGTTCTATGTGATTTTTCTTTTTTCTTCTTCTAGATTGGAGGTCCCAAGGAATTAATGCCAATCACCGCAGGTGTATTGGATTCTTTGGTTGGAATAGATGAATGCCTTCTATTTCCATCTGCAATATGATCGCCAACAGCCTATCAATCTGGGGGCTTCATGTTCTGCTTTGCCACTATACGCGAATAAAAATCAGTCATTGGAATGAGGGGGGGGGGGCTGCTAGCCCACACGGGGACATGATTCCTTACTTTTCCGGCATTACAGAGTTTTCCCAAACATCCTAAGGTTGCATATTCAGTTGTGAGGATTATGATATAAATAATCCTTTTTTAGGATTTTTTATTAATAACCAGTAGAGGGGACTTTATATTGCAGAATGCGTTTCAGAGATGTTTTAGGTCGTACAAAATGTAATGACAAATAGGCGCTGGGCCAACGGGGTGGAGCCTGTTGGACCAGCTAACCAAACAACCTAACACAGAGGTTATTATGGCTAACATTTATTGTAAGGCAGAGTTTGACTCGCCCCCAAATATTTCCTTTTCATTAATTCACACTTTGTGGGTTTGGGTGTGTTGTGTTCATTTTTCCTGTTTTTTAAGGACTTTTTCTCTTTTTTTGAATAGTCAATATCGGCATTGGTTGCGGTTTTGAGGGGGCGATTTTTTATGTTTAAGGAGGTGTTGAAAAGTGAGAGTGATGACCTTGAGACGGAATTGATGCTGCTGTTGGATGCGTACTCAGAGTTTCATCGGGTATTGGCATTTTTACAGCATGCGCAGCATTTATTGAACGGTGAGCCAACCGAGATTACTGAGTTAATTGCAGATGGACAGTGGTACTGTGGTTTGGCGTTGCGTGAACGCTCTGCTGCAATTAAGCAGAGGATTGGTGAGTTGTATGGGATGGTGAAGGAGGGGGGATAGCTGGGTGAGTAGGAATTCTCCCATCGATCAAAATGACAGGGGGATAGTATGAGGGGGTATTTAGAAGTAGGGCTGCTGCTTTAGCATCTCCAACCAAGGAGAGATCTTAGCGGTTTAGCGTTAAGATCTCTCCTATTGGTTGAGATGGTTGATTTGGGGGTGTTATATCGCGGCAATTTTTCTCTGTTGCTCCTGAAGCTGGGCTAATTGGCCCTTCAGGTCTTCCAGATTGTCGCGCTCTTTTTGTACTACAGCAGGCGGGGCTTTGTCGGTGAAGCCTGGATTAGCCAGCTTACCCTCTGCACCTTTAATCTGCTTATCTAGCTTTTCGATATTTTTTGCCAAACGCTTCAATTCGGCATCTTTATCGATCAGGCCAGCCATGGGTACCAGTAGCTTCATTTCACCTATTAGAGAGGTGGCTGACTCTGGTGCATCGTCACCTTCATTTAGCCAAGTGATACTTTCACATTTGGCCAGCTTAAGGAAGGTGGTGTTACTCTCTAGGCGAGCTTTATCGGTTGCCGAACCGTTTTGCATCAGCACGTTGAGCGGCTTGCTGGGTGGAATGTCATAGCCTGAGCGGATTTTACGCACCCCAACGATGAAATCCATAACCCATTGGACTTCAGCTTCAGCGGCATCATCAAACAGGGACTCGTCACCAGTAGGGTAGGCTTGCAGCATTACGGTGTCACCCGCTACGCCGGCTAGAGGTGCTACACGCTGCCAGATCTCTTCGGTGATGAAGGGGATGACTGGGTGAGCCAGGCGTAGGATGGACTCCAGCACTTGGATCAGGGTACGACGGGTACCGCGCTTGGCCGCTTCAGATGCATCGCCATTGAGAACGGGCTTGGTCAGCTCCAGATACCAGTCACAATATTCGTTCCATACGAATTCGTAGATATTTTGCGCGGCGTGGTCGAAGCGATAGCCTTCCAGGTTTTTGGTGACGTTGGCGGCGACTTTATTGAAGCGGGAGAGGATCCACTTGTCTGCTGCAGAGAGTTCAACATCCCCAGAGATATCATGACCCTCGATATTCATCATCACAAAGCGCGAAGCATTCCACAGCTTGTTACAGAAGTTGCGATAGCCTTCGATACGACCCATGTCGAAGTTGATGTCACGACCGGTTGATGCCAGTGAGGCGAAGGTGAAGCGTAGTGCATCGGTACCGAAGGCGGGGATGCCGTCTGGGAACTCTTTGCGGGTCTGCTTCTCGATCTTGGCAGCCAGTTGTGGCTGCATCATACCGCTGGTGCGTTTTTGTACCAGGGTTTCCAGATCGATACCATCGATCAGGTCGATAGGATCCAGCACGTTACCCTTGGACTTGGACATCTTCTGACCTTGACTGTCACGCACTAGACCGTGGATGTAGACATCTTTGAAGGGGACTTGGCCATCCATGAATTTCATGCCCATCATGATCATGCGGGCGACCCAGAAGAAGATGATGTCAAAACCGGTTACCAGTACCTGGGTGGGGTAGAACTCCTTGAGGCGCTCGGTGTTCTCTGGCCAGCCCAGAGTAGAGAAGGGCCATAGGGCAGAGGAGAACCAGGTGTCCAGTACGTCTTCATCTTGTTTCAGAACAACGTCATCACCCAGTCCATGTTTTTCACGAACCTCTTCTTCAGAGCGACCTACGTACACGTCACCCTGCTCGTCATACCAAGCAGGTATACGGTGGCCCCACCAGATCTGGCGAGAAATACACCAATCTTCAATGTTGCGCATCCACTCGAAGTAGGTGTTTTTCCAGTTGTCTGGGATGAAGCGGATCTGGCCGCTCTCTACTGCTTCGATAGCGGGCTTGGCTAACGGGGCAACTTTTACATACCACTGATCGGTGAGGAAGGGCTCGATAACCGCACCTGAGCGGTCACCGCGGGGGACCATCAGTTTGTGATCTTTGGTCTCGTCCAATAGACCTTGGGTGCCTAGCTCTTCGATCACCAGCTTACGGGCTTCGTAACGGTCTAGACCGTGGAAGTCAGTAGGAATCAGGTCGCCATGCTCATCATCAGGACCAATGATGGCCGCATCGATGGTGAAAATGTTGATCAGGCCGCCATTAGGCTGGTTGGCGATGCAATTTTCATTGCGGTGGTTGCTCCATACGCCGTAGTCGTTGAAGTCGTGGGCTGGGGTGATCTTTACGCAGCCAGTACCGAACTCAGGGTCAACGTACTCATCGGCAATAATAGGAATCAGGCGGCCGGAGAGAGGTAGTTTGATTTGCTGGCCTACCAGGTGTTGGTAGCGCTCATCGCCTGGGTGTACTGCTACGGCGCAGTCGCCTAGCATGGTCTCTGGACGGGTGGTGGCGACGATCAAGTGACCAGTGCCATCCGCCAGGGGATAGCGCATGTGCCACATGTAGCCATTCTCTTCCTCATTGAGAACTTCCAGGTCTGAAACTGCGGTATGTAGAACGGGGTCCCAGTTTACCAGGCGTTTGCCACGGTAGATCAGGCCTTCACCGTGCAGGCGGACGAATACCTCTTTTACTGCATCAGAAAGGCCTTCATCCATAGTAAAGCGCTCGTGTTCCCAATCCAGAGAAGAACCAAGGCGACGCAGCTGACGGGTGATGTTGCCGCCGGACTCTTCTTTCCATTCCCAGATACGCTCGATAAAGTTGTCGCGGCCCAAGTCGTGGCGGGTTTTTTCTTCAGCAGCCAGTTGGCGCTCCACAACCATTTGCGTTGCAATACCTGCGTGGTCGGTGCCAGGTTGCCATAGAGTGCTGTTACCGCGCATGCGGTTGAAGCGCACCATGGTATCCATGACGGTGTTGTTGAAGCCGTGACCCATGTGCAGGCTGCCGGTGACGTTGGGTGGGGGAATCATAATGCAGAAGGGGTTTTCCCCTTCACTTGGCTTAAAGTAGCCCTTCTCTTCCCAGGTTTTGTACCAGCTTTGCTCTATAGAATTCGGGTTGTAGGTCTTTTCCATCGTCTCTCTAGATACCTAATATTGATTCGGTTAAGGCGCGATTGCGCGAAATGGCCGTTATTATAGCGCGAGTTGTCGGTGTGGGCACGGCCCTTATTGGTTCTTCTCGCTCTTTAGCGCATCGGAGAGTAGGCTCGGAAGGGTGTCGTGAATATGGCTCATGATAGTGGCGACGACAGCCAACTCGATCTCCCGCATGATGCCTGGCAGGATCTCCCCCAAACGATGTTCGACCATTTTGGTAATTCGCTGTGCCAACTCTTCTCTAAGGTCATCCGGTAGTTCCAGGCTATCTAGTAGTGAACGCTGTAACTCTTCTGTATTGATGACTTCGTTTAGGATTGGAATGGCTACTGCTTCAGTCACTTCATCCAGGCCATTTAATGCCTCATTGAGTGTGGGTAGATTATCGGGATGTTGTTCGCTCATGGTTCGCCTCTATAGGGTGATGTCATGGGTATTGAGGGGATAACCGCGATCCCGGTAGAAGCGGAAGCGTTCACGGGCCTGTTGCTTCTGTTGTTCGTCATCGCCCACAATTTCTGCCACTCGTTGAAAGCGGCTAAAGAACAGTGGTACTTGGGGGGCCAGATTAACCAGCACATCAAATTCCAGAGGTGGCTCTGCATCGTGGCCGATCATCACCTGAGCCTGGTCATCTTCACTGCGTAGTTGGCGGTGGGGGATGAAGCTTCCGTCCTTGAAGGTCCATAGCAGGTCATCAATCAGCTGTGATTGACGGGCGTCAGCGGTGTGTACATAGATGTAGTGGCCCATCATGTAGGCCTTCTCCACCAGCTTGCAGGTGAGGTGTTCCAGCCCCTGGTGGGGCTGGTTTTTCAGTATGTAAAAATCAACCTGGGTCATGGATTAGGCGACACCACTGCGTTCGATCAGATATTGCATCAACAGGGGAACTGGACGGCCAGTGGCCCCTTTGTTGGCGCCGGATTTCCAGGCCGTACCGGCAATGTCCAGGTGAGCCCAGGTGTAATCTTTGGTAAAGCGTGATAGGAAACAGGCGGCAGTGATGGTACCTGCCTCGCGGCCACCGATGTTCTGCATGTCGGCGAAGGGGCTCTTTAGTTGTTCGTTGTACTCCTCATCCAAGGGCAGTTGCCACGCTTTATCACCACAGTTTTCCCCTGCTACCAATAGTGCATCAGCCAGTTCCTGATTGTTGGCCAGCATACCCGAGCGGTGTCCGCCTAGGGCGATGATACAGGCTCCGGTGAGGGTGGCTATGTCGATGACAACCGCGGGTTTGAATTTACTGGTGTAGGTAAGGGCGTCACAAAGGATGAGGCGTCCCTCGGCATCCGTGTTGAGGATTTCTATCGTTTGCCCTGACATGGAGGTGACAATGTCACCGGGTTTGTTGGCATCGGCATCAGGCATGTTTTCGCTGGAGGGGACAACGCCGACGATATTGATAGGCAGACCGATTTCAGCTGCGGCTTTGAGGCTACCAAATACACTGGCAGCGCCACACATGTCGTATTTCATCTCATCCATTTGGGGGCCGGGTTTCAGGGAGATACCCCCGGAGTCAAAAGTGAGGCCTTTGCCTACCAGCGCGACAGGTGCATCGCCTTTTTTGCCGCCGTTGTATTGCATCACAATCATCTTGGCGGGCTGAGAACTGCCGCGTGAGACTGAGAGCAGAGAGCCCATACCTAGCTTCGCCATCTTCGCTTCATCCAGAATGTCTGTCTTGATGCTGCTGAAGGTTTTCGCCAGCTGTTTGGCTTGTTCTGCCAGATAAGTAGGGGTGCAGATGTTGCCGGGGAGGTTGCTCAAGGTTTTGGCCAGCTCTATGCCGTTAGCAATGGCGGCACCTTGGGCCAGATAGCGGCTTATCTGCTTGGTGGTTGCGGCATCTTCGGTAGCTAGTTGGATTTTTTTAAGTGTCGCTTCCGGTGCTTTTTCGCTCATAAATTGATCGATAACGTAGAATGCGTTATGGCTGATTTGAGCCTGTTGACGGCATTTCCACGCTTCGTCTTTGCCTGCTACTTCAACCTCGTTGAGGAAGTAGCAGGCATTTTTGGCTGGACTCTCTTTGAGAATAGCGATGACTGCTGAAACCGCATCGCTGAATTGGCGTGCCGTGGTTTCTCCTTTTTTGCCCATGCCCACCAGCAGGATACGCTCGGCAGCAATATTGTGTAGGCCAGTGAGTAATAGTGTTTTTCCCGCCTTTCCTTTGGCATCACCCCGTTTCATCAGCGTGGTGAGATAACCGCTACAGGCGTCATCCAGCACAATGCCACTCGGGGAGAGGGTCTCCTCTTCAAACAGGGCGATAACAATGCAGTCGCTCTTGATAGTGGCGGCTTGGGCTGTCTTGGCTTGGAATTCCATCGCGATCCTCTTTGGCAATGCCTTGAAAGTTTTGTGATTTGCTTTGAGCAAGATTATCATATCGGCATCCTTGAGAACTACCACCATAACCCGATTCCGTATTACGAGCTTAAGTCTTGATTATCAAACGTTACCTTTGGCGAGAGTTGTTAGTCACATTTAGTGCGGTTTTTTTCGTGCTGATGCTGATTCTTGCCGGCCACACCTTTGTGCGTTATATGGGGGATGCGGCATCTGGAGACATGCCTGCCGAGCTGGTATTGATGCTACTAGGAATCAAGCTGATTGGTACCCTGGGGCAATTGATGCCATTTGCCTGGTTTATCGCGGTACTCCTCTCTTTTGGTCGGCTCTATCGGGATAACGAAATGACCATTTTTACTGCGACTGGTCTGCATAGTCTGGCGATACTGCGTATTGTATTGGGCCCTTCATTAGTCTGTGCCGCGATGGTGGGGATGTTTACCTTTTATGTAGACCCTATTACTCGTGAGTATGCTTACCAGCTGACTGATGAGGCGGCAAATCGTAATGAGTTGAGTGGTATTACTCCCGGGAGCTTTAATGCGATTCATGGTAGTGAGCGGGTGTTCTATGTGGAGGGGCTCTCGGAAAAGCGTGACGAGATGACCAACGTCTTTATTCAGGGGGGCAGTGGTGGTCTGCTGGACCTGTTTAGTGCTCCCCGTGCCCGCCAGATGATCGATCCGCAGAGCGGTGATCGTTATCTTGTATTGTTGGAAGGTCACCGCTATGAGCGGGATCCGAAGAGTGGTGATTTATTGATTTACGATTACCAGGAGGCGTCGGTACGTATCGAACAGCCCGAGATCACCCCGGCTTCACGTAAACGCAAGGCCTATTCCAGTGAGCAGTTGTGGTACTCGGAAGATCCGAAAGATCATGCCGAGCTGCATTGGCGTTTGGCGATGCCAATTTCCGTATTATTGCTGTCCCTGTTGGCGGTGTTGTTAAGTTATACCACTCCCCGGGAGGGACGTTTTGCCAAGCTGTTTGTGGCGATTCTGATCTACATCATATACAGCAATCTATTAGGGGTTGGGCAGAGCTGGATTGGTGCTGGAAAGGTGAGTGCTTTAATGGGTTTGTGGTGGGCTCATCTGGTGGCACTGCTGGTCATCGCTGCCCTCTATCTACGCCGTTATGGTTGGTAT
The DNA here is from genome assembly GCA_050295955.1 of Thiohalomonadales bacterium. Classification (GTDB taxonomy): domain Bacteria; phylum Pseudomonadota; class Gammaproteobacteria; order RBG-16-57-12; family RBG-16-57-12; genus JAFLJP01. The sequence goes on from JBNKQQ010000001.1 coordinate 39,674, forward strand.
GATCTGTTACCCGCTGGGCGGAGGCGCGCTTCATGAGATTGCTGGACCGCTATATTGCCAATGCCATTGCCGGTGGTGTGATGACCACGCTATTTGTCCTATTGTCGTTGTTTGCCTTCTTTGGTTTTGTGGAGGAGATGGGCGAGGTGGGGCGTGGGCGCTATGGCGTATGGGAGGCAGGCCAGTATGTCTTTATCAGCTTGGTACCCATCGCTTATCAGCTGTTTCCAATTGCGGCCTTGATTGGCTGTATTATGGGATTGGGGGCGTTGGCGGGTAATGGAGAATTGACCGCGATTCGTGCTGCAGGTGTCTCTTTGAATCGCCTACTTTGGTCGGTGACCAAGGTTGGATTGCTGATGATGCTGTTGGCACTGCTGTTGGGAGAGACGGTCGCACCCCATGCAGAAGAGTATGCTCAAAAGCTGCGTAGTGAAGCGATCTCTGGCGATATCAAGCTACAGGGTGAGCAGGGAATGTGGGTAAAAGATAATCACCAGTTTATTCATATCCAGGACCTGATTAGCACTCAACAGCTGGCGAATCTTACCATCTATCAACTATCCGATAATAGCCAACTGATGCAGGTGAGTCGTATTGCCCAGGCGGAATATCGTGCTGATCATTGGGTGTTACACAGTGTCGCAGTAACTGATTTGGTTACTGGTATTATTCAAACCCACGCCACACTCGACTGGCTATCCACTTTGGATCCGGAGATGCTGGAGGTGGTACAACTGGATCCTGATGCCCAATCCATTTGGGGACTCTATCAATATGTTCATTATCTGCAGGATAATGGTCTTGCTTCCGGGCGTTATGAGATGGCGTTGTGGAGTAAGTTGATGACGCCACTGGTAACGTTGGTAATGATGCTGTTGGCTGTCCCATTTGTCATGGGATCACTACGCTCAGTAGGGATTGGCCAGCGTATCCTGGTGGGGACGCTGATTGGGTTGGGTTTCCATCTGCTTAACCAGATGAGTAATTATGTAGGGCTGGTCTTTGGATTTAATGCCATGATGAGTGCCTTGGCGCCCACCGTTATTGTATCGGTAATGGCGCTGCTATTGATCCGCCGCTTGCACTGATTTTTTTCCTTTCTGCTTTTCGATCTCTGCTTTGCTCAGCATGATAACCTGTGTGCCTGAGAGACGGTCATGCCAGCTGCGTCCCTCTTTATCAATTAGGATCCAGAGATAGCCCAGTCCCAGCGGAAGTAGCGAGAGTATTGCACCGAGAAAGCGTTTCAGAGAGGTTTGCCAGTCCAGAGAAAATCCTTCATCAGTCACGACTTTTGCTTTCCAGCTTTTGAGTCCCAGAGTTTGCCCACCACGATTCCAGCACCAAGCGAAGTAGAGGTAGGTCGCAAAGATCAGGTAGAGATCAAACCACCAGGTACCAGGGGCTACTGGCTCTCCCATCCTTGCCACCAGCATAATTGTACTCACCAGAAACAGAAGTCCGATTAGTGCAAAAGCATCATAGAGCAAGACTAATAATAGGCGCAGGAGCGTGATGCGTTGAGGGAAGTTCAACGTAGAGTCGTTCATATCTATCCTAATTAATTATTTGACGCCCGGGGCTTTGAGGGGCAGGGTGTTGTTGACGTAATAGAGGTAGAACTCCAGATTGCGTAATGTTTCACTTTGCAATGGATAGGGTTTGGCACGAGTATAGCTGAGGCACTCATTGATTTGTTCATGGAGGGTGATGATGGCACCGTCACCGCTGACATAGCGTGGCATGCGTAGTGGCAGTCCAAGAGCGGGAGGAATCTGTTTATCGGCATAGCGTTTGTCTGCATAGTCAATATGGCAATGGGCACAGGCCATATCCAACTGTCCCTGGCGGGCGAAAAAGAGCCGCTTACCCTCCAGAAAAGCCGCTTCTGCTGGCTCATCATTGGGCATAATGGTGTTGATAATATTCTGTTTTGAGGTGGAAAACATGTAGAGCAGTAGTTGCTTCATCGGTTCACTATCATAGGCGTAGGGAAGCTCGCCATTCTCTTCACGGCAGGCATTAATTTCCATCGCCAGGGTTTTTACCTCACCTGCTAAAACATCGAAATAGGGGTAGTCGGTGGCGATGCCAATGCCGTTGCTACGAAAGCAAAAGGCGTAGCTGTGGCCATTGTCGAACTCTTTGTTGAAGAGATTTCTTCCCTGCTCAGCAGCTTGGCTATAGATGGGGCCAGAGCGGGAGATGTTCTCTTCAATACGATAGTAGTCATCAGCATAGCTTTCCAACGGAATCGCTGGCGCTTTTTCTAAAAAATAGCGCTGTAACTGGCGCATATCATTTTCTGGCGCAGCATGAAGTAAATTTGGTGCTGCGATGAAAAGCAGCAAGCAGAGAAAAACAAACACTCTGGTAGTGACCTCTTGGTTAATGGATTTCGGCATCTTGATCATCCCGATTTCCCTGGTTGTCCACCCAACTGACGGTAATCTTATCACCTCGTGCCCCTCCCTTAAAACGGAATGCAAAATAAGGGTTTTCAGAGAGGGCTGGCCCTAGTTGGGCGAGGATAACTAGTTCATTATCATGAAGGCAGCGTACTTCTTGGATAAATAGTGCCTGCTGTTTGGTTTCATCCACCTCATAGCCGCAGTGCTTGGCTCGCATAGGGTGATCGATGGTCATTCTTATTTCGGTATAGTCGCCACGCTGCTTGGCTCGAATAGTAATGGTGTTATTCATATGCAACTACCCACCAGGACACGGACGTACTCGCGATGGCTGAACAGGCCATCTGGATTTTTGATGACAGCGATGACATCACTACTTTGGCTAAATTTTAGCCGGGTGTGGAGAAAAGGTAGGCTGTCGCTGGGGAAGTTAACGGTGATCGCCATGGGCGGGATGTTTTTCTCTACAAATAGGGTGATGCTCTCCACTTGCTGATGATCGGTCTCCACTCTAATTGCCACTTCATCGCCACTCTCTACCAGTTTGTCCACTTTAATGGTGATCTGATTACTTTCTTGTAGGTGACTTTGACCAAAGAGATGATTGAGGGCATCTGTGAGCTGGTGGGCCAGAAAGGCCTGCTTAGGCCAAGCTAACACCACTTTGGGTAGCAGTAAGCAGAGCGTTGATAGGCTGATAAGTTGCTTGATCAGGGTGCGGCGGAGGATGAACATTGCTGTTACAGCTTATGGAGAAATTTGCTGATCTCTTCCAGTTCATCTTCGCTAAGGATGCGATGACGTCCATAGGGGGGCATGATGGTATGGGCATTTTTTACGGCAGGGTCATATAAGTAGGCTTGGAGATCTTCTACCTTAGGGTACTTCAGGGCCATACCTTGTAACGTCGGGCCGATGTTGCCACTTTTTTCCGCGCCGGGCAGGTTGTGACAGGCGTGACAGTTACCCTTGTTTTCATCCAGCGCCAGCTCTTGCCCCTTGTCCGCATAGGCAAGAGTTGCCGTTAAGCAGAGGCTTAATAGCGCAAGTGTTTGTTTGAAAAACATCCATACTCCTAACGTTTTGATTTATGGGAATATCGTCCCCAGCCAGTAGGGCTTTACACCTTATTGCTGTTTCTCTTCCAGGGCAATCATTTTGATCTCTTCCAGTCGTTGCTGTAGGGCCGGAAGACGGAAGGGATTATCCTTGGCTAACTCAACGGCCCGTTCCAGATGTTGTATGGCAATCGCACTGTGTCCGCTTCGGAAAAAATACTCACCAAGAGCGGCGGCGGATTCAGTGTGGTTTCCCTGGAGGTCCAGTGCTCTGGCATAAATTTGATAGACACCAGGCGTGGTTTTACTGCGATTGCGTAGATACTCTTCCAATAGTTTCACCGCTCGCTGCGCATCTTGCTGTTGGATCAGTAGCTCAGCATAATGCAGGGTCAGCCCTTTGTTTCCTGGATAGATTTGCAGGCCATTTTGGTAGATGTTGCTCGCTTCATCCAGCAGACGTTGTTGGTATAGGCTATTGGCCAGGGCAATGGTAAGCCAGGAATGCTCACCTTGTTCCAAAATGAGCTTGCGTAACCGTTGCTCAGCAGCTTTGTATTTTCCATTTTGGTTTTCCAGCAGCGCTAGCTGATATTGCTGCTCGGGAGCGGCGTGTTTTTGCAATAAAGTGGTGGTCTGTTGTTCCAGCTGTTGACTGTTTTTGTTGGTAGACACCAGAACCTTGGCGCGTATTGCCTGGAATGCAGGTTGGTCGATAACCCCACTTTGGGCTAGCTGTTCGGCGCGGCTTTTAGCTTCGGCAAGACGGTTAAGGGTGACCGGATGGGTCATCAGAATTTCTGGTAGACCATTTTCATAATAGCGGCTCTCCTGATGTAACTTTTCGAAGAAGTGGGCCATGCCTTGTGGATCATAATTAGCGCCAGCCAATAGTTGAATGCCAACGCGGTCTGCCTCTTTTTCATGAATCCGGGTGTAGTTGATCATTGCCTGCTCACTTCCTGCCATACCCACACTGAGCGCAGCCATACTGGCATCCCCGCCTTGGCTGGAGAGCGCGATAGCGGCAATAATAGCGGCTAGCGTAGCCATATTGGCTCCGCTGCTTTTTTCGATCACCCGGCTGATATGGCGCTGGGAAACGTGGGCAATCTCATGGGCCATGACCGAGGCGAGTTCACTTTCGTTGTCTGCTGCGATGATTAATCCTGCATTAATACCAATGTAGCCACCAGGGACTGCGAAGGCGTTGATCTGGGGCGAGTCCACAACAAAAAAGGTGTAATTGAATTCTGCTAGGTCCAAGTAAGAGACGAGTCGGTCCCCTAGTGCCTGAATATAGGCTTCCACTTCCGGGTCTGAAATCAGCGACACATTGCGCCAAGTATTGCGCATGAATTGATTGCCAATTTTTCGCTCTTCACTGATTGAGAGTACGGCGTCAGCGGAGTCACCAATGTCGGGAATTGCCAGATCCTCTTCAGCCCAGGAATAGAGAGGAAGAAGTAGCAGGAGAAATAATATTAATGGTTTAGGCATTTGAGTGGATTAGGTTTAATCGGCGATGCTTGGTGTTGTTCAGAGGTTCTTTAGGGTCCAACAGGTCTTAGTCTAGCAGGCATTAATTCAGAGTGGAAAATTGTTATGAAGTTCCTATCTGGTTTTATAATGACGTTCAAAGATATTAATACTACTGAGGTGTTGAGTGAATTACGACCTTGAATTGGATCTATGTGGGCTTGAGTGTCCCTTACCTATTCTGCGTAGCAAAAAAGCAATTGCCGGTTTGGCTCCGAGACAGGTGATACACGTGACGGCAACTGACCCCGGTTCCCAGAAGGATTTTCCGGCCTTTAGTAAGGTAACGGGCCACACTCTGTTGGAGAGTTGGGAAGAGGCGGGGGTATTCCATTTTGTGATCCAAAAGCGAGACGCCTAAGTTCGCTATGTTGACAATTTAAGGATCCACTATTTTATCCGTTACCCTCCATATTCGATTTATAAATTAAGGAGATGGAGATGGCGTTCCATAAGGTGAAGGTAATCGGCCAATGGTGGGTGTTGTTGGCAATGTTGCTAGTCAGTGGCTGTAGTTCAATCAGCTTGGATGGGAAGACCCGTGGTGATCTTCTGAAGTTTAGCTATCTGACTACCGTGCCTGAGTCGGATGTCAATGCCGTACTGGATTATCTTAAGGTGGGCGATAAGCTCTCTGCCCGTTACGATGTCGATGCCTATCGGATCACCTATGCCACGACGGATCCTCAGGGCAGGTTGATTGCCGCCTCGGGTTTACTCACCATCCCAGACAAAGATCGTGGAGATAAAAGCCCGCTGATCGCCTATCACCACGGCACGATCTTTCATCATGATGATGCACCCAGTGAAAACGGTAATGCCAAACAGACTGAAATAGTGGTGGCATCCCTAGGCTTTATTATCTCCTCTCCTGATTATATTGGTTATGGTGTTGCGGAAGATGCATTGCATCCCTATCTGGACAAACAGGCGCTGGCGACAGCCTCTATCGATATGCTACGGGCCTCCAGGCAGTTTCTGGCGCAACAGGGAATTGAGCTGAACGATCAACTGTTCCTCTCTGGCTATTCTGAAGGGGGCTTTGCCACCTTGGCGACTCAACAGGCAATTCAACAACACTATAGCGATGAGTTTGAGGTGGATCTCTCTCTACCTGGTGGTGGTGCTTATAACCTGTTATGGACAGTGGAGGATGTACTGTCCCGCACGATGAGCTATCCTGCTTATGTGGGCTTTACCTTCAAAGCCTATAACGATGTAAATGGCCTTAATCAGTTGGATAAGATGTTCAATCCCCAGTATGTGCAGGCGATCGATGATTCTTATCGGGGTAAGTTAAAGGGGGGGCAGATCAATGACCGCCTGACAACCGATCCCAAAGCGCTATTCAGTCAGCAGTTTCTGAATGATTTCTACAATGGGGGCGAAACGAGGCTGCGTCAGTTGTTTGCTGAAAACAGTATGGTGGAAGGTTGGGTGCCTAGCAGTAAGACCCTTTTTTACCACGGTGAACAGGATATTACTGTACCTATCGCTAATGCGGAGCAGGCAGTGCATAACATGAAAGCTCAGGGGGGCGATGTGGGTCTGGTCATGTGCCAGGCATTAGGAAATGATGCGCCAAACCATGACAAATGCTCGATCCCTTACGCATTATTTGCGATCGCTACCCTCTCTTCTGTGGCAGAGGACTTGTAGCTAACCGCGCTGCTGTTGTTTCTCCCGAGCCTCTTGTTGGATGGCATTGCAGCGGCGTTGTAGAGTTCGATCATCGGGGGCGATTTGCTGGGCACGTCCGGCAAACTGCTCCGCCTTGCGGTATTCACCCTCCAATAGGTAGAGCTCTGCCAGCCTGACCCAGGCCTGAGCGTTACGGGGTTGCAGTCGTACCGCTCGCTCTAGAATAGCAATGGCTTGGCGGTTGTTGCCACTGGCCACGCTTTGGTCCGCCTGGGCCAGAAGGGTGTCAGTGCCCTTGGGTGTCTGGCTGGTGGGGACGACGCTACAGGCTGAGAGCCCCAGCAGCAGGGCGATTAATAAACCCTGTTTTATCATTGAAACCATCCTTTTATCCGATCCAGTATTTTCCAGCTCGGTGAACTGGCACAGGGGGCAGCCTCACTGGGTTCGCTCCCCTCAATAAATGCAATATCAAAGCGATTTTCACAACCTGCATCTGCCAGCAATCCGCTTTGGGCTTCAATCTCTCGATGAATAATGTCTGATGGCGGCGGCAGGGGCGGTAATTTGCCTTCAATCTGTTTCATGATGTCGGCCCAGATTGGCAATGCGCCAGTAGAGCCGGTGAGATTGATGACTTGGTTCTCATCATTGCCTAGCCATACCACTGCCAGGTATTCGCTACCAAAGCCGGCAAACCAGCTATCTCTTAGTTGATCGGTGGTACCGGTTTTGCCTGCCAGCGACAGTTCAGTAGGGAGCTGTTGTGCGACCCGTTTACCGGTACCGTTGCGTAATGCCTGGTGCAATCCTTGATTTAGCAGATAGGTCGATTCAGCGGAGAAGCGGCGTTCGGTATCCAGGCCATAACGTTGTAGAGGCTGGTGCTGGGCCGTCAATACTTCACGTACTGCGCGTAGTGGGGTGTAGTAACCACGATCTGCTAGGGTTTGATACATCTGAGCAACCGCCAGAGGAGAGAGTTCCAGGCTACCCAGCATGACCGAGGGGTAGGGGGGGATATACTCTTCAATGCCCAGCTGTTGCAGGGTTTCAGCCACTGATTTTAGTCCCAGATCCATGCCCAATTTTACTGCAGCCTGATTATAAGAGTGAGCCAGTGCAGTGATCAGCGGCACGGTTCCGTGGCTAATGTGATCATAGTTGGCCGGAGACCACACAGAGCCATCGCTTTGGGGAAGGGTAATCTGCTCATCATCGATCAGGCTAGCCCAGGTATAAGGTGGGGTGTGCTCCAGCGCTGTGAGATAGATGGCCGGCTTCAACAAAGAACCCACGGGACGGCGCATCTCCAGAGCACGGTTGAAGCCCCAGTAGTTGACGTCTGAGGATCCCACCATTGCCGTTACTTCAGCACTGCCCAGACGGCTTACCACCACGGCACTCTCCAATTCGGCGCGACCGGGTTGTAGACGCTTGAGCTGTTGTTTAATGGCTTGCTCTGTACGCTGCTGTACATTGGGATCAAGGGTGGTGAAGATGCGTAGCCCTTCGCTGCGCAGGTCCTGCTCTCGGTAGTCGCTGGCCAGTTGACGTTTTACCAAGCCGATAAAGGCGGGGTAAGGAGTACTGCCCTTACGGGCTTTTGCGGTGATATTCAGTGGGCTTGCCGTGGCACTGGCAGCCTCTGCCTCATTAATCAGGCCATCTTTGTACAGCTCGTTAATGACTCGATTGCGGCGCTCAATGGCCCGATCTGGATGTCGACGAGGATCGTAATAGGTGGGACCTCGTACAATAGCGACTAGTAGTGCGGATTCTGCCAGGGTGAGTTGATCAACCGGCTTATTGAAGTAGAACTGTGCTGCTAAGCCAAAGCCGTGGATGGCACGGTTACCATCTTGCCCCAGATAGATCTCGTTGGCATAGGCTTCCAGAATCTGCTGCTTGTCATAGCGCCACTCCAGTAGCAGAGACATGATGGCTTCATTGACTTTGCGGCTTAAGGTGCGTTCACTGTTTAAGAAGAAGTTTTTCACCAGCTGCTGGGTCAGGGTGCTGCCCCCTTGCACCACTCGTCCAGCTCGGAGGTTTGCCCAGCCAGCCCGGGCGATACCGTAGAGATCGATGCCAGGGTGTTGGTAGAATTTGCGGTCTTCAATGGCAACCAGGGCTTGGTGTAAGGATTCAGGTAGCTCGTCAAACTTGATCAGGATACGGTCTTCCTGGTGGGCCGGGCGAATCGTACCGATCTCTGCCGGTTTCAATCGGATCAGGTTAATCTCCTCATGGCTGAGGGCATCGCTGATAGCCTCGACATGGTGATCCTCTAGTGTTACGTCGATGGAGTGGGCCGGTTCTTGTCCATCCCAGTGGTGGAAGGCACGGGTGGTGATGGTAAAACGGTTGCCACTTTGGTGATAACTATCCAGCCCAAGGCCATCTGTAGAAGGTTGGTAACCTGCGATTTCCAGCTCATTTTTTAGTTCTACTACAGAGAGTGGACGTTGTGGGTAAAGCTCAAGGGCACGGCCATAGACCCGAGAGGGAATGGACCAGCGCTTACCAGTGAATTTCGCTTGTACCTCATTATCCAGGTGGGTGACATAGACGATGGCGCTGGGTAAGGTAATTAACGCGATTACCCATAGCCACAAGAATGGGCGAAACTTTCTTTTTGATGTGGATGTTGGCTTTTGAGCGGATTTTGGCATTCGTCCATTATATCCACTCTGAGGTATTCGGCATTATGAATTTTATGCGAAAAGGCCGGGTTGCCCCGGCCAGAGTCGTTTAGTGGGTTAGCAGCCCTAACCTTTCAGGCAGTTCTTTATCATTGATCTGCGAGAAGTTCTTGTCGATAGTTTCACTGATAAGGCCGGCAGTGTGGTTATTCATGGATTTACGTAGTAAACCAAGGAAGTGGGGATCTGCAACCAGTAATATACGCCCACAGCGATTAATGCGACGGGCGTTATCCAGCCAGTCTGCCAACTCTTTGGCAAAGCGCTGTGCTTCAAACTCCTTGGGATTGCTACTGGAAACCATGGAACCATGGCCCTTTTGTTGACCGGCTCTGTCACTGCTGAGTTCGCTACCTTTTTGGCGGCTTTCAAAGTGACTGAATTCGTGAGATTTGCTAAATGATTCTCCTCTGATGTAATCAAATACTCGTGCTCCTGCTGAGTCCGCTACCACAACTAAGGTGTTTGCCATATGGATGCCTCCTTCGCGGTTGACCATATTGATAAATATAGCTTGCTCTGGCTGGTCAGCAAGTGGCGCGGACAATAATGTGTTATCACTGGCGGATTACCCATTCTGAGGTAGAATGGCCACCTTTCACTTTTCTGATCAGGATTAATAACCTATGGCGACCATACAGATGATTGCTCATCACCTTTTTTGTGATGGAGAAAACCCCGCCAAATTGACCTTACGGGAGCAGGAGTTGGGGGATGATCCTCACAAAGACCTTTTGCTGGATAAGTTAAAAGGGAGTTTTTTAGGTCGTCTGACTCGTCGTCATGGCAGCTTTACTACTGAGAACGGGGCGAGATTGGCCAGTGATCTTGAAGGCTATCTGGTAGAGCAGCGAAATTTGGCCCAGCTGAGTCGGGGATTTATGGAGGCTTTGGCCAAGCAGCTGGAGGAGCGTGGATTATCATTGAATGCACACTTCCTGTTTTTTATGGAAAAATCGTTTGAGCATTTCCATAATTTTTATCTATTTGTTACCCATCAGAGTGAGACGCTGTCTATCAGTGAACAGCTGGAGGTGTGTCCCAGTTACGTCATTGATACCGGCTCATCAATGTTTGGTATTAAAGTCGATCTGGTAGAGTGGAAAGGAGATCGGCAATATGCCTATCTGTCACAGATTCCACCCAAAGGGGATCCGGTACTGGCAGAATTATTTGATGAGCTGACGGGCTTTCACCATGGTATCAACAAACAGGAGTCTACCAGTCAGCTGTTGGCAGGGGTGGAGAGTGTCGCCAAACAGCTCCCCCAGGAGCAGGCTAAGGAGGTACGTAGCCAAGTCGTAGAGTACTGCCTGGAAAAGGAACAGAACGATGAGCCGGTCAATATTCCTGATCTGTGCCAGGCGCTGCAAGGCGTCGATAACGAACAGATTGTTCGTCAATTTAAGGATTATTATCCACAGGCGGAAGATGAGCCAGTGATGATTGATCGCCGTGCCCTACAGCGCTATGTGAAATTTGCCGGTCGGGAGAAGGAGTTAGCAGTGAGTTTCTCTTCCCACCAACTGGGTGAGCGGGTGAGATATGATCAGGCAAATGACGCGCTCACCATTCATGGGCTACCCAAGTCATTGCGGGATCAGTTGATCAGACACTTAAGTGAGTAAAATTGTCACATTTTTTACGCCTTGGGAATGAATAGTTAGCAATATCTGTCGCTATATAAACCAGTATATATTTATGTAATTACTGGTGATGTTACGACTGACTATTGTTTGGTTATTTCTCGTGCTGCCTTTTTCTGGGGCATTAGGGCAGACTTTTGTGGTGGGCGTTGTGCCTCAGTTCGAGGCACGCAAGATCTATGATATCTGGTTGCCGATACTTAATGAATTAAGTCGCCAGACTGGACATCAGTTTGAATTAAGCGGCTCACCCAATATTAGCGCTTTCGAAAAGCGTCTTTTGGCAGGCGAATTCGACTTCGCCTATGCCAATCCTTACCACCTGCTGATGGCGAATCAACAACAAGGCTATCTCCCACTGGTGAGAGATATTGGGCGTACTCTGCAAGGTATTTTGGTGGTGGCCAAAGATAGCCCAATTACCGATCCAGCACAGTTGGATGGTCAGGTTGTTGCTTTTCCAGCCCCCAACGCGCTAGGGGCATCTCTCATGATTCAGGCGGAGCTATTGGACCGCTTTGGCAGCCATATTATTCCGCGCTTTGTGCGTACTCACAGCTCAGTCTATTTTAATGTCATTCTTGATGAGGTTGCGGCTGGAGGAGGCGTACAAAACACCCTGCGGAAACAGACTGTGCAGGTGCAGGAGGCATTACGGGTGTTGTATCGCACCCAATCTGTTCCCACACATCCCTTTATTAGTCACCCCAATGTCCCGCTACCAATTCAACAATTGATCCGCCAGCAGTTGTTGGCTTTGGGGGATAGTGAGATGGGTAAAGCTTTATTGGTTGAAGTGCCTATCCGACAAGTGGGTAAGGCGGAGCTCGAGGAGTATCTGCCATTGTCAAAAATGGGGCTTGAGCGCTTTTATCAAGGAAGTGACTAGTCATGGGGTTACAAGGAAAGTTTGTCATACCTGTCGTATTTGGCGTCTTAGTGTTGATGGGGATTATTCACTGGATTTGGGGGCCCACACTGTTACAGGATAAACAACGGGATCTTTATCTCTATAACGAAGAAGTGCTAGAGATTCTCGCGGAAGGGATTATTCCGCACCTGCTAAGTAGTGACTTGGCCACGTTACATGCCACTTTAGACCACCATCATGAGCACCAGCCTAGTTGGTTGCAACTAACCCTGTACAACAGTGAACAAAAAATACTCTATCCACTTTTTCCTAGTGAGGTGCCGGCAGCGGGTCACCATATTCTGCGTATCGACCGGGAGATTGCCTGGAAAGGCGAAGATCTTGGCTCGATTGTCCTGATACTGGATATCGAGAAGGAAGTTAATTACGAGTTAGCACGGATTCGACAGTTGGAACTCTATGCGCTGAGTATCTTTATCCTGATTGGCTCCCTTAGCCTATTGTGGCAGCGACTCTTTATTGTACTGCCCTTAATGAATTTACAGCGTGCTTCTGAACAGTTGTCGAAAGGGGAGTTTGATTACCCTTTGAGGGCGCGTGGAAGTGATGAAGTCGCTAAATTGACCCGGGCGTTTGAAAGTATGCGGGGTCAGCTATTGGCCACTAGCAATGAGTTAAAGCAGGCCTTGCATGACACGCAAGAGAGCGAGATGCGCCATCGTACTGTATTGGAAAATATGACGGATGGCGTGATCCTATTGGATTGCTACGGACGGATTGAAAGTGTGAATCCTGCGGTAGAGTATATTTTTGGTTATTCCCATGAACAGCTATTGATGATGTCGCTACAGTCGCTTCGGCTATGTCAGGGAGAGGGGTGTGATGACCTGATATTGACCGATGTAAAGTGTCAAAAATGCCAAGCTATCCATGGGACGCTGGATGTCGTGAGCCGCTACGCTGACGGGCGTCCAATTGATGTAGAGTGGAGTATTAAGGAGATGAGCCTGGGAGGTGAGCAGATGTATATTGCCATTGTCAGGGATATCACGGACCGTAAGCGGGTGGAAAAATTAAAGAGTGAGTTTGTCTCCACGGTCAGCCATGAATTGCGCACGCCCCTAACCTCGATCCGAGGTGTGCTGGGGCTGCTGAGTGGTGGAATACTGGGAGAAGTGTCGGAAAAAGGGAAGAATATGCTGAGCATCGCTTCCAGCAATGTTGAGCGCCTCTCTCTGCTGATTAATGATCTTCTGGACATACAAAAAATGGAGGCAGGTGAGATGAGCTTCCATTTTGAGCGACTGGAGATGAATGAGTTAGTGGCTAAGGGAGTGGAGGAGAATATCGGTTATAGCCAAGAGTATGGCGTAATTCTGAATCTGACTCTACCCAAGGAGCCGATTTGGTGCCAACTGGATGGAGGGCGGTTTGCCCAGATTCTGAGCAATTTACTCTCCAATGCGGCAAAGTTTTCACCCCAAGGGGCAACAATAGAGATCGAGCTTTATCGGCAGGTAGATTGGGCTATGCTGAATATCAGGGATAGAGGCCCAGGGATACCTGAGGACTTCCAGCATAAGCTGTTTGAAAAGTTTACCCAACATGATTCCTCTGATACCCGCAACGTGGGAGGAACTGGCTTGGGTCTCTCCATTACAAAAGGATTAGTGGAGAGGCAGGGCGGTATTATCGAATTTGTCAGTGAAGAGGGGAAGGGAACAACCTTTACTATCAGTTTTCCTGCTGAAGTTTGAAAAACTAATGAATAACAATATGTTATTGCTTTTCTGGAGAGGAAAGTCTTGTCTTTTTGGGAAAAAATCGCCCCTCCTGTTTTTCAATTCCCCACATACCCTGTAATATTCCCGCAACATAAGTGTCATGAAGGCATTGCCGGGGGGCGATTAAGTCGCCTAAAAAATCAGTCACAGAAACCTGGAGTGAGATGGGTGGAATTAAACAACATCAATCAACTAGAGAAAGCCACCAAACGAGGACGTTCAGAAACCTTCCGATTGGGAATCGCACTGGCATTTATCGTCGGGATTATCTTCTATGTTGGCACCACCATGGGGGCGCTAGCGAATAGTTACCTACTGGTGATTGCAGCCATGATCGGTGGCTACATGGCAATGAATATTGGTGCAAATGATGTGGCCAATAACGTGGGCCCAGCGGTTGGTTCCAAGGCACTCACCCTTACTGGGGCGATTATTATCGCGGCCATATTTGAAGCCTCAGGGGCGCTAATTGCGGGTGGAGACGTGGTCAGCACCATCAAAAAAGGGATTATCGATCCGGCAATGATCAGTGATCCCCAGATGTTTATTTATCTGATGATGGCCGCACTGTTATCCGCTGCACTATGGCTCAATCTTGCTACTGCGCTAGGTGCGCCAGTTTCAACCACCCACTCCATTGTAGGCGGAGTACTGGGGGCAGGGATTGCAGCAGGCGGAATGCAAATTGCCAACTGGGGCACCATGGGGCAGATTGCCGCCAGCTGGGTGATTTCACCAGTATTAGGGGGGATAATTGCCGCCGCCTTTCTCTACTTAATTAAAAGAACCATCACCTATCAAAGCGACATGTTAGCTGCAGCTAAACGCTGGGTACCGATTCTGGTGGCTTTCATGGCTTGGGCATTTGGTACTTATTTAATGCTGAAAGGGGTGAAGAAGATTTGGAAGGTGGACTTTGCTACCGCAGCGATGATTGGTGCAGCGGTGGCGGTGGTCGTATTGCTGATCGTGAAGCCGCTGATCGCTAAGGCAGCAAACAGCCTGGAGAACAGCAAGTCCAGTGTTAACAGCTTATTTACTATTCCACTGATCTTTGCGGCAGCACTGCTGAGTTTCGCCCATGGTGCGAACGATGTGGCCAACGCGGTGGGGCCGTTGGCCGCGATTAATGAAGCGATTCTCCATGATGGGGTTGTAACCAAAGCACCTATCCCTCTGTGGGTGATGATGGTGGGAGCGTTGGGCATCGCACTGGGACTGGCCTTGTATGGCCCCAAGCTGATTCGTACAGTCGGTAGTGAAATCACGGAGCTTGACCAAACCCGGGCTTTTTGTATCGCCATGGCGGCGGCTATTACAGTTATTCTGGCTAGCCAGCTTGGTTTACCGGTCAGCTCAACGCATATCGCCGTGGGTGGCGTATTTGGCGTGGGTTTCCTACGTGAATATTTAAAGTTGAAATACGGCGGCATTGTTGAAGAAATCAAAGCACATCATCCCGAGCAGGATCCTGAAATACTGGCTCAATTCCTAAGCGATTTTGAAAAAGCTTCAATCGAAGAGAAAGGCAAAATGCTGAAAGCGCTGAAGGAGAAATCCGCACGAGCTGAATTGACCAAGAAAGAGCGCAAAAAGCTGAAGAAAATTTACCGTAAAGAGTTGGTGAAGCGCTCCCATCTTTATAAGATTGCGGCAGCCTGGGTGATTACCGTTCCATGTTCAGGGGCGCTAGCGGCTTTACTATTCTGGCTACTCTCTGTCGTAGGGGTATAGTTTAGATAAGAATGGGGCGGCCTTCTTGAGGCTGTTTCAAAGTTGCCATAATTTGGTTGTCGGTATCATGTGATTTTTTCATGGAGAATCGTTTCCATATCGATGACGAGAAAATTCTACTTTTGAGTGTTACTAATTTTCGTGGTAATCAGCATAGAGCCAGCTTTTATCATGGGGATTACTTTTGCTGGAAAAATTATTTTCGCTGATGGTAACTGTTGAGGGGATGCGTAAGGCGCTGATCATTCATAAGAAAAATCCCAAGCTGAAAAGCTTGGGATGAAGGTGAGGGCGTGTGGCCGTCCTTGGCCTAATTTTATTTTTATAATCTCTTATTTCATATTTTTTGGTTGATTGTAACCAATGGTGACCTTGCCATTGCATTTGCCACCATTTGCACTAGCAGTAAAGGTAACCTCAAAAGATTGTTGCTCACTCAGGCCCACTATTGCTTGACCTATATTCAGTTTAATAAGCCCGCCTTCATTGATTTCTGCAGACAGCGGAAGTGAATTTTTACTCTGCCCATCAAAGGGCAGCTGTCTATTTACACTATCAATCGAGATTGAAACATTATCACCATCTGGATCATAAACACCGCTGATTACGGCATTTAAAGCACCATATTTATAAGGCTGTTCAGTCGTGATTTGTCCAAAGGCGCTACTACATACCGGAGGGCTGTTAAGATCCAGGCCGATAATCACCGGATCATGATCTGAACTGCGGAAAGGCGTGGTATCGTATAGCGCATCCTGTGCATCCTTTTTGAAACTGGTATCGTAGTCAAGAATATCCGGCTCATCGGCATTGATATGCCAGGGTGCAACCCCCGTAATTTGTCCACTAAGGGTATTGTTTGCCAGAGCATAATCGAGATAGCCAAACTGCCCATCAAAGACATAGGTGTAGGCCGATTCACCTTGATAAAAATTTAATAGATCCTGATAGCCTGAACTTGTGAGTGTCGTAATGGGATCCTCTTTATCGTAGGCGTTTAAATCACCGATTATCAGTACGTTGTCACTGCCCGTTCCAGTTGGGTTGCTGGCTAACCAATCCGCAAGCGCTTGGGCGGCTGCAGTGCGTGTAGCATTACAGTTACCCTGGCCATCATTCATATCAGGGTCACCCAGACTATCGCAGGGCGAGCCTTTGGATTTGAAGTGATTGACCGCAACGGTGAATTGGCTACCACTGGCTATTTCGGTAAAGGTTTGGGCCAGTGCTGGGCGATTCTTATCATCGATAAAACGGCTATCTACGCTACTGTCCAATATGGCAAATGATCCCGCCGTTGTGATTGATCCCGGCTGGTAGATGAAGCCAACCTTAATGGCATCAGTACCAATCGTCCCGGTATGCAGTGCCGCGTATTGATTGCTACCCAGCCGTTCGTTAAGACCTGTTACCAGATCATCAATTGAGGCTTGTGCATTATTTTCAATTTCGATGAGACCCACAATGTCCGCATCCAATGTGGCAATTGCATTGATGATCTTATCCCGCTGGCGATTGAACTCCACCAGATTATCTGCACCGCGGCATCCCATATTCTGCGCTGGGCCACAGAGGTTGCCGTTTTGATCCAGCGTGGTGAAGTAGTTGAGGACATTGAACGAAGCAACCTTTAGGCGTCCACCCACGTAAGGAGGAATATCAGGGCGTGGATTGGCCGCAATGTAATTCGCTCCCAGTGTGGGCTGAAGGCGATAACTGCCATATCGGTAGTCCATCACTCCCTGAGCAAATTGAACCCAGTCACCGCCACGGAAACGATTATCCAGGGTGAACTCGGCACCGTTAGGGTGATAGGCCGGGTCAGGATTTTGGCTGGTACGACCATCATCCAGCAAAATGCGGGAGAGGGCATTCGCTTCCACTCTGGTATAGTAAGCGGCGGAGCCGGGCTGTTCCATTGCGGTGCCTGTCATTGGCCGGTTTTCACCTGCCAGAGGCTGAGCCAGTACGATCTCACCATAGCGGTCAAAGTTGTAGTATTCACTGATCACCAAAGCTTGAGGGAAGGTGACCAACATTCCTTCAACCGCCTCGAAAGCATCGCTATGACTGATGGGCAGGGACAATTCAGTTGGCACTGGCAGTGGCTCACCTTGTGAAAGTACAGTGACACTCGCTGCTTCAATTTCAGTCAGAGAGAAATACTCTTTAACCAGTCCACTAACCTGAACCTTATCGCCCACCATCACATCAACATTACCATTGTAGTAGACAAAAATGCCCTCTGAGGTAGCGCTGTTGTTATCCACATCGCTATCCTCTTCTTGAAGATAGAAACCAAGGAGATCACCGTTATCATTCACGCCATTGTTCTGGAAGTCACCAACAACAATTGCCTCAACCAACACCTGTTCACCAGCTTTGGGGGACACAAGGCCATCTCCCTGAATCTCATGGATTAGGCTAATTGGTAATTGCGGGGGAGGGGGAGCACCATTACTCGCCAGAACCTTGATATTTTGAAATGCAAAGGCCTCGCTACCACCATCCGTAGCCCCTTCCAAAGTCAGCGTCAGTACATTGCCACTGCCAGTCACATTTGTAGTAAAGGTCTGTAGTTGATTGGTCAATACAACACCGTTGACCTGCATGGGATCATTAAGGGTAATGTTGCTCCCACCTGCCAGGATATAGGTTTGGCTTAGTGTCTCATCGGTGGTTGCAGCAAACAGGGTCTGTAATGGCCCACCGTCAATAGAGGCCAGCCAAGTGAACTGATCAGTCGCTTCAAAGTCACCCATCGCTCCCATATCGATAGCGATAGAAATATTGCTCGCACCACTGATATTAAAGCTCCAACTGGCGGTGACATTGCCACTGGGGTTATCACTATTAACCGTATCCACCATGCCGAAGAACTGATTGAGATTATTATCATCTACAATACCAAGTGTGTCGGAGGGGTAACTGAGTAGAGAATCATCCAAGACAGCAAAGGGTATAGAGGAAGATAGCCCTCGCCGATACTTCTGAAAACCATCCCCAGTGCTGGAGAAAGCGTATTCGTAGGCATTGGTATAGCTGATGAGATTGAGACTACCACTATTGACCATGTCATAAGCGATTTCAACAGGCGCAGCAAAGGAGTAGCTGGCAGCAGTGGATGTAACGAATAGCACAACGAATGGTGAAGGCTTCATGCATCTTCCTCTTGGAAAGTCCTTGATGAACCTAAACGCTACAGAGGATTGATGAACAGCCAATGACGAATATATTTAGCTTGTGTGACTAGCGAATATAAGTAAAGAGTAAATATCGATACTTACCTCTATGCCGGGGAGGTCGAGACTGTAAAAATCAAGCTTTATTGGATAAGGTAACCTTACTCACCTAATAAGTTATAGGGACCTTAATCCAATCCGAGACGACTTCGTAGAAATCCCAAAGGACCCTGATTACACCTGTGCCTAATCTCGTAACAAAGCTTATCAACATAGCTAGCTATAGTGTTATCCCACTCCTTTATAATCCTTGTTTGGAAATAAATGTCAGGATCGAGAACAGAAATGGTGCTGGATGTGTATAGATAAGGGGCCAAATTAGCACTGCTGTCCCACAGTTAGGGACAAGTGAA
The DNA here is from genome assembly GCA_050295955.1 of Thiohalomonadales bacterium. Taxonomy (GTDB): domain Bacteria; phylum Pseudomonadota; class Gammaproteobacteria; order RBG-16-57-12; family RBG-16-57-12; genus JAFLJP01. The sequence continues at coordinate 58,661 of JBNKQQ010000001.1, forward strand.
AAAGCCTGAGTTCAGTCGTTATAATGAGTGTTCCACCAAACACCATAACTACCGAGGACTCAGGCTTTGTCACATCATAACACTGCATTCCATCAACTGCTAAAACCGC
>JBNKQQ010000002.1:0-18603 GCA_050295955.1 Thiohalomonadales bacterium
TGAATTCCCCTTTCTCTACCTGTTGAACAACAGATAATTTAAAGGATAAGGTATAATCTCTTCGCGTACGTCTCTTTCTTGTTTGTAGGCTCTTTTCCATCATAAGTCTCCAATGTGTCAACTTATTTCAGGACGGGACAACTTTCAGATTAAAGGGTTGATCATCAATAATGTAGATATGTTCGTGCCTTATCTCCATTCGCATGCTTATCTTGCCTCCTGAAAGGTAGGAACAAAAGGTGTCTATTGGGAAGTTCTCCCATCTTATTGACTTTATCAGGATGATTTCCAATTACCTGAATGATTTTTCAGGGAATCTAGATGAAATCTAATTTCTCAGCCTAGCAACTAATCTGTAAAAAACAAGTGGGATCTGAGGCGTGTTATTAAACTTGTCCCATTCAGCATGTGTATTTATGTTGGTGACGTAATACCACTATCTCAACGCTTCCAGATTTGTGATGAATTTCCCCTTTTATATTAAAAAGTGCTTATTTGGTTGAATTAATAGAAAATTTCTCCGATGAGTATCTATACTCAAAAAAGTTGATCACCCCTTATACGCATATTATAGAAGGTGAAAGCAGATGAATAATCGATACTCATTGGTAATGCTTATTTTTTCATTCACGGCCGTAATGGCGGGTTGTGCAAATCAGGCTAAGCCGATGGAGGGGGATAAAACGGTCATTGAGATCCCCTTCTTACCCAAGAAGGAGCAGCGTGGGTTTGTTTTGAGTTATGACCAGGGGGATGGGTGTGGTCGCTATGAAAAAGTACAGATGAGGCCTGGAGAGGATAATAAGATTGTTGATATCCCTGCGGAGCGTATTATCTATCTGGGTTTTTATCATGAGGCGGAGGTGCGTAGCTGTTTTTCATCTACCTACTTTGAGGCAAAAAAGAATCATCTGTACCGAGTAGAGGTGGCAGGGCGTTGTGCCTTCAAGGTATATGAATTTTCTGAGGATAACACCAAAGAGGCGGTACGCTTGAAGAAAGCCTACACCGCCACACCAGCTCTCGAGAGCCGGGTATGCAAGGAGGAGAATAGCCTATAGCCAGTAGGTGTTACTTTTCATCAGTGGTTTTACCACTTAACCAATAGGCGAAGGCGATGATCTCTGCGACAGAGAGGTAGAGCTCTTGGGGGATCTCTTCTCCTAAATCCAGCGCCATTAACAGCTCCAGCAGATAGGCATTTTCCATCAGGGGAATGTGATGCTGCTGGGCTAACGCAATAATCTCTTCTGCCAATGCTCCACTTCCTTTAGCACAGATGGTGGGGGCGTTTTCTTGGTCATAACTGAGTGCCAGGGCATTACGGATAATATCGTCTTCGTTCATACCTGAATATCCACCAGACCTTCACGGTTGCGGGGTGGTTGGGGGGATTTGGGTTGTGGCAGCCCTTTGTGGCAATGAATCTCTCCTACCTCTAAGCCATGCTTGATTAGCCGCTGGCGTAATTTATCCAGATGATCTTCAAAGCGCTCAGGGTGCTCACTCCAGAGGTGGCTGGTGAGATGTTGACCTTGTAGACTCAGTTTGACCAGCAGTGGCCCTAAACCGGGTAGGCTGAGTTGCAGATTAATATGCCAGACATGCTCGTTATCCTCTTGTTGCTTTTTATCCTCCCGCTGGATGGTTAGTTGTAGCTGTGATAGTGCTTTGCCATGGGTCATCGGCAGTTCAAAATGCCAAGTAGGCTTGGGGTCATCTTGAGCGGGCAATGAGCTCAGCTGATTGAGCTGTTGCCGGGCCAGGGCAGATTCGCTTTTTTGTACAAGCTCTTTGAGTAGGGTTAACTGTTGAGGATCCAGGCCCTCTTTAATATTGGATGTCGCGGTACGCTCCTGGCTTGGTTTGCTGAGTTTTTTTACCAGTTCACCAAAAATCTGTCCGAGATGACTCTGTTTTACCGGGTGCTCGGTTTGGCTTTGTGGGGTTGCTGATTCACGAGGGCTACTGGAAGTGTACTCCTTTAGGAGAAAGATTAGCCGCAATAACTGGGTTTTCAGATCTCTGTCCAGGGTTGGCTGCTGGATCATCCCACTTAACACCCCTTTGGCGAGTTTGGGTTCCAGAAACATACCCGAATCCTCTATCGCCTGTTTTAACCCGCTAGCCTGACTCAGGCTTTGACTACTGGGCAATGAGTTGAAGAGCTGTTTCAGCAGCTTGTTGATGGGATCGGGTAGGGGAGAACTGCCGGGCTGCGGGGGATTGGTGGTGAGTTGATGCAAGCTTGCCAATGCCTCTTGCAATGGGGCTTGGCGTGATACAAGGGATCTAAGAGATTGCTGTAGCTGCTGTTGGGATGAGTCAGGGGGGATGAGTTGTAGTTGAGGTGGATTGCCGCTACGACTGACTACCAGTTGCACCTTTTCACCGATTTCCAGGGGGATTGGGCTTTTTACCTGAAATTGCAGGTTATCACTCTTCAAAGTGTATTGTTGGCTGCCACTGTGATGCTGGCTGACACGGGCGATCAATTGTTGCCCCAATTTTAGTTGGCTGAGCTCGGCCTTGAGTTGTGTCTTTAACTGGATAACTTCTAGCAGTTGCTGGGGGCACTGGCTCAAAGGGGTATTGATCTGCATGATGGTGAATGCCTGATTTTTTACTCACTACTATGACATCGTCCGTAGGAGAGCGATAGTGTAGGTCTTAAATCACTTCTGTGTAATAGCGTTGGAATTTTAGGGTGTCAGACCAGTATTGGGCGGGCAACCCTGCTTTGAGTTTGAGGTGGTGAAGAAACTGGGCTGGTTGTGGCAAGCTCTCCCATACCGAGGGGAGAAAGGTGGCGCGGTGTACACCATCTTGCAGAATCAAACCGTCAACACCCGGTTTTAATTGATGGAGTAGATCCGCTTCATCTTGTACAGGGAACGGCTCTGGTTTGCTCAGTAGTGAGATGTGTAGGCTGAGCCCCTCCAACTCATAATCACTGACGGGGGCAAAGCGGGGGTCTCGGAATGCAGCGGAAAAGGCGTTCTCTACGACATCCTCCACCAAAGGACGATGGGCCTGTAAGGAACCAATACAGCCTCGCAATTCACCATGCTTCTCCAGTGTCACGAAGCTGGCACCCGGTTCCATTAATGCTCCACTATAATCTCCCAAGGCAAGTGGCAGTGGGGTGTGATGATGTAGGCCGTGTTCAATGGACTGAAGGGCGAGCTGGCGCAGCAACCGCTTCTGTTCATCATTGAGTGATGAATTAGTGGAGGGCATAGGCACCATATCCCACTACTCTCTCTTTATCACCTGCTGTATCGCCTGAATTACGTAGATCTAATAGCGAGGCCTTTAAATGGTGCCGTTTGGCACTCTCCAGCAAGCCAATGAGTGGACGACTGCCACACGCCTGCTGTGATGAGATATGTTGGCTGTCCAGATGTGTGATGGCTTCACTGGTGGCATGATCGATAATCTGGGCCTCTTCGTAGGGGAGGTAGTGACTTAGGTCGGAGCTGATGACAATCAGAGTCTCGTCTCCACCCCAAAGCTTCTCTAATACTTCACTCACCTCTTTTGCTGTCGCATCGCCTACCACCAGTGGTACCAGAGCAAAATTACCCAGACAGCGTTGCAGGAAGGGAAGCTGTACCTCCAGACTGTGCTCCCGCAGATGAGCCATCTCCAGATGGATAATCTGGGGTAGCTCTCGAATCCGTTCAATGTCCTGAGGGTTTTGTTCAACAGCACCCAGTGGGGTAAGGAAATGCTGGGCTTCACTGTAGGCCAGACCGCGAAATCCAACATGGTGAGATGGTCCGAGCAGAACAACGCGACTGATCTGTCCCCTTAGTGGTTTAAGGGTGTTGTAGGCAGTGGCGGCAATGGGGCCAGAGTAGACATAACCCGCATGAGGAACGATCAGAGCCTTGGGGCGGTAGCTGGGTGCTGAGCTGCTTTGCAGGAACTGGTCGACCATTTCACTGAGTTCGTGGGGATCCGCAGGATAGAACATACCGGCAACAGCGGGCTCTCTGACGATCTTCATGTTGTGATCCTCGTATATGGGGCCATACTTCTATCATAGATCAAATGGATCAATTTGGGAGGGAGTGTATGAGCGACGAAGACAGCTATCAGGATGCCATCAGCCACGCTTGGCCAACACACTACTGGCACGCTTTGGATGATGGGCGGGTGCAGTGCGATCTCTGTCCCCGCTATTGCAAAATGAAGGAGGGGCAGCGAGGACTCTGTTTTGTCCGAGCCAATGTGGATAATGCAGTGGTATTGACCACTTATGGCCGCTCAAGCGGTTACTGCATCGATCCTATCGAGAAGAAGCCCCTTAACCATTTTCTGCCAGGCACGCCAGTGCTCTCCTTTGGTACGGCTGGTTGTAACTTGGCCTGTAAGTTTTGCCAAAACTGGGATATCAGCAAGTCCCGGGAGATCGATACCCTGGCGGATGCGGCATCCCCAGAGTTGATTGCCAAAGCGGCGGCAGAGCTGGGTTGTCGTAGCGTCGCTTATACCTATAACGATCCGGTTATCTTCCATGAATATGCCATTGATGTAGCACAGGCTTGTGCGGAAAAGGGAATAAAATCGGTCTCTGTCAGTGCCGGTTATGTGTGCGAAAAGCCCAGAGAGGAGTTTTACCGCTATATGGATGCGGTGAATATTGATCTGAAATCCATGAGTGAAAACTTCTACCACAAACTGACTGGCGGGCATCTCCAGCCGGTATTGGAGAGTATCGAGTATATCAAGCACGAAACGGATGTCTGGATAGAGTTGACCACACTGCTTATTCCAGGTCAGAACGACTCGACTGAGGAGCTGGAGCAGCTCAGCCAATGGGTACTGGACAAGCTGGGGCCTGATGTACCACTCCATTTCAGTGCTTTTCACCCGGACTTCAAGATGCGTGATATTCCTCCAACCCCTTTTGAGACCTTGCAGCGGGCAAGAAAGATAGCCCTAAATAATGGTCTTCATTACGTCTATACCGGCAATGTTCATGATAAGGCTGGGGAGAGTACCTATTGTCACCAATGCGGAGAGCTATTGATTGGACGGGATTGGTATGTGCTGTCGGATTGGAATCTGACGTCAGAGGGGAATTGCTGTAAATGTGGTGCGACTTGTGCGGGACATTTTGAGTCAAGACCTGGTGAGTGGGGGGCTAAGCGTCAACCTGTAAATTTAAGTCATTATCGATAGAAAACAAGGACAAATGGCCTTATTACCCATATAATGGCGGGTCATGAATGACCAAGTCGCACTTCCATCCGATTCCCTTTTTGTATTGGCCCGCTATTGCCTGGATGCCACTGAATTAGGACAGAAGATCGCCCTGACGCAGCAGGTGGCTTTGGCGTGGCGCGAGGGTAGGCTAAATCTAGCGGAGTCCCAACCACCCCAACCAGCTGTGACGGCGGGCCACCCGGAAAGCCCACTTTTGGTGGCTCCCAGAGATTTGCCGAAACGCTCTTTCCATACTCCACAAGGCAAGGCTGCACTTTTTCACTCTATTGCTCATATCGAATTTAATGCTATTAACTTGGCATGGGATGCGGTGTACCGCTTCCGGGGTATGCCCGAGCAATTTTATAGTGACTGGGTAAGGGTTGCAGACGAGGAAGCATACCATTTCTCATTGATTCGTGAACATTTGAAGACATTAGGGTACGATTACGGATCATTTGCCGCCCATAATGGCCTGTGGGAGACAGCACAAAAGACCGCTTTTGATGTATTGGTCCGGATGGCCTTGGTCCCCCGCGTGTTGGAGGCGAGGGGCTTGGATGTGACACCGGGAATTATGCAGCGCCTGAAGCGGGTAGGGGATGAGAAGGCAGTCTCTATTTTGGAGATTATTCAGCGGGATGAAATTGGCCATGTCGAGATTGGCACCCGTTGGTTCCATTACTGCTGTGAACTGCGGGGAGTGGAACCCGAGTCAACTTTTTTTGATCTGATTGATCAGTATATGAAAGGGGTTTTAAAGAAACCCTTTAATTTAGAAGCAAGAACAAAAGCTGGTTTCAGTTCAAGTGAACTGAGGACAATAGAGGGAGTATCTTCGTGAACAAATGGTTTAGAGGTTTGACGATTGCACTGTGTGGAATAACGCTTTCTGCATGCTCAATGATAGAGGAGAAGCCTGCTCCCCGTGGTACCATTGTTGATTATACCGAGTCTGTTGCAGGGACGCGGATTAATGTGAGATATATCGTATTCCCTGATATGTTGAGAGTGGAATACGGCACCACCGGTAACAAATATACCCTCTATGATCGCGCAACCAAGACCATCTATGATGTGGATGAGAGAGATAAGGCTGTTGCAGTGATTCAGGGGGAAGCACCGCCCATGGAAACGGCGGAACAGTTGGGCATTACTATCACAGAAACGGCGAGTGAATTGGTGGGGAATGGATCAAGCACACTTTATCGTTTCATTAAAAACAATGAACAGTGCTTGAATGCAGTCGTCGTGAAGGAGTTATTACCTGCCGTTGAGCAAGCAATGCTGGAGTTAGCCGCGGTGAGAGCTAATGATCCACGACTGAAAGATATCGACAAAAATAGCTGTGAGTATGTATTAAGAGTGGTTAGCCCACGTATCATCCCAACCCTGGGCCTTCCTGTACGCCAGTGGTCGAATACCGGTTATAGTAAGTTTATTGATGGTTACGATATTCAGGTTGAAATACCGGAAGAGAATATTGGCTGGGACCAATTGCCTGAGTGGTATGAGGCAAAATAGATTTACCCTGTCAGGAAAAATCCATCTCCTTACATTCGTGGTCACTACAAATCAGGTAGTGGCCATGTTTATCCCAATCAGATAGTACAATGCGTTCATAGGTATATGCACCTACACTGAAGTGGTGATGTTTAGGTCGATGGGTGTGGCCATGAATCAGGCGAGTGACGTTATGCTGCAGCATCAATTCAACCACCGCTTGTTGGTTTACATCCATGATTTCCTGTGATTTTTGTTGATTTGCATCCTGGCTGGCCTTTCTGGCCTGTTCAGCATAGGTTTGTCGCTCTTCTAGAGATTTGCTTAAAAATCCGGCTTGCCAATCCTCATCCCGTACCATCATCCGGAACTGCTGATATGGGAGATCATCAGTGCAGAGTATGTCACCGTGGCTGAGTAGGGTGGCTTGCCCCCCTATTTCAACGATTGTTGGATCTTTTAAGAGCGTGATCCCACATAAATCAGCCAACTGCTGTCCCACCAGAAAGTCCCGGTTGCCATGCATAAAGAGAATCTCCACGCCATGGTTACTGAGCTGCTGTAGTGCAGAAATAACAGGTTGATAGTGTGGATGTATGGCATCGTCACCCAGCCAGTATTCAAAAAAATCACCCAGAATAAACAGGCGCTTAGCATCACAGGCTTGATGGGTAAGGAATTTAAGGCAAAGCTCAGTCAACTGGGGCCGTTGTGGCCCCAGGTGAAGGTCTGAAATCAGGAGATCCATTGAGGTGGTTATTCCTCGATGACTTCAACGCTCTCAATGATCACGTCTTCTACCGGTACATCCTGATGGCCAGCATTAAAGCCGGTATCCACACCCTCAATGGCGGTTACCACGTCCATGCCATCAACCACTTTACCAAATACGCAGTAGCCGTAGCCGTCTGGTGTTGCAGAGCGGAAGTTCAGGAAGCTATTGTTCGCTACATTGATGAAGAACTGGCTGCTCGCTGAATGGGGGTCTGGAGTGCGGGCCATGGCGATGGTGCCGATTTCATTCGCCAGACCATTGCCCGCTTCATTCTCAATTGGTGAGCGGGTTGTCTTTTGTTGCATACCGGGTTCCATACCACCACCTTGAATCATGAAGCCCTTGATGACGCGATGGAAAATGGTGCCGTTGTAGAAGCCGTCTTTCGCGTATTGGATGAAGTTGGCAACCGTTTTAGGGGCTTTTTCTGCATCCAGCTCCAGAGTGATGGTGCCTTTGTTGGTATTGATCTTAATCATGTGCTTTACCTGCTGGTTCTATAATGGTGACTTTTTCGATGATGACCTTACTCTGTGGTGCATCTTTATGGAATGGACCGCCACGGCCAGTCGGGACATCACGAATCCTATCTACCGTATCCATTCCTTCAACCACTTTACCAAATACCGCATATCCCCAACCACGGGCATTTTTGGCAGAGTGGTTAAGGAATCCGTTATCCAGAACATTGATGAAAAATTGTGCAGTCGCGGAGTGAGGTTCATTAGTGCGGGCCATGGCAATGGAGCCACGCTCGTTGCGCAGACCATTATCCGCCTCATTTCCGATGGGCTCATGGGTCTCTTTTTTCGTGTAATCAGGGGTAAAGCCACCACCTTGAATCATAAAATTGGCGATTACCCGATGGAAGATAGTGCCGTCATAAAATCCCTCTTTCACATATCGCAGGAAATTTTCAACGGTTTTAGGGGCCTTCTCGGGATAGAGCTCTAGAACGATCTCCCCTTGGTTGGTCTTCATGAGTACCTTGGGGTTATCCGCTGCCATAACCTGGGCAGAGAGCATCAGTGTTGAAGCAAGAATCAGGGAAATAAATCTTTTCATCTCTACATCCTAATTGATAAGTAGGGCATAATATAAAGGAACTGAGGATGAAGTCCAACAGCCCCTATAGCTTTTGCGGCCCAGATGAAAGACGTGGGCGCTTTTTATCAATTCGAAAATGAGTAATTCAACGGAATAAAGTCGCGTATGTTGCAGATTCACAATAACCTGACCCGCCAGAAACAGCCCTTTCAGCCTATCGATCCTAAAAATGTACGCCTCTATGTCTGTGGTATGACTGTATATGACTACTGTCATGTTGGCCATGCCCGAGTGATGGTGGTGTTCGATGTGGTTTATCGCTATCTGCGACATATCTATGGTGCCGAAGCGGTTACCTATGTCCGTAACGTGACCGATATTGACGATAAAATCATCAAGCGTGCCAATGAAAATGGTGAGCCCTATAGTGATCTCACTGAACGCTTTATTGCTGAGATGAAGGCTGACGAGGCGGCATTGGGTATTCTCTCTCCCAACCTTGAGCCCCGAGCTACCCATCATATGACAGACATTCTGGATATGATCCAGACCTTGGTAGAGAAGGGGATTGCTTACCCGGCTGATAACGGTGATGTCTATTACGATGTCTCCAAATTTGAGACCTATGGTCAACTCTCCGGTAAACAGTTGGATGACCTGCGAGCTGGCGAACGGGTTGCTGTCGACGAGGCTAAAGATGACCCTCTGGACTTTGTGCTCTGGAAGGCTGTAAAGCCAGGTGAACCCTACTGGGATTCCCCTTGGGGTAAAGGCCGTCCTGGCTGGCATATCGAATGTTCTGCCATGTCCACTTGCTGCTTGGGTAACCACTTTGACATTCATGGTGGCGGCCTGGATTTGCAATTTCCCCATCATGAGAATGAGATTGCCCAATCAGAAGCGGCTACGGGTGAAAAATTCGCCAATGTCTGGATGCATAACGGCTTCGTGCGCATCAATGAAGAGAAAATGTCCAAATCATTGAACAATTTCTTTACCATCCGCGAAGTGTTGAAAGAGTATGATGCTGAGGTGGTTCGTGCCTTCATCATTAATAGCCACTATCGCAGCCCGCTAAACTACTCTGACACAAACCTGGATGAATCCAAGAATGCATTGACCACTCTCTACACGGCACTACGGGGAGTGGCGGCAGATATGGCAGCGCCGCTCATAGGTGAGCAGGTGGAGAAGTTTACCACCGCGATGGATGATGACTTCAACACTCCAGCTGCCATGGCCGTACTGTTCGAAGTGGCTGGCGAGTTGAATAAGGCTAAGAGTAGTGATTCTGAACTGGCTAGTCAGCTTGCAGGTTTGCTGAAGCAGTTGGGCGGTATGCTGGGTTTGCTGCAACGTGAACCGGAAGCTTTCCTGCAGGGCGGCTCATCAGAAGAGGGCGGCTTAAGTAATGAACAGATTGAGGCGATGATTCAGCAACGCCTTGATGCCCGTGCCAATAAGGAGTGGGCAGAGAGTGACCGCATTCGTGATGAACTCAAAGCTCAAGGAGTGATTTTGGAGGATGGTCCTCAAGGTACCACTTGGCGGCGCGATTAGTGCTTGGTCAGGTCTTGATATAAAAAAGCCAGAGGAGACTCCGGCTTTTTGTTATACATAATGAGATTGTTATGGTGTAACGAGAGCGCCAGCTTTCCAAGTATCAGCACTTTCGCCCGAGGTCACTGTGACCGTATTTCCGCCACTGATTGTTGAGCCGGTATTACCGGTCTGAACATCATTGTTACGACCCCCATTGACGACACTGTAAGTACCTGAGGCGTTATTGTTATAGCCACCACTCACTGTGGCATATGGGCCACCAGTGGTGTTAAGTTGCCCGCCGGTAATGGTGACATAGCCACATTCCGAAACTAGGTTACATCCAACTGCATCGTTATCCCGTCCGCCAGCTAGTGTGCTGTAGTCTGCTGCGCCGATATTATCTTTACCGCCAACCATGGCGCTGGCATCACCCGAGGCTAAATTACCGGTTCCACCCATAATAGAGGTGTAGTCACCTGTGACGACATTCAACGTGCCCCCGGTAATGGTTGACCCCTGACCGGTAACAATATTGTTGGTGCCGGCAATGATGCCTCCCGTAGAGCTGTAACTGTTGGATGAGCTAATTATCAGATTGTGCGAGCCACTCTTATGATTACGTGACCAAGTTTTACTATTCGCTAGGCAGTCTGTTGAATTGTTATATTGACTGTCAGAACAGACCTCGGGGACTAGGGTAGAGGTGAGGTCAGCATTGTAACCGATAATGATATTACCAAGCCCATTGGCGATGGACTCAGTAGCCCCATTTTTGACTTGTAGATTAACCCCGTTAAACACCACAGTGGCATAGCCTGATGAGGTGTCTATGCTCATATAGCTTCCCAGATTAGTCACACTGTCATTTTCCAAGGTTTGCACCCGGTTTTGCAGATCAGTGATCTGGCTTTGCATGGTACTAATTGTGGTTTGTAGCGTTGAGATCAGATTCTGCAGATTGGCAATATTGGTATTATTATCATCAACAGCGACTTTGACAGCTGAGAAGTTGGCGTTAACTTGAGAAGCCACGGCTGTCGTGCCAGCTGTAAAGGTATTGGGTATGGTGAGATTAGCACTGTAGGCTGAGCAGCTCCATAATCCAATGCCAAGGATGAGGGTCTGATTAAATAGTGAACGATTCATAATGATTACCCAGATATTCTGAAAGCTTAAATTGGCTGAATGGAAAAGATTAACCCCACTTACCCTCATCCCAGTTCATCTCATCCCAGTTGTCGCCAGTATTTGTCGGGGTAGATGAACTACCTCCGCCACCACTACAGGAGGTTAGGAAAAGGATGATCAAGAAAAGTAAAAGTGGCTGTGGATATTGCTTTATGCTCATATACGACCAATATGCTTCTATTTAAAAAGAGTCTACTATAAAGCTTATATCGGGAGTTGGGGCTATTTATTAATGGCTAGGCTTATGATTGGTCTGTGTCATTAAGCAAAATTAGATGTATCTCTCATCTTTTGCCCTCTCTCTTGATATTTTCGCAGGAACGCCATGGGCAACCACTTGGTTTGGGATATCATTTAATACGACAGCGCCAGCCCCGATTACTGAATGGCTACCCACAGTGATTTTTTCAATGACCGTTGCGCCAATACATATTGAGCTGCAAGTGCCCACATTGACATTGCCTCCCAATGTTGCACCCGGTGCCACGCTTGAAAAGGAATCCAGTGTGCAGTCATGATCAATAGAAGCATTAGTATTGATGATGCAGTGGTTACCAAGGGATGATGAGGGATTTATTATCGCTCCGGCTGAAATGACACAGCCCAGACCAAGTGATGCATGTTTGCTTATATAGCTACTTGGATGCACAGCATTGATTGGTTTGAGTTGAGGGGATAAATTAGAAATTATTTGAGCGACTCTATAGCGTTGAAAGTTATCCCCTATCGCAATAAGGTATCCACTAACATTATGTGATGTGGTGAGGCTTGGCAGTTGTTCAAGTGTTCCAAGAATTGGGCGATCGAAAACTTTATCTCCCGGTTTTCTAAAGTCATCAATAAATCCTGAGATATTATATTCAGAGCGTAGTTCCAGAATGTCTATACATACTTTAGCATGGCCACTTGAACCAATAATAATTATATTCTTCATTGCCTTCTCTCTATACTTAGATAGGGGGAGCTTACATGTAAATATATAGATTGACTATGCTCATTATATTACTTACAGGTTAGTGCTCAGTATTTTAATAACAGGTATGCACGGTCTTAATGGCCTGGATATTGCATTTCATATTGATTTTGGGGGTGTGATGGAAAAGATAAATTGCTTGATTCCTGATTTACCGAATGCGGAAGACTTACTTTCCCAATTAAAGCGTATAGATGAAAATCGCTGGTATTCAAACTTTGGCCCATTGGTAACCGAGTTTGAAAAAGGACTTGAACTCTTTATGAGGCCTCTATCACATGATTTACCAATGCATGTATGCACAACAAGTTCAGGTACAGCTGCAATTGAGGTTGCAATTCTTGCTCAAAATTTACCACGTCAAGCAAGAATTCTTATTCCAGGCCTCACCTTTCCAGGTACGATTAATGCGATTATTCAGGCTGAATGTGAGCCAGTAATATCCGATATCGATGAGAATAGCTGGTGTCTTACTCCAGATATTGCTAGGGATATTTATAAGTACCAACCATTTGATATGGTAATGCCCGTGGCAACGTATGGCTATCCATTGGACATCGTTGCATGGCAAGAGTTTCATGATGAAACGGGAATTCCCGTTCTCATCGATGCTGCGGGTGCATTTGGTTGTCAAAGACTTGGAAAAGGCATCACTATTGTTTTTAGTATGCATGCTACCAAGGTATTTGGTGTGGGTGAAGGCGGATGTGTTGTCTCATCTGATAGAGTATTTATTGATAATGTCAGAGGGATGACCAATTTTGGTTTTTCAGAGTCTGTCATACGTAAATGGGGAACAAATGCCAAAATGAGTGAGTATCATGCAGCCATAGGCATAGTCCAGCTCGGTCGTTGGAGTGAGATGAGAAAAACGAGGCAGAGGATATATAGCCTCTATCTCTCAACACTACAGGCCATGGATAGCAAGTTAAAGTGGCAGCCTTTTCCTGACGAGACACTCCCCTCGGTATTTGTTGTCAATTCCCACCTGGATGGAGAATATGTAGCTGAAAAACTAAAAGGTATGGGTATAGAATCACGTAGGTGGTATTGTCCACCTCTGAATCGCCATGATGCATATACAAAATATAAAACCGTAGCTAGGAATGGATATCCCAAGTTACCAGTTGTAGAAGATGTTTCAAGAGGCTTGATTGGACTCCCATATCATAATTTCCTGCTAGATGAAGAAATTCAGCGTGTTTGTAATGCCCTAGATGAGATAGGAGTCTAATAGAGTGAAACAGTTGGGATTAGCTGAGGTAGCTTTAAACAATGGGGAACTAATAAAAAGTATACAATTGATATTATCAGTCGTTGAACTTATAAAAGAGGGGAAATACCCATATTACGATATTGATAAGGGGGTATTTGTTGAGTCTAATCACGCAGAATTATTTTGTACTCGGATATCATCTGTAATAACGGCTATAGTGGCAAATGAAGATTTTGATTTAACTCAGGATATCTACGAGCAGTTATGTCTTAATCAAAAAGTTACAGAAGATATTTTTAATGCATCATCTTACGAGAATAGCTCATTTTTGTTTAAGGTAATTGGTGATGTACAAGGAAAAAATACAAATATAAGTAGCCTTAAAAAATTAAGAAAATTTTTATCTGTCACCCCATTAAATTGTACCTATCTACCTTTTATTGATTTACTGCCAAATATTCCATCAGATGTATCATGCCCGTACATATTGGGTATCCTTGCAAATGGAAACCCACTTAATTTACATGGCATTGAAATGAAAAGGCAGTTTTATAAAGTGATAAATGGTATTCCTGAATACGAGTGGAATAATAGGCATCTGGAATATTTGGCGAAATCATGGAGATACTGTATAGATCCACTTTTCTCTGAGTCAATGAAGTTCAGGCGATCTATTAATTTGATAATCAGTAATCTAATGGGTGTTGAGGCGAAGGCGGAAGTGAATTCTAAAGTCTGTGATGAGGAAACAATTCTGTTCTTAATCTCATCAGAGTACTTGGATAGTGATATTGTCGAAATTACAAAAAGCAGGATTAGGGACAGGTACAAGCTAATTGCTGTTACAGATGACTTAGATTATGACAATAAAGATGAACTATTTGATCTGGTTGTGAAGTTTGATGTGTCTTTTGATAAATTTGATATTTTCATTAGAAAAATAAAAAGTTTGTCTCCAAATATTATTTATTATGCAGATCTATATTCAAATTTATGGGCTCCTTTACTTATTAATTTGCGGATCGCTGGGCTCCAGATTGTAGGTTGGAATCAACCAGACTCTACAATGAGTGAAAATATAGATTATCTCATTCGTAAGCCTGGATTTAATATGGAAGATAAAGGGTTTACTGAAAAGCTGTTAGTTCTTGATGATGGCGATGATCTATTAACAGAAATATCTAATCTAGGCTAAAAAATGATAGAGATTAAAGGTAATTCGGAAAGTCTCCTTGTGCTCTTCGAAAAAGATGTTTTTAATGGAAATCATCAAAAAGCATATGATGCATTGGTTTGTCATATTCTTCCCAAAATTGATACGGGTATCTTTTTCAAAGAAATAGGAGAGGCAAATCTTTCAATAAAGTCTATCTGTACCCGGTTGTTATCTGCTTATTATTATTTCATATGGGATAATAAATTAAATATTTCTGATGATGGGTTTGTTGTCATTGTTAAAAATATTATGTTATTTGATATATTGAGGTCTCAATCTTCATATAAAGATTCAACTGACTTCTATGTCCAGTATATAAAAGAAAATAAGAATAAAATTCAGGATGAGATATATGCTAAGAAAATTATTCTTTCAACATCACCTAGTGAATCCCATATAAAATATCTAAATAAATTACCTAAAAGACTTAAGTTTTCATACTATTGCGGTGTTTTAGCATCAAAATGGGTGCTTGCAAAGGAAGGAGAAGAATATAGGCAGAAAGTGATGGAGTGTATATCTAAAGATGCTCCCTTTGTCTTGGAAGATATTTTCATTGATAGATTTTCTTCAGCTTGGATGCATTGTAGTTACTCACTTATTTCTAAAAAACATGATGTCAAAAAGTATTTAAATGATGCTGCTAGCACTTGGCTGAAGAGTCGTGGAATTACTGATGTACATACTATACATAATAAAAAGATAGGGAAGCCTAGATTACTTGTTATTTCTGAGAGGTTAGAGAGAGTGCATGCAATGTATCGTTGCTATGGGCCATCTCTAGAAAGTCTGAAAGATTATTTTCACATAATTAATGTAGTGGATCAGAAGCATTATGATGGTGGGAAATATGATTGGATTGACGAGCAAGTTGTTATAGATGCGTACAGTGAAGATATTTGTGCTGTTTTAAAGAAAATTGTATCTATTAAAGCTGATATGGTGCTTTATCCTAGTATTGGTATGCATTTTTGGAGCGTTGCACTGGCAAGTATTAGGCTTGCACCTATTCAAGTTATGTTAGTTGGGCACCCTGCAACATCTAATTCTAAAGTAATTGACTATGTTGTTGTTGATGAAGGATTTCTGTCGGATGAGAATACATTTTCAGAGAAAGTTGTCACTGTCAAAAAAGGGGGAATGCCTTTTATCCACTATGATGAGCGCCCACGAAGAGCAGAGATCGAACGAGAGAGTCAGGATGTTATAAATATCGCTGTTTCTGCA
Organism: Thiohalomonadales bacterium; assembly: GCA_050295955.1. GTDB lineage: Bacteria > Pseudomonadota > Gammaproteobacteria > RBG-16-57-12 > RBG-16-57-12 > JAFLJP01. The sequence continues at coordinate 15,905 of JBNKQQ010000002.1, forward strand.
GCGGTGATGAAAATTAATTATCGATTTCTTTCTGTTTGTCGAAAAATTAGCGAAAAATCAAAGAGGGTAATTGTATTTCATTTCTTTACCGCAAGAGGGGGAGTTGAGCTGGAGTATATCCGACAAGAGATTGCCAGTGCTATAGGAGATAACATAATGATATATCCACCTGCTAGCTATAGAGATTATATTAATTGCCTTTCTGTCTGTGATTTGATGCTATCAGCATTTCCTTTTGGAGGAACGAATAGTAATATCGATGCTGTTTCTCTAGGAATTCCAATAGTATGCCTAGATGGTTCGGAGACTCATTCTCATATTGATATTGAATTGATGAAACGCTTTTCTCAGCCAGACTGGCTTTCTGTAGAAAATGAAGATGAGTATATAGATGCCACAATACGCCTTATTGAAAATGATGAAGAGCGCGCCACTATCTCTAAACAGCTTTCTTCTATAGATCCCGTTGATGCTTTTAACTGTAACGATGAAGTAGCGTTCGGGAAGGTAATGCATTTGATATATCTTATGCATAATGTATTAATTGAATCTAGCAGTAAGCTGATAAGCCAGGAGAGCCTTGAGATGCTGCTAAATGATGCAGGATAATATCAGTATTGTTTATTTTTCTGGATATTATCTTGGTAGTTTATTCCATAAATCGGCTAACTCTTCTGGTAAAGTGTTGCTGTAGTATCCTTGCATTGGTGCTTTAAACTCTTTCTCTGATAGCGGTTTTTGAAAAAAGGCAATGATTGCAGAGTTTGTTTTTAACTTTCCAGCAACTGCCATTTTAACGTAATCCATCCTTTCGATACTGTCACTCGTCATTGGTCTGCTTTCTACATCAACATAAAATACGCCGAGTTTATTGTATTCATTTGCTTCACATAGATCAAAAAAGAAGGTCGGATGATAGTTGTAAAAACCATGATCGTAGCAACCTTGGTTAGGTAATGAGTGGATCATAAGACCCCCGGGTCTTGTAAGATCATGCATGTTTTTAAAAAATTGATATTGATTAAATACGTGCTCAGCAGTGCCTATATTGGTGACGAGGTCGTATTGCTCTATAACGTCAACCTGTTTATTTAGGTCAAAATTCGTGGAGGCTGCTGTACCATGAAGATCATAAGCAGCATATTTATTATGATTGAAAATAATTCGGTAAAATAGTTTGGCAAGGTTAAATGAGCGAAGGGGTTGCTCTTGAGTCAATATTTGATCTAATTGTTGATGTAGGTTTTTGGCATGCTCATCACTATTGTAATGGTTGATAATAATATGTAACTCATTGGGATCAACATCTCCAAACCAATTTTGCTCACCTAGCTCCATGATGCTATTTATTGTAATTAGTTTATCTATGCCATCATTTTTAAATCGTAATAGGCTGGAAATGTGTGGAAAAGCAAGTGCCATAATATATTCTCAATTAGGTAAGTTATATATTCGGGTGTTAAACTATTTGCAGTTTAGATATTCTCTAATTTCTTGTATTTTCTTTGAGTCGATATTTTTTGACTGTTTTCTTAGAGTGGTGGATAGGTTGAGTGTCTTTGGAAATTCAATATCACACTCGTTAAGTAGATCTTTAAACACTTTATGGCCATTCGGCGAGCTAAAATCTTCATAAAAGTATTCTTTGTGTACGAGATGTTGTAAGTGTTTTTTGTAAAACTCCTCTTCCTGGGCGAGTTTGGACAAAAAATATAGTACTTTGGATATTAAAATATCCTCAACTTCAATGTCATTTGATGCCTCTGTATTGGATGTCCATTTATCTGTGAGAAATCCCTTTCGATATGAATAGGCTTGAGCTATTTTATCTTTGCGGAAGATATAAAATAGCTTATCAAAACCTAATTTAAGAATATCTATATTTTGGTGAATCATATGTTCATGCTGATGGACATGAATGTTAATTGAGAATACCCCGTTATCAGTTGTGGTTTTCCTGATGAGAAAATCCATGTATTCATCCAGTTTTATATCAGATTTACCGAAAACTTTTCCATATGCTTCAATATAACGCAAATTTATCCATTCTTTGGGATTTCCAAATAAGCCGCTTTGGTACAATGTGTCACTAAACATTGTAGAACCGCACCTAGGAGTACTAATAATGGCTATTTTTTTAATTTTGCCATTATATGAAGTGTCTGGCTTCTGCTTGAGTTCAGTAAAGATATCGACGAGTATTTCGTCAGTAGTTTTGGACACGAATACTCCTTATGGAACTGTAATTTATTAACTTTCCGTTATATACGAAATATTTGATTGGTTTTTGGTGGGGTGAGGTTTTCCCCTTTTGGATTAACATGCGTCAACTCCAAATCGTTGTGATGAGCGTAGTTTAGAATTTGTGCCCGTTAATCACTATTCTGAATACTACTGAATCAATATACATTTAGCCAGGGCTTGTTAATGTTAAATTCCAAGGACATGCAGGGTGTGGCTAATTGGATTCAATATAAAGCTAGCTCTGTATTGTGGTGCCAGATATAAGGTTTACCCTGTTTTAGTTTAAAAATTGGGATTTATATGGGGTCTATCCAGGAGCCTGTAAATAATTCTGTGTAACCACCCTTTGGGTTAAATGTGATCTTTAAGGCGGTCATCGAACTCGATCATAAATCGATTCATGGCCGCTTTCCAGTTTCTAATTGGCATAGTCCACTTTTTAGAGGCCTGTTGAA
>JBNKQQ010000003.1:0-4442 GCA_050295955.1 Thiohalomonadales bacterium
CGATAATGGATTATGAAGGCGCTACCAGGGGCTTCGAAGACGCACTACTTGCCGGCTGGAATGAAACCTGTAAAAAATATAGCCAATGGCAATATTAGCTGTTGTTGATCAGTACAGAAATCACCGCTGCAATCGTGCCAATCATAGTCTCATCGACCGATGATCCAGCAGGCAATACAACTATCCGATCGGAAAGACTTTCGGTTTGTTCGAGTAAAATGGGGGCGCCGCCCGCCGCCTGTATAAACGGCTTCATACGGTGACATCCCGGCCAGAAATAGCGCCTAGCCATTACATTTTCCGCCTGTAATGCCTCCACCATTCTATCCCGCGACACATTACTTTCACGTTCCAACTCAAGAACAATGTACTGATAATTATTTCTTTCGCTCTCATCATATTGAAGCATTTTCACAGATGGAATATTAGCCAACGCATTTTTATAGCAATTATAGATAAATCTATTGTGCTCGATTCGGCTATCAATCGACTGCAGGTTGGTCAGTCCCATGGCCGCGCATATCTCATTCATCTTACCGTTGGTGCCTGGGTGAATAACATTATCCAGCCCCGCAAATCCGAAGTTCCGCATCAGCCCGATCTTTTCGGCTAATGCGTCATCGTTGGTCAGGACCGCCCCACCCTCAAAGGTATTAAAAAACTTCGTAGCGTGAAAACTCAGAATTTCACACTCCCCGAAGTTACCTACCTTGATGCCATGGCGGGTACAACCGAAAGCGTGCGCCGCATCAAACAATAGCTTCAGGTTATGCTTATCCGCTATTCTCTGCAGCTCTTCCGCCGGGGCGATGCGACCCCATAGATGGACACCGATAATACCAGTGGTCCTGTCGTTGACCATTTTCTCAACTGAAGCGGGATCAAGATTATGGGTATTGGGATTAATATCAGCAAAAACCGGCGTTATCGCCTGCCACAGCAGCGCGTGCGCAGTAGCAGGAAAGGTGAATGAAGGGACAATCACCTCGCCCTTCAACTCCAATGCTCTAATCGCCATCTCCAGGGCTATGGTCCCATTGCAGGTAGCCACACAATGTTTTACATCATGATACTTGGCCACCTGCCTTTCGAATTCCTGAACCATCGGTCCATTGTTCGTCAGCCATTTCCTGTCCAAGATCTCCTTTGCATACCGAAAAAATAGTTCCTGATCCCCCACAAACGGACGCCCCACATGCAGGGACTCTGAAAATGCCGGCTCAGCTCCATTGAGCGCCAGATCATCTAGATTATTTATTATTTTCATATAGTTACATCCGTATTTACGGTAAAAATAATAGATATCCTGGCCTATTCAGCTTAAACCCAGGACCTCTCCCCTATTTTGATTCTACCAGTCCCCCATAACATGTAACCTTATACACCAAGATTGTATGTAAAACCCCAAAATGTTTGAATAAAATAGTTAGCACTACTATCGTAACATTTGAATGTGGGTTCACTTCAAACACCCTTGTGAATACTCCATCGGCTAAAGTCTGGAGACTTACTGATCACCTATTTGCTACTCTACAACGTATACCCCATCTTCCATAGACTGATTATGAAGGCAACACTAACTCACTGAGCGATCCTAGCGTATCAGATACAAACGTATTTCAACTAGTTTCTTACTGGATACCTTCTGCTTATACAATGAAAAACAAACTGCTTATTCGACTCGAACTAGTGTCAAACACTCTGTACAGCACGATCGCTATATTTCAGGATCAGCTGACCAAGCACAAAGTTGTGCATGGTTTCATTTAATCTGCGCAGCTTATGAACAAGTTAAACGTTTTATTAGTAATGCCAAGATTGGTAAATACTATTGGAGAAGGCTATCAATTCCCCCTAGGTATTGCCTATATTTCAGCTAGTTTAAAATATTCCGGATTTAATGTTTTCACAATTAACTTAAATCACGACAGCAGAAGCATCCCGGTAATTTTAGAAGAGGCCATCAGAGAGCATAAAATTAACATCGTTGGCAGTGGCGGTATTTCAATTCAATACAACTCGCTATACGAAATATACAAATGCGTCAAATATATTTCCCCCAAAGTTATCACCATTGCTGGCGGAGGGATTATTACTGCCGACCCCGAGGTGGCAATGACAGCGCTCGAATTTGCCGACATTGGCGTCATCGGTGAAGGCGAGATTACGATATGCAATCTCATCCAGGCACTAGAAAACCATATAGATCTATCCTCTGTTAAAGGCATAATTTTTGCCCGCAACAAACAATACCTGATCACACCTCCACAACAAGAAATACAGAATATCGACACGATACCTTATCCTGACTACGATGGTTTTGAGCTTGATAAATATCTGGACCTACCCCCTCCCGATGTAAACAACCTAATGGAGAGGAGACTGGTTTTCTTTCTAGGCAGCCGATCTTGCCCATATAATTGTACATTTTGCTTTCATTCAACAGGAAAGAGGTATCGAAAACGTTCCATAGAATCCATTAAGGAAGAAATAGACTTCCTAATCGAAAAATACGATATAGGCTTTCTCTTTATGGCCGATGAACTATTCGGCAAACCAAAAAAGCGGCTAAAGGAGTTTTGCGAATATATCAAGCAAAAAAATATTTTGTGGAGAGGATCATTTCGAGTAGACGATATTGACGAAGAAACCATTGTAATGCTTAAAAATGGCAATTGCGGCATTATCGGATTGGGGCTCGAGAGTGCAGATAATCGGATATTAAAGAGCATGAGAAAGCACATAACGATCGAGCAAATTGAGAAGGCTTTAAAACTCATCTATGACGCCAAGACGCCCTTTTCTGGTAATTTTATTTTTGGTGATATAAATGAGACTATCGAAACCGCGAAAAATACTTTAGCCTGGTGGGAGCAACATCTTGAATACAATATAAACCTTTGGCCTGTTATTGCTTACCCTGGATCGTATTTGTATAAATATGCATGCGAAAACAACATCATAAAAGATAAGGTACAATTCCTTAAAGAAGGATGTCCTGCCGTAAACGTTTCCAAGTTAAATGACAGGGAGATGGGATGGCTTGCAAAAAAACTACTCGAAAGCCCAACCAAAAAAGCGAAAAACCTTATTGACATAAAGATAACCTCCATAAACCATCACAATGGCCGCATCTCAATAGCCGCAAAATGCGCACGATGCGGAAAAATGAACAATTGGGGAGATATCAGGTTATTTTTAAGCGTGAATCTAGCATGCAGCCATTGCGGCCAAAAGCACAACACACCTTTCCCCGTGGAATTACAAGCCAAGATTGCATCGAATATCGAAAAACTGCTAGACGATTATCAATCTATTGGGATTTGGGGAATCACCATGCATACTATCGGGCTATACGAAGAACACGATATTTTTAAGTCGCCCAACATAATAGCGATTGACAATGCATCACTTAAGCAGATGATTAACCTTCAAGGCAAAAAGGTATTTAATCCCAATGTGTTAGCTGACCAGAACATCCCCCTGGTCATCTCTTTTTACCCCAACAGCACCCAACTAATATCAGAACAAGTCAGGCAAATGTATCCCAATGTCGAAAGAATCATCGATGCATTCGAATTACTTAGTTGAATTTTAGGTAAGGCCGCCCCTTTTGCTCGGTACTGCAAACTCTGGAAACCTACGCAAATTCTTTGCTTACCCCGTACGCGCTTAGTCCCCGCCCAGCAACCGCCCAACCCCCCCCAGCACCGAGCCTTCACCCTGGCTGGAACCGCCGGCCTGTCCGGGCGCGTTGGCGATGATGCGGTCGGCCATGCGGGAGAACGGCAGGCTTTGCAGCCAGACCCGGCCATGGCCGCGCAGGGTGGCGAGAAAAAGTCCCTCGCCGCCGAATAGCATGGACTTCAAGTTTCCCGCACGCTGGATATCGTATTCGATGCCATCGGTAAAACCGACCAGGCACCCCGTATCCACCCGCAGGGTCTCGCCATTCAGTTCCTTCTCCACCAGGGTGCCACCCGCCTGCACAAAGGCCATGCCGTCGCCTTGGAGGGTTTGCAGGATAAAGCCTTCACCGCCGAACAGCCCGCTACCCAGGCGCTTATTGAAGGCGATGTCGATCTTGGTGCCCAAAGCGGCGCACAGGAACGCGTCTTTCTGGCAGGTGAACTTCTCGCCGATAGCGGCCATATCCAGCGCCACGATATCGCCCGGATAGGGCGCGGCAAAGGCAACCCGGCGCTTGCCCGTTCCGCGGTTGGTGAAATGCGTGGTAAAAAGTGATTCGCCTGTAACCATCCGCTTACCAGCCGAGAACAGCTTGCCCATCACGCCCTGGTCGGGATCGGAGCCATCACCCATCTTGGTCTCGAAATCAATACCCTCCTCCATGTAGGACATGGCGCCCGCCTCGGCCACCACGGTCTCACCCGGGTCAAGCTCCACCTCAACCAACTGCATGGAAGACCCGATAATCTCGT
>JBNKQQ010000004.1:0-49204 GCA_050295955.1 Thiohalomonadales bacterium
AACCTACAGAGGTTCTCACCTCCACAGACTCTTATAAAAAGAAAAGAGGCCCTAAACAGCAGGCCCCCTTTTCATATCATTTTTCAGTGGGATCCGAATCATCGAGAGGATTGATTCCGCACATCCATGTGCTCCACCCCTTCGGGGCAGGCTTCGCCTGTCTAAAATGTTCCTGACATTTTATCGAACCTACAGAGGTTCTCACCTCCAAAGACTCTTATAAAAAGAAAAGGGGCCCTAAACAGCAGGGCCCCTTTTCTTTTTATATGGCGCGCCCGAGAGGATTCGAACCTCTGACCTCTGCCTCCGGAGGGCAGCGCTCTATCCAGCTGAGCTACGGGCGCTTTGTGGGTGGATGATAACGGTTTTGGGGTATTTCGTCCACCGCCTTAAAAGTAGAGGTCGACGATTGGCGAATTTTTCTCGGCCTTCTGCATTTCTGGGTGGCAGAGGTAGAGCCGTCCGGCGTCGATACCGGATTCTACCAGGTAGTTTTTGACGGCCTGGCTGCGCTGTTCAGCCAGTTGTAGTAATTGAGCATTGGTCACTTCGTTAGTGCCTTGCACCATGGGAAGTACGGAACGATCCTGTTCGGAGGTGAGGCCACAGATGTTTAGCTCAATCTTGGGTCGCTCTGTCAGCAGGGTGACGACCTTATCCAGGTAAAGGACGTAGTTATCGTCCAGTTCATTGTCCCCTGGAAGAAATTCCACTGGATCCATGCGGGTCACCATGCGATCCCCCACCATCTCTGCCAAACTCCACAGTGTTCCCCACGGGTAGAGCAGGTGTTTCACATAGCTTGTGGCAGCCACTTTGGTTGCCTTGCCCAAGGCTCGGTTAATCACTTTACTGGTGTCGAATTTCGGGTCGTTGATATCGCCGTTGATTGCCAGTTCTAGCTTGATATTGTCATCGCCATCACGCAGCAGATCCAGGGCGCTATCCAATGGCATGGTAAGCTCTTCGGTGAGACTTTTCACCTTGGCGGGATCGCCCTCCTCTATCTGGAACTTCTTCAGTTTAAGGTTCAGCTTGGCATCCAGTTGTTGCTGGGCGATGGTAATGTCAAAGTTTGAGTCCAGTAGGCCGCGCTTCAGGTAGTAACCCAAATGCTTCTCCACATAGGGGGAGAGTGGCGGTAACTCCAAAGATTGAGTGGTACCGTGAAGGGTAATGTTCAGGGTATCGGCGATAGGGGTTAGCTCCCCTTCCACAGCGATTTGCTGATGCTCACCCAGGCGTGCCTTGATGGTCAGGGGTGATGGGTTGTCTGGCCGCTGGCTATCCAGTGTGCCTAAGGTTAACTGTGATAGTGATAATATATTTTGGAATGGCGGGCTTACCGACTGGTCATCGATCACCACCCGGCTATTGCCCGTCACGTCAAGCTTGCCGAGATGATAGTGCCAGGGTTTGCTCTCTTCACTGGCTTCTGGTTCAACAGGTGGAGTAGGTGCTTCTGCCTTTTCAGCCGCTTTGCTTTGCAACGGTGCCAAAGGCAACAACTCCCCTTCAGGCCCCATTGATAAATTTACCAGCAGGCTTTCAAAACGAGCTTGGTTTAGGCTGACTGACTGCTTTCCATCAAATTGGAATGCCTCCAGCCATATCATTTCAACTTGGCTAAAAGGTGGCTCTTCCCCCAGCATGGACAACTTTTGAACCTCAAGCGAATCAGCCTCTAATGACTTGTCGGGAGAGAGTTGCAAGCCACTTAAGCTCAGCTGATTAAATTCGCTCAGTAACAAGGCTTTATCCTTGTCCATCACCCGGAGCTTGCCGCTCTTCAGGTCGCCGTCTAACTGCAGCCCCAGAGAGTCACCACTGGGGGTGAAGTAGTTGAAGCGGCCCTGCCAGCTAAACGCCTCACCATCCACTTCGTAGGGTGGATAGTGGAGCTGCGGCTTGTTGATATCCAGCTTAAGCTCGCCCTCCATGCCAATCGACTCACCGATCTCACCCGTCAGGATCAATTGAATATCCACGCTCCCCTGGATGCGCCTTATACCCTGCTCTGTAAGATAGGGTTGCAGCCACAATAATGGCAGTGATGTGAGAGCGAGTTCGCTATGCAGTTGGATTGTTTCAGCCAGCGGAGTGGCAGTGCCCTCAAGGGTGAGTTCACTTTGGGCAATGACCAGCTGTAGGGAGTATGCCAAGGGTTGATCCACCTGCTGCGTATCCAACTCACTCAGGATCAATTGATTCAGCTTGATGGTTTGCTGAAAATCAGCCAGGGAGAGGGCCACTTCTACCTCGCTTATGGGTAGAGGAACAGCGCTAACACGCCAGGGGGTGGATGGTATCTGATGCTCTTCTGTCTCTCCGCCTTGAGGCAGGACAAGTCCGGCAATCTGCCAGCCATCGGCAAGCTGCTTTACATCCAGAGAGAGACCCTTTAACGCCCAATCACGCACTAGAATATGGCGATCAAACAGGGCTGAGTAGGGAGAGATTTCTGCCCGTAACGCCTGCAGCGTCAAACGACTCTCCCCTGGTCCATTGAAGGAGAGTCCTTGCAGCGCAAACCGTCCGGTAAAGAGATTTAATTGGAGCGTCTCCAACTCCACCTGCTCTGCCCCCAGCTTCTCCAACTCCGAAATCAGCAGCGACTTGGCGATGAGTGGCAACGATCCTATCAGTGCAGCAGACAGTACCAACAACACCAACGCGGTGTAGAGGAGTCGTTTTCTCCAGGAGGATTTCTGCACGGTCGGTGTCTGTCCCATGTCGTTAGTCCATATTCCCGTTAATGGGCGCCTGGGTCTTCACTATTCCCATTTACCCAACGCGGCCCCTCTCCCGTTTTTTCACTCTTCCAGAACGGAGCTCGCTGTTTCAAATAGTTGATCACGTAACGACAACCATCGAAGGCAGCAGCCCGGTGAGCCGACCATACCGCCACCAAAACAATAGGCTCATCCGGGGTGATATCCCCCACCCGATGCACCACCAGCACATCATCCACCGAATAGCGGTTCATCGCCTCCTGACACACTAACTCAATCTGCTTTTCCGTCATGCCTGGATAGTGCTCAAGGGTCATTGCCTGAACGGTTTCATCCTCATTGAAATCACGCATTACCCCGACAAAGCTCACCACCGCACCGTAGCTGCCGGGGGGTAACTGCTGTTGATACTCACTCAGTGCCAGATAAGGATCAAAGGCCTCCGGTTTAATGCAGATCTTCACATCAACCACCGGTCACTAGTGGGAAAAAGGCAACCTCATCGCCCTCATTTAGCCGCATCTCACCATCACAATATTCCATATTGACGGCAATCAGCGTGTTGGCAGGCAGTGGCGCTTTACTTAAATATTGCTGCCAAAGCTGGGAGACCGTCAGCTCACTCTCAACGGTATCAACCACCTGCTCCCCACGCCCCATACGCTCGCGCATGCTGGCGAAGTATTTGACTGTCAGCTTCATTGCCCCTCCCGTTGCCAGGTACCGGACTTACCACCACTCTTATGCAGTAGTTGTACATCGCGGATCACCATCCCCTTGTCCACCGCCTTACACATATCATAGATGGTCAACAGCGCGACCTGTACCCCATTCAACGCCTCGATCTCCACGCCGGTCTGACCACTACACTTCACACTCACCTGGCAGCGCACGCAGTTACCATGGAAACACTCAAACTCTACCTCAATGCCCGACAAGGCAAGAGGATGGGCCAAGGGAATCAACTCTGGCGTCTTCTTCACCGCCATAATTGCGGCAATACGGGCAATGCCCAGCACATCTCCTTTTTTATGGTCACCGGCCACAATCATCGCCAACGTCTCCGGCAACATCTCAATCACCCCCTCAGCAACCGCCAAGCGCTGGGTAATCGCCTTACTGCCAACATCGACCATATGGGCCTCACCGGCCTCGTTGAAATGGGTTAGTTTTTCAGACATGGGAATACTTCTGCTTAGTTTGGATTTGATACAAGCAGTATACATCAAACCCTAACACCCAACGCAAAGGCGCTGAGACGCAGAGGGAGGAAAACTCATCGGCTCAATATGAAAGCTTGTTTGCAAGCGAACCCTTCAGGCGTTCATCGGTAAAAGGATGTACAAAAGGTAAAACAGACCACCGGCTAAATATCCCCCCTCTTTCGCCTGACCATATAAGCAACCCAATAATAGACTCCCGCCCCCACTAATCCACTATACAAACAGAGCTGATGTAATGCGCCAACGCTTATCACATTGAGCAGATTGTTATCCACGGAAAAGGGATAAAAGGGCTGCACATCACCATGCATGATGCTATCCAACACCACATGGCTATAGGTTCCAATAAAAGCACTCACTCCCGCCACCCACCAGGCAATGGTAATTTCACCACTCCGCTTTACCCGAAGAAGTTTTAACCCTATCTCAGCAAGATACTTTCCTGTAAGGGTTGAAAAGATTGCTAACAACGTGGCGCCAAAGTAGGTATGGGAAAAGCCATGCAGATGCCCCTCACCGGCAATCATCACCACCAACGGCTGAATATCCATCACAATCTGTGCCCAGCCAAATACCATTAGGCTGAAACTGCCTTGGAGTAGCGCTTTGATGAGTATTCCTGGTCCCATGTGGAATGGTGTGAAGGGCATAGCGACTTTCCTCTTGATCTATTCGCCTTTGCAGCAATGAGTGAAAAAGACTCACTCCTAAGTCACTTGAGTTGATGGGTTAACATATTCGACTCATCACATGATTCAAATATTCGTTTTATTCGGATCATATATCAAGCTGAATAACCGCTCTATTCGGCTCATCCCGGCACATTGAGATGTGCAGCATTTGATGGCACAGATAATAACTATCGCACTGGATAAGGGCGCATAGCCTCTCCAAACCCACAAAAGTTCGACAATTCCACTCTAGCGAAAGCGGCACCAATAGTGCATAGTTACCCCAATTCAAAAAATCCATATGAGATACCCAACATGTCCAAAACCCCGGAAAATGCTGAATTCAAAGCCATCAATATTGCGGTGCTCACCGTTTCTGATAGCCGTACTGAGGAGACAGATACCTCAGGTCGTCTTTTAGTAGAGCGCTTAACTGGCCATGGCCATCAGTTGGCAGATAAGAAGATCCTGGTGGATGATATCTATCAGTTGCGGGCACAGGTCTCTCAGTGGATTGCCGATGATTCGGTCAATGCAGTGTTGATTACCGGTGGAACCGGCATGACTGGCCGGGATATTACACCGGAGGCGATGAAACCTCTGTTTGATAAAACCATTGAGGGCTTTGGTGAGGTGTTCCGCTACCTTTCACTGGATGATATCGGTACCTCCACCGTGCAATCCCGTGCGCTGGCGGGTGTAGCCAACGGTACCTTAATCTTCTGCATGCCCGGTTCCAGCGGTGCCTGTAAATTAGCCTGGGATGGCATTCTGCAATATCAGCTGGATAGCCGCACAACCCCCTGCAACTTCGTGAACCTGATTCCCCGACTGAAAGAGCGCTAATGACAGAACGTAGTACACCGATGGATGTGTGTGATCAACAGGCCAACAAGCTACTGACGGTAGAAGAGGCGCTGGCACAGTTCCTTAGCAATGCCCACCCGATCAATGAATCAGAAGCCCTCCCCATTCAGCAGACCTTGGGTCGGGTTTTAGCCCAGGATATCTATGCGCCGTTCGATGTCCCGGGTGTGGATAACAGTGCGATGGATGGCTACGCGGTTTGCTTGGCAGATCTGGATAGCCGTTCAGATCGTCGCCTGAAGCGCTCTCAAACCATTCCTGCTGGCGCCCCTTTACAGCCTTTCGAAACAGGCACCACTGCCCGTATCTTCACTGGTGCGCCGCTTCCAGAAGGGGCAGATGCGGTGATTCCCCAAGAGGCATGTGCTGTGGATGGGGACTGGGTTAACTTCCCCGAAAATATCAAACCCGGCGCCAATATCCGTTGCCGAGGGGAGGAGATGCATAAGGGGGAGCCGTTACTTGCGAAAGGGCATTCCATCAGGGCTCAGGAAGTAGGCCTGCTTGCTACCTTAGGCATTGCTCAGATCCAAGTTACCCGCCCTTTGCGGATCGCCATCTTCTCTACTGGTGACGAGCTGGTACCCTTGGGAGAAACCCTACAGCCAGGGCAGATCTACGACAGTAATCGCTATATTTTGATGTCACTGATCCAGAGTCTCGGCCATCAAGTGGTGGATCTGGGTACCATTCCCGATGAGCAGCAGGCCACCTGCGACACCCTTGAGCAGGCAGCACAGCAGGCAGATTTAATCGTCACCAGTGGCGGGGTTTCTGTTGGAGATGAGGATCACGTAAAGGCCGCAGTACAGCAATTAGGTCATCTGGCAGCCTGGCGTATCGCCATTAAACCCGGTAAGCCCCTCGCCTATGGTGAGCTAAAAGGTGTTCCCTTCTTTGGTTTGCCGGGTAACCCGGTCGCAACCTTTATCACCTTCTGTCTATTTGTTCGTCCCTACTTAATGAAGATGCAGGGCGTTCCGTATACAACACCACATAGCATCATGCTACCCGCTGAATTTAGTAAAAAGCCGGGCAAGCGGCGTGAGTATTTGCGCGCAAACCTCAAGAATGGCAAGATACTGCCTATTAATAAACAGGGTTCAGCTATGCTGACCTCACTAACACAAACCGAAGGATTGGCCATTATTCCCGAAAACCAGGAAATCATGGAGGATACATTATTGGAATTCATCCCTTTCAACGCCCTCTTCCATTCATGAGCATCAGCATAAATGATATTCACGGCGTCATCCTCGCCGGCGGTAGAGGCATCCGCATGGGTGGCCGGGACAAAGGCTTGGTTGAGTATCAGGGGAAAGCACTGATCGAGCATGTTATCAGCACCATTCAGCCACAACTTCCCCGATTGATGATCAATATCAATCGCAATCAGCGTCGTTATGCGCATTATGGATTGCTGTTATGTAGTGACCGCTGGCCCGACTATCAGGGCCCACTCGCGGGCATGGCCAGCTCCTTTGAGTGCTGTGAAGACAACTATCTGCTGTTCGCGCCCTGTGATACCCCCTATCTGCCTGATGATCTGGCCCTACGCTTGATAGAAGCACTCAATAATCAGAAAACCCGATTGGCCGTTGTGGAAACACCACAAGGTCTTCAACCCCTTTGCTGCCTGATGCATCGCTCCCTACGCAGTAGCCTAATTCAATATCTGGAGAGCGGTGAGCGTCGCGCACAAGAGTGGATACGTCAGCAGAATCCAGCAATCTGTCACTACCCTAGCGACAAACCCTTTACCAATATCAACTCTCTGGGCGATCTAGCGCTGGAAGAGGAGTCCAGAAAGGGCGCATAACAGCCCCACCAGAGTAAGCGGCCTCAACTCTGCTAATGATTCCAGGTAGAGATCTCTGCCGATTTAGCTTCCATCCACGCCTGGGCTTCGGCATTGATAGCCTGTGCATCTTTGCCTTGGGCCTGAATCAGCGGGCCAAACACCACACGGATAGTACCTGGGCTTTTCACAAACTGCTTTTTACGCCAGAACTCACCGGCATTGTGGGCCACAGGTAATACCGGATAACCACTTTTCTCTGCCAGCACAGCACCACCAATACCATATTTTTTACTCTCACCCGGCGGTACGCGCGTTCCTTCAGGGAAGACCAACACCCATTGTCCGGCCTTCAAGCGTTGGACGCCCTGATCAATGATCTGCTTCACCGCTTTACGGCCAGCGCCACGGTCAATCGCAATAGGGCGACACACTGCCAGCCCCCAACCAAATACTGGCACCCATAGCAATTCCCGTTTCAACACCCACGCTTGAGGTGGCAATATCACCTGCAGCAGTAGCGTCTCAAAGGTAGATTGGTGTTTGCTAAAAACAATACAGGGCTCATTAGGTATGTTCTCTTTGCCTTCAATCACATAGTCAATGCCACAAGTGATACGTAACCAATGGAGGTTAAACCACGCCCAGCGGGTAATCCATGCATAGCGGGTCTTGAAGGGGAGCGGAAACAGCAACATACCGATAAAGGCCACTATCACCAACGCAATGACTGAACCGATGGTAAACGCCAGTGAACGGAAAAACATCATACTCAACTACTCCTCATCCAACAGTGCATCCACAGCACTGCGCAGATCATCATAAACCGGGATACCTTCCAGCCCGTCCCCTTTCGCCAGGGTGCGCTCTCCCTTACCAGTACGAACTAAAATAGGCGTAGCTCCCACTTGCTGGGCCGCCTGCAGGTCACGTAGTGAATCACCAATCACCGGTACGCCTGCCAGCTCAAAGTCATGGCGCTGTGCCAGGGTCAGATACATACCCGGCTTGGGCTTACGGCAATCACACCCCTCATCAGGGCCATGGGGACAAAATACGATGTCGCGAATCTGCCCCCCCAACGCTTTCACCGTCGCGTGCAATTTGGCATGCATCTGCGCCAGCACATCCAGGTCATAAAACCCACGGGAGATACCCGACTGATTGGTCGCCACCAACACCTGATAACCTGCCTGGCTTAACCGAACAATGGCCTCAACAGAACCGGGAATCAGGATGAATTCAGACAGAGACTTCACATAATCATCCGAGTCCTGATTAATCACCCCATCCCGATCCAAAATAATCCAACGCTGTTTCATTTTATTGTCTATCCAAATTTTTCAACACCTAACGCAGAAGCGCGAAGGCGCAAAGAGACAAATTCTCATCCATTCTCTTTTCGTCTTCGCGCCTCTGCGTCTTTGCGTTAGATGCTTATTTATTGCAGTCGTGATAGATCAGCCACCCGCAGGAAGAGAGTTTGCAGGCTGCGTAGTAGTGCCAGGCGATTGTTGCGCAGGGCTTCGTCTTCAGCCATCACCATGACGTGATCGAAGAAGGCATCCACCGGCTCCCGCAGACTGGCTAGCTTGGTAAGTGCAGCTTGGTAGTCGCGCTGATCAAACAGGGTGTGCACTTCATCTGCCAGACCCGCCACGGCAGCAGCCAGGGCTTTCTCCTGCTCTTCAACCAGTTGCGATCCATCCAATTTCTCAGGCAATTCACCCTCTACCTTCTTGAGGATGTTGTGGATACGCTTGTTGGCTGCCGCTAAGCTCTCTGCCTCCGGTAGACTGCGGAACACGCGAACCGCCTCGATACGCTGGGCAAAGTCATTAGGACGGGTAGGACGCACGGCATATACCGCCTCGAACTCATCGGGATGATAATCCTTGTCGTGGAAGTAACCCCGCAGACGCTCCATCATGAAATCGAATACCGCCACCGCCACATCTTTACTGGTACCAGTAGTGGGAAACACATCACGGGTATGCTCTTGGGTATGGAAGGTAGTACACGCCTTGCTCAGCGCATCCACCAGATCGATATCCAGCCCCTGCTCTACCAGGATACGTAGCACACCCAATGCCGCACGACGCAGGGCAAAGGGGTCTTTATCACCAGTAGGTGCCTGGCCAATACCAAAGATACCCACCAGGGTATCTAGCTTATCGGCAATCGCCACCACTTGGCCTACACCACCGACAGGAAGCTGATCGCCAGCAAAACGGGGCATATACTGCTCATCCAGTGCATCAGCCACCTCGGATGCTTCACCATCATGGTTGGCATAATAACGCCCCATGATGCCCTGTAGCTCAGGGAATTCACCTACCATCTCGCTCATCAGATCGCACTTGGAGAGTAGTGCTGCGCGGGCAGCCTTGTCACTATCCACGCCCAGCTCATTCGCCAATTCAGCAGCCAGCCCTTCGATACGCTTGGATTTATCCAGCAGGGTGCCCAGTTTGTTCTGGAATACCACTGAAGCCAGGGAGTCAAGACGGGTAGACAGAGCCCGTTTACGATCCTGATTCCAGAAGAAATCAGCATCTGCTAAGCGGGGACGAATCACCCGCTCGTTTCCATCACGCACTGAGTCCACATTTTTACTGGCGATGTTACTAATAGTAATAAAGTGTGGCATCAGCTTGCCTGCTGTATCCACTACGTGGAAATACTTCTGATTGCTCTTCATGGTGGTGATCAGAGCCTCGGCAGGCACTTCCAGGAAGCGGGTCTCAAAATTGCCCACTACCGCACGAGGCCACTCCACCATAGAGGTCACCTCATCCAGCAGATCCTCATCGATCACCGCCTTGCCGTTAAGCTTGGCAGCAGCAGAGAGCACCTGAGCACGGACGGCTTCACGGCGCTCAGCAAAGTCCGCGACCACATAACCTTCGGTCTCCAGCAGCGGTGCATAGGCTTCCGGTTCACCCACATGTAATGCAGCGGGATTGTGGAAGCGATGACCGCGGGTTTCACGTCCCGCCTTGATACCCAGAATCTCCCCATCCAGCACCTCTTCACCAAACAGCATCACTACCCAATGGACTGGGCGCACAAATTCGGTGGTTAGATCTCCCCAACGCATACGCTTGGGAATAGGGAGTTTATCCAGAGAGTCCTGTACGATACCGGGAATCAATTTAGCCGTCGCCTCACCCGCCTGAGTGCTGCGATAAACCAACCACGCCCCTTTGGGTGTATCCATCTGCTCCAGATCTTCCACCTCAATACCACAGGAACGGGCAAAGCCCTGCACTGCCTTAGTCGGCTTGCCGTCATCGTCAAATGCAGCGGCCACAGCAGGCCCTCTACGCTCAACATCTTTGTCTGGCTGCTGTACATCCAGATGCTGAATAAGAATCGCCAGGCGACGGGGTGAAGCATAGGATTTGACCTCGCCATAGTGCAGGCCCGCGTTGTGTATGCCCTCGACAACCCCTTTGGTGAAGGCATCAGAGAGTCGCTTAAGCGCCTTAGGTGGCAGCTCTTCGGTACCAATTTCAACCAATAGGCTACGTTTATCACTCATTATTTTGACTCCTGCTGACACATGGGGAAGCCCAAGGCTTCACGACGCTCGTAGTAGGCTTGGGCCACTGCACGAGCCAGGTTACGTACCCGGCCAATGAAGCGAGCGCGCTCAGTCACCGAAATAGCGTGACGAGCATCCAGCAGGTTAAAGGTATGTGAGGCCTTCAGTACCATTTCGTAGGCGGGCAATGGTAGTCCTACCTCGATCAACTTTTGGCTCTCTTTTTCGCAGTTATCAAACTGGGCAAACAATGCCTCAACATCGGCATGTTCAAAGTTGTAGGAGGACATTTCCACCTCGTTTTGGTGGAATACATCGCCATAGCTGATCTTACCCTGTGGCCCATTGGTCCATACCAGGTCATAGACACTCTCTACGCCTTGCAGGTACATGGCAATACGCTCCAAGCCGTAGGTGATTTCACCAGTTACCGGCTTACAATCGATACCGCCCACCTGTTGGAAATAAGTGAACTGGGTCACCTCCATACCATTAAGCCACACCTCCCAGCCAAGGCCCCAAGCACCAAGCGTAGGCGATTCCCAGTTATCCTCAACAAAGCGGATATCGTGTTCCAACGGATCGATACCACACATGCGAAGTGAGCCTAGGTAGAGCTCCTGGATATCCAATGGGGAGGGTTTAATCACCACCTGGAACTGGTAGTAGTGCTGTAGGCGGTTGGGATTCTCACCGTAGCGACCGTCAGTAGGACGGCGTGATGGTTGCACATAGGTCGCGGCCCAAGGCTCAGGTCCGATGGAGCGGAGGAAGGTGGCGGGATGGAAGGTACCAGCACCCACCTCCATGTCCAATGGCTGTAATACTGCGCAGCCTTGTTGCGCCCAATACTCTTGCAGGGCAAGGATCAGCCCCTGGAAGGTTTTCACATCATGTCTCGGTTCGGACACTGAGTTGCTCTGTGCACTCACAATCACTACCCTTAGTTATCTGTTCAAAATAGCCGCCTAGTATAGCTTGAGAGAGTAGGCTTGATAAGAACTTCGCCCAGCTGCACAGCAATTTCTATAAAATTACTGACAATCGACCCGCTATTTCCTCTAATATTGAGAGCAACCGATCACCATTTGGAAACCTAATGGGACAAGAAATCGATCAGATCCACTTCAGGCAGCAAGATTTCCAACGTTTTGCCAAAGCATTACAAAATGAAACCGCACTACTACAAACTTGGCACGATAATCAGCAGTTAGCTGACAGCGACTATATTATTGGTTTTGAGCTGGAGAGCTGGCTGCTGGACAAGCAACAGCAACCTGCCCCCATTAACCAATCCTATATTGAACAGTTCAACAGCGACTTGATCACCCCAGAGTTAGCCAAGTTCAATATCGAGTTCAACACCCAACCAAGAAAACTCGGTGGCGATGTTTTAAGCCAGGTAGAGAGGGAGCTGAACGCCACCTGGCAGAAGGGTCAGGCCCTGGCCCAGCAGATGAATGGCAGCCATTTATTGGCCATTGGCATCCTACCCACAGTACGACCAGAGCATCTCTGTATGGCCAATATGACAGAGATGAAGCGCTATCGAGCACTTAATGAACAAGTGATGCGATTGCGCCAGGGTGAACCTCTGTCACTTAATATCCAAGGAATCGAGCATCTCAAACATAGCCATCATGATCTGATGCTAGAATCCGCCGCCACCTCTTTCCAGGTACATCTGCAAACGCCGCTACAACTCGCCGCCCGCCACTATAACGCCAGCAAAATCGCTTCTGCACCGGTTATCGCCCTTGCCGCCAACTCACCCTATCTGTTTGATCACAATCTATGGGACGAGTCGCGCATCCCCCTCTTCGAACAAGCCGTCGATGTCGCACCACACCCAGAGAAAAAGGGAAGCGCCCACAGCCGAGTTACCTTTGGTGAGGCCTATTTGGAAGAGACCATGCTGGAGTGCTTCCAGCGAAATCTAAATAACTATGAAGTGCTGCTGCCTCTGGCCTTTGATGGTGAAGCGCATGAGCTGCGCCACCTACGCTTACACAACGGTACCATCTGGCGCTGGAATCGCCCTTTGGTCGGCTTCGACGAACAGGGCTGCGTTCATCTACGTATCGAGCATCGCCCACTCCCTGCCGGTCCCACCATGGTGGATATGGTGGCCAATGCGGCCTTCTACTTTGGACTGGCCAGAGCGCTCTCAGAACAAGACCCTGCACCAAGAACCCAACTCCCTTTCGCAACCGCCCAGTACAATTTTTATCAAGCAGCGCAAAAAGGGCTGGAAAGTGAAATCATCTGGTTGGATGGTAAAACTTATCCAATGCAACCGCTGATACTGGATCAATTACTCCCACTGGCGGAAACCGGCCTACAACTACTGGGAATCGATGATGTTGATCAAAAACGTTTTCTTGGAATCCTTGAACAGCGGGCGCAAAACAAACAAAATGGCTGTTACTGGCAACGCCGCTTTGTCGATAAACATGGTAGTGACATGAAACTGCTCACCGAGCAGTATGGCTTACGACAACACAGCAACCAGCCAGTCCATGAGTGGCAACTGTAGTTAAGAGACGATGCTAAATATTCTAGAGGCAATCCCCGAGGGCTTATTAAGCGCAACCCATACCGAACTCTTTGATCTGTTGGGCGGGCCCACCCTTATCCACCTTAAAGGCCGTCGTGAAACGCCGCTGTTTATCTCTGTACTACTGCATGGTAACGAGGATACCAGCTTCTACGCGCTGCAAAAACTACTATTGAAGTATCAAGAACGAGAGCTACCCCGTGCTTTATCCATATTTATCGGCAATGTTGAAGCCGCCAAGCACAACCGTCGTCGCCTGGATGGGCAACCTGATTACAATCGAGTGTGGCCTGGATGTGAAGAGCTGGATATCGTCTCCCCTGAGCAAGCGGTGATGCAGACCATTTATAATGAGATGAAGGAACGCAACGTATTTGCCAGCATCGACATCCATAACAACACCGGCCTCAACCCTCATTACGGTTGTATCAACAAACTGGATAATGCCTTTTTTCATCTGGCCGCCATGTTCAGCCGTATCACCGTCTATTTTATTCGCCCCAAAGGCGTACAATCCCTTGCCTTCTCAGAGTTGTGCCCCGCCATCACCCTAGAGTGTGGCAAGATAGGTGAGCGCCATAGCATTGATCACGCGCTAGAATTTATTGAGGCTTGCCTCAATCTTTCAGAGCATCCCCAACATCCAATTTCTAGCCATGATATCGATCTATTCCACACTGTTGCCTCAGTACGTATCTCACCGAACAGTCATTTTGGCTTTGACAGCGTAAATTGTGACCTTAACTTCAGCAATGATCTGGAGTACCTCAATTTTCGCGAACTTCCCAGTGGGAGCCGTTTTGGCTTTTGCAACAGTCTGGAGCATATCGAAGTCATCGACGAGGCGGGAGATATTGTTACAGAGCAGTTTTTCAAAATTGTCGATGGCGAGTTACAGATTACTCGCCCACTCATGCCCTCCATGCTCACACGTGATGCACAGGTCATTCGCCAGGACTGTCTCTGCTATCTAATGGAGCGCTACCCGCTCCCCAATTACTAAATATGAACAAACATCTCTATGTCAGTGTGGCTGACCATGGCTTTGGCCATATCAGCCAAAGCTCAACGGTAATCAACCAGCTTCATCAACTTTCTCCCAAAATTCACATTACACTGCAGTGTGGTCAACCCAAAGAGACGTTGAAAAACTGGTTTAAGGCACCGTTTGATCACCTTCAATACGCCACAGAGTTTGGTATGCTGATGAACAATGCCGTCGATGTACAACGTGATGCCAGCTTGGAACGCTATCGTCAGTTTCATCATGATTGGGATAAACATTTACACCATGAGATAATCCGATTGGAACAACTGCAACCGGATCTGGTGTTTAGTAACGTCTCCTACCTCACCCTAGCAGCAGCTCAACACTTAGGGATCGATAATATTGCCATGTGCTCACTTAACTGGGGAGAGATTTTAAAAGGTTATGCCCCCCCTGAAGATAGAGCAATCTGTCAACAAATTGAGGCCATCTATAATAGTGCCAATCTCTTTATTCAACCCCAACCACATATGCCAATGGAAGGGCTTAACCGAAGGCACTCTGTCGGTCCATTAGCGAGAATTGGTCAGAGACAAGATAACCTAAAAACACGACTCGGTATTGGCCAAGACGCCACCTTATTACTCATCGGCCTTGGAGGTATCCCTACTGAATTACCAATGCAGCAATGGCCTGTTGAAAAAGATCTCTATTTCCTTATTCCTGATCAATGGCCGCTTCAACATCGTAATGCAATCCGTTATAGCCAGTGCCAACTCCCTTTTATCGATATGTTGGCAAGTTGTGATGGACTGGTAACCAAACCCGGATACGGTAGTTTTACTGAAGCAAGCTGCAACAATATCCCAGTACTTTATCTACGCCGCCAGGATTGGCCTGAAGAACCTTATTTAATTGAATGGCTGCAACGACATAACCGTTGTCAGGAACTTAAACGCGACGAGTTCTTTTCTGGGCACTTCCAACAGGCATTGGAGTCACTCAACGAAACAGCGCCTCTAGCCCCTCAACCCAATGGGGCACAGCAAGTTGCAGAGATTCTTTTAGAGCACCTAAAAAAACAGGGCTGAAACGCCTAAGCGCTTCAGCCCTGCCAATCTCGAATCGATAATAATGGCTAGTTGTTAGCCATATCTTTCATCTTCTTCAGAGGTAGAATTTTCACCACAGTGCGAGCTGGCTTCGCAGCAAATGTTGTCTCTTCACCGGTAAATGGATTGATACCCTTACGGGCACGAGTAGCAGGTTTACGCACCGTTTTTGCCTTAAGCAAGCCCGGCAGAGTGAAAGTACCCGCGCCACGCTTTTTAATATGCGCCTCAACAAGCTCACTCAGCACATCGAATACCTCAGTCACCTGCTTCTTGCTCAATTCAGTACGCTCTGCTATTTCAGTATAAAGCGCCGTCTTGGTCATTGGCTCCCTGATCGCAGTGATCTTACTAGGTACTGCCTTTTTGGTGCTGGCTTTCTTCTTGGTCGCGGCCTTTTTAACGCTCGCTTTCTTTGTCGCTACTTTTTTCACAACTGATTTTTTCTTAGTTGCGGCTTTCTTTTTGGTCGCTGCTTTCTTTTTCGCTGCCATGAATGTCTCCTGCGATCGGATTAACGAATATTTCGTACTGTAAAAATAGCCTATAAACTACGATATGGAAATCTCAAAAAGCTATTTCGGCATATGATTTTATGACTAAAATCACTTTTTTATGTATTTTTTCTCAATACGAGAGAATGACCACCCACCTTTACCGTGTCTAGCCTCCTCATGCACCTAAAAAAGGCAAGCCGATTATAATTAATCCATTTATAGATGGATACAAAAAAGCCCGCTCAAAAGCGGGCTAGATATATACTTAAGGAACCTCTGAAGAAGTTCCTTAAGTACGATTTATTTGGCATGCTTAATGGGAATGCCTTAATTGGATAACGTCTGCATGCTTGATACTCATCAAAGACTCACCAGCTGCACAGTTTAACGTATTCGCCAATCCCCGCTCACCCGCGAAAGAATTCCACATCATATGATGAATTCTCAAACAGGCATCCATAGGGTTGGTCGCCATATCCCGTTCTTGATCAATACGCCACTGTAACCGAGCTAAGCGGTTACGAATCTCTTTACATGAATTCTCAGCGATATAGGCATTAATGCATGCTTTGCGCTCAGTCTCAAATGCCTCGGGATCTTCCTCAGCAAGCCTTAGCCAGCGATCAAAGTCCAATCTTTCCTCTGAACGGTTTATTCGTAACACCTTATCCTCCTTCGGGGTCATCTATCCCGGAATAATAAATGGCACAACCTTTCATCTTTCATTAAAGTTAATCGCTGGGGAGACGATACTCCACGCTAATGTCGAAATCTGCCAAATTTTTTATTGGTTAAATTTACCCTAAAATCCTATTGAACTTTGGCAAAAATAATATGACAAACGGGTAATTCAGTATACAATTACCACAATAAAATAATAGAAACAACCTTCGACTGGCTCTCATTAAGTTAAAAAAATGTTGTAAACAGTGATACTGCAAGAGAATTTCACAATTTTCTTGATTATATGCGCATTTCTATATATACCTTTTGTGGGATACGTGTATATTGCAACACGGTGCCAGTGAAGGACACATAAATAGAGAAATGGGAGAAGGCAATGAAACTGTCTAAAAAGGGAAGATACGCGGTCACAGCAATAATGGACTTGGTGTTAAAAGCACCTTTTGGCCCAATTACACTCAACAATATCTCTGTCAGCCAGGAAATCTCCATGTCTTACATGGAGCAGTTGTTCGCTCGTCTGAGAAAACATGGTCTGGTTCAAGGTACACGAGGCCCAGGAGGAGGCTATCGCTTGGCAAGAGACCCACAGGAAATTACAATTGCCCAGGTATTGGAAGCTGTAGATGATGATATTCAGGCCCTGAATAATGGTAAGAAGAATATCAGCGACCTCAGCCACCTGTTGTGGGACGAACTTAGTCGAAAGGTTGCCAATTATCTGGATAGCATCACTATTCAAGACCTACTAGATCAATCAGGATATGCGGAAGAGGTCGCACGCCTTGATAGCAACATTGGTATGATTGCTGGAAAAGGCCTCTCTACTGAAAAAGGCGAAACCAGCCGTAATTCAAGCAATTAATTAACTGACCAAGGCACACCTGCTGCGGCAACTACCCCGCCCGCAGGTGTGCACTCCCAAATACTCATATCCAGCGTCCTGACCAGCGAGCAATAAGCTTCGACCAGACACCCTCTGGCTGATCACTTAACAGCATCTCTCTGTCTGCGGGCACCACTAACCACGCCCCACTCTTAATCTCTACCGCCAATTGACCAGCCCCCCAGTTGGACAACCCCATGTAGCCGCGAATTCTCTCCGGCCCCCGAATTTGCTGGATAATATGTGCCAATGCTCTCATACCAGGCACCCAATAAACATCATCAAATAGTGGCGTCATCGTAGGATGTGGCCGCCCTGTCAGATTCAAGGCACTAACCATCATTGGCTGCACCGGCCCACCCAAGTAAAATTTGGAATCACTTTCTCTTAATCCATGCCCAGGCAACACTCTGGAGAGCTCCATCTGACTTGGCTTATTGATCATGACCCCCACGGTTCCCGCATCATCGTGACGCACAACCAACACGACAGACTTCTCAAAAATGCCCTCTGCAATCTTATCGGTTGCAACCAAAAAGACACCTGATGTCAGAGCCGTCTGCGCCATCAGGCTTGGCACCCAAGCAACACTAAGCAATAACCAGAAAATGCCAATAATCACAATACGTTTCATCAAACCCGCTCTCTCCATTACCCTCTTCCCCTTTTCGTAGGGCTAAGCGCTATAATACTGCCATTAAATAATAATTGGATCAGATATGCCATGCAGCTTACTCAATTTACCGATCTCGCCCTGCGTACACTGATCTATCTGAGCAAGGCCCCTGATCAATTCGCAACAATTACCGAGATTTCAGATTACTTCAGCATTTCACGCAACCACTTGGTAAAAGTGGTCCATCATCTTTCCTCCCACCAAGTAATTATCACAACTCGTGGCAAAAATGGGGGTATTCATCTTGCAAAATTGCCGACAGAGATCAATATTGGTTCGGTAGTTCGTCTCACCGAACAAAACCAAGCAATGGTGGAGTGTTTTAATAAAGATAAAAACAACTGTATCATCACCCCAGGGTGCCGCTTACAAAATATCATGCATGAAGCACTTGATGCCTTTCTTAAGGTACTGGATAACTACACCCTGGCTGACGCCACCGGGAAAGATATCGATTTATCATCCCTTATCCAATACAAAGAATCTGCGCTCAAGGCAAAAAAAGAGCCCGCAACGCGAGCTCAAAAGACACAGAAATAAGGGTTGTTACGTCTTCTCAGACTCAACCCTGTCCATAGGGTTCCATAAAAACTGGGAAAATAAGATTAACATGCCATTAAAACGACAAGAAGCATCGGCGTCATTACTGTAGCAAGCCAATTGCACCACAGATAAGGAGAAAGGAATGCCTCTTTGCTTCCAAATTTAAAGCCACCCACTACAGCATAAATCGACAACAACAATGGCAACATGGCCCAGGATGCGCTCTCCACCAAAACACCAATAACATCTCCCATACCTATTACATACATTGCCCCCATGATAAATACCACATACACAACACTACTTCGCTTGGTGCCATAAACTACCGGAAAATAGAATCTTTGCTGTTCACGATTCAGCTGCCAGTTTGTATATTGCTGTAGCAAATACAGATTTGAAATAAGGAAAAATGCGGCCAACGAAACATACAACGCTGTAAAGTTGTACTCTCCACCTAAGGCGTAATTCGCACTTAATATTAAAACGGGCCCCAAAAGAATACCCGGCATAACCAAATTAATATGGGGACTTTTTAGTAACCATCCGGGATACAGGAAAATCATCACCAAGGTAAAAACGATGGGCAACATCAGTACACTCCCCACCCGCAGGGTAAAGAAAATACCAATGAGTAAAGCCAGTACCAGCATGGTAAAACCCGCACGATGCAGTAGCTTCGCCTCATCCTCATCACCCTGTATAGAGGAAAACAGTGGCATCGGCTTTGCCAAATGGCTATAGCCACTGGCAACATCTCGTGCACTACACAACAGATTAAACCCAGCATGTGCGGCTAAAATACCGACAATCAAAAGCAGGACATTCCAATTTAGCCAGAGACTAGAATCTAACGTAACCAATGCTAAAAAAAATGAAGAAAGGCTTACCAACAGCATCATCGGACGCGTGGCATGCAATAGATTCACCGTATTCATCATAAGGATTCCATCGTCAAAAAGTTTGGCTATGCTACCGGAATCCCTCTCATGGCTCTAGCGTCGATTGATTGGCATCTATCCAGAAAAGAGATATACAAATAATTAATAGCGATGCATCCCTCCAACCATTCCACCCAATAGAACCATTAACAAGCTCCCTAATAGAGCAAGAATCAAAAATGCGGGGATGGATGCCAGTGCCCATTTCACCATAAACATCACCATAGAGAAGAAGGGCATTCGAATATCGGTAATTACTACCTGTTGTTTTTCATCACTCATACTTAGCTCCTAGCTACGACGTATACGCACGACACTCATTACTTCCATTGAAAATCCGGCGACTTGCTCCACATCAGGATAATACGTCAAATTAACTCGCTGCCCTTCCAGTGAGCGATACCGTTGTTGACGTCTATATTTAAACGGCGTATCGCACCCTTCAATCATCAGCGTATTAATAAACCACTCGCCATCTTGTCGCTGAACATGGGAGCGCACTTTACGCAAATCGGAATGGACTAACCGAGGGTGCTTTTTAAGCAGCTTATCGGGATCGGAACCCATCACAATCCACCTTTTCGATACTGTTAATTCACCAACTATATCACTACAACCCTATTGCGCCCCAAATGCTTAGCCTGATACAGCCCCTGATCTACACGCTTTAGTAAGGACTCACTATCCTCATTTTCCCTGACTATACTCACCCCCATGGAAACAGTAATTGGTGGCAACTCATCCTGTTCATAAAACCCACAAGGTGTAATGGCCAACATATTACACAAGCGCTCAGCAATCCCTTTTGCTTGATCAAGCGACGTATCTGGCAACACAATCACAAACTCTTCCCCACCGTAGCGAGTCACAATGTCACTTGGCCGCAAATGGTGTCGCAAACTCATCGACAAACTACGCAATGCCTGATCCCCACCCAAATGCCCCCACTGGTCATTAAAGCGCTTGAAATTGTCCACATCCAACAGAATTAGCGACAACGGATGAGAGGCCATTTGATGACGTTTAATCAGTGCAGGAAGGGAAGTATTGAGCCAGCGCCGGTTATAAAAACCTGTCAGGACATCCGTCAGAGCCAAGCTCTCCCATTGCTCAAGCTTTTCGTTACTGGTAATCAAGGCATCATTATCACTACGCAATCGGCTCACCACGATCAACAACAGATTACGTGCCACGCCATGGGAATGATTGACCATTCCCCACAGTGTCGCCTCATCCAATAACAAGCAGCGGCAAGGACTGCGAGCAATAACAAAGGCACTCGTCTTACCTGCATCGACTAGAGACATCTCACCAAAACAATCCCCTTCATGAAGATACTGGAGTGGATCTGAATCGGCCTTATCCAGATGGACACTCACCTCACCTTCCACTAATAAATAGAGTGTATGGTTATTCTGGTCACGACAGAAGATAACTTCTCCCGCCTCAAAGCACTGTTCTTCAATACGATATAAGAAGTGCTCTATTGCCTCAAGGCTTACTCCTCGAAACAGTCTTTGGCGTCCTAATGCCTGATAAAGCTGCTCAAGTGCCCTCACTCTACCTTCCCTCCTCGCTCCAAGCATCGACAAACTAAAGCCGCTATCGGCTAAAAATAAAAAAAACGTAGAAAATAGGCAATTACCCCTGGCAATCCTCAATCATAGTGTTAGAATGCCTCTCAAGTTGATGCGGGGTGGAGCAGTCTGGTAGCTCGTCGGGCTCATAACCCGAAGGTCATAGGTTCAAATCCTGTCCCCGCTACCAATTTCCATTCATAAAACTCCCTTCTTATTCAAAGGGTTAAGTCCCTATCTTCGCCTAGTAAACTCCAATTAGATAATCGACACCAACCTAAATTAACACTTTTTTAATTAAAATAAACACGTTAACTGCCGAACTATTCATTATCTGCGCATACCAAATAGGTTTGATGGCAGAGAAAAGCTGTGCTATAGGTTATAGAGTTATGCAGCTTGTTCACGGAACTTGTGACAACTGGATGAGAGGAGTAACGATGGACGGTTGTACATCCAATACAGATAATGATCTTAAAGGGAAGATTCTGGTAGTAGATGATGAAGCTGACGTCACTGCCATTTGGGAGCGCTCTCTTAATCGAGCCAATTATCAAGTTCTCTCATGTAACGATCCATTCGAAGCGATTGAAATCTATCAAGACAACCCTGATGAAATACAGCTCGTCATTCTCGATTACAACATGCCCGGGAAAAGCGGCATAGAAGTCACTAACGAGATACGAGATATTCGTCCTGATCAAAAAATTATGATGATCTCGGGTATTGCAGATACCGAGCTAAGAAATCAAGCAGAAGCGGCTAAACTCCAATGCCTGCTAAGCAAACCTGTCCGTATACGCGAACTGCTGCAGAAAGCCCAAGAGATCATTGCCCAGCCCTGCTTCGTCTAAGGAACCTTTGAAAAGCCACAAAAATTCCCCAGTTGATTCCTCAACTATACTGGTCTAGCTTTACACTTGGCAGCTAAGCCAGTGACAGGAGAGGAAATTGAAATGTCCCAGAATTTCAAAGCAATCCCGCAGTTAACCCTAAATAAAATCATTGATATTAAGCAACCCGCCTACGATACCCATGCACAGGTAGATCTAGATAGCCCTGCAATTGAAGTGATGACAGATCTCAGTATCGTAACCCCTGCAACCACCCACTCTCACACCCTGCTGAAGCAAGCAAATCAGCAGATGATCACTCGCGCAGTACGAATGCTATTTGTCGTGGATCAAAATCAACAATTGGAAGGCATCATCACTAGTAATGACATCCTAGGAGAAAAACCATTGCAGTTTGCTCAACGGGTCGGATGTTCCACTAGTGAAATTCTCGTAGCCGATATAATGACCCCTCTGGGTCAGATACAAATACTGGATTTTGATGATATCGAACGTGCTCGCGTTGGCAACATTATAGAGACCCTCAAGCGTAGTGGCAGACATCACGCCTTAGCCGCCGAGAAATTGGAAAATGGCCAACAACAGGTTTGCGGCATCTTCTCCCTTTCCCACATCAGTCGCTTAATGAACAGCCAGGTAGAAGTGGTTGAAATTGCCAGCACGTTCGCCGAAGTAGAACTAGCCCTACACCATTAACTCAAACTCAATTGGCGGGCCGACACAAATGGGCCCGCCATGATCAATACCCCTGCCCAAGCAATAAAGAACACAGCCTCTCCTGATGAAGTCCAATCACTAATGATGACACTTATCGTTGATCTGGAGACGCACTTTGACGACAATGCAGTCGAGATAGACGATGGGATAGATAGGTTCTAGTGGGCAATTTTGGCTCATAAACTTGACACATCTTTAAAGAAGCGTCATTTCACCCAACCCAATTCTGTACATAAAATTTGCCAGAGTAACAAGAAAACTTAGATACATCAGTGACAATGCCAATTTTTGTCTAGACTCAGCCTTATCCGCTCTAAGTTCAGCGGCCTTTGCACGCTCTTCAGCATCAGCGGTACGCTTTTCTGCTAAATCTAAATCAGCCCTCTTCTTATTTAACTCTTCTCGCGCAGCACGTAAAGAAACATTAATTTGCCCCAAGCGAGTTAACTTTAATTCGCACTCTTCATAATAGCTATCACGACTTTCTATCCCAGCAGAGTTTTCAAGAAAATTTTTAATATCCTCGACTTCTGTCATAAGTGAAAGATAGTTGCTCATATGATCAGAAACACACAAATCTCTATGATCATGAACAAACTCTGCCACCTTTTCAAGCTGCGCAATTATTCCCAATTCCATCGCGTCATAACTGGCTCTTTTACAATGACGCACAGCTCTCTTCAGCTCCTCATACTGCTGCTTTTCATCACAGTCATTTTGACAAGCTTTGAATATATGATAGCTGACATATCGAAGCTCATTAATTGATGGTATATCCGTCCCTTCTATCCATTCAACGGCCTTCATCCGCCTTTCCGCTTCGGAAAATGCCATAACGACTTCATTAAAGGCCTCATAATTGGACTCGTCAATGACTGGAACTACATCGTTAGGCTTTATCGGGTCTATCGCATGCAAATCATTTTGCATATCAGAGAAGCCCACACAATCAGTATTTGAGTATATTTCACTCGGCGGCTGAGACATTCCTGTCATATATTAACATACCTACAAGAAGATATTCATAGTGCAAATGTATGCACAAGTAAATTATAAGAGGGGGTTTTCTAGATGAATTTTTCTGCTAAAACGCGTTCTTTTCTCTCACGCTTCTCGCTAGCAGTTACAAATCGCTTTACCTGCAGCCCTACGCTACCACACGCATAACGGGCAACCAGCGCCTTACTTTCAGACTTCTTATTAGATTGATCTCTGGTTTTCTTCGACCGCAACATAACCACTCCTTCGCGCTATTGCAAAGCAACATCCCTCGCAACGATTAAATAACCTTATTTATTTTGGCAATAACACCCGAGGCAAAAATTATACCGGTGACGATACATTTGTCAATGCCTTGTATCGGCCCACCACATAAATATATTAGGGCCTTCCTTTTGAATATCTCTATACCCTACCCCTCTTTTCCAATCGATACAAGGTGTTTATAAAAAACGCCCAACCAGCTAAAGTAACCCAGTTGAGCGTTAACAATAATCCCACCATCCCTGGCAGCAGCGAAACTTGTTGTTATTGTCACTCCTGAAACTGATTGGAATGACGGGGTTAAGCTAGCTTAGCCGCACTTTGAGTCTCCACAATTCAGACAGGTCATGCAACCGTCCATCTGGATCATTGCTTTGGTGTTGCATTTACCACAGAGTTGGGCGCCAGCAGGGAAGCTGCTGTCGTCACCCGACTTTTTTTCGGTCTTTTTGACCACTCCTTCAAACTCTGCACGCTTGGCTTCGATCAGTGCTTTTTGGTGTTCATCCAGACCATCATCTTTCATCAGGCCGATCATGCGCATGTGGCGCTCGATTACGTCACCGATTTCACCTACTAGGGATGGCATATATTTACCGCCCTTTTTGAAGTATCCACCACGAGGGTCGAATACGGAGCGCAGCTCTTCTACCAGGAAGGTGACGTCACCACCTTTACGGAATACTGCCGAGATGATTCGGGTCAGGGCTACAATCCATTGGAAGTGGTCCATGTTTTTCGAGTTGATAAAAATCTCGAACGGACGACGCAATTCGTGTTCCGTATTGGCATTCAGTACTACGTCGTTGATGGTGACGTAGAGCGAGTGCTCTGATAGCGGGGTGCGAATCTTATAGGTAGAGCCAATGAGCATTTCAGGGCGCTCTAGCTTTTCGTGCATCTGCACGACATCAGCTTCTTTTTTCTCTTCCTTGGCCTCTACCTGCTTGGTTTTATCTTCCGGCTTAACGACGTTGAAGCCGACGATTTTCTTTTCAATTTTTACTGACATTTTCTTTTCCTATCGATGGTTCACCGCAATTAAAACTTACCGTAGTAGCCTTCTTTCAGGGCATCATACAGGTTGGCTGCGGTATGAGTTTCACCGTCGTATTCAATCTCTTCGTTACCCTTCAGCTCGATCACTGAGCCGTCGTCCAGAGTAAAGCGGTAGGTGGTATTTTCCAGATCCTTCTCTTTTACCAATACCCCTTGGAATGCTTCTGGGTTAAAGCGGAAGGTGGTGCAGCCTTTCAGATCCTGATCATAGGCGTACTGATAGATATCCTTGAACTCTTCATAAGGATAGTCAGTCGGTACGTTGGCCGTCTTGGAGATGGAAGAGTCAATCCACTTCTGTGCCGCAGCTTGTACATCAACGTGCTGCTTAGGGGTAATATCTTCTGCAGTAATAAAGTAGTCTGGCAGTTGCTCATCCTCTTTATCGCTGTATGGCATTGCCTTTTCATTGATCAGCTTACGGTAGGCCAGTAGCTCGAAGGAGAATACGTCCACTTTCTCTTTGGTCTTCTTACCTTCACGAATTACGTTACGTGAATAGTGGTGCGCAAAGCTTGGCTCGATACCGTTAGAAGCATTGTTGGCCAGTGACAGTGAGATGGTTCCCGTTGGTGCAATGGAGCTGTGGTGAGTAAAGCGTGAACCGCTTTCCAGCATCGCCTCAATCAATTCTGGCGACTCTTTGGCCATGTTCTGCATGTAGCGGCTGTACTTGGCCAGTAGCACTTTACCTTTGATGGTATCGCCGACCTTAATGCCATCTTTCTTCATTTCAGGACGCTTACGCAGCATCTCGCCGGTTACCTTGAAATCCTGATCCAGTACTGGGGCAGCGCCCTTCTCTTTCGCCAGTTCAACACCGGTCTTCCAACCTTCAATAGCCAGCTCTTTGGTGACCTGCTCGGTGAAGGTCAGTGATTTCTTATCACCGTACTGCATGCCCAGCATGGTCATAGAGGAGCCTAGTCCCAGGAAGCCCATACCGTGACGACGCTTGCTCTCGATCTCGGCACGCTGCTGTTCCAGTGGCAGACCTGAGATCTCAACCACGTTATCCAACATACGGGTAAAGATAGCGATTACCTTGCGGTACTCTTCCCAATCAAAGCTGGCTTTCTTGGTGAAAGGATCACGAACAAACTTGGTCAGGTTGATAGAGCCCAGCAGACAGGCGCCGTAAGGTGGCAGTGGCTGCTCGCCACAAGGGTTGGTTGCACGGATAGTTTCACAGAACCAGTTGTTGTTCATCTCGTTGACCTTGTCGATCAGGATGAAGCCGGGTTCTGCATAATCATAGGTAGAGGCCATGATCACGTCCCACAGGCGTTGTGCGCGAATGGTACGATAGATCTTGCACGCTACTAAGCCGGATGGATCGGTCAGGTAGTCCTCTTTAGCTGGCATATCGCGCCATACCACTTGGGCAGGATCTTCGATATCGATACCATCGATCTCTGCCTCTTTCTGGGTAATGGGGAATACCAGATGCCAATCTTCATCTTTCTTCACCGCTT
Source organism: Thiohalomonadales bacterium (assembly GCA_050295955.1). GTDB lineage: Bacteria > Pseudomonadota > Gammaproteobacteria > RBG-16-57-12 > RBG-16-57-12 > JAFLJP01. Next base: position 26,665 of record JBNKQQ010000004.1, read on the forward strand.
CCATGAACTCTTTAGTAATCAGCAGTGACAGGTTGAATTGACGCAGACGACCATCTTCACGCTTGGCGCGGATGAAATCCATTACATCAGGGTGACTCACATCGAAGGTGGCCATCTGTGCACCACGGCGCCCACCCGCAGAGGATACGGTGAAACACATTTTGTCATAGATATCCATGAAGGAGAGTGGACCAGAGGTGTAAGCACCTGCACCCGCAACAAAGGCACCTTTCGGACGCAACGTAGAGAATTCATAACCGATACCACAACCCGCTTTCAGGGTCAGGCCTGCTTGATGTACCTTCTCCAGAATGTCATCCATAGAGTCATGGATCGTACCAGACACAGTACAGTTAATGGTTGAAGTGGCTGGCTTATAAGCTTGCGCACCCGCATTAGAAACAATACGACCAGCGGGAATCGCACCACGGCGTAGCGCCCAGGCGAACTTTTCTTCCCACTCTTTTTGCTTTTCGGGGCTCTTTTCTACTTCGGCCAAAGCCTTGGCAACTCGTTGATAGGTCTCATCGATATCCTGATCAATTACCCCTCCATCTTTCTTTTTCAGGCGGTATTTTTTATCCCAGATATCCAGAGAAGCGGGCTGAAATTCAATATCAACGGCAGCAGATGGCACAGATTTCAAATGAGCAACCTTCATGTGATTGGTGTCCCCTAGTCATTGTTATAGCTGCGCATAGCGGGGCGCAGGCGTTATTGTATGTGGTAGATCAACTTGCAGTGGAAAACACAACATGTTGTGTATGGTCGTGAATAGTAGTTGGCTCTTATGGATGTGTCAATGTCGCAACCACAATATCTAGGAGGCAAGGGAATATTTAAAAAACAATGACTTACAACAAAATAAAACTATAAATAATTGTTTTTAATAGATATTTAAAATTTTAAAAATATCCATTTTGATTTTTCACAACACTATATATAGTGCTTCAAAACTAAGCAGTCTGCACATTTTTTGGGCTAAAGTACATGATTTTGATAAAAATCGGTAACACAAGATATAGTGTTACCGATAATGTCACGCTTAATCCAGAAGCGCTTCCATAATGCGTTCTGCCTGACCAATATAACCGCCACCAAACAGGTTGCCATGATTCAGGATATGGTAAAGATTGTAGAGCTGTTTACGCTGAGCATAGCCCTCATCCAGCGGATAGACCTCTTGATAAGCCGAATAGAAGCGAGGCGCAAATCCACCGAACAGTTCCGTCATCGCCAAGTCAGTCTCTCGGTCACCATAATAGAAGGCGGGGTCAAAGATTAGCGGCTCCCCTCGCTGATCAAAGGCGTGATTGCCAGACCATAGATCACCATGGAGCATGGAAGGTTTCGGATTATGGCCTGCCAGCAAAACCGGCATGTGCTCCAATAGCGCTTCACCCAGCTGTTGCAAGCGTCCGCCATGGCCATTCTGCTTCAGCAGCTGTAACTGAAGGCCGATACGGTGCTCAGACCAGAAGTGGAGCCAGCTATCACTATAATCATTCCGCTGAAGAGTGGAGCCAATGGTGTTATTACGATGCCAACCAAACTTCGCCGCCGTAACCCGATGCATGGCCGCCAACTGCAAGCCTAACACCTCATGGCTATGAGCATTGCTCGCGCCCAGTTCGATGTACTCCATCGCGATAAATGCCTGATTCCCAGCCACGCCGCAACAGATAGGATGAGGAACCCGCACTGTACCACTAGCGGCCATCTCCAATAATGCCTGGTGCTCTGCCTCAAACATGGCTAGACGGCTAGCACTGTTACACTTTACAAAAACTTGCAGTGCCCCCTTGTATAACAGATAAGCGCTATTAATATCCCCACCACCAATAGAACGGGCTTCTGCCCCCGTCAGGCACTCACCCATCACCTCACCAATCTGCTGACCAATCTCGTTCCACTGCATAGCGTCCTCGCTTGGCTATCATCTTCTGGATATAATGAACTTAACACAGGCAGATTACCAATCATCATATTATGTCGAAAAAACCGCAATTGCTGGGCTCCAGGGTCATCGCCAATACCAAAGTATTTACGGTGGAACAGCTGGACCTACGCTTCTCTAATGGCACTCAGGTACAGTATGAACGCCTGCTGGGCTCACGCTACGGTGCGGTATTGATGATCCCGATGATCGACCACGAAACAGTGTTACTGGTGCGGGAATACGCTGCGGGGGTAGGTGACTATCAGCTAATGTTGCCCAAAGGACGCATTGAGAAAGATGAACCTATTCTGGAAGCCGCCAATCGAGAAATGATGGAAGAGATTGGCTACGGTGCGAAAACCCTCCAGCACCTTACCACTCTCAGCCAAGCCCCTTCCTACCAAAACCACACCACTCACCTGATCCTTGCTGAACAACTCTACCCACAAACAGCCGAAGGCGATGAGCCAGAGCCTCTGGAAGTCGTCCCCTGGCGCTTAGATAAACTCCCAGAGCTGTTTGCCACCGGTGAATTCAACGAAGCACGTAGCGTAGCCGCCATCTACATGGCTCGTGATCTGATGCAGGCAAGGCAGCGTAGCTAATGACCCCAACACCTCAAGATCTACTCCCCATGCTAATAATGCTGTGCCGTAGTACCGGTAATCGTATTGCGGAAATTTACAACGGTAAATTTGAAGTAGAGCAGAAATCCGATATGACGCCGGTGACCTGTGCCGATATCGCCGCCCATTGTGCTATCACCTCTGGCCTATCGATGGTATTACCCAATATTCCTATCCTCTCGGAGGAAGAAGCTGAAATTCCCTTTGAAACCCGCCTCCAGTGGCAACGCTACTGGCTAATTGATCCGATAGATGGCACCCGTGAGTTCATTAATCGCACCGGCGAATTCACTATCAATATCGCATTAATTGAAAATAACCAGCCGGTTCTGGGTGTGGTTTATGCGCCGGTTATCGAAGTATGCTACTACGCTAGTCGAGGGGATGGCGCCTATAAGTTGATTGCCGGACAAGAGCCTCAGAGACTACAAACGCAGGCGTGTCAGCAAAATAATATCATTGTAACCCGAGGGCGTTGCGGTACCCCTAAAGCGTTCAATCAATACATTGAGCACCTCAATCCGGGAAAAATTATCCAGATTGGTAGCTCTCTGAAACCCTGCCTGATCGCCGAAGGTGGAGCGGATATCTATCCCCGTTTTGGCCCAATATCCGAGTGGGATACCGCCGCTGCCCAATGCATCTTGGAAGAGGCGGGCGGCCAAGTCATCGACTTTGATGGAAACCCATTACGCTATAACACTAAAGAGTCACTACTCAACCCGGACTTTTTTGCCTTTGGCGATGCAAGCATCGATTGGATAAGCTACCTAAGTCAGGAAAAAAAATCCTGAATGGCAACGATTACAGCGAAAGCTGATCCGCTAACTCTCCACCAATATACTCAAAACGGGGAATCTGCTCGCCATCCACCTGCACTGACTCAGTAAACATCTTAGCGGGTCGCACCCAAAGTCCACGGTCGCCATAAAGAGGCCGATAGACCACCATCTCTTCCAGGGTTTCGCTATGACGTGCCACATCAAGCACTAGATACTGCTTGCCTTTATAGTGTAGATAACGGCCTGGTTTAATGGCTGACATCGGGCTTAGCTCCTCATCCTCGTTTATTGGTTAGTTGGTGGCAGATCAACCAACTAGACATCAATACATTATAGCGCCAATCCCACAATCAATAACCTTATCCCAACTAGGAAAATAATCAGGAGTCCGGTGAAATACGCGCAAAATAAAAAACAACATAATAAACAAAGATATACTAATGCGTATTCATGAAGCTTGCCGTCAATTTGTCAGCCACTGCAAACACGTTAAAAACCTCTCCAAGCATTCCATCAAAGCCTACCAAATTGATCTCAATGAATTTCAGCAATACACCAACCCAACCGCACCACTGGATAGCTGTGACCGGCACCTTCTAAGAAGCTACGTACAATACCTGTTTGAAGAGCGTGAACTGAAAGAGAGCAGCGTCAAGCGGCGCATCGCCAGCCTTAAATGTATGTTCAACTGGTTCGAACAGGAAGAGGTCATCGATAAAAACCCCTTCCGCACCCTTAATCTTCGTATCAAACTACCGGGGCAACTCCCCAAAGCTCTTAGCCGTAAAGAGCTACGTAAACTACTCAACACCCCAAGAAAACAGCTCGGCATCAAATACCGTGACGACTACACCCAAGAGCGTTTAATCAACACCTGCCATACACGCAACGACTTCATCCAACTCACCACCCTACTCACCCTGGAACTGCTCTTCGCCACCGGCATCCGCGTCGGCGAACTGGTCAACATCCAAATCCCCAACATCAACCTCAGCGAAGGCGCCATCAAAATCAACGGCAAAGGCAACCGCGAACGCATCGTCTTCCTCCCCGACAACCAACTCACCACCCTACTCGCCGCCTACCTAAAACTACGCAGCCAATACCAGCCAGACCACCAAACCCTACTCATCAACAGCCGCGGCACCGCCACCACCACCCAACTCATCCGCCTAATACTCAGACGCACCGCCAAACAAGCCAACCTAACCAAACGCATCACCCCCCACATGCTAAGACACTCAGCCGCAACGCATCTATTAAATGCAGGGGTTGATATAAGGCACGTACAGAAGTTGTTAGGGCATCAGAGCATCACCACCACACAGATCTATACCCATGTGAGTGATGCGCAGTTGAAATCCGTGATTAGAAAGTCACATCCGATGGGAGGGTTAAGTGGGGGAAAATAGTATGGATAACTAGGAATTATTATGAAGATATGTTTGCACACATTTTGGGATATTTCTCATGATTTTATTGGCGGTACGGAAAGATTTCTTATTGAATTAGCTAAGGAGCTGAAAGCCCTAGGTTATCAGTCATTTATAGCATGTACAGGAAATGATGTAGAGACTACCATACAAGGTGTGCCGGTGTATGGCGTGCTCCCTCCAAAATATCTTAATTCATTTGCCTTTCACGGAGAATCAAAGCCAGCATTCCTTTATGAAAATTTCGTAGAAGGAAAAGCTTTTGTTGATGGCCTAAAAGAACTTGCAGAATATACAGAATTTCAAGTTAACCAATTTGACTCTGATTTAATACATTTAAACTCTTTTTCATCTTCGATGTTTTTCTCTTCCCAAAAGCCTGTAATAGTAACCAATCATGAGAATGAAAAAGAGTCTAATAATTTATGGGGCGACGGTTTTTTTAAAGAGCTAGAATCATTATGTAAGACTAAAACTGGAAATTTACCTCTTCATCATGCTGTAGTTGTTCCAAGCTTTTATTATGCAAAGAAATATACAGATTCCTTTAAAATACCAGTACAAGGAATTAACCAAGGGGTCAATCTATCAACATTTCCTGATGTATATAGGAAGACATCCCACGAAAGCATGAGTGATGTAATTAATGTTTTGCTACCCTCTCGTTTAGAGCCAAATCAAAAAGGACATGATATTGCACTCGATGCTTGCAAAAAACTAGTCAATAGTGGGTTAAATATTAAGATGATTTTTTCTGGGGTGCGTAAAGATAATCAACAATCGGTGGAAACCCTCAGAAAACAAGCGATTGACTTAGGAATATTAAATAATATAGTAATCAAATCTTTTTCAGATATAAAGACCGCATATAATGATGCAGATATCGTGATTTCACCTGAGCGATATTGTTCATACGGATTGTCAGTATCAGAGTCACTTGCAGTTGGAAAACCTACTGTACTCAGCAATATTCCAACATATAAAGAAATAGCTGAAGACAATGAACAAGCACATTTTTTTAAATCAGGCTGTAGTGATAGTTTAGCTAGCACAATGAAAGATGTAATAAACAAACATCTTAAAATAAATAATTCCGCCACTATAAAATTTAGAACCAAATATGACTTTAGAGAATGTGCTAAGAAGTATAGTGACCTTTATATTAATGCAATTGAACAACACTCTTAGTCGAGCTTATTTCTAAATAGCCTATAAAAGATGCTCGGTTTCTTTATCTTTAAAGAAACATTAGTGTCATCTATAAGAAATTTGAAATTTACTCTTGTGGGAAATTCATTTGAGGGGCATATTAATATATGCCCCGAAAGAGACTTGGCAACTAATCGAACTCTTAGTCTTCTCCATCCATCTTCTGATGGGAAAATAAAATAGTTTCCTTTGCTTCCTCTATGAAATTTGCATAAGTCAACAGATTGGCTTATTCCTGGATTAATGTCCAAAATATCTGGATTTCCTAACTTTGCCCAGCATAGAGATGTTCTCCTAATAGGGCGGAAGTGACTTTCATTCACAATTTGTTTTCTAGGATATTCGAGATCAATAGTTTCATCTCTATATAACGGTAAATTCTCATTAACATCAATAGCCTCTTCTTTCACTAAATCACAGACATTTACATCATATAGTGTCAACGTTGCCATACAATTCGTTGCTACAGTTCGACCGTAATTCTCAATTTGTAGTGACCAAAAGATGCCTGTTTCATCTTCGAGTGGATCTAGGTCCTTGTATTTTACAATCACCCTAGGCTTATAAAAAAAGCGTGTAAACTCTGAGCCAAGCAAAGCTCCGACTGTAAGGCTAACAAAAGAGGTTATAACGTCTTCTAATATTGTCAATTATTATAATTCCTAGTTATCCGTACTATAATCAAAAAAACATTATCTCATATAACCACATTCCACCCGAATGCACAAGAATATTATACCCAAGAATACATATATGATTTTCTGTTTTACAAAAAACAATGACTGATACGAATGATAGCGATGGAATCGATGTGAAAGAATGAAATCAATCTATATCTGTTATTAAACTTCTAAATTTATTCTTATTAATTATCCTCTCGCCTGCTCGCCCCATAGAAACACAACCTGAATTAGCCAACCCATTAAAGGCTGCATTTACATATCCTTGCCAACTCTGGAATGATATGTCCTTAAGGCCATTATTCCATTCATATATCTCTCTGGAAACATCACCAATTGTCACTTTTATATCACCTTTAGACCTTTTAAGTCTTAAATGTAAAGAGACAATTACTAGTGAAACTGCAATTTTTCGCGTAGATGTCGCTGCTGTTAGTAATCCAGCAATCAAGTTATTGTTAATACACCCTTGTTTTCTTAACGCCCCAAGTGAAAAAATAAAAGGGGATATATCTTTTTTCTCATCCTGGCCATATCTATCAGGATTTATAAGAATGCCATTAGCTTCGCTCAATCTATTTTCGAAATATTTAGATCGATCATTAGCTATATTTTGACATACGTCACAAACTTCATCTCTATTTCGAGTAATCATATGTGGCGTGTGTAGTCCGCAGTTGTGGCAGTACTTAAGAAACATAACCTCTTCCCTACTTTTATCTCCCATAACTTTCATTAGCGACATACGGCTTACTACATCCCATGTATAGACATGCTGAGTAGCTGTTTCCATTATATATTCTTTGAGAAGCAATCGCGTAGTCTCGCTGGATTGTTGAGGAAAAACATATGCATGCCATTCATCACACCAAACTATATTAAAGGCTTCATTGATTACAGGATGACAAGAAATTGGTAATGATTCGAATTGGATTTGAGTTAATGACTTGCTTACTTCTTTATCAATATGTGACTTCCTGTCCTGATATAGAGCTTTACCAAGGCTATCGAACATTCCAGACTTCACATCATATGCATCTAAAATAACGATACAGCGACTTGTGGCCCTGGAGTAGGCACAGAAAAAATCCACATCGCTCATATTTTTATCGGCTAAAATAATGATAATCGGTGCCTCAAGCCCTCGAAACCGCCCTATTGACTCAACCCTGATTCCCTGAGGGACTAGATCGGAATCTACAGCTATGTAGGGTGGTGTCAATACAGTAATAAATGAGTGAGGGATATTATCCTGAATTAAATCATCAATTACTGATCGTAAAGAGTGCTTAGCATCTTTCTCGACAACTTCACAAAGAGTATCTTCCTCCATTTCTCTTGGGTTAATAACAGAATAGTCCGGCTCTTTGAATAGCTTCAGCCTTTCACATACTAACTTTGGCAAGCGCAAGCTTTTCGTTAATGTATAAGCTCTCGATGATGTATATGACTCTAACTTCTCAATAGAAACTGGCTCTTCAAATGTGAATGCCTGATTAACATCACACATTACAATCATCTTTTTATTTAAAAATACACTTGATAATATTTTCCACCCAGCCTCTTTTATAACCTGACCCTCATCAACAATTAGCACATCATAATCATCAAGAAAACCGTCATCACATGCCTTAGATAACGAATTATATGCTCCTTCATTAAGCCATTCATTGCTGCTGTCATACTGCTCACCATTTTTAATCGCAGCATCTCTACATAAGGAATGGAAATTAAACACATTACAATTATTAAAGCCCAATAGTTCCTTATCTAGCTTTTCATATAGGAGTTTATTAAATGTTAGAAGAAGAACTTTCTTATTGTCATCAGAGAGTCTTCTGGCTGCCTCAATTGCAACAATAGTTTTTCCGGCACCCGGCCATCCTGTTATCAGCAACCTATCCTTGATAACAGCTTTATTAATGCAATCAATTTGCTCCTCCGTTAACCGAAGCCACATATAATTGTCATTATTAATTCGTGAGTACCAGCAAGGCATATATGTTTTCTCTGGTATAATCATAGAAACGATTTCTTCAATATCGCCGGAGCTGTATTCATTAATGCTAAGCTTGGTTTTATGAAACTCCATAATTGATGTAATTTTTTCAGCAACTCGATCAGTATCATTAATATCTAAAACGAGCTTTATTGGCGCTTCATTTTCATAACAAACGACATCAGGAGGTAAATGGGAGGCATTAAGCTCTGAGTCTGGGAAGAAAAATGCCCGTCCAATCTGCACACTTTTACCTTTATTTTTCAACCAATCTTGGATTGCAAATATCCCTCGCCTAAGCTGTGTAGATGGGTCTATCGCTTGGGGTCCTCCAATGGCTGTTTTACTATAATAAAAGCCTTCAGCACTATGCCTTACAACACCACCCTTTACTTCCAGGGCTAATATTCCTAATTTTGGATGCAGGATTAAAAAATCTATTTCCCCAATGGGACTTCTATTTCCATGAAATTCAGATACAAACGACGAGAGCCATGGAATACTATGAATTACACTAAAACTATCATCTAGCTGCTCTTCCAAAAGCCTATAAACTTTCGGTTCAGCCGAATAGCTTTCATTACACTTAGGCCCTGTTTTAGGATACATCTTTGCCATTAATCTACTAAATCCCTCTCAAGGTTTTGGTCAAACTTTTATCTTCTGTACTATGGCCGATAAAACGCCCCTATCCTCTCCCCACACAACTTCTCAGTCAGCGCTTTCAGCATCACCACCCGCTCTGCCAGCCACTCGAGTTGTTCTTGGGTGATGGTGTAGCTGGGTTTGTAGCGGGCGTTGACGTAGGCGGTGCGTAGGAGTTCGAAGCGTTCTTTCTCTTCTGGGGTGCCTTGGGGGAAGATGGGGAGGAATTGGGGTTCGACGCTGGCGACGCGTTGGCCGAGTTTTTCCAGGTCGTGGGTGCTGGGTTTGTAGCGGGTGAAGACCAGTAAGCACGTGGAGTATAGGCACTCTGTTGCTTGATGCAGGTAAAATGCTGCCTTGTTATAACTGGCTCGCTTGAAGGCTGCATTGAAATCAATAAGAAACTCTTCTGCACTATTAAACCAGAAGTCAAAATCCTTTTGTGCCAGTATCTGGCGCTCTTTGGCGGGAATCTCCATGGGCTTGGCCAATTGGCATTGTCCTGAGTCGTAGAGCATGATGCCTTCGCGTTGGATGTCGATGTAGAAGTATTGACTCTTCCTCAAGCGGCGATTGACGAAGTCAATGTCTTCTGCGATTAGACTGATGGGGGTGCGGTGGATGGTTTTTAGCAGGCGTTGCGATAGCGCTTTGTTCTGCTCTACATGGTCAGCCTCTCGCTGGGATTTCATGATCACCAGTAGGTCGAAGTCGCTTTGATAGCGATACTGTAGAGTTTTCGGATCTAGGTCTTCGACCCAATCACCACGGGCATAGCTGCCGAAGAGGATAATCATCTCTGGATTACATTCTTCCCGAATCATTTCTACAGCGCGTTGCAGCTCGTGCTGTTTCTGTTCTGGCAGGTGGTCTAGGGTGTTTTTCATGGGGTGATTATCGCCTTATCTGCATTGCTATTCCAGAAGCAACCCTCGCCATTCACTAAATTAAATTTTCTTTTGCATGGGAAGAGGTTATTTCTTTTCCGGCTCTACAAAACGATCCAAATCCCTCTTTTTCTGAGTAGGATCGTTCTGTAGAGCTAGCTCCTGCCGTCGCCAATCTAATCGGATTCAATACAAAAATCCTCATGCAAGTTACGCCAATGCTCGCGAAGGGTAGCTTTATGCTCTTCATCCATCGGTAGCTCTTTCAGTGCATTCGGCCACAGTTCTCTTGCCCTCTGCATCACTTCATGGAGGTGGGGTTGAATCGCTCGCCAGGGGATATCGGATTTCGCTGCCCAGCGCTCAAAATTTTCAAATGATACTGAATACCAGTGCTTGGTTTTACCCAGTTTAAGGGCGTACTGCGCTTCGTTTTGGATATAAGCCCGGGTGGTAAGAATGTCGTAGGCAGGTGCCAGTCGAGGGGTGGTTTGATCCTGATATAACAGGCTCCAGTTTTTCAAGTGGGCATCGCCATTGGCGAGGAGAATATTTGCCAATAGGCGTCGGGCGTACTGTTGTGCATCGCTCAGCCCATCTCCTGAGAAACGATAGATAATTTTACCTATCTGCTCATAGTTTCCCGCGTTGTATTTGTCATGGGGATATTTAACCAGTATCTGAGCAAAGTCCTCCATGTGAATCCGCTCATCCCCATGTCGATCAAAGCGCTTGATGGCATAGGCCCACTTTTCATCAGGCAGATTGATAGAGGGTAGGTTATCAAGTTTATCTAGTTCAACTAACTTAATTTCAGGAATATCAATGCCGACTAACGCGGCCAGTGACATGGCACTATATTCATTTAGTGGTACGAATTTATGCCGGGTGGAAGGCGTTTTAATAATCCAATCGCCCAGCTCACCATTTTCCCTCAGGTTATAACGCCCATCTTCTTCTTTCATAGAAAACTTCATTTGCACACCAGCTAGAGAGAACTTATTGTGCAAACTCTCGGAATCAAAGCGTACTGCCTTTGCTTTTCCATGGGTTGTTAGTACGCTACTGGGTACCTCTTCTGGCTCCATGGGCAGCGCAACAAGTGCCCCGGGTAAGTCTTGCCCTAGATAAGAAAAAATCAGAAATTCATTATCAACATGGGTCTTCAAGCCCCCTGCAATCAGACCTCGCAAAGCACCTTCAGGTAGCAAATTAGATAATGAGGGATGCAGCCGCTGGTTTCTAGCCCAAGATTCAGACAGCAATTTGGGGGCGTTAGGAAAATCAGGGTGGGTAATGAGGCTAAAAGTAGGTCTTGCTGGGTCATTGCGAAATTCATCAGCAAAACTCAGTACATTGCGGCCATTTTGGAATCCCGCTAAATAGCCTATTAACCTCCCATGCAAGGTAAGCTGTAAAACACTGACTTCATCCATCAATTCAGCCATGGCTATTCATCATCTTTAAATACGCCTTTCCAGGGGTCATCCACCAACGATGGCTCTTCTACCATCGATTTTTGCTGACGAGCCTGAGGATAAAGCTCAGCCCCCTCTAGAATGGCTCTGACGGCATGTAGCTTCTCCAGAGGAATCAGCATCAACTCACTTTTGAGCCCTTTTGCCACCAGCTCAAGCGTATCCAAGCGCGGGTTACCTTTGGATTCCAGGTACTGATACTGCTGCCGTGACATACCAACACGCATCATCATGTCGTGCTGCTTTAGATCCAGTTCGAGCCGACGCTTTTTCAATTGTGCAAGTAGTGCGCTCATAAAGAAATAAATCTGTTGCTTTTAAGATATTAAGAAATAGATTAGTTGCTTTTTTCATATATGGCAATTTATTCATTGCTATATATTGGTAAAACGCATATTTCAACAAAAAAGCAATTTATTTATTTCTTTTTTTGAGATCAAGGAGAGGCACTTCGCTGGGCAAACTCCGAATAGAAGAATCTAGCTTGGGATCATGGTAGCAGTGGCTGCTAGAGCCCCTCCGCAACAGCTCTACGCCCACTCAGCAGCAAATTCCGGGGGGTGATCTCTCGCTCGCAGAAAGTCTGAATGGTGGTGGTATAACCGTGTCTTTCCAGATGACAAGCCATATCGAGCACGAGCCACAACTCAATAGCCCTGCGTAGGGCATGGCGCGGTAGACCGAGGCGCATGGTCTCTTTTAGACGCTGCTCGCCTTGGCTTTGGTAGTCATGCCAGTTAATGTGTGCTGGCAGTTGAATTTGGTGACGTTCCGCAAGCTTTTCACAAAGCTGCTGAAAGCTGCCTTTGAGCCACTGCTTAGGTACCGGCTTCATCGGTTTATAAGGTAGCTTCATCTCTTGCTGTAAGATCATCTGATAGCCTAACTTCCAAGCCATATCTTGGTCACGCTTAAGAATTTCGCTGGCGTTGCTAGTGATGGTTTCGGTAATCGCCAAGCGCAGGCCATTATAATCTAGCTGGAGTTTGAGCCCTGGCGTGAAAGGCGCATAGATTTCACTTGGGGTTTGGTAGTAACAGCAGGGCACCAGGTCTACCGCAGGTAAACCTTTATCGATAGCTTGGCGGATAAATACGCGGTGCAGCTCGCCACAGGCATGTAGTGCAATACCATGCTGCTGCTTTACCAAGTCTTGGGGAATTGGACCGAGCAAATCGACAATTTTGAACTGCTGTTTGACTTGGGTGCGGGAAGCCAGCTTCTCACCGGTTGCGCAGAGATCGGCATTCCACTCTGCAGTGGTTACCGGCTGCTGCCATTGCGCAGCCAGCAGACGCCCCAGATGGCCTTTTCCGCCACACCATTCCAGTACCGGGTGCTGAATCTCACCCACCCGACTGGCAAACATCTGAATCTGCTGCCACTTGCGACCGGGAATATCACGACTAAAGTGCGGACCTTGCTCAGCTAGTGCCAACGCCTCGCCCATTGTCACGGTGGTGAGTGCTACAAATTCGCTGATACCCGGAATATGTGTTTCGAGCAGCGTAAACAAGGCCACGTTGTCTTGTGTTAGCAAGGTATGTTGCTCATCACTTAGCGCCAATAGCGCCTCGGCTAATGCCGGTACACGTTGACACCAAACTGGACGCACCTCTTTAAAGGGCTGTGGGCGCCAAAGCCATTCATACTCACGTAGTTGTTGATCAAGACGCTGTAACTGTTTCAGATGGTTCATGGGGCGCAGCATAGCACGAATTGTGGAACGCTAATAATTGCGTGGGTGTGGGGAGTCAATCCAGACGAAAGAGCAGATGGATGGTGGTTCCTTGTGGATGACTTTCCATTAACAGATGGGCATCGTGGTCATGGATGATGCTTCTCACCAAGGCTAATCCCAGTCCTGGTGTTGTCCCCACCATGCGGGCGCTCTCCTTAGTGGAATAGAAAGGGGTCCAAATCAACTCATGTATTGCAGGGGGAATCCCACTGCCATTATCCGCAATTGTTATCATACAGTACATACCACTTAATGGTTTCCCACATGTGTTACAGGTCACATCATTAAGCAACTCCTCTTGCAGCGTTAAGCCGATTTCACCCTGCTGGGCTGGGAGTGCTTCAATGGCATTTTCTACCAATTCATGAATAACCAGCGCCAGATCACTCTTGTTGACTTTAATGACGCCACACGATTGCAGGTTTTCAATAATTTTCACACCTTGAGGAAGCTGGGAACGCTCTTGTAGCAGAATCTGCTGTAAAAGTTTTTGTGGATCAACATACTCCATCAGATGCTCCGCACTACCAGAGAGCGCTCGAATCCTTCTCAGCAAAACCTCCATTCTCTCTGAAGCGGTTAAAATCTCATCGATATGCTGGGCAAGTGCAGAAAAGTCCTGTTTTTTTAGGGAGGCCTGCGTTAATTCGCTGTAACCACAAATTACACTTAGCAAATTGCCAAAATGGTGAGACAGCCCCCCTGCGATATTGGATGTCACCTGCATCTCCCGCTCACGCAGAGCCTGGTTGCTGGTGATATCCTGCCCGGTGGAAACATACTGGACCAATTCACCTTCACTGGAAAAAATCGGCGTAATGGTTTTCAGCTCATACACCAAAGAGCCATCCTTGGCTCTATTAACAAATAAGCCATCAAAGCATTCACCAGAAGTGATCAGCCGCCACATGTGGTGATAGAAACTGTCAGGCAATAGGCCGGATTTGAAAATATTGGCCTTTTGGCCTATCAGCTCATCCGGTGTGTAGCCATAGCTGCGATTCACAGCATCATTCGCATACAAAATGGTGGCACTGGGATCGGTAATATAAATTACCTCGTCGCTCTGCTCGAACACTTTGATATAAGCGGCATTGTCCACCTGTAGCCCTTGCCGCTGATTATGTTCAATACGCCAATAGTAGATAAACAACACCATCGCGATAGAAAATAATAACAGCCCTCCCCCCGCTGTCATCAATAGCTCTCTAGCGTTAGCACCATAGTTCTCGTCAGAGGTATGACAAATAATTTTCCACGGGCCTTCCATCGGATAGAGAGTAAGCTTATTAGTCGCGAGAAAATTCGCCAGATCATCACTAATCAAATCGGCAGAGGTATCCACTCTTAGATAACTAAACAACCCCCTATGGTTAATTTCCACCCCGCCATCCAAATTGCCGTCTTCAAGCCAGTTGCCATAAAGGTCAGAGAAGTAAGGGCGCCCGGGAAGATATCCACCCCATTTGTCATCCTCATTCTGAGTATAAAGTAAGCCCCCTTTGTCATTGACCAACAGGATATTGAGCTCACTGCTGCGGTCATAAAGCGAAATCCGGGAAAACAGGTTTTCAGCCAGGTAGTTCAGCACAAAAATTCCACGACGCTGACCCGTTTCATCAAATACAGGAGTAGCGTAGCGAATAACCGGACTAACCGGCATCTCAATCGCATGATGTTCCATATTGAGATCCAGCGGGCTAATTGCCACCCCCCCTGCTTCTAGGTGAATAGAAGCTGCGAAGTAATCACGATGGGATTTGTCTTGCAATGCCTCCTTCGGTACCGTGTAGATTTGCCCATTGCGATAGTTGATCCTGACTCGCTCCATCCCCTGTATATCAATAAAGCGTAACTGATAATAGATACGGTGAGAAAGTGCCAGCTCTGTCAATCGTGCCTCTAGCTGCACATTACTTTCGGGGGTGTCGGAAAAAAGCGAGGGTACACGGGAGATTAAAATCAAATCGGAAATAGCATCAATATGATGACTCTGAACCAGTATCTGAAGTGCAGAGATTTTGTCGATATGCCGCTGCTGCCAACGCTGTTCCTCCAGCGTAAAAGCATATTGATAAACGACAATTAGCAAGACCAATAAAAGGAGAATAACCGGAATAGATAATTGTAGCGATGACAGCAAGAGGTATCGTTTATCTTGCAGACTGGAATAAGTCAGCATACCCGCCATCACCCTTTGATGTGTGAGACATTAACCTCCGAAGCCAATTAAGACCAATTGGTCACACCTCCTTGTTATGTCAGGGAAATGCTGGCGCTCCTTTCACTTATAGTGCGTATTGCTATGCAACAATTTAGTCGCTCACCTTGGGAAATAATAGACTGACTTTGGTCCCCCCGCTATCACTCTGCATAAGAATATGTCCTCCCATAGCATGGACACTACTACGCACCGAGGTCAATCCTAAACCCGGGGTAGTGGCAACCAAGCAACCACTCTCTTTCGTAGTATAGAAGGGAGACCAAACCAGTTCACGTATGGTTTCATGAATACCTGGCCCGTTATCAGACACCGCAATAACAATGAACCGGCCACTGAGGGGCTCTTTGCAGGTGGTACATTCCCTATTGGCGAGCACTATCTCATCAACAGTCAGCAACACCTCACCAAGCCCTCTGGAGGCATCAAAAGCATTA
The DNA here is from genome assembly GCA_050295955.1 of Thiohalomonadales bacterium. GTDB lineage: Bacteria > Pseudomonadota > Gammaproteobacteria > RBG-16-57-12 > RBG-16-57-12 > JAFLJP01. Next base: position 42,742 of record JBNKQQ010000004.1, read on the forward strand.
TCCAGCAAGGCAGAAACAGCCCGCTGCAAGGGCTCAATAGCCAGCATTGCCGTTGTGGCGACATTCACCTCCAGGCGAAGCAAGGGAAATACATGATTCGATTGATAGTTTGCCAATACGGGCAGCAATACCTCTTCGGGTATCATTGGCTGCAAATGACAATGCGCCGGAAACTCAACCTGGCGTATCCGAGAGAGCAGTTGCTGGCTACGCTGAATCGTCGTCTGGAGATCCCCCAAACTCTGCTTCGCCTCCTGCCACGACCGCTCCTCTAGCTCCAAACTCAATAGCTCGCAGCACCCCTTGATATTATTAATTAAATTACCAAAATGGTGTGATAGTCCAGCAGCCATATTGGCAGCAATCAACATCTCTCTATTGTATAGCACCCGGTCCCCTGTCACATCCCGACCGGCAGAGATATAGTATTGTATTTGCCCCTGTTCATCGCTAATGGGGGTAATCACTTTAAGTTCGTAGAGTTTTTCCCCATCCCGGCGTTGGTTAATCACAACACCCTCGAATGACTTATTCGCACCAATGGTCTTCCACATCGCCTGAAAAAAGCCATCCGGCATAAATGATGATTTGAAGAGGCTGGCAGGACTACCAATCAGCTCATCATCCATATACCCATAACAACGCATCAGCGCATCATTGGCGTAGAGTATGACGCCCTTAGCATCTGTGATGAAGATCATCTCATCACTCATTTCAAAGATCTTGGCGTAGATGTTGTTTCTCTGCTCCAGATCCTGACTGCGGGCAAGTGTCGTACGCCAATTGTAGGCAAATAGCCACAGCATCACCGACACCAGCAGCAAGAGAGAGAATGATGCCAGCCATAAAGGATAAGAATGGAGTAAAAGAATTGACCATGGCGTATACGCTACAACGCGCCACATTCCATCCATCATATGGATCTGCAGGCCCGTCTGCTCAATGTAATTCCCCATATAGTGATGACGTAATGCCTCGGACGGATTGATAAACGTGTAACTGAAAAGACCCGAAAGATGCAGTTGTATACCAGAGGGTGTGGGCACTTCATGCAGCCATTGCCCAAACTGGACAATAAAATTCGGTCGATCAGATAATTGCTCTCCCCAGCGCGCATCAGGATCGGGATGATAGAGATAGTTCCCTTGCTCATTGAGCAGCATCAACTGCACCACCTCATCACTGTTGTATTGCGCTAATCGGTCTAACAGCACCTGTCCAAGATAGTTCAATACCAGAATCCCTTGACGAACGCCTTGTTCATCAAACACCGGGGTGGCAAAGCGGATCATTGGACGAATAGGATATTCAATCTCTTTATGTTCGATATTCAAGTCAAATCGACTAATCACCACTTCATTAGCTGAGAGCTGATTGGCCTGGGAAAAATAGTCCCGATGAGCCTTATTCTGAAGCTTTTCAGTGGCGACGACCCACGGCTCCTCGCCAGAAAAATCAACCCTCACCAGCTCATCACCCTGTGTGCTAATAAAGCGCAGCTGGTAATAGTGGCGACGAAACTTTGCCAGGTGGAGTAGCTGCTGCGTCAGCTGAATTTGGCTGAGAGGATCGGCCGCATAGAGGTGGTGGTGATTTGCCAACATCAAAAGATCTGACAATACCCCGATATAGGCATCCTCGGTCGTAATAGTCGCTTCGGAAATATCGATCTGATGCTGTTGTTCCCAACGCTTCAACTCGTGCTGAGAAACGATCAGAAACAGCAACAACATGATAATAAAAATAACGGGTAGCACGCGCTTCAGTGAGCTATATAGCGCACGGCGCTTACGCCATTCTCGTTGGATAAATAGACTTTTAATACTCTCTGAAGATGACTCCCAATCAGACAACCATCACCCCCTTTCAGTAACAAGCAAACACAAGCACTTCTAGAGCCAGCTCACCAAGTATAGACTATCGCCCATGGCGCTGCTCGAGACGACGCAAAAACTCTTCCATAACGGCCTGATATAGCTGATCTTTCAACACCACATCCTCAACGCCGGCCTCCAGATTGGGGTTGTCGTTAATCTCGATAACAAAACAACCACTCTCTCCCTGCTTAAGGTCTACACCATAGAGACCATCGCCAATCAGGTTTGCGGCCTTTAGGGCAACGCGAACCACCTCCTCAGGCACCTCATCGATAGGCCAGGTTTTAAATCCCCCTTCAATGGCTTTCCCTTGTTTGTCATACTGCACAATCTGCCAATGCTTTTTCGACATGAAATATTGGCTGGCAAATAGCGGTTGGCGATTCAAAATACCGATACGCCAATCAAATTCGGTGGGGACGAATGCTTGAGCCAGCAACAGCTCAGAGCTTTTAAACAGCTCAGTACTCTTTCTCTCCAGCTCAGAATGGTTCGCGACCTTAAACACCCCTTGGGAAAAGGCGCCATCAGGTACCTTTAGCACCATGGGATACCCGATGGCCATCTCCGCCGCCGCCAGATCTTTGCGTCCCATGATGACCGTCTGTGGCGTAGGCACTTTGTGGTTACGCAGTAGCTCAGCTAGGTAAACTTTGTTGGTGCAACGCAAAATAGACGCGGGATCATCAATCACTACCATTCCCTCACTCTCCGCCTTTTTGGCAAAGCGATAGGTGTAGTGATCAATACGGGTGGTGTCACGAATAAACAACGCATCGTACTCTGCCAAAGCAGAGTAGTCCTTACGTTCAATCAGCTCTACATTGATTCCCAGTTGCTTGCCGGCTTTCACAAAGGCTTGTAACGCCTTTTTATTGGAAGGAGGTTGCGGATCATCCGGGTTATGCAGAATTGCCAGATCATAGCGTGCCACGCGACTCTTTTTAGCACTGCGCCAACGCTGCTTCAAATAGAAGTGCAGCGCCTGGTTAAACTGCTCCCGCTCCTCCTTATTCAGCCGGGCCAGGGAGAGAGGGCGGATGCGACTCAAACGCCACTGCTGATTAAAACTGAACTGCACACTCAACAGTGGGCTGGGAAAAGTCTCAAACAGCTGGCGTGCCAAAGAGGCAAGTGGCTCAAAACGGCACTGACCAAAAAACACCTTCATTTCGAAGCTGAGCCCGGCCCCATCAGGGAGAATTTTTTGCATCGCTTTACTGATGCCCTTGTCCAGTTGATCGGCATCCAGGCTATACATCGCCTTGCTGGAAAGATCCAACATGGTCTTAACGGAAGGAATCACCCGATGTCCCCGGGCCTCTGCCAATAGCGAACAGTAATAAGCAACACTGAGGTAGCTGTAATCCTTACACAGGTTAATCACCTGCGCCCCTTTGAGTTTGAAATAGTCGGGATGGGTCAGGTAATCGTCCAGCTCAACAATCTGGCAGTCATTATTCCCCAAGTCCAGCTTGCTTTTGCCCTCTACCACGATCAGTCGTGTGGTCACTTGTGCTCCTCAATCGTCAATTTACTTATTAACAGCGCAGCCCGTAAGCCGCTTTTGCCATAGCGTGACATATCAACAAATGCCTGCTGGGAAATCGGCATATTGACGCAGTCAGTCATGGACTTGCCCTTCTCATAATCCACATAGGGATCATGTACGTAGATAAAATGCTCATCGTAACCCGTCACCACAACCCAGTGAGGAAATTTCTCTCGATAGATACGCCATGAGCTGATCAGGATCACTGCTACTGCGCCTTGATCCAGAGCGGCCATCAAATCATCCAGCGAAAGAGGCTGATGATTGATGGCGACTGGCAACGATTGCAGCTCCTGCATAAACTCCTCTTGCACCAGCCGCATCACCTCACGCTTCTCTTCACTACGCACCGAATCCAGAAACAGCGCACCTGGCGCATTAACATAGAGTGCAACCGCATAACCGCGGCGATAAGCCGATAACGCCAAACCATAGGGACCACAACCTCCATGACCAGAAGTCATAAAGATGGTGGTAGACTCCCGCCACAGCCTCAGCTCCAGATTGCGATTCAGTTCCAGCTGATCATCCAACGCTTTCATTGCCATCATCATTGAGGCTGGGCCACAGGTAAAATCCAGCGTCTGTTGATAAAACGGTACTTTGGTCAGTGTGGTCGGTAGATTGGGTGTGAGAAATTTCTCAAAGCGCAACGCATCCATGTGATCCTCGTAATAATCCAGATGACGCCCGAATTGGCGATACCCCAGCTTATCAAACAAGGTCAAAGAGGCTTGATTATCTGGCCTCACCTCCAGACGTAGTGACACGCAACCGTGGTCGATAGCACTTTGTTCCGCAGCCGCTACCAGCGCCTTACCCACCCCTGTGCCACGCGCCTGATGGGAGACGGCGATGGAATAGAGCCTGGCCAGCGAAGTACCTCGATGAAAAAACAGCATCACGTAACCCAGCAATCCCTGCTGAGGTGTTTCGTAAAGCAAGGTGACGGTACGCCCTTTGGTAAGCAGATAGCGGAAACTACGCCGAGAGATACGGTCCATATCAAAACAGGCATTTTCCAATGCCACCAGTGCATCCAGATCATCCAGCGTCGCAGCACGAAGCATCGTTATTGGGGTCCCGTTAAATATATTTGCGAAATGTAACGGCATTCTGTGCCATGGGCCTAATCAATTTTTTTAGGGGGAAAGAGGCTGCAATTAATGGTGCCAAGATTCTGGAAACAAAATTGCGATAGCCTACCTCCGGCACACTCTGCTATAAATGGAAAACACTAAACGGAGAGCCGCTGTGCAAGGGGAAACATTACTCAATCAACTGCCGCAGTATGGGGAAAAGATCGTAGAGTGGATCGGTAGTCCGGTCTTCTATTCCCAGCTGGCCATCATCACGCTGGTCGTTATCCTCACCTACACCCTTTCGACCCTCATGGTACGCCGTATTCCCCTGCTAAACAGTGCCCCACCACAACCGCAGCAGCAGGTGGTCCGTCATCTGCTCTATCAAAGTCGTGAATTGCTCTTTCCCCTACTCACCATACTTGTCATGTCCCTGGCAGTCGATCTGAGTGAATACCTGCTTCAGCAGAGTTGGCTGGTACGCATAGCAGAGGGGCTTGCCGTCGTCGCCATCATCTACCTGCTAATTAGCCGCTTGGTAGAGAATCCACTGCTGAAAAACAGTATTAAACTGATAGCTATCCCTATCGCCCTACTCCATGTATTTGGTGTGTTGGAGCCAGTGATTAACTACCTTGAATCCCAGTCCATTGAAATCGGTAATATCAATATTTCGGCTTATGGCATTGTGCGGGTAGTGATTTTTGGCGCGATCCTGTTTTGGTTGGGTCGTCTCTCCAACCGTATAGGACAGCGAGTCATCCGCCAACAGGCAAGCCTGGATGTCGGTACCCGTGAGATCTTTGCGAAGATCTACCAAGTCGTGTTGGTGCTGGTTATTGCTCTGCTGCTGCTTCAAGTGATGGGGGTCAATATCACGGCACTAGCGGTATTCGGTGGCGCCTTGGGTGTGGGCATCGGCTTTGGTCTGCAATCTATCGCCTCTAACTTTATCTCTGGCATTATTCTACTGCTGGACCGCTCCCTCACTCTGGGTGACTATATTGAACTGGAAGATGGTCGCAAGGGTACCATCATCGAACTCAACATGCGTTTTGCCGTATTGGAGACCTTTGATGGCAAAGAGATCATGGTGCCCAACGAACGCTTTATCACCACCTCATTTACCAACTGGACCCACACAAACCAAAAGCAGCGCTACTCCATTGAGCTGCAGGTTGCCTACTCAACCGATCTGCATGCGCTGTTTCCCTTACTGCGGGAAGTCGTGGCCAGCCATCCCCAGGTCATCAGTGGTGAAGGGGTGCCTTTGGAAGAGCGCCCCGATGCAGAGATTATGGGATTTGGGGAGTCAGGGGTGGATATCCTTATCGAGTTCTGGATGGAAGGCATAGATGATGGCAAAAACCGTGTCGGTGGCGATCTGTTGCTAATGATCTGGGATGCCCTGAAGACCCATCAAATTGAGATTCCCTTCCCACAACGGGAAGTTAAGATTATTAAGGTGGGTGAGGCTTCGCTATAGTCATTACGACTATAGGCTATACCAATCCATGTAATAGCCTAAGTCATCGATACCAAGATAATCTTGCGCCGCGCTCACAGTGGAGAAGATATTATTCTCATGAAACGGCTGACTGGACTTGCTGTACTCACTGGCAAAAATTGCACTGCGCGGTGAATTAACCAAATGAGCCCAACGCCCTGAGAGTGAAAACTCGGTCTGGAGAATCATCGCCAACGCCTTTGCCTCATCAGGCGACATGAAGATATCCGCATCCCGCTCGTCAGACACACCAAAACAATCAGACCTGAAGTCAGGATCTTGCCCTATTTTGTGGACAATATTGACTAGGGCCTGTTAACACTAATTTTGATAAGATTGGTGAATGGAAATTACACGCACCGAATTCAAGAAGATAGAAAAACTTCTTCCATTACAACGAGGTAACGTTAAGTTATCTAACATACAGGTCCTAAACGCGATTTTG
>JBNKQQ010000005.1:0-13105 GCA_050295955.1 Thiohalomonadales bacterium
ATTGAGCCTTATGCTTATCTCAAACATTTACTAACGGTACTCCCCAATGCGGATACAGTAGAACAGATTGAGGCATTGATGCCTGAATATTTCAAGGATGGGGTTTAGCGGACGCTTACGGCTTATCCCATACATCATGGATTCACCACTGAGCTCTTTCAGTTCAAGCCCTAGCTCTGGTAGATGGGCGTGAAGCCCATCCAGCTCTTCTTCATAGAGGATGTCCGGCACCGTGAAACGGTATGGGAGCTGAAACATCTCAGTGATGAGACCGCCTTCTTCCAGGTCGATGAGGATATTGGCGTCACTAATTAGGAGTTGCAACACCTTCCCCCAGACGACGTTCCTTGTGGAATTGGGATAGTGAGAGGCCTAGCAGTTCGGCTGCTTTGGATTCACCAATATAGTCTTCAGCTAGCGCACGATAGACCAGCTGCTTAAACAGGTAGGTCTGCTCGTTAGGGTAGGCCTCGCCCGGCTCCTGTTTTCTCCATCCGTTTTTGGAGAACTCTATGGTGTAGCCTCTGTAGCGATTCTCGCTAATGATGCAGCACTGCATGGTGCGGATCAGTATAGCGCCCATACTTAAACCAAATTCATGTTTAAGCATGTGCAGCTCGGGCCACAGGATTGAGTTGCGGTGGCTTCCCAAGTGCTGCTTTGCTGCCGCTTCAGGCAATAGGAATGCGCCAGCAAAATGGTTGCATGCTTTCTCCTCATCCAGATCATCAGCAAGGCGACCGTGCAGGACAAGATGGCCTAGCTCATGGGCTAGGGTAAAGCGCTGACGATCTCCAGGCTGGTGATCTGAAATGACAATCAGTGGGGTTTTGCCCATATTGCCAGCGAGACCCGCAAATTTTTCACCTACATCCACCTTGGTGGTGATGACCATGATTCCTCTGGATTCCAGAGTATCAACAAGGTCTGGAATGGGGTTCTGTCCCAGCTGCCATACCTCACGTACATGATGGGCGACAGCCTCTAACTGATCACAATCATTAATCTGTTCAGGGAGATCTTCAGGCAGAGCAAACGCGGGTACCGGCATATCGGTATCCGGATAGAGATTGAGTAGTTCGGCCCAACGCTCAGCTTGATCCCACACATCGCCATTAATGCGATCCAAGGTTTTCTGAGGGGTACTGGCGTGTTTACGGTATTCAATGCCAGTAATATCCACCTTGATGGGGCGGAAGAAGTATTCAGTACGCACACCAAGAGCCTTGGCAAGTTTCAGAACATTACCCGATGAGGGCATGTTATCGCCATGCTCGTATTTCTTGATGGCATTACCTGAAACACCAATCATCTTACCCAGGGCAGGCATAGATAGCCCTGCTGCTTTGCGAGCACGGTGCAATCGTTCGCCAAACATACGAGCCTCCCTCCCTGTGATCTGGTTTAAAAAAACTAAATAATTAATAAAATTTTAAACCTGAGTTGCGCTTTTGTCTAGTTAATCATCATTCTCATTGCGGTGGTTTGGGGGATCAAATTTGAACAAATGGGCTATATTGAATGGAGTGGAAATAACCAATGATGGAGCAATAAATTGAATATTAAGGAATTTAAGAGCAGAGAGTAGTCGGTCGAGGGGGCTAAGATTAAGCGAACTGAAGAACTGCTGAAAAATGGGCTTTCAACTCGTAACTCAGATAAAAGTAGTGTCGATTAGCGAAGCGTAATCTGCCGAATGGGATGTTATTTAACTGTTGTTTAAATATGCAGGTAGCCTCTTTTAGCATCCGCTCATCTTTTGACCCATGAACCATGGGGTATGGCCATGGACGTTTAGTGGTATGCAAAGTTGTGGTGGTATGTCGCTAACGCCAACCTACCATTGTTTGGCTGTTTATTTATTTTCCAACGATGCAATTTTACTTTTGCAAACTTCTTCAACAAGCTCTTTTAGCTTTTCCACTTCACTGGCTAACCACGTTAGCTCTTCTTCGGTAATTTCATAATGTTCTGAATAGCGGGCGTCGACGTAGGCACGTTTTAGGCGTTGAAAGCAGCGGCGGTGGTGTTGGGTGTTGTTGGGGAGTATGTCGAAGTAGCGTTGGTCTATTTGTGCGCAGAGGGAGCGTAGGTGTGCGATGTTGTGGGTTTTGGGTAGGTAGTTGGTGCAGACCAGTAGGGTGCAGCTGTAGAAGCGTTCAACTGATTGGTGTAGTTGAAATGCGGCAATTTTCAATTTCTCTTTGCTAAATGCAAATTCGTATTGTTCATAGAAATCACATGAACTTTCAAACCACTGTTCAAAATGCTTTTCTGCAATGGTCTTTTGTTCTTCTATTGTCAGGTTGCCGGGTTGTGCCAGTGCTTTTTTGGTATAGCTGTAGAGTTCGATGCCTTGCTCTCGAATATCTTTGAAGAAGTAGTGGCCTTGATGCAGGCGGTTGCTGATATCTTCCAGGGTGTGGATGATCAGGCCCAGTGGGGCGCTTACGCTGCGTTGAATGCGGTCTTCAACCTCGTGCCATAGTTTGTACTCTTCAATCAACTCCGGGTTGCTGACGATCACCAGTATGTCGTAGTCGCTAAGGTAGCCATTTTCCGGGTCATTGACCCAGGTGCCTTTGGCGTGGCTGCCGAAGAGGATGATTTTCAGAATACGGTGGTTGGCTTTGGGGCCACTTTTGTTTTCCAGGTATTTGTCGAATTCATCGCGCAGGAGGGTGGCGATGGTTTGCACATCCTGTTGTTTGTCCTGGGGGAGATGGTCGAGGCTGGTTTTCATCGGCTAATGGTACTACAGCTTTGAGGAATTGCCACGTTCCGGGTGGTTGAGGCTTGCTATACGCCTTAGCGTATTTTTGACTTTATACTGTATAGCGTATATTTTGGATTTATACGGTGAGGAGTATAAGTAATATGCGACGAATCAGTACCCCTTCTGAGCTGGGGCGGGTTTTTCAAGACAGGCGTAAAAAGCGCAAGTTAACGCAGGGGAGTGTGGCGGAGGCAATTGGTATGCGCCAGGCTTCGATTTCTGACTTTGAACGTAGGTCAGCTTCTTCTCAAATTGAGACATTGTTTAAGATTGCAGCGGCACTGGATTTGGATATCTATGTGGATGACAAGCCTGTGATGATTCAAGAGAAGGGGGATGCATGGTAGGGGTAGGCTACGGAATTGTTGTTTAAGGATGCCGGTGGTCCATTTTATCAGCGGTGCATCTTTTTACCGATGAATCGGATACGGAGCTGTTGGGTTACGCGTCATGGGGGTTGGGTCGTGTGCGAAGTCGCTGTGGAATGCCGCTAACGCCAACCTACCGCTGTTTTACAGATGTATTTTTTTGCATTAAAGCCACATAAAGGGTCACCCTTTGGTTGATGAGGGAGTATGCTAAAGTACTTCTCATTGATAGTTTCTCTTGTTACCTCGGAATATTTATGACCAATAATGATGTATTACGCCGAATTCGTTATATCTTTGATTTTAACGATGACAAAATGATTGCGCTGTTTGCACAGACTGCGTGCGAGGTAACTCGGCCGCAAATGAGTGAGTGGCTGAAGAAGGAAGAGGACCCAGAGTATAAAAATATGAGCGATACGCTACTGGCGACATTTCTTAATGGGCTGATCATTGAAAAACGTGGTAAGCGGGAAGGGCCTCAGCCTGAAGCGGAGAAACGCTTAAACAACAATCTTATTTTTCGTAAATTAAGAATTGCGTTGAACCTTACTGATGATGACATTTTGGCCATTTTGGCGCTGGCAAAATTGAGTATGAGCAAGCATGAGCTGAGTGCTTTTTTTCGTAAGCCAGGCCATAAAAATTTCCGCGAATGTAAGGACCAGGTTTTGCGTAATTTCTTGAAGGGTTTACAGGTGCAACTGCGTGGTGGAACTCAGTGGCGTGAGCCAGGAAAGAGATCTGAATAAGTCCAACATAGGTCGCTGTAGATGTTATTGTTGGGCTTTGCTGACTCAGAACTAACCTACGACGAAAGCCTGCATCAATTTAAATCCACGAAGTGACATTCCTCTCATCCCATTAATGATATAAGCGTCTATGACCTACTATCGCCTGCAAGCAGGCTCCTACAAAAGACAAAGCCGCGTAGTTTTTATTGACTGATGAACCGGATGTGGTGCTGTTACGTTATGTGATATGAAAGTCATGTCGTACTAGAAATGACAGCATAATGCCTTTAATTCACTTTTTGACGGTAAGGATGTGATCTGGTCATTAGGGCAGAGCTCTGATTATAAACATCTATGGCCTACTATCACCTGCAAGTAGGCTCCTACAAAAGATAAAATCACATTGTTTCTCATTGACTGATGAACTGGATGTGGCGCGGGTGCGCCACGTGGCTGTAAGTTTTGTTGTACTCGAACTACCTGTGGAATACCGCTAATACTCCCTGCCACTGTTTTCTTATTGGTATCCTTCCAACTCTTGCATTAATATACTGTATAAATATACATATATGGTGTGGGGCGATGAGTAAACACTTTTCCAGGCCGCTGAAAGGGCGGGGTAGCTTGAGTAATCCGGATAACCGCTTTTCTGAGCAGCGTTGTGAGTTTGTCGATGATGGCTGGGGGAGTCTGGATAGTCTGCCAGCCAAGGTGCAGACCACGCTGACGGTGGATTCTGCCCGCACCATCATCAGTTATAACGAATCCCCCGATGTGCCGTTTGATCGCTCCATTAATCCCTATCGCGGCTGTGAGCATGGTTGCAGCTATTGTTTTGCCCGTCCTTCCCATGCCTGGCTGGGGCTCTCTCCCGGTATCGATTTTGAGACCCGCCTCTTTTATAAGCCTAATGCAGCAGAACTGTTGCGTAAGGCGTTGAGTAAGCGACGCTATCGCTGTCAGCCTATTGCCTTGGGGATCAATACCGATGCCTACCAGCCGGTGGAGAGAAAGCTGAAGATCACTCGCCAGATTTTGGAGGTGCTACAGGCGTTTCAGCATCCTGTCAGTATTGTGACCAAGTCTGCTTTGATTGAGCGGGATGTGGACATTCTTGGGGAGATGGCACAGAAGCATCTGGCCAGTGTGGCGATCTCAATTCCGACGTTGGATAACCGTCTGGCGAACAAATTAGAGCCTCGGGCGACAGCACCTCAGCGGCGCCTGGAGACGGTGCGCTGTCTGAGTGAGGCGGGGATTCCCACCAGTGTGTTTGTGGCGCCGTTAATTCCGGTACTGACCGATCATGAGCTGGAGTCGATTATGGCCCAGGGTAGAGAGGCGGGGGCGGTGTTTGCCATGTATATTTTGCTGCGTCTTCCTCATGAGGTAAAAGATCTGTTTCTGGAGTGGTTAAATGAGCATGCGCCACTTAAAGCAGAGCATGTGATGAGTCGTCTTTGTGATGCCCATGGTGGTAAGGTCTACGAATCGGAGTTTGGTCAGCGTATGACCGGTGGTGGGACCTATGCGAATTTGCTGCGCCAGCGTTACCATGCGGCGATGAAGCGGCTGAATTTCCCCGGTGATCCAGGTCTCGCCTGTCATCACTTTGCTTTACCGCCGGAAGATCTGGATCAACTGACACTTTTTTAAACTGCGATTTTTTACCTTTTCCGGTATAACTGCCCTAAGAGACGTTTACGAAGGATCCCTAAGAACAAAAAATCGGGAGAGGGCGATGAAACTATTGGCAGGGCCGGCGGTACGCCGGGTGGATGATCAGGGGGCTTATCTTTGGTGCGTGTTGGATCAACAGGCAGGGCGGATTTCGGCCAAGGCGTGGACATCAGCGGATAAGCAGGATAAGCATCTGTGCTGCGAATGTTTAGCTGACGAGGCGCAGTGGGTGAAGCTGGGCCAGGGACTGTTTGTCTATCTGCTGAAGTTGTCACCACGGGATGGGGTGATGCCTAAGGGACAGGCGCTCTATTATGATCTTGATATCGATGGTCGTGGTTTGGCGCAGTTTGGTTTGATTGGCGGTAACCATGCCATTACCTATCCAGGGGAGAAGCTGCCGAGCTTCTTTTTACCCACTGAACACCAGAATGTTCTTCAGGGCTCCTGCCGTAAACCCCATGCTGGCGATGATCGCAAAGCTAAGCCTGATCAGATGCTAGCGGCAGATGCCATGTTGGCTAATCAGATTGGCAACCTGGCAATGCGACCCTCTCAACTCTATCTGACTGGTGACCAGATTTACGCGGATGATGTGGCTTCGGCGCTGCTGGCAGGCTTGATTGATCTGGCCAAGGGGTTGCGAGGCGAGGAGCAGATACCCGATCCTAAGCGGTCTGGCCGCACAATGACACCTGCTACCCTAAAGCTGGCTTCCCGTCATTTGTTGATGACGGACAAAGTGGGCTTTACTTCGGGTGAATCCAAGAATCATTTGATGACCTTGGGGGAGTATATGGGGATGTATCTGACATCCTGGGGCGGTGTCTCTCTTTCTTTACCTAAATATAATTCGGTGCGATTCCGCTTGGCAAAGAGCCTCCGCGCTGCCACGAGTATTGATTTTATTGTTAGTGGAGGAGTGCGGGGCGGCTATCAGGGCCGTTATGCCTATGACTGTGAGCGCAGCCGTGCGGTAGAATTTCTCAGCAAGTGCTGGCGAGTCCGTCGCCTGATGGCGAATATTTCCAGTTATATGATATTCGATGATCATGATGTTACCGATGACTGGAATCTTACCCCTGAGATCCGTGATCGGTTGCGGGATCATCCTTTTAGCAAACGGGTGGTGGGAAATGCGCTGGCGGCCTATTGGGCGTGTCAGGACTGGGGAAATGACCCTGAAAACAGTGATCATCAAAGGCTAAAAACGCTACTGCAAAAGGCGCATGGGGATGGGGATTCTCAAGCATTGGCAGAGGCCGACCAGGCGCTGATCGAACGTCGGTGGGGTTATGAGATTAATCAGCAACCTTATGTGATGGTGCTGGATACCCGGACCCATAGGGTGTTTGATAATGAAGGTCGCCCCGGCTTGTTGGATGTTCAAGGGATGGCTGAGCTTGAACAGGCGCTGGTGAATCCACAGCTTAAAGGAAAAACGGTCCTGCTGGTTTCTGCGGCGCCGGTATACGGCTTTAAGACGATTGAGCTGCTACAGGTGAATATGCCTCGTCGTGGTGCAGAGGCGGTGGACAGAGAGTGCTGGATTGGCAACCAAACACAGTATCAACGACTTAAGCTCGCATTTCGACAAAGTGAGGCGCGTGACATTGTGGTGTTTTCCGGCGATGTGCATTATGGATTTGCCCGCCGTGAATTGGCAGGTTCAACTTCGATTTGGCAGTTGACCAGTAGTGCATTGGCTAATAGTCCGACTGGAGGTGGCTTCTTCTTGAATATTCTGCAGAAAGAAGCCATCTTTTCCCGTGAAAATACACCTTACCTAATTCCCAATAATCGAGAGAAAGTGATTATCAATCATCAAACGACGATTGGTTTGTTGACGATGCGAGAAGGGAGGCCCGTTGGCTTCACTGCATTATGTTGTGATGATCGGGGACGGCCCTATGAGTGGCAATATGATCTTACCCGGCCAGTCCTCTTTAACCAGCCTAGCTTTGCAGATCAAGAGCCGGTGGATATGGTGGATCCTCATCAGCGTGATGAGAGAATTATTTATCGAACACCCGGGGAACAGTCTGATATAAAGGTGGATCGATAAGCTTATTGACCTCATGTCCGTAAAGCATTAACGATAAGAACATCAGTCATACATGAATTACCGATATAGCAGCACCATTGTCTATTTGTAGCGTCGGGGTGTCGTCTTGGATGTCGACACCCTGTTGTTGTTGATTGACGCATAGCACTACTTTCATAATCTATGGCTGTGTTACCATCAGCCCATCTTAACACTCCCCTGATTGACGATATCGGGTACCGAAGACTATGGATACTTATCACTATTTTCCTCGCCTATTATTGACTTTGTTATTGATTACCTGTTGCTCATATACCTATGCAGCGTGTACTGAAAGTGTGGCACAGGCCTCTGCATTGGAAGGGCAAGTAGAGGTACGCCATGCCGATCAGCAAACTTGGCAGGTGGTGGCTGTGGATGAACAATTTTGCCCCGGTGACACAGTACGGGTGGGAGAGAACAGTCGTGCAGCATTGGTATTAGCGGATCACACATTACTTCGTTTGGGGGCAGCTTCAACAGTGACAATAACTGGCCCTGAAGAGGAGAAAGGGTTTTTAGTTAAGCTATTGGAAGGCCTGGGTCACTTTATGAGCCGTGTGCCAAGAACCTTGGAAGTGGATACGCCATTTGTTAATGCTGGCATAGAAGGGACGGAGTTTTTAGTACAAGTCGCGCAGCAAGAGACCTTTATCTCAGTTTTTGAAGGTAAAGTGGCCATGGAGAATAGTGCAGGGCGCGTGTTGTTGCTCAATGGTGAATCAGCTGTTGCTAAAGCAGGGACAATACCAACACAGCAGGTAGTGGCTCATCCGCGTGAGGCTGTGCAGTGGACGCTTTATTATCCAACAGTGATAGCCAGTGGTGATGTTGCTCAGGCGGGAGAGGGATCGTTATTGGCTCAGGCAATTGAGTTGGATGCTAAAGGAGAGAGTGGTCAGGCGCTATCGTTACTGGAAAAAGAGAGCAGTCTTGATGCAAGTGGATTACTGTTACGGGCATCGTTGAGTCTCAGTGTTGGACAGGTTACCCAGGCAGAGCAGGATATTAACGCAGTTTTAGAGAGTTCGCCCGGTAATGGTGATGCATTAGCCCTGCAAAGTATTATTACCTTGGTGCAAGGTGATGATACCCAAGGCTTGGAGATAGCTAGAGCGGCTGTTGCAACACAAACTGATTCGGTCGCACCCTATCTGGCACTTTCCTATGCATTACAATCATCCTTCAAGTTGCAGGAGGCAAGGGAAGTGTTGCAAGGGGCTGCTGAGACGTTTCCACAGAACGCACTGATTTATGCTCGTTTGGCTGAACTTCATCTTATGTTCCGTGATATTGAGCAGGCTGATGCGGCTGTTCAACGAGCAATACATATTTCTCCCAATAACGCACTTGCTCACATGGTTCAAGGATTTGTTTATTTGGTAGACATGAACACGAAAAGTGCCAAGCAGGCTTTTACGAAAGCGATTCAATTAGATCCCGCAGCACCGCTTCCACAACTGGGTTTAGGATTGGCAATGATTCGTGAAGGTGAATTGCAAGAGGGGCGTAGGGCGATAGAGATTGCCGCTATCTTAGACCCGGGTAATGCATTAATTCGAAGCTACTTGGGTAAAGCCTATTTCGAAGAGCGCCGAGATCACTTGGCAAATGATCAGTATGTCATGGCTAAAGCGTTGGATCCCCAAGACCCCACTGCCTACTTTTATGAGGCTATTTATCTGCAAGCCAATAATCGCCCTATAGAAGCTTTAGATAGTATGCAGGAAGCGATGGATAAGAATGATAACCGGGGTGTGTATCGCTCGCGTTTGCTGTTAGATGAGGATCTGGCAACCCGGGGTGTTTCATTGGCTCGCAGTTACAGCGCACTGGGTTTTGATACGCTAGCCAGTATTGAGGCAAGCCGTTCATTGGCGCTGGATCCTACCAACTACTCTGCCCACCGTTTTCTGGCTGATAGCCACGGTAGTCGCCCTAGCTACGAGATTGCCCGAGCCAGTGAGCTGCTGCAAAGTCAGCTGATGCAGTCCCTTAATCTTGTACCTTTACAACCTCATGCGACTGAGAGCGATCTGGCAGTGGTGGAGCGTACCGGCGTCAGCAATGCTGCCTATAATGAATATCATCCGCTATTTATGCGGGATGCGCTTTTGATGCAGACCTCAGTCATGCTTGGTGGCAACAATACAAAAAGCTATGAAGCCCTTGCTTCCGGTATTACTCAGTCTGTTGCTTTAAGTGCTGGCCACTATCACTACGAAAGTGAAGGGTTCCGCCCTAATAACGATATGGCCCATGATATTGCTAATCTGTTCGCTCAATGGGCGGTATCTCCCAAGTTGAATTTACAAGCAGAGTATCGTTATCGGGAGAGTGAGAGTGGTGATATGGCAATGCGCTTTGACTTGGATGACTATGATCCTTTGTTACGAAAGCAGTATACCACTGAGACAGGACGACTGGGTTTCCACATGAACCCGAGTAGTAAGCATCACCTGATTGGTTCATTTGTTTATCAGGAGTTTGATGAGCATGAGGCTCGGTCCGTTGCTACTGATGTTATGCAATACGCAGGTTCATTTCCCACATTTGATCTTACGGGTATTTTGGCAATTTCAGATGCGATAAGAGTGCGTGAAGGTGATTCTACTCAGGGTGAGCTTCAGTACCTGTTCAACCAGCCTGAATATTCATTGATTATCGGTGCCGGTCATCTTTATCATGACTATATTCAGACGGATCGATACTTGTTTACCTTCTATGTACCAGATGACCGCCCGACGCCGGTAATTCCCAACTATCCTGGGCCTAATGAAACCTGGTTACTCGCTTCTGAGTCTGTTGACCTTTCTTCTGATTATCGTAGCGCTTATTTCTATTTCAATAGTAAGTATTGGAATAACCAGATTTGGACTATCGGAGCGAGTTATGATGTATTCGATTATGTAGGCGTAGAGCACAATTCCTTTAACCCAAAATTGGGTTTTCGCTGGAGTCTTACCCCAAACACAACTTTACGTTCAGCATGGTTTAAAACGACACGTCGCCCCTTTACGTCAAATCAAACTATCGAGCCTACTCAGATAGCCGGATTTAATCAGTTTTATGATGAAATTTCGGGTACTGAAAGTGAGCGAGTAGGTGTTGCGATTGATCATGCCTTAAGCCATCACCTGCAATTAGGTATCAACTTAATTAACGTGGAATCAGAACAGGTAATGTTTGAAACTCCTGGTGGTACAATCAATTTCATCCCTCTCAATGAGAGAAATGAATCTGCCGGGGAAGTGTATCTCTTCTGGCGTGCTGAAAAGCATTTTGCCATTAGTTCTCGCATGCACTATGAAAAAATCGAACATACAAGCGAATTATTTTCCAATCTAACGACTTTGAGTATTCCTCTTGAAGTAAGCTACATTGGATCTAATGGTTTCTTTACTTCCGCCACATCTACCTACGTGAAACAGCGGGTAGAGCCTATTTCTACAGCGATAAAAAGCCGGGATCAATTCTCGGTTGTTGATGTATCGATAGGTTACCAATTTCCAAAACGAGTCGGAATGGTTCGCTTAAGTGTAAAAAATTTATTTGATCGTGATTTTAATTATCACGATGGAAACTTCACGCCATATGCACCACAATCGCCAGCCTATCAGCCAGAGCGTGTAGTATTTGGAGAAGTAAAGCTTACTTTCTAGAAACAACTTGATGAAAGCATCTTTGCTATGGTTTCTCTTGTTTTTTGTAAGAGAGATGAATAGCATTGGATTAATTTCAATTTAACTAATAGAGGATGGCCACTATGAAGCTAGCACTTATTACCCTTATTGCCGTATTTGCCACAGGTTGTAGCATTACTTGTAAACATCCAGACCCAAGTGGGGAAATGGTATGTAACACTTATCAACTTGCTACCAGCTGTCCTGCTGGTGAAGTAGAAGACACAGCCAACGAGTGTACTGCTAACTGATTTTCATATTCGTTTTGTAAAAAAGCTGTGCTGATTTTATTTGCACAGCTTTTTTATATCACATCTTCAATGTGATTAAGCACATTATCCCATCTTATTGACACTTGTTTGCCGAAAGTGAATCTCTTCCCCTGTATTACTATCAAAGTATATTAAGGGTAATATGAAGGTATACAAAAAATACATTCATCTAGCCTTATGGCAATATTTCAGTTATTGGTTGTTAATATCACTCATATGCTTTTTGTATATGATGAATGCTAGTTTTCTAAGAGAGTGTTTACTATTATTTTGGCTATAAATAATACTAAATAGCTATTGGTAATATTGGAAAAATTTGTCGTTGTAAGGGATGCAATAAAAGACTTGTCAAGTCTATGAGCTCCACAGTCTGGAAGTTGTTTTTCCTTTGTGTAGTGGTCACCACTTTACTTCCACTCTTTTGAATTCAGTCACCCAGAAAATTCTGTTATTTCTTGTATTGCCTATTTGTGGATGTTGAGATAATCACAAAATATGGAAAAGCTATCTCTCTTTAATCCTTAGTCTAAGAGTATCAACACCATTTTCATATTTACCTAAATCCACCTGCGCAGCAGGAGATACAGGGAATTTATTTACGAGTACAACGAATGTAGATTTTACTACTATGATGATTAATCCACTGACGTTATCTGATTACGTCTTGACTCTAACTAAAGGAGAAGAGCTTATGTTTGCGATGGATGTGCCTTATATTCCTGCGATGGAAGAGACGCCAGTGCTGGTTGCTCAGGCGGAAGGTAGTGTTACACCGACAGCAGACTACATAGTAAGTATGTGTACTGAAACTGAAGATAGAAAGGGTTTGAACGATGCACTGAGTACTGTTTCTCCAGTATCTATGCTTAAACACTATCTTTGGGATCACATGTCGAAAAGGGTTGAGGCAGAGGATGTTGAGATTGATTTAATTCAAGGAGTTCAACATGGAAATTTAGATGTGAGAATTGCTAATGATGGGCACAAGTTTTATAAGTATCACCCCGATACAGGTTTTCTGGGTGATGATAGGGCTATTTTCCTGGTCAAATATGAGGGTAAACACTACAAAATCATCCTGGATATCAAAGTATTGTACATTGTTGATGAGTATGTCAGTGAATGTCCAGATCCTGTCATGATCGAAGCACCCAAGCCGAGTAAGGGTGGCACTGATAACCACACCGGTTTTAATCTGGATTTATCCAATGTTACATTCTCCGATCTGGAGGCGGGGCGTTAGGCCACAGCAATGCCTTGGGTATTACCCCAGACGACAATGCTAACGGCTACGGCTGGTTCATTGACCTTACCCCAGGCCTGAACGAAGAGTTCTTACCTACCGCCAACCCCTACGAGTGGAAAGCGGCACCGGGCTCAGAGGCAGAAGGCAAAATTGACCTGCTGACCGTGTTACTGCACGAAGCCGCCCACACCTTGGGCCATGACCATACCTTGGATGGTCATGCACTAATGGCTCCAACCCTGGAGCCCGGTGTCCGCCGTCTG
>JBNKQQ010000006.1:0-54044 GCA_050295955.1 Thiohalomonadales bacterium
TGGATCCCGGATCGAGTCCGGGATGACATGGTGATGGGTTAATAATGCCTGGATTCCAGATCGGGGCCGGAATGACATGGTGATGAAGCGAGTTGGTGGTGGATTCGCCTGCAAGCAGGCTCTTACAGGGTAAAGCTTGGATCCCGGATCGAGTCCGGGATGACATGGTGATGGGTTAATAATGCCTGGATTCCAGATCGGGGCCGGAATGACATGGTGATGGGTTAATAATGCCTGGATTCCGGATCAAGTCCGGAATGACGTGGGGTGCCAGGTTGAGTTCTCAATAGAATTTTTTATAAACCGGCAAGGTGACGTAAAAAGTGGTGCCGTGGCCCAGTGTTGATTCGAAGCGGATATCGCCGTCATGCGCTTCGATAATGGATTTGGCTATGCTTAATCCCAAGCCAGTGCCGCTGATGCTGCGGGTATCGGAGCTGTCGGCCTGGGAAAACTTTTCAAAGATTTGCTCCTTGGCCTGTTCTGGAATGCCCTTACCATGATCTGCCACACTCAGTACAATACGGCCCGCCTCGGCATAGGTGGTAATCTCTACATTATCGCCTGGGATAGAAAATTTAGCGGCATTAGACAGTAGATTGCTCATCACCTGAAGAAAACGGTCGGGATCGGCAACGACCCATGCCTCTATAATTTGCGGATTAAAACGGAACGTCACTTGGTATTTTTGTCCATAGTGCTCGTTATTGATAATGGATTGCTGCACCAGTAGATTCAGGTCCTGAGGCAGCATGTTATATTCCAATTTACCCGCCTCAATCTTAGAGAGGTCCAGCAGATCATTAATGAGTAATAACAGCCGGTTGGCATTATTCAGGCTAATATCAAGAAGCTGTTTGGACTTTTCAGAGATCTCACCCACCACGCCTCCTTTAATCAAGCCGATTGAGCCAATCAGCGAAGTTAATGGTGTACGTAGCTCATGACTTACCGTGGCAACAAATTCATTTTTTAGCTTTTCATTGCGCTTACGTTCTGTTACATCCCTCCATACACAAAAGAGTAGTACCCGACTCTTTTGCACATACTTCGCCAAGGTCACCTCTACGGGGAAGGTCTCTCCATCAAATCGTTGATGCAGCCATTCAAAACGGTGTACTCCCTGTTTCAACGCGACATTCATCATCTGTTCTATCTTTTCTCTTGAAAGACGACCATCTGGCTGAAGCTCTGGTGAAAGGTCAGCGGGATGCAGTGACATTAATAATGTCTTGTCTGGACATTTCAGAATGCGTACCGCTTCTTGGTTGCATTCGATAAAATGCTTCTCTTCAATCAGCCAACAAGGATCTGGATTCTTTTCAAACAGATCTTTAAAGCGCCCCTCACTCTCTTGTAGCGCAGCCTGGGCCTGCTCTCTCTCCGCCATCTCTTGCTGTAGACGTTTGGTCAATTGGCGGGTGTGCCATAAGGCAGCGGACACAGCAGTTATCACCAATAATAGCAGTGCCAGCAGTGCATAGAACCAAGCCAAGTTGGGTTTGGGGTGAGGGTCATAGATAAAGTTGTTTAGATCAATATCACGGGACAATTTCCCCAAACTGGCGTAAACCTCGGCCACATGCTTCCACCGCCCCGGACTCATATAGCCTGGCTCTACAATATCAGACCGCGTCAGCTCACGAATTTTTTCTGCTTCGAAACTCAACCATTCACGGGTTTTATGTTGGGTGTTGTAGCGTTGAAAAATCATATCCACCAGCGCTTCGGGATTTTCCAATGCATAATCAAGCCCCTTCAGTGTTGCCTCACGAAATGCCTTAACCTGCTGAGGATGTTGTTCCAGATGGGTACGGGAGGTAAATAGGATATTGCCAAACATATCGATCCCCGCGGCACGGGGATTAAACATCATGTAGCGCTTGGGGCTGCTGTAGGTGTAGAAACCTTCACTGCTGGTGTAGGCGGAGATAGCGTCGTAATCCTCTAGATTATTGAGCCCCCACTTGGTCTTCTCCACCACATGGATCAAATCATCGCGAATACCTACTGCCCGTAAATAGGCAACCACCTCATCCCAGGTGTCGGGGCTGGCAGCGATGGTACGCCCTGCCAGATCGTGTACCGATTGAATCTCTGGTTTATCGGTGATTACGGCAACCGCGGAGTGCTGCATCATCGCCGCGATGGCCACCACGGGCTGTCCTTGGCCATACTCCAGAACCAATGCTGAAGTAAAAATACCGTACTGCGCTTGGCCATCCACCACCCGCTGTACCATATCCACCCCGAGCCCCCCCTCTAAAATTTCCACCTCAAAACCGGCATCCCGATAGAAACCTTTCTCCTGGGCAGCGATGATGGGGGCAAATTCAAACTGATATTTCCAGCTAAGCTGGATAGTCACCTTCTCCAGGCTCTCTTGTGCAGAAAGGGATTGCGAAAAAACAGTGAGTAGCAATAACGCCAACAGCCTCTGGGTGCTACAGACGGTCTTTGCGATATTGATCAGATTGGACAAAATTAATCCCCGTAGTGCGGTAACTATGACTTAGGTATCGTCCCGATTTCTGTTGACTGAATTAAGAGGCTCCACTTCGATTATCCAAGGCTCCAGACGCTGCCCAAAACCGGTGGTCACTCGGTATCGGGGAGCGTCCACACGCTTAGGATGCCCGTTTCCCGCTGCTTCCAGTGCAGTAAGGTGAGTGCGATGCTGTAGGGGCACATTGATACGTCCAACCAGCAGACCGGTAATCATCCCAGCCAGTTGATTGTTCTCCTTGAAATTACCCCATACCGGCTTAATAGAGGCCTGTATAATGGCATAGTGGCTACGATCCGGGTACTGCTCACGCAATGCAGCCATATCCATCCCCGCATCGATGGCAAACAGGCGGCTTCCCATGCTCTTTTCCTCATCAAGGTCACCCTGTGCCCTCGATACACGATCTTCAAACTCTTTATTTTCTGGATTATTACGTAGTAGCGCTTGCTCACTGGCCAGTTTACGCGCTTTTATCTCAAGCACCCGCCGATGAGCATCGCCATCAAACTCCAGCACCAGATAAACCACTCTGGGCAAATCATCAACGTAGCGATATCCGTACTTTCTCTCTTTTGGTACATCCTGTAGATCAAACCCCAAACTGTCCAGCTTCGCCCTATCCAACCAGTCTGGGGTTCCAAAGCAGTTGCCACCATAACGGTTGATATACATCTCCGTTTCCAGCCGGCAATTGATCTTTAAGCTAAGCCCACTGTTCTCTTTATTTGACCAGTAACGATATGGCAGAGGGAGCTCTCGCTCCGTCAACGATAAGGTCGCCTCAGGTTCCCCAGAACGGTTGTAAGCTACCCCCATCAGTGCAACAGCATTACTGATAACGATAATAGCCAGACCAGCAATGATTACCTTAAGTTGTGGTTTCATGGTTTGACCTCCTGCACTGATGCAGTTATCTCCACTTTACGTAACCGTTTCAGTATCAGCAGACAAAGGATTGCCACCAGCCCCAACAGCATAAAGAAGAGGAACTTGGGCATCACCTCCCACCACCAATCAAAAAACTTGGTATAGAGGAAGATGGCAAAAAAGGTGACGCCACTATTCACCACGTCGCCTAGTCCCTTTCGTATGCCATACCAAATGAAGAAACCACTCGCCAGGAATCCTGCCACCTGATATCCCATTTCGATCATATCGGGATCAAAGTTCAGATAGCTGCCATATCCCCAGAATGAGAGCACTAACATCGGTAATAACAGAGTCACTACACCAAACACGCGATAGGCCAGCGCAAAACCACTAAAACGCTGGTGATCGATCCATTGGGGAATCAAGAAGAGGAGGATTGCCACGGGGAAAAAATTCTCTGGCCGTTCACCAAAATGGATCCAGTAGAGCCCCCCCCAAGCCCCTACCCTGGCAGAGACAAAAGCGATAATGCAGAGGATTGCCGCTACCAATAGCAGTCGCACATCATAGCAATAAGCCAGTAATAGCCCTAAGGCAGCCCAGACTAACAAGGCATTATCCGTTGGGGTGATATTGAATATCTGGCCAAACATAGAGAGATTCAGCACAAAACAGACAAATGCCAGCAGCCCAACCAGCTTGGTGAAGTAACCGGAGCTATCCCTGCCAGCGGTATAGACTGTTGCCAAGAAGCTAATGATGGAAGCACTACTGAGAATAACCACCTGACTGGTTGTCCCCAAGCGCCCCCAGAATTGGTAAAAGAGGAAAAACAAGCTAGCCGCCAGTGCCAACGCCCCCAAGAAGGAGGCCATGCGCATGCCCAACGAGAGCTGCTTCTGCTGCAAGTTGGCATCAATATCAAAGCGCTGACGCAGCTGCTGAAGCAGGGTCTGGTGGTACTTATTAAGTGCTTGTTGCTGATCAGCCGTCAGATTCAGTACACCTTCACTCTCCAGTAAAGCTCGTTCTCTCTGGAAGGCTTGCACTTGGTCAGCGCGTTGTTGGGCATCGCTCTTGCTGCTGGTCATGTCACCCTCTCCAAGCTGCTATTGACCTATCGGATCCACAATAAAGCTGTCACCACACTTATTACGGTAACCCTCTGCGGCCTGTTGAATCAGGTAGCCTAAGGAGTTGTGACTCAATTTAGCGGGCAGGTTGATGTAGATATCCTGCAGCTTATTATCCCGATTACAGCTGTACTGCATACGGAGGTGGGCTCCATCACCAAATAATTGGTCCACCGTCTCATTCAACTGGGCAACATCCACTCGCTTACCCAGATTAGCGGTCATGAAGGCGGCCATTCCCTGACCGGGGTCACCATTGAAATCCGCCAATAGATGTATGGCATGCTCAAAGTAGCCATCCGCCCCCCACTCGGTTTGACAGGTGCCGTGCTTGTACCATTCGTGACGTTGCAGGCAGGAGCCATAAGCGGCACTGGGCATCACCCCTTCCAACTCCTTCAGCGTATTGGCATTCATAGGGACTGGGTTGAAATCACAGAAAGGACGCACTGCACTTTTATACTCACCACAAAATCCATAGTTGGTCCCACAGCTGTTTTTGTTGGGCCAGAGACCATGCAGCGTGAAATTTTTGGCTTGATAACTGTTAGGATCATCCACCTTGCACTCCGGCTTATCTGAATGCCCCTCGCAGAAAGCGGGTTGCCAACTCACCGCAAACACGTAGCTATCTTCCTCCCCGGCCACATTACAGCTTACGGCTGGCTTAGGGGTGGACGGCTGACTGCTACCGGCCACAGTGACATCTGCCGTACCGCAGGAGAAATAGACCCAGCGCTCACGGGGACTGGCATCCTGAATGGTGATGCGATACCAAGTGGTACCGCTGGCCACATTCGCTTCCACCACCGGATAGCGCTGCCCAACGGTTAACACTGTATGGTCCGGGTTGGTTTTCTTGCGCATGGATTGATAGGCTTGGCACGCCTTAGTGGCGGTAAACTCGCCAGTTGCGGGAACGGTAGCGGCAGATACGCCAGGCAGAACCAGAGTGACAATTAGTAAAAGAAGGATGAAGATTGAGAATTTGTTATTCATTATATTTACTCAGTGACAGGATTTGGAAAAGCATAAGCCTTATCGCCACTTACAACTATCATGAAAAATAAGTGGAAATAATTTGTGATGATGGCTTTTTCCTGTCATGTGGACAAACACGTATAATCCCCCTGAATCACAATGTAGGTATCCTCAAATTAAGGCATTTCTTCTCACCCGCCAGTCATTCGATCGTCGCGATGGTGTCCAGCTGGTACTTTGGTTTCGCAGTGAGGCGGGCCCCATCAAAGTGGAGATTACCCAACAGCAGGTGCTGTTTTTCATCCGCCAATCCGATGCTCCCCGGGCAGCAGAACTGCTGACGTCTTTTCCCAAAGTGGAGATCAAGCCTCTGGCCTTGAAGGATTTTGAAGGGGAAACGATGGCGGGGGTCTACTTCCCCGCTCAACAACAGCTCTACCAAGCCAGGGATCTTTTACAACAGCAGCAGATTCGCTGCCTGGAGGCGGATATCCGCGCCCCAGAACGCTTTCTCAGTGAGCGCTTTCTCACCGGCCCAGTGACCTTGCATACAGAGAGTCTCCCTTCGAACCACACCCTGGTCAATCCTCGCATCACCCCTGATGAATACACACCCCAGCTAGCGGTGATGTCGCTGGATATCGAGACCGATTACGCCAGCGATGCCCTCTACTCCATCGCCTTTGTCTGTGGCGAGACAAAGCGGGTTTTGATGATCGACCCTACCCATCAGGGAGATGACGAAGCACTATCTATTGAGTATGTGAGTGATGAGAAGACCCTGTTACGGCGCTTCCTCCACTGGGTGGAGCAGCTGGATCCTGACCTGTTCATTGGCTGGAATGTGATCAATTTTGACTTCCGTTTCCTGCAAAACAAGGCTGACCAGTTGCGGATTCCCCTCACCCTTGGCCGACAGCGCAGTAAAGCTGTCTGGCGTCAGCAGCAGGGGGATGGTGAGCGCTACTTCTTATTGATTCCTGGGCGAGTGGTTCTGGATGGTATCGATACCCTGAAGAGTGCGACCTATAACTTTGCCAGTTTCTCACTGGAATCGGTGGCTTCCGAACTGCTGGGGCGGGGCAAACTGATTCAAGCCGAGGATCATCACGACCCCCTCTATAAAGCCAAGGAGATCCGCCGCCAGTTTCATGAAGATAAACACTCTCTGGCCAAATATAATTTGGAAGATTGTCAGCTGGTATGGGAAATTTTTGAGACCACCCATCTGGTCGCCTTCGCTCTGGAGCGGGCCCGCCTCACCGGGCTGGAGCTGGACCGGGTAGGTGGCTCGGTGGCTGCTTTCGAGAACCTCTACCTGCCGCGTCTTCACCGCAAAGGGTATATCGCCCCCAACATCGGGGACTACCACGGCGGCCTCAGCGCCCCTGGTGGCTACGTCATGGATTCCCTCCCTGGCATGCACGAAAGTGTGCTGGTGTTGGATTATAAAAGCCTGTATCCCAGCATCATCCGCACCTTTAAGGTGGATCCCTACGCACGAATTGCTGCACAGCAACAGACTGAGGAAGAGACTATTCCGGGCTATGATGGGGCCACTTTCAGTAAACAAGAGAGCATCCTGCCGGCACTGATCGAGCAGCTATGGGAAGCCCGTGACCGGGCCAAACAGCAACACAATCCACCGCTATCTCAAGCCATCAAAATCATCATGAACTCCTTCTATGGGGTACTGGGCACCCCCGGCTGTCGCCTGCACGACTCACGGCTCACCAGCTCTATCACCAAACGTGGCCATGATGTCATTCTCAAATCAGTCGAACTGATTGAGACTCAGGGTTATCAAGTGATCTACGGCGATACTGACTCGGTATTTGTCGCTCTGGGGAAGCGTGTCAACAACACCGAGGCAGATAAAATTGGAAACACCCTGACCTCTCTCATTAATCACTACTGGCAAGAGACCCTACAGCAGCAATACGGTATCGATTCCTACCTGGAGATGGAGTATGAAACCCACTACCAGCGCTTCTTTATGCCCACCATCCGCGGCTCAGAAAAAGGCAGTAAAAAGCGTTATGCGGGAATGAAGGTGAATGAGCAGGGTCAGCAACAACTGATATTTAAAGGACTGGAGAGCGTACGTACTGATTGGACAGCGTTGGCCCGGGAATTTCAACAGAACCTCTACCAGCGTGTCTTCAATCATCAGGCCTATGAGGAGTACATCCGCATGGTGGTCAGCGAACTCAAAGCTGGCAAGCATGACGACAAACTGATCTACCGCAAACGGCTACGCCAACGGCTCAGAGACTATCAAAGAAACATCCCGCCACATGCCCAGGCAGCCAAAAAAGCAGAGGCGATCTTTCAACAACAGAACCAGCCATCCCGCTACCAAAATGCCAGCTGGATTGAGTACGTCATGACCCTCAATGGCCCAGAAACTCTGGAGTGCCACCACTCACCGTTGGATTATGAGCACTACATCAGCAAGCAGCTTACCCCCATCGCCGACACCATACTTTCCACCTTGGGAAGCTCCATGGAGCGGGTAATCAATGACCAGTTCGAGTTGCCATTAGGTTAAGGGGTTTATACCATGTGCTAAATGGATTTAGCTATGCAACCACAAAGAAAACCAATGCACGATATCCGCACCGCCCTGCAACAATACTTTGCCTATTCACACTTTAACCCTGGCCAGGAACAGGTAATGGAGCAGCTGCTTGCCGGTCACTCCAGTTGCGCCATCTTCCCCACTGGCGGCGGTAAATCCCTCTGCTATCAGTTGCCCGCCCTGCTCCTGCCTGGGCTAACTCTGGTAATCTCACCGTTGATTGCCCTGATGAAAGACCAGATAGACAGCCTGCAAAAGCGGGGAATTGCCGCTGCCCGGCTGGATTCCACCCTCACCCAGGAAGCGTATCGGGATATCGTCAATCAAGCCCGGAATGGCCAACTGAAGTTGCTTTATGTCGCACCAGAGCGCTTTAATAATGAGCGCTTTCGTCACACCATCGAACGCCTGCCCATCTCGTTATTTGCCGTGGATGAAGCCCACTGTATCTCCGAATGGGGTCATAATTTCCGCCCCGATTATCTGAAACTACCGGAGTTTGCCCAACGCTGTGGGGCGGAATGCATCCTGGCCCTCACGGCCACGGCAACACCCCAAGTGCAAGCTGATATCTGCCGCGCCTTTCGGATAGCGCCACAACATGCGGTTCGCACCGGTTTCTATCGCCCCAATCTGACCCTGTTAAACAGCCCGGTTACCACTGCCAATCGTGATGAGGTATTGCTTAAGCGACTACAAAGCCACCCGCCAGGCCCTACAATTATTTATGCCACGCTACAAAAAACGGCAGAGCTGGTAGCCGCCAAACTCATCGACCTAGGCCTGCCCGCCAGGGCCTATCATGCCGGTCTAAAGGATGAGCAACGCAGTGAGATCCAGGAGTGGTTTATGGCCTCAGGGCATGGCATCGTGGTTGCCACCATCGCCTTTGGCATGGGAGTGGATAAGGCCAATATCCGCTATGTCTACCACTATAATTTGCCCAAAAGCCTGGAAAACTATGCTCAGGAGATTGGCCGGGCAGGACGGGATGGCCAAGCCTCCCATTGCGAAACACTGGTCTGCTACGACGACCTTAATGTGTTGGAAAACTTCATCTATGGTGATACTCCCACCCTTCCAGCACTCACTACCCTACTCACTGAACTCTTTGCCCAGGAGGCACAATTCGATATCAGCAGCTACGAGCTCGCTAATCGCCACGATATCCGCCCATTGGTGCTGCGCACCCTCTTTACCTACCTGGAGTTAGAAGGCTACCTTGAAGCGGGCACCCCCTTCTACGCTAACTATCGTTTCAAACCCCTCTATAGTTCACAGGAGATTCTGGCTCGCTTTGAGGGAGAGCGGCGTGATTTTCTTAGCCAAATCTTCAAACAGGCCACTAAGGCAAAAACCTGGTTCGACATCGATCTTGAACAAGCGGCCCAGGCAATCGGCAGTGACCGGGAGCGTATCATCCGTGCTTTAGATTATCTGGGAGAGCAACAATTACTCGAGGTGAAAACCTCAGGTATACGCAACCCCTATCAGCGCCGAAAAACACCCGAGAGCATTGATGCATTGGCCCAGCATCTTCACCAACGGGCTATCGCAAGGGAGCAAGCCGAGCTACAACGGCTGCAACAGGTGCTGGCACTATTTAGTCATCAAGGGTGTCAGGTCAATGCCCTGGCAGGGCATTTCGGTGAGCAACGGCAAGCCCCTTGTGGTCACTGTAGCTGGTGTCTCCATCAACAGGCCACCAGCCCTCAACCACGCCACAGCGGCACTGTCGATGGGCAGATATGGCAACAGGCAAGCCAGTTATCACAACCTCTATTGCAAGAAGCCATCCCTATGGCGCGCTTTCTTTGCGGCATCACTTCGCCCCAGCTAAGCCGTAGCAAACTGACACAACACCCTCTGTTTGGCGTATTGGCACAAATCCCCTTTCAGAGCGTGTTAAGCTATATCCATCAAGCATCGGGACAACACTGAACCACTCTGTTACAGTTCTGTCCTATAATTAACTCAATATTAATGTTACTGGTAGACAATGATGTTAAAACGCCTTCTTCCGCCTCTGCTACTATTGAGCAGCCTGGCACCGATTACAGCAACCGCCATCGTAGAACTTGCTCCACTCCCAGAACACAACATCTCTACCCAACTCATTAACCAATTTATCGGCGAATATCACTATAAAGAGACCAAGCTCGATGACCAGATGTCTCAGGAGATCCTGGAGAAATATCTGGAAGGACTGGACCCCTCTAAAAGTTTCTTCACCCAGCAGGATATCGATCAATTTAATCGCTATCGCCACACCTTGGATGATGCGCTGAAAAAAGGGGATATGGAGCCCGCCTTTTTCATCTACCAACGTTTTAATCAGCGACGAATAGAACGCGCCGAGTATGCTTTGGGGCAACTCAATCACACCATCGACTTCACGATCGATGAATCACTGCAATTGGACCGTAGCGAAGCCCCCTGGGCAGCGAATGAAGCAGCACTGGATGAGATCTGGCGCAAGCGGGTGAAAAACGATGTGCTCAATCTGATGCTGGCCAAAAAAGAGCCAGAAGCCATCGATAAAACCTTGCGCAAGCGCTATCAACGTATCATCACCCATGTGGACCAAACCCATGCTGAGGATGCCTACGAGCTCTTTATCAACGCCTATCTTCGTGCAGTGGAACCCCACACCAGCTACTTCTCTCCCCACACTTCGGAGAACTTCAAAATCAACATGAGCCTTTCCCTGGAAGGCATTGGCGCAGTGCTGGGCACCGAAGATGAGATGACCCAGATCAAACGTATCATCCCTGGTGGTCCTGCCGACCTCAGTGACCAACTCCACACCAAAGATATGATCACCGGTGTTGCTCAGGGGAAAGATGGCGAGATGGAAGATATTGTCGGCTGGCGCCTGGATGATGTCGTAGACCTAATCCGTGGCCCCAAAGACAGTGTTGTTCGCCTGCAGGTACTTCCCAAAGAGAGTGGACTGGACGGTCCTTATAAAGAAATTGTCCTGATCAGGGACAAAATCAAGCTGGAGGAGCAGCAGGCCAAGAGCAGCATTATCGAACTCCCTGAAAGCGGTCAAAAGATTGGTGTCATCACCATTCCTACCTTCTACATGGACTTTGAAGGCTACCGTCGTGGTGATGAAAACTACAGCAGCACCACCCGTGATACCCAAACACTGATCAATGAGCTACAGCAACAAAAGGTGGATGGCCTGATCATTGACCTGCGTAACAATGGTGGTGGCTCTCTGCCAGAAGCGGTAGCCCTGACGGGACTCTTCATCAAAAAAGGGCCGGTAGTACAAATCCATAACAGCCAGGGACTCACCAAGTCTGAAGATGATACCGATGCCAGTATTGCCTACAACGGTCCACTGGCGGTGTTGGTCAACCGTTACAGCGCCTCGGCTTCAGAGATCTTTGCCGGTGCGATCAAAGATTACGGACGGGGCATCATCCTGGGTGAACCCACTTTCGGCAAAGGGACCGTGCAAACTCTGGTGGACCTAAGCCGCTATGTACGCAGTGACGACCTGAACCTTGGGCAATTAAAAATTACCATGGCCCAATTCTTCCGCGTCAATGGCGATAGCACCCAGCACCGTGGTGTAGTGCCAGACATCGTCTTCCCCACTGCAGAAGAAGATGCCGAGCAGGGTGAACGGGCTCTGGATAACGCCCTACCCTGGGCCAGCATCAAGCCAGCCAAGTTCACGCCATACCGCCAAACCCATTTGCTACTGGATGACGTAAAAAACCGCCACCAACAACGTACAGCAATAGATGATGGCTTCCAATTCCTTTTGGCCCAGGCAGAACAACGCCACACCATGGCAGAAAAAAAGGAGCTCTCTTTAGTGCTGGAACAGCGCCGTATCGAACGTGAACAGCTCAAAACCCAACAGGACAAACGCATCAATGCCTTCCGCCTCTCTCAAGGACTTGAGCCCATCAGCAACAATGATGAGGAAGCCCTGACTGATGAGGTAGAGGAGCATACCGATGAAGGTGAAGACAGCACGGTCAAAGCGATGGAGAGGATTGAGCTCAATGAAGCCGCTGCCATTCTGAGTGATCTGATACAGGTTGAGCATGGCAGCCTACTCACCCAGAATAAAAATACGGTAGAGAAAACCCCAACAGCGGTTACCCCCTAGGGGTTACTCTCCTAATCCAGAGTCTACAAGGGCTCTGGATTCCTCCCCTTCTCCATCTTAGAAGCCCCCGCCCTCCTTACCTCAAGCCAATAAAGTACTACACTTGCAGATGGAAATTTACAGCTATACTTCTGGTACCGTTTTAACAAAAGCTTACAGCGAATGACTCTAAGCAAAGCGGTATGAATACTGCCATGGACGCTTATACAATGAGGTAAATAATTTGGCCTTGTTTGCAAAACTCATTGCACCCAGTGAAAATCGTTTAAGTGGATACCTGATTGCTTGTGGACTTATCAGTGTTGCTCTGCTTTTAAGACTGCTGATATGGCCCATTGATGCCGGCCTACAATATGTCACCTTCTTTCCTGCTGTTGCCCTGACAGCCGTTTGTGCCGGTTTCTGGCCAGGTATGTTCACCACCATCATTGGCGTGCTGCTGGCAACCTTTATCTTTACCCAACCCTATATGTCATTCTCAATAGAAGTTCTGCGGAATAGTCTTTGGTCCAATCTGGTATTCACACTGGATGGCTTAGTTGTCTGCCTATCTATCGAAGCAATGCACCGATTTCGCCGTAAATACGCCTTAGAACTTGAAGAGTCAAAAAGTGCACATGCGATGTCTGAACAGAGTCGCCAGCAATTGGAGGCAATCGTCAACAATGTTTTGGATGGCATCATCACCATCAATCAAGTAGGACAAATACGCAGCTTTAACCAAGCTGCGTCCCAAATTTTTGGCTTTCATGAGAATGAAGTCATAGGCAAAAACATCGCTATGCTCATGCCAGAGCCCTACCGCAGCCGACATGACCAATTTCTACAGCACTATCAGAATACTGGGGAAAAGAAGATAATCGGCAATGGCAGAGAGGTTGAAGGCAAGCGAAAAAATGGCGAAGTTTTTCCCCTTGAACTCGCCGTATGTGAAATCACTGGAATAGAACAGCTTTTTTGTGGTGTGGTCAGAGATATCAGCGAACGTAAAGCCCATGAAAATCATATGTTCCATCTTGCCCATCATGATCCGCTAACCGGACTCCCCAATCGTACGCTATTACTGGATCGTCTCGAACAGCTGCTGGCTATCGCACGCCGTGATAGCAATAAGCTAGCCGTGCTATTTATTGATCTGGATGAATTTAAAGAGATTAACGACACCTTAGGACACGATATTGGCGACCTGCTACTCAAAGCCGTCACCACCCGCTTATTAGACTGCCTGAGGGAATCAGACACCGCAGCCCGCATGGGGGGGGATGAGTTTGTTGTGTTATTGCCGAATGTCGAAACAGAGCAAGGTGCCTTACTGGTATCAGAAAAGATTCGTAACGCTTTATTTCGGCCTTTTATGATCAGTGGAAAAAGCCTCACCATCTCTTGCAGCATTGGTGTCGTGCTCTATCCAGAACACGGCATCAATCAACAGGAACTCATAAAACATGCCGATACCGCCATGTATTCAGCGAAAAACCTAGGGAAAAATCATTCGTCAATCTACTCCCCTAGCATGATAGATAATCATCAAGAAGTGCTGCATTAATCATCGAATTCAAACAGACTGCGCATTATTTGATCGAGAAATGAACATGGCGGTAATCGTATCCATCGTCTCGATGTGCCCGATAAACCATTCCGGTAGCGTATGAAAGGCATACTCTTTCATTCGGTTCACATCTTCACTTTCGCGCCAAATGGCTAACTCCTGCTCCATCTCTTCCAGCACCCGGTGGTGCTCTCCCTGATGAATGGGATAAGGCGGAAAATCCACCTGCTGCATCTGCTCCTCTTCACGAGCAAAATGTGCTGTACAGTGATCCAGCAGCTCCTGAAGTGTATTGGCAATTCCCTGGGGATTGGCCTCTCCATTATCCGCAGCGCCCACCAGTGCCTGTAGGGCATTGGTCAGCTTCGTTGCCTCTTTATGATCATCATTCATAAACGCCAGGGCAACTTTAGGCACCTCATTAAAATCAATCATCTTATTCCCCAATCCAGAAACGGTTAACTCATCCTAAGAGACAAACAATACCCATTGATTAAGCGACATACCTTGATAAAAGTCAATTACTGAAAGTGGCTGTGATATCAGTAGGTTACAAGGGAGATAATTTAAACTTAGTTGCAAGGTAATAAATGGAAAGGAATATAACAACAGCTCATGCATAGCTAGAAGGGTATCTACTGTTGCCCATTATGGGCGATGTAATGGGGGGATACGGCCAGTACGCCCCCAATTAATGAATTGATTACTATGGAACCTGGATAACTTGTACCTGTGCATGCCCACATACTGTTTGTGCTGATGCGGTAACATGTATTTGCTTTCCTGCCATTTTAGCGGCTAATAACATACTGAGAGTTTCGCTAAAACCTAGATGACTTTCTCTCGATAGGGCAAACCAAGGACTGCCTGTTCCTTCAGCATCTGTAACTCCTTTTAACTGAAAAAACACGCACGGCCTCCAGTCTATACTTCGTATGATATCGATATCTTTATTGGTGTAATCGCCTGCATACACAAATGGTGAAATACATGACATCAGTAAAATAAGCACTATTTTTTCACTTTTATTCCTTGTCTAAAATCTTAGAAAACATCATTACATTATCGGTGGTGTGGGTGGTGCATGCCTCTCTCCATCGCGGGCCCCATCATATCACAGTCGCCAAAATGGTAATGCTCTCCCTGTCGCCACTCATCATCAAAGCGGCGACGGTGCCGATCCCCCATCACTTCGCGGACTTCAGCAAAATGACGCATTTGGGCAAGACGCATCTCTTTACGTAGCGCCATCACCCCATCGAGACGCTTTTCAATTGCCTGCCAATCCGGTTTTTCGGCAGAGACCATCTCATCAATGTCCCGCTCTTCCTGCCACATCTTATCCCGCAGAGGTCTCATCTGATCCCGATGGGATTGATATAGCTTGTCCATTCGCTGCCACTCCTCATCCGACAGCTGATCACGCCAACGATAATGCTCTCGATCCCGCTCCTCCCAATACCCCCCGCCATTGCGAGAGTCACGATCCCTGTCACCATAACGACCATAGTCACCACGATCTTCATATCTCGCATCGTCTGAAGCAAGTAACAGAGAAACGGGGGATAACATTGCAACAACCAGCAGCGATACGACAAAGCGCTTTTCCATACTCATTCTCCTTGTTTTTAGGGAAACACTGATCAACTCGATAAATTGATCAGGGATGCCTTAAGAATTAGCAGAGGAGTATGGGATGCGCAATGGATAGGTAGATCAAATACTTTGGTGGTGAGTTGGGTATTCCCCATGTCCCCTCTTTTGACTATGGCAAGGCTGCTCATCGGATTTCATCGCTGAGGATTTTTCATGGTCACAGGGGGTGTCGCCAGCATGGTGATGGGATTTATTTCCGTGATCACAAGGGACTTCATCTTGAGCGTGCTGCGCTTTATCACAGGGTACATCACCAGTGTGGTGGGGCATATCCCCGGTGTGGTGACCTGGCATACCTTCATGGTCACATGGGACTTCGCCTTTGGCATGCCGTTCTTTATCACAGGGTACATCGCCGGTATGGTGGGGCATATCCCCGGTGTGGTGACCTGGCATACCTTCATGATCACATGGGACTTCGCCTTTGGCATGCTGTTCTTTATCGCAGGGTACATCGCCAGTGTGGTGGTAAGGTTTTCCTTCGTGGTGGCAAGGCAGCTCGCCATTTTGTGAACTGTTTTCTACCGCAAAGACCATGGCCGGTACCATACACATCACCATCCAAGCTGTTCCCTTAATTACTGCATTCATCAAGACTCACTCCAAAATTTTAAGGATATATACCATACCCTGATAGCCAGCGCAGGGTAAAATCGCTACCATTCCACTATTCACTTATTCAGGATACCAGTTTCCATGTTTGGATTGTTTAAAAGTAAAAACGTTCTTGATGAGGGCTCAACCCAATGGATACTCGACACCTATGCCTGGGCACTCAGCCACCTGAACGGTGAGCAATTTCTTCAGCAAACCCAACTGGTACTGCCCAATAATCAATTCTTCCCTGACCAAGCAGACAGCCCGGATGAAAAAGCTCAGTTAATCCTTCAGCGGATACAAGGCTATTGCGGCATGTCTCAATGGCCCTGCACGGTGCAATCCGTTGCCCTCCAGGTAGAGGCCACTGCTCCTCCGCAGGTGCGTATCGAAGGCCCTTTGCGTAGTCCTGACACCACCGTTGCTTGTGAGAATGATGAAACCATTCTGATTCCCTACGACCCCAATGCCCTGCGCCAACCAGATATATTGATCGCCTCCATGGCGCAAAACCTTGCCGCGTTGCTGTGTCGTGCCATTCCCACGCCGCCGCCTGGAGGCCCTGAGTATCTGCCTGCTGCCATCGATTTAACCGCTATTTTCCTTGGTTTTGGCCTGTTTATGACCAATAACGCCTTCAACATCCAGCGGGGTTGCAGCAGTTGTAGCGGTCCATCCGTTCAGATGATGGGTGAACTTACTGAAGAGCAGATGTGCTACGCTTTGGCCCTCTTCTGTCACCTCAAAGGGATTGAGAAGCGACAGGTGCTTCCCTACCTGAAAAAAACGCTGCATCAGGTATTCAAGCAATCACTGAAAGAGTTTGGACAGAAAGCCCATGAGCTGACTCAACTGACCCATCTCCCATAGCGCTAAAAATTGGTAGAAGGGATATTTCGAGGGGAGAGTAAAATATCAACACAGAGTACTATAACGAACAAGCTCTCCCCATAGAATTCATTAAAATTTTTCACAATCTACGTTTAATAATTTGATCCGCCTCCAGCGCTACTCCCCTCCTCCAATAAGCCAACTATGATAGCCCAGCATTACCCTAACAATACCATTCGAAAAAAGGTATATTTTTTCCCATAGATTTATCGTTATAGTTGCTACCACTCAAATTCAACTGTCCCTAATTCCCTAAAGATAGGAGCCAAAGATATGAAAACCTCCTCGATATTTAAACCTATTGCTCTCGCCACCTCTATCGCCATACTTTCTGCCTGTGGAGGTGGAGGAGGTGATGATGGTGGCACGACGAGTTCAAGTATCAATGGTGTAATTAATAAAGGTATTATCATTAATGGGATAGTACGTGCCTATACCATCGAAAATGGTCAAATCAGCACTACCGCTATTGCGGAAGGAACAACTGACGAGACTGGAGGCTACTCACTCAGTATTACCGGTTACACTGGACCTTTACATATCGTCGTCTCTGCAGGCCCTAACTCCACGATGAAATGCGATGCAGCAAGTGGCTGCAGCAATGGTACATATCAATTTGGAGATACCATGCCCATGCCCTCCACCATGCAGATGGAGGCCGTCCTGCCTGATGTCAGTGGTGGAAGCATAGAGGGTCACGTTACGCCACTCACCCACATGGCTGCCGGTCTGGCCAAAAGTACCTTTTTGGATGAAACCAGTATCGAAACCGCGGTGGCTAAAATAGAAGAGATCTTTGACATTCCAGATCTGCTCAATGCTGACCCGGTAGATATTACTGACCCTAGTTCAGTAACGGCGGCTGCCGAGGGTGCTGAAAGCAGCTCATTGAAAGTCTCCTTTATCGCTGGCGCCATTGCTGAATTAGCTGAAACGGATGGTGGCGGTGATATTATTGGCACTCTGGATTTACTGGCAACTACCTTTGCAGAGAACAATGGTGAGCTGACCTATAACACTGCGAATGATAGTGGTGGGGCAAACGATGCAACAATTATCACACTTGGTGAAATCACCAGTGGGACGTTGAATGCCATTACAAACTATGAAACAGCAAACAGCACTGATTTGAATGACAGCTTAGTAGAAACAGAAATGGGGAGCCTTGATGGCTATGCTAACCATTTAGATCAACAAGATCAAAACACACAAACCACCATTGATGTGGGTAATGCTGCACTCACCGCTGCCATCGCTTCAGCCAAAGATACTGTTGCAATACTGCGCACTTGGTCGACCCAACTCACCAAACTGGATGAGGCTGGCAACCTATTTGAAATGGAAATTGATACCGCTAAGCTATCCAGCCAAATGGCAATGGATGCCACTCGCCTAGGCATGGAGTATGCGAGTATCGCGGCTGCAGAGGCCTATTGGAAGAGTACCCAAGCAACGGGACTTAACGCCAATCTAGCCGGCAAAACCATTTCAATGATTGATAATTTTCAAGAAAACATCAGCATCAGTTTCAATTGTGATAACGAGTATAGCTTAACCACAATTGATGGAACTGATACGGGCGAATACACGGCAGTTAGCAATGTTGTTTATGCATATTCTTATCAAAATCCAGAAAGCTTTAATGCAACCTTCCCTACCTCATCTCCAACCGCTGGCGATGTAATTAATCATATCAGCCAAAACGATCTGGGGACTGAAACTGGTACAGCCACTATCACAGGCATCACTGAGGATCTGACCTGCGATCTCACCCCATCAACAGCACTTAATGATTATGTAGCCAATGTGGAAGAACCCTGGATGAGTGCAACAGGCACTGTCTCTGTAACGGGTAATAATGTTGTAGTTAATGGTGTTATCAGCAGCTCTAGCACAATGAGCGACAATACCGTAGCCATAAACTATACCTTCCCTGCCCTGAGTGGTAGTAGTTTTACTTTCAATATGGATGGTACCGTTACCAATAACAATAAAGCCAAACTCACCGTGGCAAACGGTAGTTCAGCCACCATTACCCTCAGCAATGCCTTTACTCTACCCGATGAAGTTAATGATCCAGATTTACCCACCAATATCTCCTTCAATCTGGATGTCAAAATAGAACAACTCAACCTGACAGATAATGGTTCGTCCATCACAGACCCTGTTAGCTTCCAGGGCACTTTAGGAGTTGCTGCAGTAAAAAGTGCTGGCACGACCCTCAATGACATGAACTTTAATCCAAGTTCACTCACAATGTCGGGCATTTTCTCACAAGGCTCAACCCGCTTTACGGCTTCTTTTAATGCCACAATGGCTAATGCTGCTACCTTCGCTCCCAATGATATCACTGGCTCAATTAATAACACGCTGGGTAGTTATACTTTCTCCAATAGCAATAACACACTGACTATTATCTTCCCTGATGAGAGTGTTAACTATACCTTTACCAATGGCATGATTACTGTCACTTGGTATGATGATCAAGGTAATGCGGGGAGTAGTTATAGTTGGAATACGGGAGCCTATTGGGATGAACAAACACAGCAGCAGATCCCTTATAGCAGTTTAACAGAGTATTTGGCACATTCCGGCCAGTGGATGTACGGTTATACCTGGGTAGATGGTGTGGGTGAATATGCGTATACCTTATCCAACTCACTAAGCCTATCAGGTGGCTCCATCTCGGGGACACTCATCACACAAGAGATTGATGGTGAAACCAGTAGCAACTGGCGCCAACTGACGGCAACCTTATCATTTGAAGCCACCTCACTGACCTGGGTAGACCCTCTTGATCCCAACAATACTGAAGCCCTACCTGACGCTACAGTAACCATTGCCCTGAATCGTACCGGCTATATGGTAGGCACTGCGGATATTGAAATTACTTATGGAAATATTGAGATTGATGTAACAGCCAGTGGTAATGGCGAAACGGAAGAGATCAGTGGCAACATCACCATCACCGATGTATCCATACCTGAGACGCCAGTAAAATTAGTCATTACACCTAACACTGAAGCGGATAGCTTCCAAGGCTCTGTCTCAGTGGGTGGTGTAGTTGTCGGTTCTGTGCACGAAGATAGTAATACTGGTCTACTTATTATCAACTATGCAGATGGCTCATTCGAATCCGTCGCTATCTAACATCCATTATCCACCAGGGCAGCTCCGGCTGCCCTTTTTAATGCCTATCAACACGCATTAACCCAGCCAAAGCGCTGCAAAATACCCGAAAACACCTCATCCAAAGAGGCTTTCAGGGCAATCTTTTCTCCATCATGGGGATGCTGAAAAATCAGCTGTTCGGCATGAAGTAGTAGACGATGACAATCAAACTCCTCACGAAACAGGGCATTGTGCTTGCCATCTCCGTGGCTGGTATCCCCCACGATTGGATGAAAAATGTGCTTCATATGACGACGCAGTTGGTGCTTACGCCCGGTTTGTGGCGTCAGTCTCAGTAGTGAATAGCGTGCGCTATTGTAGCGGCCTACCGCATAAGGCAGCTCTACCGTCGCCAAGCGCTGATAAGTTGTCACCGCTGGCTGTGCCGCTTTGTCCTGATCCGCCTTTGCATCTGTCATCTTATCCAGCTGTTCTTTTAGTGGATAATCGATCACATCCTGCTCCAGGGTATAACCTCGTACCACTGCGAGATAATGCTTTTCAGTTTCACGCTGGGTAAAGACCTCTGTCATGCGCCGCGCCGTTTCCGAATCCAAGGCAAACAACAACACCCCAGAGGTCGGTTTGTCCAGGCGATGCACAGGATAGACTCGCTGGCCAATCTGATCCCGCACCAGTTGCATCGCAAACTGGGTTTCATGGCGATCAATCATAGAGCGGTGTACTAACAAGCCAGAGGGTTTGTTGATAGCTACCAGATACTGGTCTTGATAGAGTATCTCCAGCATCACGACACCGGTTCCAATGGTTGACCGCACATCTTACATTGATAACTTCCCAACCCTCGCAACACTTTATTGTGCCGTGTAGCGGTAAGATGGTGACAACGGCAAGCACAACGGTATTCGAAGCGTTGTTGACGACGCTGAGGTACACCGCTCATATCATAGCGGCATGTCACCTCGGGCTCGGCTCCAAAGGCAAGCATCCATTGCTGCCACTCCCGACCATGGGGGCGTACTCGCTTTAAACCATAAAGGCAATCCACAATGTAGTGAGCGACCTCATGAGGCACAGTATTGGCGAGACTATCATCAAAGTATTTGGCAAACAGATAGGGATTGTAACGAATCTCCCGCTCATCGCCGCGCACCCGGTACATCCCGGCACTGCTTCCCCGCAGGTTAAATCGGACCGTGATCAGAGAAAATGGCTTCTCAGCAAGCTGACTCGCCCGCTGAATATAGGATTCCGTTTCAGCCACAACCTGCCGTTGTTGCTCTAGGGTAATGGGGTGAATCAACGTCATAATACTTTCGCTTGAATCAGCGCCAGCTTTTTGTGGCGAGAGAGTTGCTTTATCGCATACTCCCGTTTGCAGGCTTGGGAACGATCCTCACAGACTTCCTGATAAACCAGATTGACCGGTCTACGGCTTCGGGTATAACGAGCCCCCAATTGATCACTGTGGTTATGTTCGACTACCCGGCGCGCCACATCTGTCGCCACACCAGTATAGAGACTCTCATCAGCACAGCGCACTATATAAACAAACCACTGGGACATAAGTAATGGCAGGCCCTAACCTTCCAGTTCAGCCAGGCGTTGCTTCAGCTGATCTCGCTCTTCACACAGTGCAGCCACTTCAGCCTCCAATTCACGAACCCGCGCCGCCAGATCCACGTCACCTACGGATGGTGATTCGGTCATCTCGACTTCACCAGTAAATAGCTGCGCATAACGACTCTCACGACGCCCAGGCTCCCGTGGCAACTTTGCTACCAGAGGTTCATCACGGCTCATCAGCCCATCCAACACCTGCTCTACTTCATTCACATCATTGAACTCACAGAGCCTATTGGTACGGCTACGCAGCTCACCAGGTGTTTGTGGTCCCCGCAATAGCATGACAATGATTACGCCCAGCTGCTGGGGATTGAGTTTAAGGGTACCAAACTCCGTATTGCAGAATCGGTGCTTATAGCGGTCCACCCGGCTACCTCCGATCACTCCAATGAGATGCCGCTTGAGTAGCTCGTCCAGCGTCTCCTGCACCTCAGCATCACTCAGAGCCATCACCGGTTCACGGTTGCTTTTTTGGTTGCAGGCTGTGGTTAACGCATTTAGAGAGAGCGGGTATTGATCTGGCGTGGTAATCGACTTCTCCAGTAAGGCCCCAATAACCCTTGCTTCAACCTGATTTAATTCAATCTCCATTATTCCTCCCACAACGCATTTTATTGTCCATTGTCACGTTAAAGCCCTGTTCACGCAAGCCGAATACTACTACATAGAATGCCTATCGCCATGAGATAAAATATGGATCTAACTTTTATCAATACCGTCCTACGGTCCGTAAATAATGTCATGTCGATGGCTCAAGTCAAATTCGAAGCGGGTAAGCCCAAGATCCGTGATCCCATGCAAGTCTCCTGTGGTGAAGTCACTGGCGTCATCTCTATCTCAGGAAAGCAGGCACGCGCCTCTGTCGCACTCACATTTAGCAAAGAGGCAATTCTCATCATTGCTGACAAAATGCTCCCCGGTGAACACACCGCTATCGACCATGTCACTATCGATTTAGCTGGCGAGCTTGCCAATATGGTGCTGGGTGATGCTAAACGGCAATTAGAGGATAAAGGGAAGCGTTTTACCACCTCACTACCGGTCATGATTTACGGTCAAGAGCAGTTAATCGCCCATAAAGCGGTTGCCCCGATTATTGTGGTGCCTTTCCAAATGGAGAAAGGGACATTTTGTGTCGAAGCCGTCTACGAAGAGTTAAAATAGCCCATATGGTCCCTACGACATGATTTTTTCTCATAAATCCACTACTATACGCCCCCCGTTTTTCCCATAGTGTGAGGTTTTTCGTGCACGATTTTGTCCCTGGTCAACGTTGGATCTGTGACGCCGAACTGGCCCTAGGCCTTGGCACCATCATGAGCTGCGATCTGCGTAGCGTAACGGTACTGTTTCTCTCCTGCGGTGAAACCCGCACCTACAGCAAAAGTAGCGCGCCATTAAACCGCGTGATGTTTGCGGCAGGTGATGAGATTCCCAGCCATGAAGGTTGGAAACTCACAATCCAATCGCTACGTAACGAAGATGGCCTAATTACCTATGTGGGGCATAACGAAGCCGGTGAACCGGCTGAGCTACACGAGGGACAACTGGATAACTTTATCCAACTCAACCGCCCGGCAGACCGCCTGTTCAGTGGACAACTGGATGCCAGCAAGCTGTTTGAGCTGCGCTGTGAAACCCTCCAGCACCAACACAATCAGGCTAAATCAGAGTTGCTCGGCCTGACGGGTGCACGCACCAGCCTGATTCCCCATCAGCTCTATATTGCCCATGAGGTGGCCAACCGTTACGCCCCTCGCGTGCTACTGGCCGATGAGGTAGGCCTGGGGAAAACGATTGAAGCCGGCCTGATTATTCACCACCAACTGCTGAGCGAAAGAGCCCAGCGGGTGTTGATCGTGGTACCGGAGAGCCTCACTCACCAATGGCTGGTGGAGATGCTACGCCGCTTTAACCTAAGCTTCAGCCTATTGGATGAGGAACGCTGCCAAGCCATCGAAGAGAGTAGCGGCCTGGACAACCCCTTTAGTAGTGAGCAACGGGTACTGGTCAGCCTGGACTTTTTAATGGCGCAATCCCAACGCGCCCTGCAACTGCTGAGTGAACAGTGGGATCTATTGGTGGTGGATGAAGCTCACCATCTACAGTGGTCCCCTGAGCAGCCCAGCCCTGAATATCAGCTGATTGAACAGCTAGCAATCAAAACACCTGGCGTGCTACTGCTTACTGCGACCCCAGAACAGTTGGGCAAGATGAGTCACTTTGCCCGCCTGCGCCTACTGGATCCAGACCGCTTCCCTGACTTCCCTCAGTTCGAAAAAGAAGAACAGGGTTACCACACCATCGCGGAGACCGTTAAGCCTCTGCTTAATGAGCAGGCTCCCAGTCCAGAGGTGATCGCCCAACTGGAGGATGCCCTTAGCGAAGCGGACAACCTCACTGCGCTGAACGCTCTGCAAGAGAATCCAATGGGCAGTGAAGCGTTTGAAGAGGCTCGCGAGGCACTCATCAACCACCTATTGGATCGCCACGGAACAGGACGGGTGCTGTTCCGTAATACCCGTGCCACCATCAAAGGCTTCCCGGGTCGTGAGGCACACCTTTACCCGCTTCCCCTCCCTGAGGCATACCAGGCCGTACTCAATGAATTGGAAAACAGTAGCCTCGGCGAGCCTCAGCTACTGCTCTGTCCCGAGCTGCTCTACCAAGCGATAGACGGCACCACCCCATGGCATCAAGTGGATCCTCGTGTCAGCTGGCTGGAAGATAAACTCAAGGCGCTACGCCCCGCCAAGGTGTTGGTCATTGCGGCCAGTGCAGATACTGCTCTGGATCTGGCGGATGCACTACGGGTCAAATCCGGTATCCATGCGGCAGTGTTCCATGAAGGAATGAGTCTGGTTGAGCGAGACCGTGCCGCCGCCTTCTTTGCGGATCATGAAGGTGGTAGTCAGGTGCTGATCTGTTCAGAGATCGGTTCTGAGGGGCGCAACTTCCAATTTGCTCACCATATGGTGCTGTTTGACTTGCCCCTTAACCCTGACCTGCTGGAACAGCGTATCGGCCGTCTGGATCGTATCGGCCAAGCGCAAACCATCCAGATCCATGTCCCCTACCTGGAGAGTTCTGCCCAGGCGGTAATGGCCCGTTGGTACCAGCAGGGACTTAACGCCTTTGCCACCACATGTCCTGCAGCCCAAGGGGTTTTTACAGAGCTGAAACCGCTACTCATTGAGGCGCTACATCAGGTAGAACATGATCAAAGTGATCTTAATGACTTGATCGCTGCCACCCAAAGCCTTTACCTGCAGCTTAATACTCAACTCCAAGAGGGGCGGGATCAACTGCTAGAGCTCAACTCCTGTCGCCCTGGTGTGGCTGAAGCCCTATGCCTGCAGGCCATCATGCAGGAAGAGCCTGATGATCTATTGATGTATCTGGAAGCACTCTTCGACTGCTATGGCGTGGATAGTGAAGAGCATAGCGACCACAGCTATTTGATTCGTCCCAGCGACAACATGCAAGGCCACTTCCCCGGGCTGTTTGAA
Source organism: Thiohalomonadales bacterium (assembly GCA_050295955.1). GTDB lineage: Bacteria > Pseudomonadota > Gammaproteobacteria > RBG-16-57-12 > RBG-16-57-12 > JAFLJP01. Next base: position 25,170 of record JBNKQQ010000006.1, read on the forward strand.
GAGGGCATGGTGATCACTTGCCAACGCGCCATCGCCCTGGCCAACGAGGACATGCACTTCCTTACCTGGGAACACCCTATGGTACGTGGTGCCATGGAGATGATCAGTTCCAGTGAATTGGGCAACAGCTCTTTGATTGCAATCAAGCACAAACCCATACGTCCTGGTAGCCTGCTGCTGGAGGTACAATTCCTCCTTGAAGGTAAGCCAGGCGTTGTTGCCCAAGGCTTCCGCTACCTGCCCCCCACACCGGTGCGTGTTGTTGTCGATGGCAGCGGCCAGGAGCTTAGCAGCAAACTCTCCCATGACTTGATCAACCAAGTGCAACAACCCGTGGATAGCGAAACGGCCAATCAAGTGGTGCAAGCCTACACCAATGAACTGCGCAAGATGATCCGCCATGCTGAAAAGCAGGCTGAGCAGCGCCTCCCTGAGCTACTGGCCCTTACCCATCAACAAAGTAAGGCGACCCTGCAGCAGGAGTTAGATCGACTACAAGCCCTACAACGCCACAATCCCAATATCCGTGAAGAGGAGATTCATTTCTTCCAAGAGCAGTTAGCACAGCTGGAAACGCTATTCAGCACCGCACAGCTCAGATTGGATGGCATGCGGGTGATTGTCTCTACCTAGATGCAACTCTGTACCTACATGGATGTAGGTACAACAGAAGCGAACACAGCTTCCCACTCCCCTTTTGCCTTGTCGCAAAGCCGACAATTCATCCCCAATTGAGTTAACAGCCACATCCGAAGAAATTTAATTTTCTTAAATAACAACAACTTAAAAACTGGCACCGTGATTGCTATAGGTTATGAAAGCAATTAATCAATCCGCGGAGAATAGCCCATGGCAACGGAGCTCAGTACACTTTTACAAGGTATCAAAGATGGCAGCGTAGTCCCCTATATAGGGCTAGGCGCACTGAACGGTTCATGCAGTGTTGAGAATGGCGACCCTATCCCTGCAGATAGCGATAGCCTGATTATTGCCATGAACAACGGTAGCCCTATGGCACCTAAACTGATGTACGAATTTCCCCGTGCAGCGATGAACCTTGAATTAAAGCGTGGTCGCTCGTTTGTTAATAACTTTCTGAGCAAACTCTACGGACAGACTGAATGGACCCGCGCACCTTTCCATGAGTGGTTGGCCACTATTAAGCCTAGCTACGTTATCGATATTAATCGTGACACTCAGCTGCAAGAAACCTACAGCGATACACCCCACACCCTAATCCATGGCGTAGCTCGTCTTGCCTATGAATTCCGTTTTGAAATCTTCCATTACGATGGTAGTGAATATAAGGAAATCCCACAGGAAGAGGTTGATCCTTCTCTGCCTATCCTGTTTAAGCCGATGGGTTCTCCTGTTCCCAAAGCCAACTTCATCGCATCCGATGCTGACTATGTGGATTACATCACTGAGTTGATGGGTGGTTTTGCTATCCCCGATTTTCTGAAAGAGATTCGCAAAGAGAAGAAGTATTTAATGATGGGTCTGCGTCTGAACCGTGATACCGAACGTATGGTCATGGCAGACATTACCTATCGTGAAGATGGTCAGCGTGGTTATGCGCTGATTCCTGAACCCAACAAAAAAGAGATCCGCTACTGCGAGCGTCACGGTATTGAGATTATCCAGGCAGATATTTCAGATCTAATGGCCATTGATAATTTTGCCATTGCGAGCTGATCTTATTTTTTAAAATTTTTCATAGTGTCCTACTTCTGCTTTTCCTCAAAGCAGTCTTGCCAGAGGGGATTCTCCCATTCTCTCTGGCTTTTTTATTCACACCACATGCGATTCCTCTCCCAATTCAACAGCACGCCCTAACTTGGTTCGAAAAAATGTCAAAACAGCCTAAAACGCACCATCCAGATGCCAAATAACCGAAAAATGGACAAAAAAATCAGGCACGCTGTTTGCAATTACTATAACAACGAAAGATTTTTGACCGCTGAAGAGGAGAATTGATATGTATCAATTAAACTTTAATAAAGAAGGTAGCAAAGGTGTCTCGTTCCGTAATATGGAGACCTCAAAAAAGAAAACCTATGAGCGGGATTACTCCAGTCTAAATCAAACCCGCCGCACGATTGATCGTATTCTGGAAGAAAAAGCTTTGGAAAAAGAGCTGAAGGATTTCTGCTTTTAATCATCTACCGAGTGTTCCTCAGCTGGGTATAGTGGATTCAGCCACACTATACCCGGCCCCATTGTTCTGATAGCTGTATCAAAGTCGTGGCCTGTTCACGGCACTGTTGAATTACCTGAGGATCCATCTCTTTTATCCAGCGAGGTGGAATTCCTTCCAATCCATAAAGTGCGCCAGCAATCATTCCGACAATCGCACCTGTGGTATCCGCATCCCCCCCCCTGATTTACCACATCAATTAAACACGCTTCAAAACTATCATTGTCAAACAACCCCTGAAACACCACCTGTAGTGTTTCCACTACATATCCACTGGGATTGCTGCGTGCTTTTCCGCGAAAATAAAAGTCGGGATACTGCTCAATGAAAGGACGTACCTTTTGATGCAATAACTCCAACAGGCTTGCCCCGTTGAATGCATTATGGATCAACTGGATTACTAACTGGGTCGCGGCATCAGAAACAACGTTATGATGAGTAACATGGGCCTGAGCATCACTGGCTTTGATGATACTCTGCTCATCCTTACCATAACTCCACAAAGCGACTGGCAGTGTCCGCATACAAGCGCCATTACCTGCATCGTAATCACACATCTCGCCATATGCTTGGCCAGTTCGACGAAAGCGTACTAAGCCACGGCGTACAGTATTGCCAATATCCACTGGCTTCGCTTTCATCCACTGTAGAAAACGCTCTGCACAGTGTTCTGGAACTACCGCATTATCAACAATAATCGCCTCACCCAATGCCAGCGACATAGTAGTATCATCGGTCACCTGGCCCGGCCTTAGCTTCAACCAGCCTCCCCCTACAATTTCTTGATGGAGACCGTATTGATCCTTGATCTCCCTTGGCGTCATAAACTCTACAGTCGCGCCAAGCGCATCACCAATCGCCAACCCTAAATAAGTTGCAATAGCTTTGTCGAGAAGTTGTTGCTGGCCGGGTGTCATTGTGCAAGATCTATTGAAAATTGATACATCAGTAATCGCTGATCACATTAACCACTATCGTTTATTGCTAAACGGATACTGCAGAGGTATAGGTTTGAGATCGCTCACTCGAAGTTAAAGCTACTCTTCTGGACCAAAGCAGAGATCGTAATCATCACACACATCACAGGATGGTGCGCGACAAACATAAACACCTTTTTGGTCGCAGAGCTGTTTGTAGAGAAATTTCTTCCACTTCATATCATGGACATTACGTCCTGCCAACTCAGGGTAGTTATAATTCAACAGATCACTCAATTCACTACGATTCCAGAGCCCCATATCCTGCCAAAGATGATCCATTCCCATGCAAGCAGCAACGACTATCTCTGCTATCCACAACTCTGATTTATCATTACCCGCACGATTCTCGTTCAGCAATGTAGTGAGATCATCACGCTCATATTGGCGGCTACGATCAATATCACGACCTTCACACACCCAGGGCTTTAAAGTTGGAAAATAGTGCTGCCATAGCTGTAGATAGCTCTCCTCACTCAGCCCCAAAAAGCTGGGCAACATGCCATCACCATAGTGCCAACTGGCAATAATACGGCAAAAGGTTTCACTATTGGGAAGCGCTAAGCAGTCAGCCTTTAGCGCTTGATAAATCGCCTCACGACTGTCGGCTGGTTTGGCATCGGGTAACAGCATAGGGAGACCTCTATTCATTCATCTGCGGACAGACGACCACATCAGCTTATTTACATGGCTCTGCTTCATGACTACGTGGACAATTCTCCAAGTCCTGTTTCGAGTCAACGGCTTTTAAACCAATCCAGGTATCCACCCATTCTGTATCAAATCCAACACGATATTGATCATTCACCATCATCAGTGGCCGACGTATCAACAGCGGATCCAAAATCATGGCATTAAGAGCCGATCTTTCATCCATAGCTTCAGGTTTAATGTCACCAGACTTCACACGCGGTGCAGAGCGGTTAAACCATTCGCTCACCGGCTTATCACCAAAGAAGGGACGTAGCGTCTCGAGTGTCCATGGTGTTGCCAGCAGGTCCATCGCAACAACGGTATGACCCGCCTGTTTCAATAACTGCTTCTGTTTGGTGTTATTGATACAACCTGGCTTTTCATAAAACAGGACTTCAGTCATCGATAGCCTCAAAGCTTTCCCAATCATGGTTTGCAGTTGCCCAAATAGGCTGTACTGCTACGCGATTGACATTAACGCTGAATACCTGTTTTACGATGGGCTTAACCACTTCGCTAATCTCAACGGGTTCAGGATTCAGAATTGGCGTTTTGCTCTCTTCCACTACCAGTTCATCACGAGCCACAATCAGTGCACTATAACGGCGCCAGGTGTGTCGATTAAGCCGAGAATAACGTAGTGGAGTGGGTGCAACTTGTTGGCTGCGGCGTTGAACCGCGACGGTTACCGCCATTTCCAAGAACTGGTTAGTAGCAGAATGTAGGGTATGTTTATAGGAGTAAAGCCATGCCTGGGCACGTTGCCATAAAGGCTTATCACTAAGAACGGCTAATGATTCAATATGAATTGCTTGTGGCATAACACGACTCCTATAAACACTCCGTAGGGTATACATGATGTACACCAATCACATAGTTTGAGGTACGCACCAAAATGTGCGTACCTCATCAGGCTTAGATATACCCGGCCTGTTCAAACTCCTTGATCTTCTCAATCGGAATCATGGTAAGTGATCCCAGTGGGTAAAATGGCACACCCGTGCTATCTACAATTGCCGCTTCAATCGGGCAGATCTCAGAGCATTGTGGCTTGGCAAAATCACCTTCACACTCAGTGCACTTCTTAGGATCGATCATGAAGTGGGTTTCCGCTTTATAGATCGCCTCATTAGGGCACTGCGCTGAACAAGCGTGACAGCTTACGCAACGGTCATTGATGGTTAACGACATAGTCTTTCCCCCTTATGCAGTTGCATTCATCTCTTTAGCAGGCTCATCAAGCTTGCCGGACTCGATCATTTCTTGATAAACCGCCATCACCGCATCTTCGATGGGCTCCATAGCATGTTCACCGTTAGGCATGATGCCGGCCTCTTCCAGGTGACCCCATGGCTCGTAACCGATCTTGGCACAAAGCACCACTTCACACCCTTCTAATGCACGAATACTCATATCCAGTGCACTCTCTTTCTCACCGCAGGTATCATCGCCGATGCAGAACATGTCAGTCTTACGGTGACCGATAAAACGAACACCTTCTGGTGAAGCCTCATACACCAGGAACTCATTAGCGTGACCAAAGTGTTGGTTGATAACACCACCACCACGGGTTGCAATCCCCATCAGAACTGGACGGGTATTAGCTTTGACGCTATCGATAGAAATCAATTTCTCAGACTTAGATTTCTCTTTAGCTTCCAGCTCCAGTTCAATGGCCTGATGTACCGCAGCACGCTTAACCATGGCTTCTTGGTAATCAATTTCCATCGCTTCGATCTTATCCATGGTGAATTCTTCACCACGGTCTTCGCCTAGCAGGCCTACCGCATCAGCGCGACATTGACGGCAATGACGCATCATATTCATGTCGCCAGCACAGGCATCTTGTAACTCTTGCAGCTCTGCAGAGCTTGGGCTGCGTTGCTCCATCAAGCCGTAGTAGGTACCGTGCTCAGGCTCAGCAATCAGAGGCATAACGTTGTGTAAGAAAGCACCTTTTGCTTTAACAACCTTGCTTACCTCTTTTAGGTGTTGATCATTCACACCGGGGATCATTACTGAATTCACTTTTACCAGAATGCCTTTTTCCACCAGCATCTCCAGACCCTTTTGCTGTTGTTCAATCAGGATCTTGGCACCTTTCTTACCGAAGATACGACGGTTGTTCCAAAATACCCAAGGGTAGATCTTGGCGCCGATCTCTGGATCTAAGGTGTTAATAGTAATCGTAACGTGATCGATGTTGTGCTTGCTGAGCTCTTCAACCGCATCTGGTAGAGCTAAGCCATTGGTGGAAACACACAGCTTAATATCAGGCGCTTCATCGGAGAGACGACGGAATGTCTCAAAGGTGCGCTCTGGGTTGGCCAATGGATCACCTGGACCTGCAATACCCAGTACCGTCATTTGTGGAATATTGGCTGCCACCGCCATGGTCTTCTTAACAGCTTGATCTGGCGTCAACAACTCTGAAACTACGCCTGGGCGGGATTCATTGGCGCAATCATATTTACGGTTACAGTAGTTACATTGGATGTTACAAGCGGGTGCTACTGCGACATGCATACGAGCAAAGTAGTGATGCGCCTCTTCGGAGTAGCATGGGTGGTTTTTTACTTTGTTACGAATCTCTTCCGGCAGGTGACTCATCTGATCATCAGTACTACCACAAGACCCTGAAGAACATCCCTTCGCAACCTCTGTTGTTTCGTCCTGACCAAGTATATTCAATTCCATCATCGACCCTCTCTTGGTAACGCGCAATGCGCAGTTGTAGTTGCAAAAGGGATTGCAAAGGGTGTGCCTGATTAGAAACTAACACATAACATATTAATTTAATTAGAAATTAAATTTTCCAACAATGTGATTGTCGCAACAATAACACGCAGTAACAGGTGCGTTGTTATCAACACGACAAACAAAGCCTTATCAAAATCAGCAAAGACAAATAACTAAATTACGCGACCAACGTGCGTATATGAGAAATACAGTTGATGGATTATCTAGATGAATGTATCAGGATAACGATATAAGAAAATTGCTGGTGACTGTTGAGCGCTGTTTCAGCACCGCAATAAGTACTATCTGTCATTGATGAGTCAACGCGAGATGGGCAGCCAATGCACTATCCATTGTCGCTACATGTAAATCAAACCATTGTGGTAAACGCTCAGATGCCCAGGCTTTTACCAATGGAAGTGTCGCTGGACGAAGACGTTTTTCCATTTGATTCAATTCACCCAAAATACGTTGATGATCATCCTTATGCTCAGCAATAGACGTAAATTTACTTCCCTCCATCCACTGCTGTTCCATATCAAAGTGCGCTTTGGTATGGGCTTTTAGACTATGGAAGAGTGCGATAAACGCCTCGCCCTTGGCACTATTAAGCTGTTCAACCAGTTCAATGAACTCTTTATGGGTTTGATCCATCGATTCATTATTCATCAGGTATTTTTGTTGCCATTGCATTGGTTAATACTCTCTCATTGTCAATGTCTGAATACCAAGATTGGCCATTAAATTTTTCTAACATTGATATTCAAGGTTTGAATACGATACGCAATTTGTCGTGGCGTCATATTAAGCAGACGTGCTGCTTTCGCTTGCACCCATCCCGCTTGCTCCAACGCAGCGATCACCTTCTCCCGTTCATCAACATCAGGATCATCGAAATCCACTTCCGGCGTGGTATTCCTTACTGCCGGTGCTTTCGTGAAGCTGTTCATGATCTTCTCTTCCAACCCTGTCAGCGTAATCACATCACGGTCAATGTTACCGTTCTCACACATAATAGCTGCACGCTCCAGGCAGTTTTCCAGTTCACGAACATTCCCTGGCCAATCATGTTGCATCAGAATACGAATGGCACTATCAGTCACCGTCAACTCACGCCCTTGCTGCTTCGCCACCTTTCCTACCAGGAAGTTGGCTAGCTGAGGTATATCTTCACAACGCTCTCGCAGAGCAGGCATAAAGATCGGCATCACATTGAGGCGATAATAGAGGTCTTCACGGAAATCCCCCTGATCCACCTCTTTTTCCAAATTACGATTAGTGGCCGCAATGACACGTACATCCACTCGGATGGTACGATGTCCACCTACACGCTCAAACTCACCTTCCTGCAATACCCTTAATAACTTGGCTTGGAATGCAGCAGAGATCTCACCAATCTCATCGAGAAAAATGGTACCTCCATCGGCTTGTTCAAAACGTCCTTTACGTTGCGATGTCGCACCCGTAAATGCCCCCTTCTCATGACCAAACAGTTCTGACTCTAGCAAGTTTTCCGGCAGCGCCGCACAGTTAAGTTTTACAAAAGGATTATTCGCTCTAGGAGAGTTATAGTGGATAGCATTAGCAATCAGCTCTTTACCCGTACCCGACTCACCACGAATTAGTACTGTTGTATTCCATTTTGCCACTTGGCGCACTTGGTCGAATACTCGACGCATCACCTGGGTATGGCCGACAATATTGTCAAAGCCATAGTTACCCCGCACCTGACGACGCAGTTGATCACGCTCATCAGCCAGTGCTTTTTGCTTCTTCTCCACTTCCCAGGAGAGGCGCACCGCCTGCGCAACCAAATTCGCCACCATCTCCATAAATAGCGCCAACTCATCCAGATAATCACCTGCACCTTCATCCGGCTGCGCGGCCAAAACCCCTACCGTTTTGTTATCCCCAACATGGATGGGCACGCCAATAAAGGGTAAGCGAGGATGGTAGATTCCCAGGCGATCAAGGAAACGAGGCTCGTCTAAAATTCGTTCGATAACGACAACTTCGTCATCTGACAGGATGGTACCGATAATCCCCTCACCGGGTTTATAGCTGACATTTTGTAACAGCTCATCGTCTTCCACATGGGCAGCATTGATCAACATGCTACCCGTATCAGGATCAACCAGAGTCACCATTCCGCGACGAATACCGGCATATTGGTCTAACACATCGAGCACGGCCTTGAGTGTTTCATGCAGGTCCAGCGAACGACTCAATACTTGGCTAACGTGATAGAGAGTGGCCAATTGCTGTTCAAGCAACTGGATACGATTTTCTGGGGACATCCACTACACCTCTACTTTGCGAATAGGTAGTTCAGTGATAATTCGGCAACCCTGTTGATACTCCGGATCAATAGTAACGGTACCGAAATGATCGTTAACCACATCCTGAACAATCGTAAGCCCCATGCCAGAGGCATTGGTCTGTCCATGACGGGTGCTAAAGAAGGGCTCAAAGATCTTCAAGCGCAAGTCATCAGGAATGCCAGGACCGCTATCTTCAATAATGACGCGCACCACATCCTTGTCACCATAAGTTTCTACCTGAAGCTCACGACTTCCCTCCTTAGGGCCATATTGAATTGCATCGATCGCATTATCGATCAGGTGTTTAAAAAGACTCCTCAAGCGCTTGTCCTGTCCATAAATAGCAGGGAGTTTCTTAGTGGGTTTCCACTCAACCGTCATACCCAGAGAAAGCATACGACTTGTATTCAACGCCAGCATATCGCGCAACAGATCGTTGATATTGAGATATTGAAATGGCTCATCATTCACACTATCGGGCAGACAGCGCTGTAGTGTTTGAATTGCGTTGTAACTGGACTCCCTAGCTTGGCGTAGCACCTGTAATATCGCCTCACCGGAATCGATCGTTTTCATACGCCGAGTCAATGTTTCCGTTGCCGCCTGAATCAGATTATGAGGTTCTTGCATTTGATACATAGCCCCCAACAGGGTTTCACGAATCCCCTGATTCATCTCCTCTTCCGCTAACAATGCACGCATTGCATTAACGCGTATCTCATCCTCTTGGCGCTTAAGCATGGTGACATCCGTAATCATCAATAATAGGTAATTTTGTTTCTTTACATCGAAAAAAGCATCCGCACTAAAACCGGTCTCAACAAACCAATTACCCGAGCAATCGAACCAGCGTGCATGCAGATCATCCCGCTGATGGAAGCTGATCAACTGATCCTTGAAACTGCCGCCTTTACGCTTCAGTTTGGTATATTCATCCCCCAGATTGGTCTTAATCTCTTTAAGCAAATCAAACACCAGCTCCTCGCTACCAATCTCACTGGAATAGGTTTTGTAGGTAATATTGTCCATCACAACATTGTCATTCTCATCCAGTACCACCATACCGACAGTGGCACCACTCACCACTGACTCGATCATCGTCTTTTGGTTTTTAGTGAGATTTTGGAGTCGCTGCTCCTCGGTAACATCACGATGCAAACCAAGGTAATGAGAGGTTTTCCCCTGGTCATCCATCACTGGTGCAATGGTCAGATCCGCCAAATAGCGCTGTCCACCTTTGCGACGATTAATCAGCATCCCAGTCCATGATTTCTGTTGTAGCAGCCTCCCCCACATAGTTTCATAGACAATGGGTGGCGTACGGCGATCAGAGAGCATTGATTCATTTTTATTGAGTACCTCCTCCATTGCATAACCTGTCACACGGGTAAAAGCAGGATTGGCATAAAGAATATTTGCTCGAGTATCTGTAATGGAAATCGCTACGGCAGATTGCTCAACAACCTCAAAAAACAGCGATGGGGAGAGCCCTGCCGTCTGACAACCAGATAGATTATCCACCGCCTCCCGCACTTCATCTGGAAGTGCATCTTTAAGAGAATCTAAATACTGGTTAAGGATAGATTGAAGCTCCAAGTAACTCTTGGTTGACCCTTTTTCACTCATGCTGTCGCACCTTACAAAACACTTACGAACTGTGTTGATTCAATAATCATGCCGTACCTTTGTAAGTGAAGGTGATTCGCGGCTCTTCTTTGAAAAACAAAACGCTAGGCTTTATCTCAATCTCTATCCAGACAGCCGCCAAGCAATACTTTAGGAACCTCTGAAGAAGCCCAGTCATCGCTCTGTCTTTCAGAAATGGAAGCAATTAAGGCATGAATTCGCGAGCATATCTGTACCTGGTAAGCATTCATAACGTGAAGTGAGGACCAGCCTGAAAGCCCTTTCAGGCATGGCCTGACGCATATATTTGCGACATTACCTACATAGAGACAAGTAAAGAACGATGGCAGGATGTAGTCGCCTTGCCCTTCGTGGAAAGAACTTGTCATTCTGCTGCGAAGTACACCTTACCTCTACACACTTTAAACCCATGCAGAGTGTCAATTGGACTTCTTCAAATGTACCTTTTAGATAGAAAAAAAGGTTGTAAGGTATACGACAAAACCCTCTCAAGCGTCATTTTGTCGTAATAATTACAACACCTCCAAATTGCCCCATAATGATGCAAACTGGTATTTGACCCTATAAAGTGCGCGTCTTTTTGGCGCAATACGGCACATTCACCAACTTTCAAAATTGCTGGCATACAAGATGCAAAAGCGAGATTAACAAATCATGAAGAAGTTGGATTGTAATGACAGAATATCTACTGCTATTGCTCGGTACCGCCCTCGTCAACAACGTGGTGTTGGTGAAGTTTCTTGGTCTGTGTCCATTCATGGGAGTTTCCAATAAACTGGATACTGCAATTGGCATGGGACTCGCCACGACTTTCGTGCTGACCTTGGCAGCGGTTCTTAGCTGGCTACTGGAACATTATGTCCTTCAACCCTTCAATATTGAATTTCTTCGCATCATCTCTTTCATCATGGTCATTGCAGCGGTTGTGCAATTCACCGAAATGGTTATCAAGAAAAGTAGCCCTGTTCTGTACCAAATGCTGGGTATTTTCCTACCCCTGATTACCACCAACTGTGCGGTACTGGGCGTGGCCCTGCTCAACGTACAAGAGAATCACGGTTTTATTCAAAGTATCGTTTATGGCCTGGGAGCCTCTCTCGGCTTTACCCTGGTTATGGTGATATTTGCTGGCCTCCGGGAGCGTTTAGCACTGGCTAACGTACCGGATGCATTCGCCGGCAACCCCATTGGTTTTATTGTTGCCGGCATGTTGGCGCTGGCGTTCACCGGTTTTACCGGACTCATCATCATTTAAGGAGAACTCTCATGTATGCAGGTATTGCTAGTTTGACACTACTTGGCCTCACCCTGGGTTTTCTACTGGGTTTTGCCGCACGCTACCTTAAGGTTGAGGGAGATCCGGTTGCAGAAGAAATTAATGCCATTTTGCCCGGTTCCAACTGTGGTCAGTGTGGCTACCCGGGCTGTATGGCAGCAGCTGAAGGTGTGGCCAAAGGTGAAGCGGCTGTCACCATGTGCCCTCCCGGTGGAAAAACACTTGCAGAAAAGATTGCCGAAATCATGGGTGTCACTGTCGACCTGAGCGATATGGAGGACACCGGCCCGATGATCGCATGGGTGGATGAAACCAACTGTATTGGCTGTACCAAGTGCATTAAGAAGTGCCCCACCGACGCCATCGTCGGTGCACCTAAACAGATTCATGCTGTGATTGAAGAGGCCTGCACAGGCTGCAAAGCGTGCGTTGAGGTCTGCCCTACCGAGTGCCTACATATGCTGCCGGTTAAGGTCACCCTCAGCAACTGGCGCTGGGATAAGCCAGCTGAAGCCGCATAAATCTAACGTTTAGGTAGCCACTATGAAGTTGTTCCGTATCCGTGGCGGGGTCCACCCCGAAGATAATAAAGCGCCAACAGCTGGTAAGCCGATAGAGGATTTGCCCCTAAGCAAATACCTGTATATTCCGCTACAGCAGCACATTGGTGCGCCGGCAGAGCCTGCTGTTGAGGTAGGCCAGTATGTGCTGAAAGGCCAGCTACTCGCCTATAGTCAGGGTGCGGTCTCTGCCCCAGTACATGCCCCAACCTCCGGAACCATTGTCGCGATTGGCGAGCACACGGCTCCCCACCCGTCCGGACTTCCAGTGAGTACTATTACGCTGGAGAGTGACGGCCTGGATAAGACGCAATCCGACGGCGAAGAGATCAACCCCTTCCTCCTCAGCAGTGAAGAGATTGCGGCACGGGTCGGTGCTGCAGGGATCGTGGGTATGGGTGGCGCGACCTTTCCCTCCGCGATCAAGCTTAACCCCCAGGCAGACATCCACACCCTAATTATCAACGGCGGTGAATGTGAGCCCTATCTCACGGCTGATGATCGCCTGATGCGCGAACACGCTGAAGAGATTGTCGATGGTATTCGCATCATGCTACATGCGCTCCGCTCCATCGAGGCAATGGTAGCGATCGAAGATAACAAGCCCGAAGCTTTAGCAGCCATGCGCATTGCTGCCAAACCTTACCGCTTTGTCCAGGTAGTCAGCATCCCCAGCCGCTATCCAATGGGTTCAGAAAAGCACATGATCCAAACCCTGACCGGCAAAGAGATCCCTGCTGGACAACGTCCGGCAGACCTCGGCGTAGTAGTACATAACGTAGGTACTGCTTATGCAGTTCATCGCGCGCTACGCTTTGGTGAACCACTCACCTCACGTATTGTCACGGTGAGTGGCGGCGCTACCCTTGCACCGAAAAATCTGCGGGTGGCTATTGGTACTCCCATCAGTGAGCTACTGGCATTTTGCGGCGTCACACCGGGTTCCTATGACCGTATTTTGATGGGTGGCCCTATGATGGGCCAAGCCATGCCCAGCACTGATGTACCGATTGTTAAGGGTAGTAACGGGGTAATTGCTCTGGATGAATCAGAAGTCACCATTCAGGAACCAATGCCTTGCATCCGCTGTGGTAGCTGTGTCTCAGCCTGTCCTTGTGGCCTGCTTCCTCTGGAGATGGCGGCCCGTGCCAAGCACAATGATCTGGACGGCACCATGGAATTTGGCTTAATGGACTGCATCTCCTGTGGTTCCTGCTCCTATGTCTGTCCCTCTAATATCCCACTGGTGCAGTACTTCAACTACGCCAAAGGATTACATGCCCACGCCATGGCTGAACAGCGTAAGAATGAACAGACTAAGGTACTGGCCGAGGCGCGCACCCTGCGCCTAGAGAAAGAAGAGCAGGAGAAGAAAGAGAAGATGGCTCGTCAGAAAGCAGAACGAGAACGTAAAAAAGCAGAGGAGGCGGCTAAGAAGGCTGCTGAAGAAGCTGCACAAAATGAAGGGGCCCAAGCATGAGTATTATCACCCCCATCAGCGGACCACACACCCGTGCCCAGCGCAATGTTAGTGGTGTCATGCACCATGTTATCCTGGCCTTGATGCCAGCTACTGCCTTTGGTGTTTACCTGTTTGGTTGGCCAGCACTGTTCACCCTACTACTCTGTGTCCTCAGCGCTTGGCTATTTGAGCTGGGCTCATTATGGCTGGCGGGCAAACCCATTCGTCCCTATGCCACTGACGGCTCAGCGATGCTCACCGGCCTACTGCTAGCCCTTACCCTGCCCCCATGGGCTCCCTGGTGGCTTTGCGTATTAGGTAGCTTCATCGCCATTGTCATCGGCAAACATATCTTCGGTGGCCTGGGACAAAATGTCTTCAATCCTGCCATGCTGTCACGCGTTGCTCTACTGATCTCCTTCCCTTTGGAGATGACCACTTGGGCCAATCCCGCCCCTTTCGGCTCAGCAACAAGCCCTGGCTTTATGGAAGCATTATCCATCACCTTTGCTGGTGCCAATATTGATAGCGTTACCAGCGCTTCGATACTGGGCCATGTGAAAACTGAAGGCACCATCGGCCACACCGTTGCAGAAGCCCTGCCCAACGGTTATGCCACCATGGATTACCTGCTGGGCTTTAGTAATGGCAGCCTCGGTGAAACCTCTGCCTTGCTGATTCTGCTAGGCGGCCTCTACCTGATAGCAATGCGTATTATCAGCTGGCATATTCCCGTTGCGATGATCGGTACCGTCGCTGTTATCAGCCTGCTATTCCATGCTGTAGACCCTGATCACTTTCCAGGTGCTATCTACCATGTGCTCTCTGGTGGCGTGCTACTGGGTGCATTCTTTATTGCGACAGACTTAGTTACCTCACCTAACTCTGCACTAGGTAAATTAATTTTTGGTGCTGGCTGTGGACTACTCACCTATCTGATTCGCACCTGGGGAGGCTTCCCTGAAGGGGTTGCTTTTGCCGTCGTCATCATGAACTCCATGACACCCTTGATCGACCACTACTGTCGTCCACGCATCTATGGTCGTGACAGCAAAGGTAAACCATTGCAGTACCCCAAAGATAAACAGCAGGAGTCAGAGTCGTGAGTACCAGTACCAGCACCAACAAGCGCCCGAGTTACCTAGATCGTATTGGTTACCAGACAGGATTGTTGGGTGGCATGGCCTGCCTGGCAGGGGCGGCATTGGTATTAGGGAATATTGATACCCACGCGGATATCGAGTTGCGTAAAGCAGAAGACCTTCAAGCCTCCCTGCAGCAGGTTATCCCGGCAGAGATGTATGACAACAATCTGCTGGAAAACACCCTGACAGTTCAAGATGGTGATAAAGAGAAGATGATCTATCGCGCCATGAAAGGTCAGCAAGTCGTTGCTCTTGCCTACGAGGTGGTTAAAGCGGGTTACAGCGGTGATGTCACCTTGATTATGGGTGTCGAAAGCAGCGGAAAAATTATTGGCGTACGCGTCGTCTCCCACACAGAAACACCTGGCCTGGGAGATAAGATGGAGACAGCCAAGGATGATTGGATCTATGACTTTAATGGCCTTTCCCTCGGCAACCCACCCATTGAAAAGTGGAAAGTAAAAAAGGATGGTGGCCATTTTGATCAATGGACCGGCGCCACGATTACACCTCGTGCGGTGGTAGGTGCCATCAAAGAGGGATTGGAGCTGTTCCAGGATAACAAGCAGAAACTGTTAACCGTAGAACCTTCCGAGGTGAGCTTCACCGAAGAGGAGACAAGCAAATGAGTGATTCAGAAAACAAATATGATTACGGCCACATCAGCCGTGAGGGAATCTGGGATAACAATGTGGTATTCAGCCAAATGCTGGCACTTTGTCCCCTGCTGGCCGTTACCAGTACAGCTACCAATGGTTTGGGTATGGGCATCGCCTCTACCTTCGTTATGGTCACTGCCGCACTGGTTATCTCGATGTTCCGCGAGATGATTTCACCTGAAGTACGTATCCCGATCTTTATTCTTCTGATCGCCAGTGTAGTGACTCTGGTAGATATGTACATGAACGCCTATATGCATGAGCTGCATAAGGTACTGGGACTGTTTATTCCCTTGATTGTTACCAACTGTGCCATTCTGGGACGCGCGGAATCCTACGCATCCAAACACCCTATCCGGCCAGCGGTATTTGATGGATTGATGATGGGTATCGGCTTTACCATCACGCTGGTACTGCTGGGTGCTTTCCGTGAAATTCTTGGCAGCGGCACTCTGTTTGCCAATGCACCACAACTCTTAGGTGAAAATTTTGCGTTCCTGGAGATGACCCTGATTCCTGAATATAAAGGGATGCTACTGATGATTCTACCTGCTGGTGGGTTCATCGCACTAGGCTTCATCCTGGCAGCAAAGCAGAAGATTGATCAGAAGATTAAAGAGCGTCCAAAGAAACCTGAACCTGTTCCTATCACACCGGAACCTGTTGCAGAAGCCTAGTTGACACCCAATCGAAATATTATAGGAGGCAACCATGAACGTTACTGTTGTCTATGTAGAAGGTGACAAGCAGTTACTACAAAAACTCAGCCTGCCAGAAGAGAGTACCGTTGAGCAGGCTATCGCCAAGTCTGATCTGGGACGTAAGTTTCCCCATGTGGATATCACCACAACCAAAGTAGGCATCTTTGGCAAGGTGAAAAAACTGGATACGGTCATTAATGATGGGGATCGTATCGAGATCTATCGTCCGATTACAGCAGACCCCCAAGCGGCGAAAGAAAAGTAACAGATCTCTTCTGAATTCATTCACCATTAGAGCCTGTTTTCAGGCTTTAATGTGTGTGGGAATCATGTCCTTGCAATGGATGGCCTGAGGCATCATAAAAACCAGAAGCGCCATGCTCCACATGACCAAGATTGATCATTTTCAATAGAAAGGGATCAGACTCATTATCACCAATATCCGCATAATCAGTAGTAGAGTAATGAGCACGCTCAATAAAAGCTTGTGAGACCTTTTTTTCATCATATTCTGTTGATGACAGTCGCCACTGAATGACCCTATGGTCAGACTCTTCACGATAGGATTTAATCAGCCGTTGATGTGGCATCCACTCCAGCATCACCGTTTTATCTGCGTTCTGAAGTGAATACACTTCAACATAATCACAACCCTTGCCGGATTCTGTACCCTTTGTCATATGTGCAAGCAATTGATCTGAAATGAGCTGAGACTTCACATCCCAGTCATACGCCCCCTTCCCTGCATTAATCTCTAAAGGGTGATACTCGATGCCACGTTGATACTCATCAAAGTGCCGCTCCAGGCGCAACATTCCATTGCTTAGACGCTCCCATAGTTCAGTAATATGGCTATCAGAATATTCATGAGCCACTTGGTTATGATTACGCCACAGGGTCATCGTCTGTTGATGCATGACACGACCATCACCAGACTCAATCTGATAATTAGCCGCCAACACCTTGTCATCAACTGTACACTCTGCATAGGCTGCTGAGCTCATCAGCACCATAGGAAATACCCACCAACGGATCATAACGCTACCTTCTTTTAAATTATGTTTTGCTGCATTTACTTGAATGCTCTGACACAAATCACTCAAATAAAACCAGCAGTTGTTTGGTGAGGGGCATCACCCCTCACCAAAAAATACCTCTGTTACATTTCAGATGAAGCCTTTTTATCCAAATCAGCCGCATTATTGATGATATGGAAAATCACGCTCTGTTCATTGATACCACCCACTTTATGTGCACCTGGACCACTGCCATAGATTGCCACATCTTCACCGGCATGGGTTTCAGAAGAGAGAGGAACCAAAGACTCTTGGTGGAAGCCTGGTGCTTCAGTATTGATCGCCATCAGATCAACACGGCCGTTGGCATTTGGCAAACTATAACCCGCATCGGCATCGGTCTCATTACCCAAGTCACGGAAGCCTTTGCCATTGGTATAACCAAGCGTGGTGTATGGCATACCATCAGCCGCCAATGCTGGCTCAGTTTGACCCACTGCAACCACTTTACCCAGAATTGGGTTACCGCGTTTAGGATAGCCAGCAATAGTAAATACATGGCTGTGGTCAGCAGTGACAATAATCAGCGTCTCACTCATATCCACTGATTCAACAGCAGCTTTAACCGCCTTGGAGAACTCAATGGTATCAGTCAGCGCGTTGTAAGCACTGCCTGCATGGTGGCCGTGGTCAATACGACCTGCTTCAACCATCAGGAAATATCCCTCTTTGTTGTTATCCAGAATATCGACTGCCTTAGCCGTCATCTCACTCAAGGATGGTTCACCCGAAATATCGTTATGACGATCGGCTTCATACTGCATGTGTGACTCATTAAACAGGCCAAACACACGTTCTGCACTCTCTGCATCGATTGCATCAAAACCCGCTTGATCATAAACATACTCACCGGCAGGATAAGCACTCTGCCACTCAGTCACCAGATTGCGGCCATCAGTACGATCGCCCTCTGTCGCACTCATTGCATCAGGGCTATTAAAAGCAGGATCCTTAGGCAGGAAGTGACGACGGCCACCCCCCATTACCACTTCAATACCGTTAATGTTGTCAGCTTTTGGGTAACGCGCTTTCAGGTTCTCTTCAAAGCCAACCAATTGTGCAGCGATATCCACACAACCTGCTTCGATGGCTGCCGCGGGCATATCAGAATTATCTTCCCAGTTACGATCCGCTGACTTAGCGTAAGTCGCCGCAGGTGTTGCATGGGTAATACGTGCCGTCGAGACGATACCGGTAGACTTACCTGCCAGCTCAGCTAATTCCAATGCTGTGACCAGCTCATTGCCCTCTACGGTGCTGCAATCACCACGTACAATATCTTCGTCCACACCGATGACACCGGCATCAGTCTTTACACCAGACATCATCGCCGTCATCGTACCCGCTGAATCGGGTGTCTGTGCATCCACGTTGTAGGTTTTGGCCATACCCGTGAAAGGGAACATCTCAAAACTCAGGCTATTCTCCTCGCCTGACATCCCTTTCATTTGACCTTCCAAAATACGCGCCGCAGTCACTGTCGAAATTCCCATACCATCACCAACAAAGAGAATCACATTCTTCGCTTTGTTGTGACCTTTGCCATAACCAGCCAACTCAGGCTTAGCATTAGCAGAAGCTTCGCCAGCCACAAACCATGGGTTATTCATTTGATGCTCTGGAATCACACTATCGTTGCTATAAGCCATTCCAGCAACCGCCAAAGAAACTGCACTGGCAATGATGAGTTTTACCGCTTTCATAGATACCTCTCCACACGACTGAGTTAAATAATGTCGAGCACCTTAACGAGGTAAATTGACAGTCCGATGAAATTTAGATTGCAGTTTTTAGAACCCCTTTCTAAGGCCTATTTTTACAGTCTATTTATAAAATTAATAAAAGATTAAAGTGCGGTTTGAAGCAAACTAAGATTAAGAGAAGTGATGAAGTGAATAAAAACTCGGCACGGGCCACCCAGTGCCGAGTAACAATGAAGGATGATTAATTGCTAGGACAGTTCTTCATCGGTTTAGTCTTACAATCCGATGATTGCTCACGTACTAACTGACAAATTTCGGGATAACGCGCTTCACCCCAATAGCTGGTTGAATCTGCCAATACCGCCTTGGGGGCACTGGAAGGAGATTCTCCCATTAGCATCTGCCACCGCGCAGCAATCAAGTCCTGCTGCATGACATCCCAGCCATCATCACAGCTCTGTTCTGCGGCATACCAAAAATAGCTGGGATGATTGGCCCCCAAAATAGAAGACATCACACCATTGCTTAAATTGATATAACCCGTACCCAATACAGTCAGGCTGACACCATACTGTTCCTGAACCCAACTACGCACAGGTGAACCATATGCCACAATCGGTCGCCCAATATGCGCACCGCTCTGTTTAGGACCTGCCAGATTATCCAGCATCTGATGTGCATAATCAGCAAAGTAAGAATAGGTACCAGAAAGTTGACTTCCCGCACTCGCTGGTGCAGCAATAGGCGCAATATCCACAATCGTTTCGTAAAGGGTCACGTTATCACTTTGTACACCATTAACCTCCAACAGAGACTCCCAACGGTTGCTGGTGGCTGAACCAAGATAGTCCTGATCAGTGAGTGAATAATCTGGTGGAAAATGCAGCAACTGTACCGATAGCTGATTATCCATTGCTAAACCCAGTGGCAAAAAGAATCGCCACCCCTGTTGCCAGATAGGTGTTTTCATCAACGCCTGAGCACCGGCATAACCCAGCTTCCCGGTATTCAGAAACTGAGGAATGCGTACCACATAACCCTCCACATCCGGAGAATCACTATAAAGCTTGGCACTGTATACCCCACCGGCTGGAGCATCCATTATCACAGTGACATCGCTCAAACCATCCCGCTGTGTTGTTTGTTTGATGTAATGCTTAATCGTATCGGATAAAGATTCGCCCGAATCATTATTGGGCCAGGAGTAGAGTCCGATCAAATCACTCTCTTCACCTAATATGACCTGAGCAGAATATTGTGTATTGGGTATAGTGGTGCACCCTACTAGCAGCAACAGACATACGCTTACACAGAAAATTTTCTTTAGCACTATTTATCCCTCTTTAGGAAATCCTGAGTATTAACAACCACCAAAAATAAGCATAGATCGGCCAGGAAAAATTTCCATCCCCTACAATCTTGTGATGTCAGTCACAATCTACCTTCTACTAGCGTGATACGACTCACACTTTCGGCTAGTAAGTGCTCTCCCCCTCTACAAAGCCATCAATCATGGTCGTTAATGGGAACAATTCATGGAGCAAACTGGAAATTGTTCCTCTATCGGCATAACATTGCCCACCACCAGATACAGAGGCCCTAGATGAAAATGAAAAATGCAGTAAAAGCCACGCTTTTCTCTCTGGCGATTGGCTCAGTGATTCTCCCCACAACCCTTAGTGCCGCCCCTGGCGACAATGGAAAAATCTTCGGCGTAGGTGCCCCACTTAACATCGATGACCTGCCTCCTGGACGAGCAAAATCCCGACTGGAAAGCCTACCACCTGCTGCACAACAGCGAGCGCTAGAGTGGATGCAGCGCTTTGAAATTCCTCAAGAGGACCTAGACTTCCTCCACTTTGATAACGAAGGTGGCGTACTATACGTCGACCCTCAACCCGTCATTGAAGAAGCAGATGTACAAAGCAGCACCGCCCCAACAGTTGAGAATATTACAGCAACCAATGCCTTCACACTGCACAGCAAGCCTCAGAGCAACAACACTATATATTTAGACTTTGACGGACATATCCTGACCAATACCGCCTGGAATGGCAGCACAGGTACAACCACACTTTATGCAAAGCCTTTTAATATAGATAGCGATCCAAGCCTTTTTAGTGCCGATGAATTGAGCCGCATCCATGAGATCTGGCACCGGGTTTCAGAAGACTATGCTCCCTTTGACGTCGATGTCACAACCGAAGAACCCATCAGTTTTGGACCAAATGTCGGTCGCATCCTGATCACAGAAAACTACGATGCATATGGCAATGCAATGCCACACCCAACAGCTGGAGGTATCGCCTACATCGGCGTATGGGGACGTAGTAATTATGATTACTACTCACCTGCCCTGGTCTATTTCAACAGACTGGGCTCTGGCAACCCCGTCTATGTTTCCGAAGCCGCTAGCCACGAAATGGGACATAACCTTGGCTTAAGCCATGATGGCCGCAGCGATCCTTATAATGAAAGCTATTACACTGGCCATGGCAGCGGTTATATCTCATGGGCGCCTATCATGGGTGTTGGCTACTACAATGAGTTGACCCAGTGGAGTAAAGGCGAGTACGACTATGCCAATAATACACAGGACGACCTGGCAATTATCGCTAGCAAACTCACCTTGCGCAGTGATGACCATGGAGAGAGTATCTCCACAGCTACCCCACTGCTCATTGATATCAATGGCGCTATCAATGCTACCAACCCAGAAACGGAAAATGGCCCAACACCTTCAACAGATAATAAAGGGATCATCGAAAACGCTTCTGATATCGATCTCTTCTTATTAGCGATTGGTGACGGCGCTGTTGAGCTAACGGTCACCCCTGCTTGGACTGCCTTTACCCGTACCAGTAAACGTGGTGGTAACTTGGATATTCAAGCAACTCTCACCGATATCAATGGTACAGTCATCGCAAACAGCGATCTGCTTGATGACAGCTATGCCACCATCTCAACCACACTACCGGCAGGTGACTACTATCTGGCAATAACCGGTATGGGTAACAGCACTACACCCTATTCAGATTACGGTAGTCTGGGGCAGTATTTCATTTCCGGCACGGTTACGCCTACCAGTCCACCCACTACTGCACCTATCGCACCCAGCAACTTAACAGCGCAGACGCAAAGCGACTCTCAAGTGCTACTGAGCTGGTCAGATAATGCAGACAATGAAAGTGGCTATCGTATTGACCGCAAACAGGGCTTAAGCAATTGGAGTGAAGTTGCCACACTGCCTGCCAACAGTAGCCAATACAGTGATAGTGGTTTAACAGGTTTAACAGGCTCAACCACCTATACCTATCGTGTACGTGCCTTCAACATCATTGGTGAGAGTCTCTCTAATGAAGCTGTTGCAACCACTTATGCACAACCTCAACCCCCACAAGCACCAAGTAGTGTTATCGCAATCGATGGAACAGATGGTACAGCCACCATCAACTGGCAAGATAACAGCGATAATGAAACCCAATTTGAGATTGAGCAGGAGAGCCTGCATCCGAAAAATGGTCAATGGCGTAATCTGCAACTCGTCGGCTCAGTGGGTAGAGACATTACTTCCTTCATCGATAATAGTGGTGCTGGTACCTTCCGCTATCGGGTACGTGCCATCAATGCACTAGGCAGCTCCACATGGAGTAATTGGGGAGAAGTGACTGTAACAGACAGCAGCAGTGGCGGCACTAACCCTAAATGCCACCCAAAACGCGGCTGTTAAATATTGATCAACGTTAAACTAACTTTCAACCTCAGCCATGAAACTGGCTGAGGTTGATTCACTTAAGAGAGCAAACTACTGACTGGCCTCAATGGAATATTTCGTGACCGGATAAAGGCTTCGATCTCTTCACTTGATACCGGATGAGCAATGAAATAACCCTGAGCTTGATGACAACCATGTGCTTTTAAAAATGCCAATTGTTCAGCACTCTCAACCCCTTCAGCAATTACCTCTAACTGTAAACTTTTACCCAGCTGGATAATCGCTTTCACAATCGCAGAATCCTCCATATCCTCGTGAATATCCCGGACAAAACTTTGATCGATTTTTAATTTATCCAATTTCAGTTTTTTCAAATAAGCCATACTGGAATAGCCTGTACCAAAATCATCAATAGAGAGAATAACACCTAAGTGCTTTAGCTTTTGTATGGTCTGCACAACCTCATCCGTATCTTCCAACAGAATAGACTCTGTGAGTTCCAGCTCAAGGTATTGAGGATCCAGTCCCGTTTCCATCAGTACCTGATAGACCATCTCAAAGATATTACCTCGCTTAAACTGTAAAGAAGAGAGATTAACTGCAACTGAAAATTTTGGTAATCCACTATCATGCCATCGCTTTGCCTGACGACACGCTTCCTCCATCACCCATCGCCCGATAGGAATAATCAAGCCACTCTCTTCTGCCGCAGGAATAAAGTGTCCAGGACTGACACAACCTTGTTCTACATGACACCAGCGAATCAGCGCCTCTACACCAACAACTTCACCACTTAGAATATCAATTTGAGGCTGATAATGAAGATAGAAATCATTATTACGAACCGCTTCACGAAGATGGTTCATCATCTGAAAACGAGCTAGCGTATCCAGATCCATCTTCTCCGTATAAAAGCGATAAGTATTTCTACCACTCTCCTTCGCATGATACATCGCTGTATCAGCCTTATTTTGTAACACACTAAATTCCGTACCATCTGAGGGAAATAGGCTAATACCAATACTAAATGAAGTAGAAACATCATGATCTAAAAAATGATAAGGTTCAGCCACCTTATCTAGAATTTTTTGTGCAACCGAAGCAATAGTGTACTGCTCTTTTACATCCTGAAGAAGAATAATAAACTCATCCCCCCCCTGGCGACATATTGTATCATTGGCACGCACACTAGACTTCAACCGATCAGCAATCTGCTTAAGCAATTGATCTCCTATCTCGTGGCCTAAATTATCGTTAATTTGTTTAAAATTATCTAAATCAAGAAACAACATTGCCATACGACTATGGTAGCGCTCAGCAGCAATAGCGGCATGATTAAAGCGATCTTGTAGTAGCACTCGATTTGGCAACCCCGTCAAGGGATCATGTTGCGCTAGATATTCTATCTTTTCCTGCGCCTCAATACGCTCTGTAATATCATTAAAAATGGCAATATGGTTTTTAAAATTATTATTTTCGTCACGGGTAACAGAGATACTTAACCATTTTGGATAAATTTCACCATTCTTCCGTCTATCCCAAATCTGCCCTTGCCAATAACCAAACTTTTCTAAATCATGATACATCTTCTGATAGAAATGTTTATCATGCCTACCTGAAGAGAGAATACTAGGATTCTTCCCCACCACTTCATCAAATCGATAACCTGTCACATTGGTAAATGCACGATTGACTGAAATAATATTATTGTTATGATCTGTTACAAGAATAGCCTCTCGGGTCTGATAAAAAACGGTGTTGGCTAATAACATCTGATCTTCAAGCTGCTTTCTCTCAGTGATATCATATAACCAAACTAAAATGGCTCCCTCTCCCTGAAACTCGGTATGGAGGAAAGATGCCATTACCCACTTCTCACCTAAGTCAGGTATCTCCATTGGAAGCAAGCGGTTCAGAATATTTCTGCCGCTGGAAAGATAACTAATGATCTCATCACAGTCCTGATGATCACGATAAAATAGTCTTGGGTCAACACTATCTAACTCATCCTGAGTAATATTAATCAATTCACAATAGCATTGATTAGCAAATACCAGATGATGACCATTATTCGTGACAATACACACAGCAACTGGACTGGATTGAAGCATATACTGAATACGCTCCTGTTCTGCACTTAATGCAGAAAATGCCTCCTTACGTGAAGTCAACATTTGATTAAAGGCGTTAGCCAATTCTGCTAATTCACCATATCCCCGACATCTAATCCCCACATCACAGTTACCTTTAGCAAATTCCCTGGAAGCCGATGCCAATGCCAATACCTGCTTGGAAACCAACTGATGAAGCAACCAGGCAACTATCGCGGATAAAGAAATCATAATACCAGCAAAATAGATCGCTTCATCAATAGCACCTTGCTGAGCTTCCGCAAGCAACGTTGAAAAATCATACACAACAAATAACACCCTGACCTCTTCACTGGCATCAGCAGAAAAATGAGAGGCAATAGGGTAATAACCATAGATAGTACTACTTTCGTCATCAACGATAAGTTTACTTCGCTGATTAATCCCTACCTGGCTGGCATAAATGGGTTTAAACGGTTCAAAAATATGGCCTGACCTTCCTTCCCAATCATAATGATTTGCCAAATGTATTTGGTTTCTATCATCAATGAGAAAAAGCACATCAATACCAGGGAGCAAAGCAGTTGTAGAAAGACTGAGCTTAGCATCCTCTATATCGCCATTACCAAGCTGAGTATGCAACATATTTTGCAAATGAGACATGGTAATATTCAGGTTACGAATACCCTGCTCTTTGATAACTCGACTTGCATTATTCATCTCATCCACATAAAGAAGGCCACTACTAATCAATGCCGATAAGATAATAATCAAAGGTATCAATACCGAGATGCGCATGATTATAAACACTCTTGAAAAGAGGGATCTATTGCACTGGCAATATCAACCTCCTTAATTAGCATTCCCTCCTTAACCATGATATCCATTGCATTTTTCACATCATGAATCAAACGAGGTGAATCACCACCTAGCATGATATAATTCTCTTCTGGCGTTGGATAATAGAGCCCTGACATTGCCTTCAAAAAAGCATCGGGTGTCATAGCCAAACGCCCCGCCATTCTTTTTGCTGCATCCTCCGGATATTGATAAACATACTCAATGGCACGGTTCCACTGCATCACCAAATCACATAGCGCTTCACGGTGCTTACGGAAAGCCTTATCATTGACCACCAACAGGTCAAAGATTTCATTAGGCATCATGCTACTATCAAATAATACATGAGCCCCCTCTTCAATCAGCTTTGATTTATAAGGCTCAAACGTAACAGCAGCATCGATTTTTTGCTCCTGATATAGCCTTAAATGCTTATCCTCAGGCGAAGTACTCAACAATACCTCGTCTGCCGTCAATCCGGCACTGTCCAACATACGCTGTAATAAATAGGCCCCTAAAGGGATATTCACCATCGTGATGCGCTTCCCTTTAAGCTCTGAAAGCGATGTAATCTCCGGGCGAACAACTACCGCATCACCACCATTTGAGACATCCATCACCGCAAGAATGCGTAAATGCCGGCCCTGTGCCAGTAAAGTTGCCGTCTCATCAAAAGTCAGGGTTGCCACATCCGCAGAGCCATTGCGAAATGCCTCATAGGTCACATTGCTACTTGGCAGCTCTATGAGCTTGATATTTCTCTGTTTTAGGTAGCCCAGATCACGAGCCAGATAGAGGGGTTCATAACCAGGCCAAGGGCTGCTGACGATTCTTAGAGGCTCCTCTACAGACTGACCACAACCAATTGAAGTAAAAAGAAAAAATAGAAGCAAAAGCCATCGCATAACAATGACTACATTACAAATGGCCCTACCACTGACACTACTTGTCGCAATCCCCCATCGCACCGGGCAACCCACCTCAATCAGACACGGATATACTCCAAATAAAGTACAAAAAAAGTATGGTGTAAAATGATTTTGTTAATATTTGTCAAAAATTAACATTTGGGGGGAAACAGGAGTTCTAAAACGATGAAAACGCTATGCTATGTCCGGCATGCTGATATAGCGCTGTACTTCAATACTTAAAAAACCTTAACACTAGAAGTGACTCTAGTGTGTGCCATAATCAAAGAGGGGAAGAATGACTTGAAATCATCATTGCTGTCTGAGATCGGTAAAATTCGTCGCTCGGATTTCCACAAAACCCACAAAACTACTCTACCTCCTTTGATTGCCATTGATCTATTTTCTTCAACAATAATTCCTTACTTGAGCTAATGTTCTTTATATGGTTACCAGAAAAACTCCACGAAATTAGGATATCAGCATACATAAAATATGCCTTATACCTTACGTTAGATAAATTTTTACTTTCTTCCTCCACAGGACTAACTATACAGTCTGAAACCCATTGTAAATCAATATCCGTTATCCCCGTTGCTCTACGAGGTTCTTCATTAAAATAATGCCAATATTTAGGATAAGCAGCCTTCAAATATACACGATAAAGTGAGACACGATCGTCATACTCAATAATTCTATCTTGATATTTTTCTTCCCCTAACCAAGCATTCACTACATTATTAGGAACATACTTTTCTATAGATAGCTGCTCATCTACATAGAGTGAAACAATAAAAAAATCTTCTTTTTTCTGATCTACATAACCTAGATCTAAATCACTTATGGGAATTTTCATAGAGATACCTCGACTACTATCTCCAACATCAAGAGCCACAACCGAACCAGGAAAATTTGGCAAGATATATTCACTAGGAAGATGTAACAGCACATTATTTGACCGAAACTCTTTGAATGAATTAGATGCATCACACCCGCCCAACATAACAGAGGCAACTAAAATTAATAGAAAAATTACTTTCATTTTACATCACATCCATTACACCAAAGGTTACTGTAGGAGTTTGGACTTACCGACAATGTGCCTAAATGCATTGTCGGTATCCCTATAGTCCCTCCGAATACATGGGGTGATATACTATGACTGGCAAATACTTCATGGTGATAATCCGCTATTTGAGAAGGACTTAACAAATGAGGTATACCCAATTCATCTCCAGATACAGCTAATAAGAGCAGTTCTAGCAACTGAGTCGCCTCCTTCATGTCGCGATAGGGTATTTGCGGGGTATTTGTGGACATCCACCATTTGATATCAGAGCACAAGCTCCCGGGTTCAAAAAGCCATTTCTAAATGATGGGTGTCCTAGTATTTGCTTTGCCGGTATGCTCAAGGCATCCGAGCGCTGGACGCACCCTGTACAAAACTGGAACCTCACACTATCGCAGCTTGCGATTCACTTTGAGAGTATTGGCTCTGTGATTAGCCACTGACACAGAGTTTTGAACACCCTCCATCATTGCTGTCTGAGATCGGTAAAATTCGTCGCTCGGATTTTCACAAAACCCACAAAGCTAAGTTGTGAAAATCCAAACCTTTTGTTAATTAGAAAAATTAAGAAGCTCTATTGTTTTTTTTACTTCATCCTGATTTGGGTCAATCGACACCGCAATGCTTAATTCCTCTTTTGCCTTAGCGATATCATCCATCCGATAATATATTCTGGATTTTAATGCATAAGCTAAAGCATTGTACTGAGTAAGTCCTAATACCGCATTAATATCCTTTAATGCTTCATCCAGCTTCATTAATGACATATTGGCATGAGCACGCCAATATCAAATCAATGGGGTCAAAATCAATGGGGTCACCCATTGATCAGATCCTCTGATAATCATCTAGCCGACTCCCCATCCTAGTGGTATTCGTTAAGTTGGGCAAAACGAAACCAGATGAGGAGCCAACTATGACACTGTATTGCGGAATAGACCTTCATAGCAACAATAGCGTTATTGTGATTATTGATGAGCAGGATAGGATGGTTTACAACAAACGACTACCCAATGACTTGGCGTGCATTCAAGCAGCCCTTAATCCCTTTCGAGATGAGCTTGAGGGCTGCGTTGTTGAGTCCACATATAACTGGT
>JBNKQQ010000007.1:0-6381 GCA_050295955.1 Thiohalomonadales bacterium
ACCAGTTATATGTGGACTCAACAACGCAGCCCTCAAGCTCATCTCGAAAGGGATTAAGGGCTGCTTGAATGCACGCCAAGTCATTGGGTAGTCGTTTGTTGTAAACCATCCTATCCTGCTCATCAATAATCACAATAACGCCATTGTTGCTATGAAGGTCTATTCCGCAATACAGTGTCATAGTTGGCTCCTCATCTGGTTTCGTTTTGCCCAACTTAACGAATACCACTAGGATGGGGAGTCGGCTAGATGATTATCAGAGTATTTTAGTTACTTGATTCTATCCTTTGCTCTTTTGAATACAGCCTCAAACATCTCTACTGTCAGGCGTTTGGTTTGCGTGTTATATCGGCTACAGTGGTAAGAATCGATTAAGGTCAGTTCATTTTTTAAGTCGTGCTCTGCCCCATGGGCAAACTTGAACTCTTTTTTCTTCAAGTCCAGTGCCCGCAGGATAGCTTCATGGGCAATACTACCTAATGCAACAACCACAGCGCCTTTGGGAAGCTGTTTTATCTCGTTTAGCAAATAGTGATTGCACTGTTTGATTTCTGCTGTCGTTGGCTTGTTTTGTGGTGGGAGGCATTTTACCGCATTGGTAATAACGCATTGAATCAGTTTCAAGCCATCCTTTGCTGACTCGGATTTAGGCCGGGAAGCAAAACCAAATTTATATAGGGTCTCATAGAGTAAGACACCAGATTGATCTCCTGTGAAGGGGCGAGAGCTAGCATTGGCACCATGCATGCCCGGTGCAAGCCCAACCACGAGAAGACGGGACTTTTTCACCCCAAAGGGCGCAACCGGAAGGTTATAGTAATCAGGGTACTGCTGACGAAGTTCCACCAGGTAATCACTTAGACGTGGGCATGCGGTACAATGAATATCAAAAGTTTTACGGCTCATCGTGTCTATCTTTTCTATTTTCGTTCACAGTCTACCTGATGAATTAGGACCTTTCATTACTGGTATCCGATAAGGCAATCCGTTAAAGTCGAAATAATTATAAGAAAAAGGCAGACTCATGGAACTTATCACAGATCTTATTAAGCAGCTCAACGGTATTGTCTGGGGGCCGTTGATGCTGATACTGATCCTTGGCACCGGCTTATGGCTAATGATTGGCCTGCGCTTTATGCCGCTTCGTCATATTGGATATGGTTTTAAGATGCTCTGGCTCGGACGAAAAGGTGAAGGCGAAGGGGATATTAGCGCCTTTAACGCCTTGATGACCTCCCTCTCCGCCACCATTGGTACCGGTAATATTGCGGGTGTCGCCACGGCAGTATTTATTGGTGGCCCCGGTGCGCTGCTTTGGATGTGGTGTACAGCACTGGTTGGCATGGCCACCAAATACTCTGAGGCCGTATTAGCCGTTCATTACCGGGAGACCGATGAACAGGGCAACCATGTGGGTGGCCCAATGTACTACATCAAAAATGGTCTGAAGTCCCATTGGGCATGGTTAGGTACCGCTTTCGCTATCTTCGGTGCCATGGCGGGTTTTGGTATTGGCAATACTATCCAGGCTAATTCGGTCGCTGATGCTCTACAGAGCAGCTTTAACGCGCCCCCCCTGGTTACCGGTATCGTTATTGCGGTATTAGCAGCGCTGGTCTTGCTGGGTGGCATTCAGCGGATTGCCAAGGTGGCAGGTAAGCTAGTCCCATTGATGGCAATCAGTTACGTATTGGCAGGTCTGCTCATCATCACAATGAATTTGGGTGAGGTGCCTGCAGCATTTGCGACCATCATCGAGTCAGCTTTTACGCCTACTGCGGCAACAGGAGGATTTGCCGGTGCAGCGGTTATGCTGGCGATACAGATGGGTGTAGCCCGAGGGATATTCTCTAACGAGGCAGGCTTGGGTAGCGCGCCAATTGCCCACGCGGCAGCAAAAACTGATAGCCCGGTACGCCAAGGTACCATCGCTATGTTGGGTACGTTTATCGATACCCTGGTTATCTGTACGATTACTGGACTGGTGATCGTTTTGAGTGGGGTATGGACCTCAGGTGAAAATGGAGCTGCCCTCTCCTCCTTGGCCTTTGAAACCGCCCTTCCTGGTGCTGGTAGCTATATTGTGAGCCTTGGCTTGAGTGTCTTTGCCTTCACGACAATTCTTGGCTGGGCAGTTTACGGGGAGCGTTGTTGCGAGTATCTGTTTGGGATTAAGGCGATTCTACCCTTCCGTGTATTGTGGATTATTGCCATTCCATTGGGTGCCACGGCTAACCTCAGCTTCATCTGGCTATTGGCAGATACCTTAAATGCACTGATGGCAATCCCAAACCTGATTGCCCTACTGCTATTAAGCCCAGTGGTCTTTAAATTGAGCAAAGATTATTTTGCCAACAAATAGAGTGATAGTGTCTTTGTGCAACTAACGGCACAAAGACACACGCTTGTGGGATTAGTGACGTTGGAAGATCAGGCTGAAATTGACCGGTACCGCCGTACTAATAGTCGTTAGCTTCGCAACCTCCCGGAGCTTTTTCACCCCCTCGGCCAGACCATAGTCATCTGCACTGATAATAATCGGCTTAACAGAGACGGCCAACAGACGGTTATCCGACAACTTAACCACTCGCACCTCTGCATCCAGTTCATGGCCTACACCATGCAACGATAGCTTGAATGGGATGGTTTCACTATAAGTCTCCCCCACTTGCAGACTGTCCAGCTTGCCCATATCCAGCTTAGCTGTCACTTCAGCCTCAGCATATTTTCCCACATTAAATAGCATCATTTTCAGGCGTTCATTTCGAATGGGGATAAGTGACTCAACACTTGCCAAGTCAATCTCTACCTTCATTCCCCCTGAGCGACTAATATCACCACTTAGCTGCTGGAAGTAACTAACCTCACCCACTTTGGTTTTCTTAATGGAAACAAAGTTAACACTGGACTCACTGTTTTGCAGCTCCCAGCTAGCAATGGCATTTGCCGATAAAAACAGCGAAAAAAGACCAATTAGTGCCACTCTTAGCATGATTATTCCCTCTCCTTTTTTATGATATTTAAATCGTTATATAGCTCGGTGAAAACACCATACACCGATTTCACAATCATATCACACCATGTAATCACGGCCTGTTACAAACTGAAACAAACCGTTACAGCAATGAAAGGTATTCAGCCAATAACTTTCCTATGATTATCTACGTAATCTGCAAATAACGAGGAGATATCATGAAAGCTATTCGTAAAGTCCTTATCGGCGTCACAGTTGCCACCCTGATGGTGGGGGGGCTGGCTGCCTGCAAACACCGCGACTATACCCCGGCAGAGAAGGTTGCCTATGTGGTTGAGGAGATAGATGATGAGTTGGAGTTAACTGAGCTGCAACTCACCAACCTAAAACAGCTGGCAAATATTGTCACATCTCTAGCTGAAGAGGCAGAGGCTAAACGAGAGCAACACCACAATACGATTGATGAGCTACTCAGCCAACCCACTCTGGATCAAGCCCGCATTCTTGGATTGGTCAGTGAACACACCAGCAAGGTTAATAATGAAGCCCCCAAAGTCGTTGCTGCTACGGCAAATTTCTACGACAGCCTGACAGAAGAGCAACGTGCGACCCTGCGTGAGCGCTTTGCAGAGTTCAGGGAAGATCATCATCGTCACCATCGCTGGGGTTGGTAATATGTTAAGAAAACTCACACATAAATTTATGTTATTTCGTATCCGCCAAAAGTTGAAATTGGATAACTCACAACAGCAAAAGCTGGAACAACTTAAAGCTCGGATGGTAGCGGCGGATGCGGATTACCACCATCAACACCGCCGTGGCATGCAGGAGCTTCACACGTTACTAAGCCATGGTTTATTTAATCGGGAGCGTGCGGCGGATCTGTTTCAAACCCAGCTGAACCAGGCTGAATTGCTGGGTGAACAGTGTATCGATGGCTTAGTTGAGTTCATCGACAGCCTGGATAGCCATCAGCGTCAACATCTGGGCCAACTATTAGCTCGCCCGTGTCTCTGCCTCCATTGAATTTTCCATGGTATGCTGAGAAAACGCTGATTGGCCGGGAACTCTCCCGGCCAGCCATGAGAAGCAAGAGTTGACGATGCCTCACCTACTACTTATTGATGACGATGAGCGCTTAGCTGAACTGTTAGAGCGCTTTTTACAAAGCTATGATATCAGCCTGGAGTCCGCCCAACGCCCTAGCGAAGGGCTAATGCTGTTAAACCAAAAAAACTTTGATTTAGTTATACTGGATATCATGCTACCTGAAATGGATGGCTTTGCTGTCTGTAAAGAGATTCGCAAGCAAAGCACCATTCCCATTATCATGCTCACTGCCCGTGGTGAAGTGATGGATCGAATTGTTGGCCTGGAGTTAGGCGCTGACGACTACTTGGCTAAGCCCTTTGAACCCAGGGAGTTGGTCGCTCGTATCAATACCGTATTGAAGCGTACCAACAATCAGGACACCTCATCACAGCTATGCCAATTCGGCCCCCTTAAAGTGGATTTGGATCTTCGTGAGGCTTACCTGAATAATCAAACTCTCTCCCTTAGCAGTGGCGAATATCAACTGCTTTCGCTGTTTGTTCAGCATCCAGGGAAAACCTTCAGTCGTGACGAAATCCTGAATCATCTGAAAGGGGTAGAGATTGACTTTTATACGCGTGCCGTCGACATTCTAGTGAGTCGATTACGACAGAAACTCAAGCCCCATGACTTTATCAAAACCGTACGGGGCAGCGGTTACTGTTTTGTGGGACGTAGCGCATGACTCGTTTCTGCCGCAAGCGCCGACACACTCTATCTGGAAAACTGGTCATGCTTTTTGTGGCAATGGCGCTGCTTACAGCCGTTGTCCTGGCAATCACCTTAAGTTGGGCACTCAATGACCACTTTGAAAGTGGCATTCGCCCTCACCTACAGCTCTATATGGAGTATCTCAAGCATGATCTCGGCTCACCGCCCCAACAACAAAAGGCACAACAGCTGGCAGATCGCCTGGGGTTGGAGATCTACTATCTTGGCGACAAACCCTGGTCAACCAGCGACAAGATGATCACTCTGGATGAGATACGTTTCAAGCGTACCTTCCAGCATGATGATATTCGCTTTAGTATCGGCCATGACCGTCAATATGAATATCTTGTTACCCACCATCCTGATTACAATCTCGTACTGGCCGTGCCGCAAAAACGGGATGCATGGCGTAAACTGATAGTTGTTGTGGTTATCCTGCTGATGCTTCTGCTTCTTTATCAGGCGATCCGTTTACTATTTTCTCCTATTAAACAGCTGAATGATGGCATTCAACGTATTGGTGCGGGTGAATTGGATTATCGCCTCACAATACAACGTAAAGATGAGTTAGGCTCGCTAGCCAATAGTATTAATGAGATGGCAACCGAGATACAAAAAATGTTGGATGCCAAACGGCAACTATTACTGGCAATCAGCCACGAGCTACGCACTCCAGTCACTCGAGCCAAACTCATCACTGAAATGCTGGAGGACCGACAGAGTGCCAAAGAGCTGCAACAAGAATTAAATGAGATGGACTCAATCATTAATGAGCTGTTGGAGAGTGAACGACTGCGCGATCGTCACAAAGCGCTTAACCTAGCCCAGTCAAACCTGACATCCCTGGTACAAAAAGTGATAGATGAGTACTTTTCCGATAGAGAGATTATTACCCAGTGGCATGATGAAGTGATCATTAATATCGACGCAACCCGCATCCGCCTACTGATTAAAAACCTGCTGGATAATGCACTGCGCTACAGCACCACAGACCAGCCTCCCCACCTCTCGATTAGCGATGATAAAAACAGTGTAACCCTTGTTGTGAGCGATAGTGGCCCGGGTATTGACCCCCAGCATATTCCCCACATCTGTGAACCATTTTATCGGGCAGATGCTGCACGCCAACGTGAAACCGGTGGCTATGGTCTTGGTCTCTACCTGTGCAAAATGATTGTTGAGGCACACCACGGTAAGCTCACCATTGAGAGTGTTCCAGGTAAAGGGTGTGACATTAAGGTCACGATACCAAGGTAATTCATCACAATGATAATTCATAAAGCCATACGCTCAATTCACACGCTTCTCCTAGCCTCTACGTTGCTATTACTGGCTGCCTGTAGCGATACCCCTCGTCTACAGCCGCTCTCTGCAGAGGCTACCATCCTGGCGCTTGGCGATAGTTTGACCTATGGCACAGGTGTCGACGCCGCACAGAGCTATCCTGCCATTCTGCAAACATTAACAGGAAGGCCAGTCATCAATGCGGGGATACCGGGTGAGACCAGTGATAAAACCTTAGTGCGTCTGGAAGAAGTACTTGATGAATATCAACCAGAACTGGTCATACTCTGTATTGGCGGGAATGATATTTTACAACGACG
>JBNKQQ010000008.1:0-1829 GCA_050295955.1 Thiohalomonadales bacterium
TTTATTCCATAGGTCAATCAGATACACCGTGGTATCAGGCAGGCAGCGCTCTTGCTGGGTATCAATACCTATTCGGTAGCGCATCATGGCGTAGGTGCCTACCAAGGCCATGATTAACGCAAGAATGGTCAAACGGATGAGATATGGCCGCCAAGGCATTCTTTTACGGAGTATCTGCATGAGACACCTCCTTTGAGCCTACTGGCACAAATACGGAATCATCAGCACCCACCACCGCTTGGGCATCCAATACGATAAAACCGGCTGCTTTTAACTTTTCAATTTGCTGATTGGTCTGAAGCAACCTGGATTCGATGTCTTGTTCGCTGGCATTGGGGCCCAGTGACAGCACCGCCGCCCCAAAATCGACGACTGCAATGGGCGTACTTAACGCCAACTGGCTGTGGATGGGTTCGAGTGTTTTCATTAAGAGCCAGCTGGTCATTAAACCGCTACCAGCAATAGACAAAGTAATAGAGGCCATAAATGGCCAAAGCGTGGTCTTATTCATAGCCTCGCTCCTTCAACAACTGAGAGATGGCATCAGCAACAGAAAGGCCTTTGCGCGTTAACTGTTTAATCGCGTTTACATCTTCTGCACGGGACGAGTACAACAGCTTGTGAAACGGATCGACGATGAGGCGGCCAATCCCGGTGCCCATTTCGGTAATAAAGAAAATTTCGGAATAGACACCAGTGACGGTATGAACCGTTTTCAGGTATTCATAGCCGCCTTCACCTAGTGGCAAGCGGCCTTCTTTTTTGAGCGCGTTGATGGTTTCAGCTTTTTGGCCAAGCAGGTACATATTGGCCGAGTTTTCAGCGATGGCTTTACCTGTAGGGCTGTCATACAAATCATTGACCGACTGCGTTACCGTTACAGCACTGCCGCCATATTTTCGAAATCGACGGTAACCCGTCTCAATGAACTTACCGACATCACCTTGAGTCAGCAGATCCCAGGCTTCGTCAATGAACACAATCTTGCGACGATCCCGCTCACCTAAGTACATCTCTTGTTGGATTTGGTAGATAAGCTGAAGCAACACTACTTGTTGTAGATGCTTACGCCCCTTAAGCTCTTCTAACTCCAGAACGGTGAAACGGTTTTTGAAGCGAATATTGTTATGACCATTAAAGAAGCGGCCATATTCGCCCTGTGTCGTAAACGGATAGAGCTGCTCACCCACGTCTTGCACACGTCGGTCTTCATGATTTTTTAAAGCCTCTGCCACATCATCAACTAACATGGCACGACCTTTTTTCTCCCACAGTTCACGGGTCTGACGCTTTAGGTTGGCCATCTGAAAATCGGTTAATGACTGCGTGGGTGCGGCCATTGCGGCCAATAACCCAACCAACACATCCGCTTCTTCGTCATAGTCCCCAACGATTTCAAACGGATTTAAGCAAATGCCACTGTCCCGCCCGAACTGTAAGAACTCACCGTCATAGACTTCACACAGCTTTTCATAAGAGCGGCCAACATCAATTACCCAGCATTGGCCTCCTTCTGATAGGTAGGAGGAGATGATTTCGTTCACCAGGAAAGACTTGCCCGACCCCGATTGCGCCGCGATGCAACAGTTGTAATTACTGCCCGAGTCATAAAGGGACACACTCATGATCTGACCATTACGGGAAACAAAGTTAATCACCGGCGTGCCAGTGCCTTTCCAATCCGCAAACAAAGGCAACAGAGGGATGACATGCCGTGTCGCCATGGTCTTGAATCGAAACAAGTCGTTCATCGCCTGGCGGTCAGCACCAAATGGCAAGGCATTCAGGAAAATGGGCAAACAGAAGTACTTGTCTTCCATCAGCTCAAA
>JBNKQQ010000009.1:0-37500 GCA_050295955.1 Thiohalomonadales bacterium
GTACTCATTCTTCCTGTGTCACCATCTCAAGGCGGTGCTGATGAGGGGCGGGCTCTTTGAGCATAAGCGTCTCCAATTCACTTATGCTCATTAAAACAAAAGCCCCAGCCTTTCGGCTAGGGCTTTGTCTGCAGTCTGAGGCCCTGCTGGGGCCTTTCTGTTAGAGCGGACCTGGCGGATTATGCTTGGCCAGTGAGGCGCTTATATTTCTCCATCAGCTCTTCTTCGTTCTCTTCGTGGTTTGGATCCTTGGGGATGCAGTCCACGGGGCAGACGTCGACACACTGAGGGGTGTCATAGTGGCCTACACACTCGGTACACAGGTTGGGGTCGATCTCATAAATTTCTTCGCCCTGTGAGATTGCGCCATTAGGGCACTCAGGCTCGCATACATCGCAGTTGATGCATTCATCAGTGATAATCAATGCCATGGTTCTGTCCTACATAGTCTCTGTGAAAAATGATTCGAAATCGTAAACGGTAGCGTGTCTCGCTACAAATTCTTTAATTTTATGTGCCCATATGTGAGATCAATTCGGGCCGCTAGCCATGCATGTAGTATAGCTGGATGGCCCCGAGAAAAAGGTATCGTAATTGGGCAGGCGAGATTTTACCGCAAACGTTCACGAAGTGCAGCACCTACATCCTGATCCACAAATTCTGAAATATCTCCGCCCATTGCGGCAATTTCCCTGACTAGACTGGAGGAAATATAGGTGTATTGCTCTGAAGGTGTAAGGAATACGGTCTCAATATGTGGTGCCAGTTTGCGATTCATGCCTGCTAATTGAAATTCATAATCAAAGTCCGAAACGGCGCGTAATCCGCGGATAATGACGTTGGCATTTTGCTGCTGAGCAAAATGGACTAGCAGATTATCAAAAGCTTTTACCTCGATATTGTCAGTATCGGCAAATACCCTTTGGGCCATTTTTATTCGTTCATCAATCGTAAAAACCGGTGACTTCTTCGGGTTGTGGGCGATGGCGATAATCACCTTGCCGAATAGAGTGGCTGCGCGTTTGGCAATGTCTCTGTGGCCGTGAGTGATTGGGTCAAAGGTGCCAGGGTAGACAGCGGTAATCATGGGGTTTCCTCTATGGCATGGCGTTGTAAGAGATGGTAGCGGACTTGGCCCGCTTGTTTGCTACGCAGGATCTTCCAGTTATCAGGGATTGGGAGCGTGGTTAACTCTGTCTCTACTTCAAGGTAGATCATTGCGCCATCACTTAGCCAGTTATTGGTCTCCAGCAGTTGGCAGGTTGGTCTGACTATGTCTTTACGATAAGGGGGATCGACAAAAACGATTTGAAAGGGGCGGCGGCAGGGAAGGGCCAGATAATCCAATGCGCTTTGACAGAAGATTTCTGCCTTATGGGTTTTTAGTAGCTGGGCGTTCTCTTTTAATTGTCGTGTCACCTTATTTTGGTTGTCCAGCATGGTGACGTGATTAGCGCCGCGGGAGAGTGCTTCCAGGCCCAGTGCGCCGCTGCCAGCATAAAGGTCCAGACAACGGGAAGCGATGATATAGGGTTGTAGCCAGTTGAATAGGGTTTCCCGCACCCTGTCTGGGGTTGGGCGAAGACCCTCTATATCGGCAAAGGGGAGCTTTCTTCCGCGCCACTCACCCCCGATAATACGAAGTTGATTGCTGATTTGTTTTTTTCTGTTTTTCATAATGGGGATTATACGTGTTGTATTGATATTTTATCCATTTATCATGGACTGATGCCCCCATCACTTTTGCAATTACAAAATACTTTGCGAGAAATGCCAACTTCTCGTTGTGAAGCGCCTCAGCCTTATGGGATGAGTATTTATCGTTGTCATCAGCCTCAGAAGCTCCATGACATCCCTTTTACTGTGCCAACTTTAATGATGGTGGTGAAAGGGGAAAAGAGGGCGCTGATGGAGAGTCGGCAGTTTTCGGTGTCGCCTGGTGAGATTTTGCTATTGCCGTCAGATGTATCGCTACAACTAGGGAGTTTTCCTGAGCAGCATAGTGATCTCTATTTGGGAATTGCTGTGCGTTTTTCTCCTGGTGCGGTTGATCATTTCCGTAAGCAATACGGCAAGCACTATCAGGGGGAGTTGGGGAGGCCTATCTGGCATATGCCTGCAGATGAGACGGTGACACAGGGATTGTTGCAGTGGGTGGCATTCTTGCCTCAGATTGCCAATAGTCCTTCCTTAAACCAGCATCGGCAGGTGGAACTATTGCTATTATTGGCGGAGCAGGGCGTGGTGGAGAATCTTCTTAGTGTGGGGGAGTTGAGCTGGCGCAAGCGAGTTGTGCAGGTACTCACTCGCGATCCTTCTCACCCCTGGCAACTGAATGATCTTTGTGTACGCTTGAGAACCAGTGAATCCTCTTTGCGCAGGCGCTTGCAGGCGGAACAAACCAGCTTTCGGGAATTGTTAGAGGAGGTGCGATTGGGCACCGGATTGTCTCTGCTGTTTGAAACCTCATGGCCGATTGGGCGGATTGCTGAGGCGGTGGGATATCAGTCACAGTCTCGTTTTGGCGAGCGAATCAAGGCGCGTTTTGGTATGACACCCAGTGAAATTCGGAATACGATGGACGAAAGTGGAGAACAAATGGTGGTTTAAGGCGAGATTGCCACATGTCATCAATCTTATAATCATTTCTGATATCAGTTAAGGGACGAAAAATATGAAAGAAATGCTTTTTACACCGCTGAATGTTGGTGATATCTCCTTGGCAAATCGTGTGGTGATGGCGCCGTTGACCCGTAGTCGTGCTGATGAAAATCGCACTCTCCATGACTTGAATGTCACCTACTATCAACAGCGTGCTACTGCAGGGTTGATTATTACCGAAGCAACGCAAATTTCAGCGGAAGCGGCTGGCTATCCCGCAACGCCGGGGCTCTATAATGACTTACAGGTGGCAGCCTGGAAGAGAGTCACCGATGCGGTGCATGCCGAAGGTGGGCGGATTTTTGTTCAGCTATGGCATTGTGGGCGCATCTCTCATCCCTCATTGTTGCCTGATAGCCAGCCGCCGGTCGCGCCATCGGCTATCGCTGCAGAAGGGGAGGCGTTTACCTATGAGGGACCAAAGCCTTTTGTGGTGCCGAAAATATTGAGCGTGGATGAGATTGCTGTGATTGTCGGGCAGTTTCAAGAAGCGGCAAAGAGAGCACTGCAGGCTGGTTTCGATGGCATCGAGCTCCATGGCGCTAATGGGTATCTGATTGATCAATTTCTGCGTGATGGCTCTAATCAACGAGATGATCTGTATGGTGGTTCCGTGGAGAACCGTGGGCGCTTTCTCTGTGAGGTGATTGAGGCGGTGTGTGCGGTGTTACCCAGCAAGCAAGTGGGACTCAGGCTCTCGCCTGAGAATCGTTTTAATTCTATGTCAGATTCCGATCCACAAAGCCATTTCAGTTACTTTGTTTCCCAATTAAACGCATATGATCTTGCCTATCTGCATGTGCTGGAAGGCGATATGACAGGGAGAGAGAGCCGGGTTGATTATCGTGTGTTACGTGACAGTTACCAAGGAACTTATATGGCCAATAATGGCTATGATAAGGCCAAGGCTGAGCAGGCGCTTCAGGCCGGGCACTGTGATCTGGTCGCGTTTGGTGTGCCATTTATCGCCAATCCGGATCTGGTGTACCGGTATCAGCATGATTTACCGCTAAACGAGGCGGATCCCAACACCTTTTATGGCGGAGATGAGCACGGTTATACCGATTATCCTTTTGCAAGCCGGTGACACTTTATTTGGCCTGTAACGCAGATTGCACAGGTCAGATTCGTTAAAACACCACAACAAGGTTGGCTGAGTAAGAATTAACCATGTTATAATGGATGGTTTCACTTGGTTTTAAATTATTGTGGTGTTTCATGGCGCGTAAACTGTTTATCAAAACCTTCGGTTGTCAAATGAATGACTATGACTCCAGCAAGATCGCGGATCTGTTGGAGAAGTCTCACGGCATTACTCTGGCAGAGACTCCGGAAGAGGCGGATGTTCTGCTGTTGAATACCTGCTCGGTGCGTGAAAAGGCGCAGGAGAAGGTATTCTCTCAATTGGGGATGTGGCGTGAGCAGAAGGAGCAGAATCCTGACACCATCATCGGTGTAGGGGGGTGTGTGGCCAGCCAGGAAGGGGAGGCGATTCGTAAGCGCGCTCACTATGTCGACTTGATCTTTGGCCCGCAAACACTGCACCGCCTGCCTGAAATGATCAATAAGGTATTGACCAAGCAAGAGAAAGTGGTTGATGTCTCGTTTCCTGAGATTGAGAAGTTTGACCACCTTCCGGCACCGCGTGCTGATGGTCCCAGTGCCTTTGTTTCTATTATGGAGGGCTGCTCCAAGTACTGCACCTTCTGTGTAGTCCCTTATACCCGTGGTGAAGAGGTAAGCCGTCCCTTTGATGACGTAATTGCCGAGGTGGCACAGTTAGCGGAGCAAGGTGTTCGCGAGGTGAATCTGCTGGGGCAAAACGTCAATGCCTATCGTGGAAAAATGCACGATGGGGATGTGGCCGATTTGGCGTTGCTGATCCGTTATGTGGCAGCCATTGATGGTATTGATCGCATTCGCTATACCACTTCCCACCCCATGGAGATGACTGATAGCCTGATCCAGGTATACAAAGAGGTACCTGAACTGGTGAGTCACCTGCATCTCCCTGTACAGAGCGGCTCTGACCGCATTCTGGCGATGATGAAGCGTGGCCACACCGCTTTGGAGTACAAAGCCATTATCCGTAAGCTGCGTGAAGTGCGCCCTAATATCTCCATGTCGTCTGATTTCATCGTCGGTTTCCCTGGCGAGACCGATGCCGACTTTGAAGCGACCATGAATCTGATCGCGGATGTCAATTACGATCTCTCATTCAGTTTTATCTATAGCCCGCGTCCAGGAACACCGGCATCCAGCTTGCCCGATGATGTGCCTTCTCAAGTGAAGAAACAGCGTCTGCAGATTTTGCAACAGCGTATCAATCAGCAGACCGCTGAGATCAGCCGTTCTATGGTGGGCTCGGTGCAGCGCATTTTGGTGGAAGGGCCTTCCCGTAAAAATCCGGCAGAGATTGCCGGTCGTACCGAGAATAACCGAGTGGTGAATTTTGCGGGCCCACAATCTCTGGTGGGGCAGTTTGTGGATGTGAAGATTACCGAAGCGCTGCCTAACTCGTTACGTGGTGAGTGGGTAGAATCTGAGCAAGCCGCGACAGCGTAAGGAATCAGCATTGAGTAAATTCTGTGATTTAACTCTGGAGCCGGAAGACAATGCTCGTCTGGCGAATTTGTGTGGCCAATTCAACGATAATCTGCGCCTGATTGAGCGACGTATGGGGGTGGAGATCAGTAACCGCGGCTGTAATTTCCGGGTGATTGGCGAAGATGAGGCAATTGTGAATACCGCTAACTTGCTGGATCGTCTTTATGAAGAGAGCGAGCAGGGCGAAGTGACACCAGCACGGGTGCATCTTCTGTTGCAAGAAGTGAAGGCGGATGAGATTCCCTCATCAGTGGAAGGCTCCCCTGATCCGGTGATACAGGCCAAGCGCAAGCAGGTAAAAGGCCGTGGCCCCAATCAGCGTCGCTATCTACAAAATGTACTGACCCACGATATCAGCTTTGGTATTGGCCCGGCAGGTACTGGCAAAACATATTTGGCAGTGGCCTGTGCTGTGGCAGCGCTGGAGCGTGATGAAGTGGGTCGTATCCTGCTGACCCGGCCAGCGGTCGAGGCCGGTGAGCGCCTGGGCTTTCTGCCTGGTGACCTGGAACAGAAAATAGACCCTTATCTGCGCCCGCTTTACGATGCTCTCTATGAAATGTTTGGTTTCGAAACAGTGGCTAAGTTGATGGAGAAGAATGTCATTGAGGTGGCTCCGCTGGCCTATATGCGGGGGCGTACTCTGAATGACTGCTTCATTATTTTGGATGAGGCACAAAACACCACGGTGGAGCAGATGAAAATGTTCCTTACCCGTATCGGTTTTGGTTCCAGAGCGGTAATCACAGGGGATGTTACTCAGGTGGATTTGCCTCCGAAAGTGAAGTCCGGCCTGCGCCACGCCATTGAGGTACTGAATGATGTAGAGGGGATCAGCTTCACCTTCTTCAAATCCAAAGACGTGGTGCGTCATCCCTTGGTGCAACGTATTGTTGAGGCCTATGAAAAGAAGGAGCAATCCCGTGACTAAGGCCACAGCGTTGGATCTGGAACTTCAGTTGGCGTTGGATGAGGGGAATCCTTTGGTTGAGGGGTTGCCCAACGATCTGCAATTTCGGCAGTGGGCAGAGTGTGCGCTGGGGGCTGAAGCAGGTGAGTGTGAACTGGTGATCCGTATTGTTGGGTCGACGGAGAGTCAGCAACTTAATTGTGACTACCGTGGCAAGGACAAGCCTACCAACGTACTCTCATTCCCCTTTGAGGCACCGCCAGGCATGATCTTCCCGCTTTTGGGGGATTTGGTGATTTGCGCCGAGGTGGTGGCACACGAGGCGAAAGAGCAACAAAAGGCCCTGCATGCCCATTGGGCGCATATGGTAATTCACGGTGTTTTACATCTTTTGGGCTACGATCATATTGAAAATGATGAAGCTGAAGAGATGGAAAAGCTTGAAATTGAGCTGCTAGCCAGTCTAGGCTATGCGAATCCTTACAACGAAAATGGTACACAATGAACGACGGTCGACTTACGAATGACTCTGCCGAGGAAGGGCAGAGGTCATGGATAGAACGCCTGAGCGACGCGCTATTGCGCGAGCCACAAGATAGACATCAACTGATTCAGATCCTGCGTGACGCCCAAAGTCGCGACTTGCTGGATGCCGATGCCCTGGAGATGATCGAAGGGGTGCTGGCGGTATCCCAGATGCAGGTGCGGGATGTGATGCTCCCTCGCAACCAGATGATTACCGTAGACCGGGAGGCTTCTCCCGATGAATTTCTGCCGGTAATGATTGAGTCTGCCCACTCCCGCTTCCCGGTAATCGGCGATAACAAAGATGAGGTAGTGGGGATTCTACTGGCCAAGGATATGCTGCGCTACGCTATGGATAAAGAGGCGGCATTTGATATTCGGGAGCTACT
Source organism: Thiohalomonadales bacterium (assembly GCA_050295955.1). Classification (GTDB taxonomy): domain Bacteria; phylum Pseudomonadota; class Gammaproteobacteria; order RBG-16-57-12; family RBG-16-57-12; genus JAFLJP01. The sequence goes on from JBNKQQ010000009.1 coordinate 7,093, forward strand.
GCGTCCCGTGGTATTTATTCCCGAGAGTAAACGCCTCAACGTACTACTAAAAGAGTTTCGTGCCAGCCGCAACCATATGGCAGTGGTGGTGGATGAATATGGCGGCGTCTCTGGCCTGGTCACGATCGAGGATGTGTTGGAGCAGATCGTTGGTGAAATTGAGGATGAGCACGATGTGGATGAAGACATCGCTATCTTTAGGAATAACGATGAGAGCTACACCATCAAGGCGGGCACGGAAGTAGAGGAGTTTAATGAATACTTCAGTGTTGAACTGAAGGATGACGACTTCGATACCATCGGTGGCTATGTGGTGAATAAACATGGCCATATGCCAAAGCGTGGCGATGTGGTGGCCTTTGGCAATTTCCGCTTCACGGTGATGCGTGCCGATAAGCGCCGTGTTCACCTACTGCGTATGCGATTGATTGACCCAAGCGAGGCACCACAGGAGTCCACTTCTACCGCAGAGCGATCTGCGGAGTTCCCCGGTGGTATCAGTTAATCTCCCTAAGCAACTTTTACAAGGGCCAGTGGCATGGATAGCTTCACTTATTGCAGGGGCTATTTCGCCACTGGCCTTTGCTCCCTTTGAATACTCCCTGATTATCCTGCCTGCTTTGATGGTGTTGTTTCACTATTGGCTCAATATGGTGCCCAGACAGGCATTTCTCAGTGGTTATCTTTTCGGGCTCGGTATGTTTGGCGTGGGCTGCTCCTGGGTCTTTGTCAGCATGTATAATTTTGGTGATATTGGCGCCTTAGCCAGCGGTGCGGCTACCCTTACTTTTGTTGCTTTTCTTGCCCTTTATCCCGCCTGTGCCGGTTGGTTGGCTGCAACTCTGTTGAAGTCAGTGGCCACTCCCGTCCCCCGCTTGTTGCTGATTGCTTCTACATGGGCCGGTTATGAGTTGTTCCGAGGCTGGTTCCTGACGGGTTTTCCTTGGCTCAATAGTGGTATTAGTCAGCTGGAGATGCCGCTGCAGGGGTATGCACCACTTGTTGGTGTTTATGGCGTTGGTTGGTTATTGGCGCTGAGTGCCGGACTGTTGTTGATGTTGCTCTATCAGCGGGTTAAAGGGTGGCCTTATGGTGCGGCATTACTGGTGGTATGGGGCGTTGGTTTTGGGTTGCAAAGTATCACCTGGACTGAGCCACAAGGGGCACCACTTAAAGTGAGTGCCATGCAGGGTAACGTTGCCCAGAATATTAAGTGGGAGAGTGATCAACGGGTAGAGAATTTTCATCTCTATGCGGGGTTGACTGAGGAGCATTGGGATAGCGACTTGGTGCTTTGGCCGGAGACCGCTATGACTGCTTTTCTCCACCAAGTGGAGGGGCGTATTGATAATTTTCTGGATCAGGCAAGAGAGAGCAATACTGCGGTGATCACGGGTATCCCGGTTTATGAGCCTGCAGAGATGCGTTTTTATAATGCCATTGTTGCTTTTGATGATGTCGAGAGTCTCTACTACAAACGTCATTTGGTACCATTCGGCGAGTATATTCCTCTGGAGTCGGTGGTGGGGCGGGTGCTAGAGTTTATGAATATTCCTATGTCCAGTTTTCATTCTGGGAGCGAGGATCAACCGCCATTGTTGGCTGCCGGTATTTCTATTGGTGCCTCGATCTGTTATGAAATTGCCTATGCTGAGGCGATGATCCAGCCCCTGCCAGAGGCAAACCTACTGGTTAATGTGAGTAATGATGCATGGTTTGATGGCTCGCTGGCACCGTTCCAGCACCTGCAGATGGCCAGGATGCGGGCGATCGAAACCGAGCGCTGGATTGTTCGGGCGACCAATACAGGGATTTCCGCGATTATCGATGAGCAGGGTACGATCCAGCATACCAGCCCACAAAACCAGATCTATGTGGTGACGGGGGAGGTGCAGCCTCGCCGTGGTGCCACGCCCTATGTGAGATGGGGCAACTGGCCGGTATGGCTGTTAGTCTGTCTGGCTCTTGGTGGCTTTACGATTCGCCAATGGATAGGAGCCCGCAACAACGCTTTATAAGGGATAAGAGATGACTCAGGGAAATTGCCATTGAGGCCGAGTGGATTCTCGGTAAGGTATATCTCTTTTTTGTTCCCAATGCCGTTGAATCAATGGCAAGCCTTTGGTCAAGGAATGTACGGTTCTCTGGTGTGCTTAGAGAGAGACGTCGGGCTTGTTGTCCACGCTTTTGTGGATTCCCAAGCAGGTTGCTATGAGCTGTCAATGAATACTCTCAATTATTTGGAAATGCCTGATGGGGCGTTTGATTAATCGCTGCAGACACTTAAGTTGCCCCTAAAAGAGGGCGCTATACTCTATAAGTCGGTCAACTTTGAGGTATTATGTCTGAGCAGGGATTAGAGCACCGTGCATTACAGCTGTCATTGATGGCTACCATACTCATGGCGATAATGGGTATTGGTTTTGGTCTCTATCTCAATGCCAAATCAATTCTGTTGGATGGCTTCTTCTCCTTTCTGAGTATGGGGATGACCGGCCTGAGTCTATTTACCTCCTACCTTATCCAGCGTCCAGAAGATCGCCGTTTCCAGTTTGGTTATGCCCACTTTGAACCATTGTTGAATAGCATTAATGGCATTGTGATTCTGGTACTGTGCCTGGTGTCATTGGCGCAAGGAGTACAAGGATTGCTCTCTGGCGGGAATGAATTGGTGTTTGAAAAGACCCTCTACTATGCTGTTCCTGTCACCTTGCTGTGTGGGGCAATGTGGATTTACGAGAGCTGGGTGGCGAGTCGTATCAACTCTGAACTGGTGCGAGTGGATTCCAAGGAGTGGTTAGTGGATGCCATTCTCTCCTCTACGTTGACTATGGGTTTTGTGATCGGTATCTACCTGCAAGCGACGATGTATAGCGATTATACCCGCTATGTGGATTCTCTGTTGGTGATTCTGCTCTCTACTGTCGCAGTTATCATTCCACTAAGGGTGTTACGAAAAAATATTCGAGAGGTGCTGTTGGTGGCGCCGCCAGAGATTGAACAGACCGTGCGTTCGATTGTGCGGCGGGAATTAGCGCCTTACCATGTCAGGATGATAGGTACTCACATGGCAAAGATTGGGCGTCGCTATGATATCGAGATCAATATTCTATTGGATGAGGTATCGGTACTTTATGATGCACCGCTGGAGCGATTGGATGAGGTTCGTTACCAATTGAGCCGAGCGCTGAATCTGGATCCAGAGGAGCACTGGATTTCTATCAGCTTTACACAGGATGAGGAGTGGGTATAAGGTAGTGCTCCGTTGGCAGGAGGCCGACGAGAATTTCAAGGAGCAGAGATGTTAAGAGCCACTGTGCTAGCCGCACTGTCTTTTCTATTTATATCCCCCCTTTATGGCAGTTCATGTGATGCCATTGCCAGTCACTTCGATCAATTCCCCTATCTGGATCAGCTGAGAAGTGAATCCCATCAGTTTGTTTGGCGCGATGGCCATTATACCGGTTGCCGTGTCGAGCAGATCAGCTCTCCCCATCTGATGGGCTTTGATTTTGTACCACAACAGTTGTGGCCAGCATCATGGTTGGTATGGCAACAGCAGGTGAACAGCTGGGTTGTCATCCATGACGGGAATTTCTGTCGTATTGCATTTCAACAGGGGGATGAGTGGTGGATACAGGCGGAGTGCGCATTGGCGCCACTCCTATTATTGCAGTAGGTAATTGGCATCCTCCACATCGATAAGGTCATCGCTGAGATGCTTGCGGGCATAGGTAAGAAAGACTTTTTCACGGATAAACATTTCGAAGATGTCGGGATCGATATGATCATCATCACGGAAATATTTCAGGATTTGTAGTGCCTTGGAGAGGGGCATGGCCTGTTTGTAAGGGCGGTCGTCCGCTGTTAAGGCTTCGAAAATATCCGCTACCCCCATAATGCGTGCCTGAAGGGACATCTGGCTTCGCGTTAAGCCATTGGGATAACCGGTGCCATCCATATGTTCGTGATGGCCGCCGGCAATTTCTGGCACATTTTCCAGATGCTTAGGGAAGGGCAGGGATTTCAGCATATGGATGGTGCTGACAATATGATTGTTAATGATTAGGCGCTCTTCATCTGTCAGGGTGCCTTTGGCAATGTTGAGATTGGTCACCTCATTTTCGGTGAGTAGCGGTATTTCATTCCCCTGCATATCCTGCCAGCACTGTTTGCTGATTTCGATAATTCGTTCCTGGAGCTCTGGTGCCATAAATTCTCCCCCTTTGTTGCTGCTCTCAATGAAGGCGAACTCATCCTGCATTCGTGTCGTCACCGATTTATCCAGTGTTTGAGGTGTAATGTTGTGAGCTTGGAGCTGCTGGTGTAACTGGGCAATTTCGGCATCCCGCTTGAGTATCTCAAAACGATGGCGTACCAGTTCGATGCGGTCAAAGATGGTCTCCAGTTTGGTAGACTTATCCACGACATGTACCGGAGTGATGATTTTGCCGCAGTCATGCATCTGTGCGGCGATACGTAGCTCGTAGAGCTGCTCATCGCTGAACTGGGTATCGGCATAAACCCCTTGATCTGTTTTGTTGATGGCATCAGCAATCAACATGGTTATCTCTGGAACGCGGCGACAGTGGCCACCGGTGTAAGGGGACTTTTCGTCGATTGCTCCGGCGATCACCTCGGTAAACTTCTCAAGTAGGTAGCCCAGTTCATTGATCAATTGTTGATTAGTGAGTGTGATGGCCGCTTGCGAGGCCAGGGATTCCGCCAGCTGCTGATTCTCTCGGCTAAAGGGGATGGTTCCCCCTTTTTCCGGATCTTGAGCATTGAGTAGCTGGATCGCTCCGATAATATTGTTCTCATGGTTGCGCAATGGGATGGTGAGAAATGACTGGGAGTGGTAACCGGTTTTCTCATCGTAAGCAAAGGCCCCGGAGAAGTCGAACCCTTCGCCTGCCTTGCGTATATCTGGGATATTGACGGATTTTCCATGAATAACGGAATAGGCTGCGACAGTTTTGGTATTAGGGGTGCCATCCTTTAGATAGAGGGGGACCGGTGGCAGGGGAACAGCTTGTCCTGTGGTGCCTCCAAAGTGTACGCCTTGGGAGCGGGTGTGCATAATCTCAAAATTGAGGTGGGTCTGTTTGCTATCCAGAATATAGAGTGTTCCTGCATCGGCATGGGTGATGTCCAGTGCGCCGCTCAGTATCATCTCTTGGAGTTTTTTGGGGTCTTTTTCGGCAGAGAGAGCGATGCCGATGGCATTCAACATATTGATGCGTTCAAACAGATTGTCCACATGCATTGCTAACATCCTCGTTTACACTTTTTTCATCATAGTTGATCTGTCGTCGCCGGGGATGAAAAATTGAGGAATCTGGCAATCATTCCTGCAAGTGGTATCGTATAGCAATAAAAACGATAGCCTAAGGAGTGGCGTGGTGCGTTGTACACTATTTTTTCTGGTCTTGATGGGCGCTAGCGTCATCGCTAATGCGGATGTGGCGGATCGCCGCAAGGATCAATTTGGTAAAGATTTTGGCTATTATCTCTATCCGATTGCCGGTGAGATACCCGGTCTTGGTACCGCCTCAGGTTTTGGGGCCAGTGTCTTGAATATGGCCGAAAGTGATACGGATTTTACTGGTTATTATGTGCGGGGGGATTTTGAGGCAACCGGTGCCGCGATTCTGGATTACCACATCTTGAAGCAGCGTTTGGTGTTTGATGTGGGTTACAACGACTATCTGGTTGCGCCAACAGTTTATGATCGGGGGATGGATTCAGACCCGGATGATGCTATCTATCCTAAAGCAGAGGGGAAGTACCTATTGGGGCAACTGACCCTAACCTTTGATCAGCGACGCTATGAGCTGTTTGCTCGTTATCTCACTGGTCGGGAGCGGTTACATGAGGTGCTGGATAGCGATGGTGAAGCCTTTGCTGGTACCGATACCGATTGGGATAGCGGCTACTTTATCTCTCTGGGAGGAGCATTGGACCTGACCGATGATCGCCTTGATCCTCGCAAGGGGATCCGCTTCGAGTTCTCCTCTCGCCTGCCTAATCAGCGGGAGGAGGATTACAGTGAATATTTCGTTAATGACTACAACCTGACCGCCTACTGGCCGATGCGCCGTTGGGATACCCTGGCTTTTAATTTGTTCCACTCCCGGGCTCACGTTACTCGTGAAGGGTTGACTGATTATACCTTGCTACAACAGCGCCATGGCCTTAACTGTAGTCAGTATCCTCCTGGCTCAAGCTACGAGGCTTGTGTACGTACCGAGAATAAATTCCTTACTGGGCTATTGGCCAACAATCGTTATGGGACAGCCTCTTCATTGGGGGGAACCCAGCGGCTGCGCTCTTATGATAATGGCCGCTTCTATGCCGGACAGGCGCTCTTTTATGGGGTGGAGTATCGCTGGAATCTGACGGATGAGCGTACCCCTTTTGATATCATCATTGCCAAAGGGGTACGTACCGGTATTCAGCTTGCCGCCTTCTGGGAGAGAGGAATGGTGGCAGATCACTTTAGTGATTTATGGCAGGATGGGGTAAACAGTTATGGCATCGGGGCGCGTTTAGTACTTTCCGGAGTGATTATTCGCTTTGATCTGGCGGATGGTGATGAAGGTATCCAGAGCCAGTTATTTATCACCTATCCCTGGAGCATGTTCTCTGTGGATGATCCGGGCTAGGCGGAGATCATAACATGATGAACTTGCTTTAAGTCAGTAAACGAAACTACTGGAGTTGCTTAATGACAGCTCCAAAAATAGTTTTGATTATTCCAAATGAGTGATTCTTGGTCCGCTGTTGCCAGAGATGGGGATGCGGTGTTACAACTTTTCAGAATGTCATCAGCTGTGTTGTAATAACACTTCTGGAATAATGATAATCTCAGGGTCGATGCATGGATAAGGTATGCCAAAGTCATATCGCATTATTGGAGATTGCTGCTGACAAGAGTGAAATTCATACAATCTGTACGAATTTTTGTCACGGTATGGGCTTCGAATATTTTCTCTATGGGGTATGTATTCCTACTTCACTAAGCTATCCCAACTTTTTGTATATCACAAATTATTCTGCTGATTGGCGAGCCCACTACAATCATCAAAGCTACATGAGTATTGACCCGACGGTCATACACTGTTTTACACAGGTCACCCCGCTACATTGGAAGCATGCCACTCGCTTTGATAGCTCTAAGATCGTGAAACAGTTTATGGATGAGGCTGCTAATATTGGTTTGAAAAACGGTATCAGTTTTCCACTTCATAATACTACGGGAGAAACGGTGATCTTTAGCTTGGCATCCGAAAACAAATTCATGCAGCAGGTTGGGATTGCGGTGGAGTCTTATGGACAGCTGTTTACTGGGTACTTACATGAAGCAGTAAAACGGATTTATCCTCAGGAGTTCAGTCATGACATCAAGGTACAGCTGACCCCGCGCGAGAAGGAGTGCTTGATATGGAGTGCGGATGGCAAAACCTCTTGGGAGATCTCCCAGATCCTGAGTATTTCGGAACGCACTGTGATATACCATATCCAGAATGTCGTTAAAAAACTGGGGGTGACAAACCGCCAGCACGCCATTGCCAAGGCGATTACCAGTGGAGTTGTGCAGCCCTTCCTTGAATAATTTTTCCTACCTGTAACATATAACAGCTATCCACTGTCAGAGCGATGATTTCTACTGGTTGTGTCATCTTTTAGTGATGATGAAGGAATATTTATCAAACCGTAAACTTTGCTCTCTCTTCCAAATATCCAGACGCACATACTTAATACAGTCTTGGGGAGTCTATTCGTTTGGGCGGCCATGAGCACTTGCTGGTTACATAATCCACTTGAGGGAAGGAGGATGTGACTTGATGGTGAAGGGAGAGCTTCATAGCAAGGAATAATGTATGAAGCTAAAAAAATCGAAGCTAGCGCAACTGTTCGTTGCCGCAATCGTATCATCCTGTTCGCTTTCCACTCAGGCGGCAATGACGCCTTTTGAGGAGTTATCAGTGAAATACGATGTTGGTGATAATGAAATTCCTACCGGGATCTCTGTTGATGGCGCCGGCAATATGTATCTGGCAGGGACTCGTTACTATAACGGTGACCACTATCTGGCAAAATATGATGCATACGGGCGAGAGGAGTGGTCTACCAGCTATAAAACCAATTTGTATAACTCCGGCACCTTGGCGAATGAAATTGTCAGAAAAGGCGATACTGTCTATATGATGCTGACCGAGTCCAACGCCCATGGTCGGTTGGTGAAATTTGACCAGAATGGCGCTCCACCTACCGTGCTGATTCCGGGAGAAGGGCGTTACTGGTCTGATCAAGGATCAATCGGGCTCTATCTGGATGCGACAGAGGAGAATCTTTTTCTCCATGCCACCCGTTATTTGATGAGATACAACCTGGCGACCGGTTCAATTTGGCGGGTGAATATTATGGAAGGGGGGTATACCTGGGCGAAACATGCAGTACCGGACAAGAATGGAAACGTCTATTTCCTGGTGCAAATGGACGCCAATGCTGCGGTGTATAAATTTGATGGTGCAGGGAATGAGCTCTGGCATATTGTGCTGGACAAGGCGTATACCTTGGATTGGGCTAAGGATATCGATCTGATGCCGGATGGTGGAGTGGTGGTTCTGCGGCAGCAACATCTGGCTGATAGCAGCTGTGTGGGCGGGGCTTGCAATTCCACTGTGGTGACGACACTGTCTACTGATGGAACGGTGCAGAACAGTGTGACCTATAGCCGTGATCCGGTTAATGATGACGAAGTCCCCGTCGATCTTGATGTGGGGGAGGATAGCTCTATCAATTTATTGTCCCGGGCTGGAATCACCGGTAATGCCCGTACCGATATCTATGTGACCAAGATGGGGCCTGATTTGAGTGAGCAATGGAGCCAATTCTATACGGTTGCCAACTCTTTCGATGTCGGTGCGTATGATATCCATGTAGACCCAGTGGGTGGGATCATAGTGGGGTTGAAGGAGAATTATGTGCAGAAAGTGATGCGCTATAGCGAGAGTGGTTCATTACTGTGGACATATGATGGTGTTCCAAGCCTTGGCTATAAAAATGGCTTTCCTGCCCGTATTGAGTTAGGTGCAACAGGCGAAATCTACTTTGCAGAAAGCTCTCCGGCACCAATCGATACCTACATTCATCGCTTGGGCGAAGTGCCGATGTTATGTCAGTAAGCACTTTATCTTCCTCTTAAATCTCGTGATACCCTTCACCCGCTTTTTAGCGGGTGTTTTTTTATGGGCCATAATAAATTGCTGTAAATAGGGACTTGAGCAAAAGCCCTATAATCTATATGGTGTTTATGTGATGTTTGAATAAGTCTAAATTTTGTATTTGTAGATAGCTACGGAGATTCTTGAGCGTGGCGATGAGGAGTAGAGCATGACCCATGAAAATGAAGTGGATTACGGCCCGTTGCAAGGTCTGATTGGTACTTGGCGTGGTGATAAGGGGATCGATATTGCCCCGGAGCCCGATGGCCCGGATGAAAATCCCTATTATGAAACGATTACCTTTGAAGCGGCAGGGGATGTAGATAATGCTGCCGAGCAGGAGCTGGTGATTGTGCATTACAAACAGATAGTACAACGAAAATCCAATGATGAAATCTTTCATCATCAAGTGGGCTACTGGCTCTGGGAGCCTGCTACAGGGTTGATTATGCACTCTTTCACCATTCCTCGGGGATTTGCGCTAGTGGCTGGTGGCGAAGCGCAGCAGCAGGGAGATGAAGTGATTCTGCGTGTTGCCGCAGGAAACTCTGCGCCAGAGTGGCAGATTGCCCAGGCACCTTTCATGATGCAAAAAGCCCGTACTTTGGCCTTTGATATGCAGCTTAATTTACAAGGGAATCACTTGAGTTATCGTCAGACGACTCTGCTGGATATCTATGGTAACCGCCGTTTTGAACATACCGATGAGAACCAGCTTAGCCGGGTCGCCTAAGTACCTTGTCTATTATTCTCTCCCGGATGGATCCAGCACCGGGAGAAATTTCTTACATTATCAACAATATTAATCAGATGCTTTGATATGCGATTGATGGCAGTTGCAGCTTATTTCAATGGTGCAGCAACATGGTCCCTCCTGGGAGAGTATTGGTGAGCAGCAACAGCATATTTGGGGACTTTCACTGCTTTGACGGTTAGTTTCACTGATGCAGCATTGGCTCTCTTTTCCTGTTGTGGGTAAACAGCAATTCATGATGGGCTCCTCGTGTTAATAGGTACACCCAAAGACGCTTGATAATCGAAAAGGGATGCAAATTTTTCAAGAATTAAGATGATCATTGATAAAAATGCATCTTTTTAGTCTCTCTACCGTCTAATAATGCGTAAAGGGTATTCGGGAGGTATTATGGATATTGATGAGATATGGGCTCAATACGGGCCACGGCTGCGAAGTTTTATTGCATCCCGGGTCTCTACAGCAGATGTGGCGGATGAGCTAACTCAAGAGTGGCTGATTAAGGTTTATAAAAATTGGGATTCACTTAGCGACAAAGCAGCGCTTAAGCCGTGGTTGTATCGTATCGCGAGGAATGTGCTTAATGATTACTATCGAGCACATGGGCGCCAGTCATTGATTCCTTTGGATGAGAAGCTCTTAGTCTCAGAAATGGATACGGCAACAGACCGGCAAGGGCTGGATAATTGCCTCCATCGGCTGATTAACGCGCTACCGGAGAATTACCGCCGTACCCTGACGGCAGTTGAATTAAACGGTGTATCACAAAAAGTGCTGGCTGAGCAGTTGGGGGTGAGTCATGCCACGATAAAGTCTCAAACCCAGCGCGGGCGAGCAAAGCTGAAAAAGCTTTTTCAGCAGTGTTGTGATGTGACGTTGGATATACATGGCAATATTATGGATTACGAGGCTAAATCCCGTAGCTGTGATTGTGATAGCGCTAGGTTTTAATATGCCACTGTCATAAATCCGTTATCCATACTTCATTTGACTGTCATAGCCCTCGGCTAGTGTTGAGGGCAATACCATGACCGTCGAGTGAATGATGAAAAGCCAATCCAGCGTCTCGCCCTTTAGTCTATCTGACTCCTTAAAACCCACCCCTATTCATCTGATTAATCGAGGTGTTGCCACTCTGTTGGAGCGGGCATGTGCCCTTAAGGAGCTGGAACGCCTCTATCAGCGGTTACCTGCAACAGCAACTGACAGAGAGTTTCTCCAGCATAGCTTTGAACTGCTTAATGTGGATTACCGCATTGATAAGGGGACGTTACAAAATATTCCCCAACAGGGCGCAACTGTAGTGGTGGCCAATCATCCCTACGGCGGTCTAGACGGGATGATTCTGGCGGAGTTACTGACCCAGCACCGCCAGGATGTAAAGATCCTGGCAAATCACTTTTTACAGCGAGTTCCAGAGCTGAAGGATCGCTTTATTCCCGTCAACCCCTTCGGTGGTGCCCAAGCGACACGGGACAATGTTGCTTCGATGAAGCAGGCGCTGGGATGGCTGAAGCAGGGTGGGCTGTTGGTGGTGTTCCCTTCTGGAGAGGTGTCTCACTTTAATCATCGCGGGAAGATGGTGATGGATCAGCCGTGGGCAAGTACGGTTACACGACTTATTCGCTTGAGTGGCGCTGACGTTACACCTGTCTATTTTCATGGCGCCAACAGTCGGGTCTTTCAATGGGCGGGAATGTTGCACCCGTTATTGCGCACTGCGATGTTGCCCCGTGAGTTATTGAACAAATCTCAAACCACTATCTCTCTCTCCATTGGCGAGACGTTGAGTCATCAGCGACTTATGCAAAAAGGTGAAGATCAACAGTTGGCGGAGTATCTGCGCTGGCGTACCTATCTGCTGCGTAATGAGCCTCACAGTAACTCATCTGCGACTAACGGTCATCAGGCTGAAATTATTGCGCCGGTAGCCTCTCAGCAGATGATTGATGAAGTGGCTGCTCTGCCAGAGAGTGCATTGATGGCGGAGAGTGGAGAGCTACAGGTCTACAGCGCTAAAGCGCAACAGATTCCCTTTATCCTTCAGGAGATTGGCCGTCTGCGAGAGGTGACCTTCCGTGCGACAGGGGAGGGGACTGGCCACGAAATCGATTTGGATCTTTATGATAACTATTATCTCCACCTTTTCATCTGGAACAATAAAAAGCAAGAGGTTGTCGGTGCGTATCGCATGGGCTTGGGTGATGAGATTATGGCTGGCTATGGCATCAAAGGTTTTTATAGCTACTCACTGTTCAACTACTCCAAAAAACTGATTAAAGAGTTGAATCCTGCGATTGAGCTGGGTCGCTCATTTGTGCGCCAGGAGTACCAGCGCAGCTTCGCACCGCTCATGCTGTTATGGAAAGGGATTGGTGGTTTCGTTGCACGCAATCCTCGCTATCGTAAGCTTTTTGGTCCTGTGAGTATCAGTAGCGATTATCTGCCAGCCTCTCAGCAGTTGATGGTGGACTTTTTGAAAGAGAGTAACCATCAGCCACAACTTGCTCGCCATGTGAAAGCTCGCAACCCTTTTCGTGCACCCAGTCTTTCAGAATTGGCCAAGACATTACTGAACAGCGCAGATCTCTCTGCAATATCCGAATTGATCAGTGAGATTGAGCCTGATCATAAAGGGGTTCCCATCCTGTTGAAGCAATACCTGAAGTTGGGTGGTTCGATTCTAGAATTTAATGTTGATCGACAGTTCAACAATGCTATTGATGGTTTGATTCTGGTGGATTTATTAGAGACAGATGCCAAAGTGCTGGGTAAATATATGGGGCGAGAGAGTGCGCAGCAATTTATCGCAGCTCATCAATTGCCTGCGAAGGAGGCGTAGTTGATGCGTATAGCTATCGTTACCGACGCCTGGAAACCCCAAGTGAATGGCGTTGTTACCACCTTGGGTCAAACCGTGGAAAATCTGCGCAAGATGGGGCATCAGGTGAGAATGATAACGCCTAAGGCATTCAGCACCATACCCTGTCCTTCTTACCCCTCTATCCGACTGGCATTATTTCCTTATCGTAAATTGCGTAAACAACTGGATGACTATATGCCAGAGGCGATTCATATCGCTACTGAAGGGCCCCTAGGGTTAGCGGCGAGGCGTTATTGCCTCAAAAAACGCTTACGTTTTACTACGGCTTACCATACGCAATTCCCTGAATACCTGCGTCTGAGAGCACCTATTCCACTCTCTATCAGTTATGCCTTTATGCGCTGGTTTCATGGTCCTGCTGAACGTACCATGGCACCCACGCAAAGTCAGATCGAAAAGTTGAACCAATGGGGAATGCGCCATCTGGTGCATTGGTCCAGAGGGGTGGATACAGAGCTGTTTACCCCTCGGCACGCTAAGGCATTGTCTGATGAAGGCCCCATTGTGATGTATATGGGGCGGGTGGCAGTTGAAAAGAATATTGAAGCCTTCCTGGCACTGCAGACCAGTGGTACCAAGTATGTGGTGGGTGATGGACCCGATATGCCACTGCTGAAGAAAAAATACCCAGATGTAAAATTTATTGGCTTCAAATTTGGCCAGGAACTCGCTTCCTATTTGGCCGCTGCAGATGTCTTTGTTTTCCCCAGCAAAACCGATACATTTGGTCTGGTGCTACTGGAGTCCATGGCCTGTGGTGTACCCGTTGCCGCTTTCCCGGTCACTGGCCCATTGGATGTGGTGGAGCAGGGTGTTACTGGCTATCTGAGTGACGATTTACAAAAGGCGATGGAAGAGGCATTGACGCTTGATAGAATGGCTTGTCGACGTTATGCGGAGAGCCAGTCCTGGTATTACTGTACAGAGCAATTTGCTTCTCACTTGGCATATAACCCACGGGAAGATGCTGAAACACTCGCTTTCAATGAATCTTGAAATGGGCCGGGAGGTGCCATAACCGCTCCCGGCTTTTTTAGTCTATTTTTCTCACTGTTTTTTTACTCAATTTATTCCTTTCATCTCCTGAATTTTATGCAGATTATTGCAACCTATCCCTAAGGAGTAAGTCTTACCATTTGGTAATGCTGCGGAAAGCTTATTGCAAGGTATTCAAGCCTATCCTAGGAGTTCTGTCCGTGATGAATAACTCATTGAAACTAGGAGCTGAATTATGAAAATAATGTTACTAACAGTAGTTAGAATGGGTGCCGTGTTTCTGCTAATTACCACTGTAGGTACTGCTATGGCTGAATCAAATCATGCCTTGGAAAAAAGTCAAAAGGTGTTGCCTGAAGCTGTTCGCCCCGAAGCATCTTCTCAGAAGTATGAAAAGAGGGATGTAGATAGTTATGATTATCAACATTATCAAACGCTTTTTTCTGAAGAGGTCACTATTCCTCAGGCATCGACTCTCCATGCTCATAATGAATAATTTTTACAGCTGATAATGCGAATATTATTAATAGAAGATGATCAGGATGCCGCTGCCTATTTGGTCAAAGGATTGATTGAGTCGGGTCATGTGGTTGACCATGCTGTTGACGGCGATACAGGGCTACATATGGCTCTGAGTGGCGATTATGATGTCTTGGTGATGGATCGAATGTTACCAAAGCGTGATGGGCTATCCATTGTTCGAATGTTGCGTGCGGATCAAAATAATACACCAGTGCTGATACTCAGTGCTTTAGGGGAAGTGAAAGACAGGATTGAAGGACTACGTGCAGGTGGTGATGATTACCTCATAAAGCCTTATGCCTTTGGTGAACTGTTAGCCCGTATTGAAGTTTTAACCCGCCGTGGAAACGATAACAAACACCTTAAGACACTTTGTGTCGGTGGCTTAGAAATGGACTTAATGACCCACCGGGTGCGCCGGGAAGGCAAAGAGATCCGGCTCCAGCCAAAAGAGTTTCAACTACTACAATATTTGATGCGGCATGCTGAGCAAACCGTTTCCAGAAGAATGCTATTGGAGCAGGTTTGGGATTTTCATTTTGACCCTGATACCAATGTTGTTGATACGCAGATATCCCGGCTGAGGAGCAAGATTGATAAGGGATTTTATCCTCCTCTGTTACATACTATTCGCGGTCGAGGCTATCGCTTAAGTGAAACTAAGTAGACTGCTTAATACTGCGGCGATCCGCTTAGCGTTACGCTATGCATTTTACTATGCCTTGTTAACGGGTATTGGCTTAGGTGGATTATATTGGGCCCATAGCCGCTTCGTTGATACGCAGATCAGTGCCAGCCTAGAGTATGAACTCAGCATTCTAAAGCAGATTGACCAGCAGCAGGGACGCCATCGTCTATTACAAATACTGAGTAACCGCTCTGATGTGGGATCTAAAAATCGCCACTATCTGTTGTTGGTTGATGCTAATGGGAACAAGCTGGCGGGTGATTTAACTGCTTGGCCGCCTAACCTCTACACTGATCAATTAGTGCGTAATGTCTGGATCAAGGATGAGCTGGTTTTTCAAAACACCAATGGCCATTATGACTATTGGCCCATGATTGCAACAACCCTTAGTGATGGTAGTCGACTATTAGTTGCACAAGGCGTTCAGCAGGCCGTTGCGCTTCAGGAGTTCATGCTGAGTTCCATGGCATTGCTTTTACTGGTTATTGTCGGACTGACATTATTGCTGGGCTGGCGAATGGGGCAGCAGATGCTGGAGCGGGTCGATACCATCAACAACACGGCAAAGCATATCTTGCAGGGGCATTTAAGTAGCCGTATCGATACCAGTGGGCGCAATGACGAGTTTGATGAGCTGGCTGTGCAGCTTAATCAAATGCTTGATCATGTTGAACGGCTAATTCGTGGAATGCGTGAAGTGACAGATAATGTTGCTCATGACCTGAGAAGCCCACTGACTCGTTTGCGTAACCGGATTGAGATTACGCTGCTAGAAGCGCGTAGCACTGACGAATATCGGGAAACACTAGAGCAGGCAGCGATTGAAACCAAAGATATGATTCGTACCTTTAATGCGCTACTCGATATTGCCCAGGTGGAGTCGGGGGTGTACCGCGGTGAATGGGAGAAGGTAAACCTCAGTCAGCTAGTCGAAGATATTGGTGAGTTATACCAAGGCAGCGCGGAGGAGAATGGGCAGCACTTGGAAATGGATATTTCACCGGGCATTCTAATACGTGGAAATCGCCACTTGCTGGCCCAGTCCATCAGTAATCTACTGGAAAATGCCATAAAATATTCTGGCAGGGAGTGTGAAATCAAATTATCCCTCCGCCTTTTGGCAAAGCAAGCTCTGCTCCAGGTGTGTGACACCGGGCCGGGTATTCCTGTATCGGAGCGAACTCATGTGCTGCAACGTTTTGTTCGTCTGGATAGTGCCAGGAGCACCTCGGGCAATGGCCTGGGGCTAAGCCTAGTTACTGCTGTTTGTGAGCTTCACCGCGCCCATATGCAGCTACGTGATAACCATCCTGGGTTATGCGCTGAGATTATGTTCGATTCATATTAAGGAGAGGTAGGCTACGCCCCCTCCAATTAATGCTCCGACCAGTACGTCACTAGGATAATGCAGCCCCAGAATGACCCGTGAAAGCATAGTGAGTAGGGTGAAAGGAATTAGCAGCCATGCCAAAAAAGGGTAGTAGCTGAGTAAAATGACGCTGAATGCTACCGCATGCAGGGTATGGCCGGAGGGAAAGCTGTAGACATCCAGTGCCACCGTTCCCTGGCGAATTTGTTTCCAGGTGATACAGGGGCGTTCCCGTACCATGTTGTTTTTCATCAATTTATAGAGAAGCAAGCAAAATAGACCAACTACGATCATGTGTAGCGCTACGCTCATCCCCTGCTGGGAATCCAGTAACGCTACCAACACCATCAGGGTATACCAGAATATGCCATTACCTAGGCGACTGATTCCTTTGAAAAAACGTTCAAGCCTGGGGAATTCCACAAAACGGTTGAATTGTCGGCAAAAGGCGAACTCCAGGCGGTCCATTGTGCTGAACAGTCCACGTCGTGTAATTGGTTCCATGATGTGCCTCCTTTTATCATTTATAAGCTGGAGAGGCTTTAAGCTTGCGCTTGCTTGGTGACCATACGATGAAGTTATAGTGACGTTACTGTGTCAGTTCCATTTGATGGGAAATTTTGCGTTACAATCCCTCCATGTTTGAGCATATTGATTTTACCCCCCAATTTATCCATGGCGTGGAACAGGCTAGGCGACTGTTTCATGGTCGAGGCCACGCCTATCCCGGTTATGAACATCTCTCTATAGATTGGTATCCTCCATTAGTGCTAATCACCCTTTATCAAGAGGTGGAGCCCCAATGGTTGGAGATGTTAGCCGAACAGCTATGGGAGCGGCTGCCAGAGTGCCGGTCTGTATATGTTCAGTACCGCTGTCGCTCCCGAGCACCCTTTGAGCTTGTGCTGGGTAAGGAGATGCTGGATTTGCAGGTTGAGGTCCAAGGATTGAAATTCCAGCTGCAGCTTGGTCAGGCGCAAAATATAGGCCTGTTTCTGGATATGGAAAATGGTTGGCAATGGATAAGAGAGCAGGCCCAAGGTAAACAAGTTTTGAATCTATTTGCCTATACCTGTGCCTTTTCTGTGGCAGCGATTGCTGGTGGTGCAGAGCGGGTGGTGAATGTTGATCTGAGTAAGGCATCACTGAGCCGGGGACGGGAGAATCATCGTCTTAACGGCCATGATACTTACAGAGTGATGTTTCAAGGAGTGGATATCTTTAAGTCTTTCTCCCGCCTGAAAAAGCATGGTCCTTATGATCTCTTGGTGTGTGATCCGCCACTGTTTCAGAAGGGAAGCATTGACCTGCGTCGTGACTATAAAAAGATTATCCGTCGTATCCCAGAGCTGATGAATCCAGGGGCATTGCTCATGCTGTGTCTCAATGCGCCTGAGTTGGATGAGAGCTTCCTATTAGATTGTGTTGCGGAGCACTGCCCAGAATGTGACTACCTTGAATCTATTCTCCCTCCCCCTGTGTTTGTTGAAGCCTATTCTGGAAAGGGCTTAAAAGTAATGATATTTCAATATATTGAATCATTGAGTTGAATGATTCTTGGGGGCTAACAAGGCCCTTTTGTGTCAATGAAAAGTTAAAAAATTGTGAAAGAGTTAACACTTTTTTAAAACAACCCGATAAAGAGTAGTGGAATGGCATCTGTTGAGGATATAGCAGGGGGGATGTGGTTGCATCTTGGCTGAGTAAAACTTTTTTGCCCAATAAGGGCAGTCCGCGAGGCTGAAATGAGGCATTTTGTAATCAACCAAGATCCAGATACGCTACATGACTATTATGAGGAGCTAAAGGCACAGTTAACGCTGATTGAAACTCTCTCTCTAGAATTAGAGCGGGAGCCTGAGGAGATGGATCAGGTGATGGCGCTGCGGGGTATTTTTCAGCAGCTGTTATTCTCCTCAACCAAGCTTGAATTGATACCTATAGGCGAGAATCTGGAAATTATGCTGAAGGCCTTTGACTTCATGCTTGAGTGTCGAGTTTACCCGCCAGAATTTACCGAAGTGCTTTTGTTATTCATTGATCAATTACTGCAAGTGAATGAACAGGTGCTAGAAGAAGGTACTATTGATTTATTTGCCGTGCAGAATATTCATATTGCATTACAGGATATCCATCTTGCCCAGACGATTGGCGCATTAAGAGAGGGGGCCGGTAAAGCAATATCTATATTGAATGGAAGTAAGAGGCCTCAAGAGCATACAGAGGAAGAGGATGATGCCATCATGCTCTTTGATGATTTTGACGAGTTGGATGGCGACATTATGCTGTTTTCTGCTGATGAGGGGGAGGTGATTGGTACTGGTACTCCTGACGCGGCTTATCCTGAGCTCTTTATTCCGGAGGCATCTTTAAACCCCATTAATCAAGCGAGAGAGTTTATGGCTGTAATGTCTCGCGACCCTGTTTCCCTCTTGGCAGAGATGTCTGATCAGTTAACCAGCCATGGTGAGCGTCATTCGATGTATTTGCAAGAAATTGCATTAGCGATTAATACCCTGATGGGGGAGCCTGTCTCAGCAGAAGACCTCTGGTATGGTCTAGCACTTCATGACATTGGCTTGGCTGATATGCTTGGAAAGCAGGAAACTTCCAATTTGTCTACCAAAGAAGTATATCACCGATATAAGAAACACCCTACTCGAGGGGTTGAATTAGGCAAGCGCATTGGTCTGAGTGAGGGGGCGTTACGGGTGATAGAACAGCATCATGAGTGGATAAATGGCTTGGGCTACCCTCACGGACTGGCAAATGGACAGATTAGTGAGGAGGGACGTATAGCGGCACTTGTGGATGCCTTCCATAGCACAATTCATCAGCGGCCTTACCGTAGTCGTAGCCAGGGTGGGCTTTTACAGACGGTGGAAGATATCAAACGCGGTGCAGGCAGTCAGTTTGATCCTCGAGTGGTGGATGCATTTATTACTTGCATGAGGGAATATTGGGTGCCTAGGCATGTTGTGCGAGCTGATGATGCGATGCGGGTCGTTGATTTTGAGCTATAGCGCATTCGCTGATGGCTGTGTTAAGAACGGAAAAAGCCCAACGAAATAGATCGTTGGGCTTTTAGTCTAGATAGTTCTGAGAATAAGAGGAGTCTACTGGCTTTTGGTCATTTCAGCCTGTATCTGCTCTTTATATTTTGTTCCGAGATAGCCATCCTCTTCGGTTAAAGAGGCGGGTCTGAATATATCCATTTTTCGGAAGAACTGATCCAGATAATAGACTCGGCCATCTTCATCAACCTCAATACCTGCTGGTAGCATAAACATTCCGGGACCACCGCTTGAACCTCGTCCACCTATGAATAACAGCAACTGGCCTTCCGAGTTGAAAATTTGGAAGTTACCGAATGCTGAATCTGCAACATAGATGTTGCCATCAGCATCGGTGGCGATGCTCTTGGGGCGAGAAAAGTTTCCTCCCCGACGGCCTGCTTGACCAAAGGTTCGGATAAATTCACCATCAGGTGTAAACGATTGAACACGGAAGTTACCACCATCGATTACGTGAACAGTGCCATCTGGTGCGGTGGAGACTTGGAGAGGGAGGTTGAAATTCCCTGGCTCTTTGCCCCGTTTACCCACGGTTTTGATTAGTTCGAAGGATTTGGTATCAAATATATGCATATTGTGACGCTTGCTGCTCACCCCCCCGCTGTCAATGACATAGAGTTTTGATCCATCGGGGCTAATGGCAATGCCTGTGGGGCGGTCCATAAATTCCCCTACATCGTGACGATATACAAAATTACCATCATAGTCATAGACGACGATGGATGTTGTGGATATATCAACAGTATAAATATGTCCCGTATTGCGATCGATGTCGATCCCCAAAGGCTTTATCAAGCGCGCTTCATCCGTTGTATTTCCGATGTAGTAGGCTTCGCCTCTAGGGATGTCGAATACGACGATAGCGCGTTGCACTGTATCGGTGATAAAAATTCGTCCTTTGTGAACGGCTACGCCAAATGGTTTACCCAGACCGATAGCGGACTCCATTGTGCCAGTTGCCAAAAATTGGAACTTCATTGCCGCAGAGGTTTCTCGGATATCAGAGGCGCTACGAATTGTCCGCTCATATATAAATTTGGGGTCATTAGGGGGATATTTCGGTGGCTCAAAATCACGCTTATCCGTTGATGAGCAGCCTGAAAGTGTCAATCCTATAAAAATAATGTGAAATAAAGTCGTTATAGTTATTATTTTGTGTGACAGGTTTCGCATAGAAGTTCTCTTCTCACTGTTAGTAGAAGCTCATTGGTTGAATTATGGATGTCATGGCAGGAGGCGCATTCAACATTACCGTTGTAGAGTCTAACGCCGTTACTGAAGCCCACTGCCTGCTGGGGGAGTTTGAAGTCTTTGTCTTTCCAGTTTAATCCACCGTACTGTAGCGATATGGGATGCTCGTCAGTAAGGTCGGTACCCAGAACCTTGGGGCTGATATCATGAGCAACAAAGCCATCATGGCATTTTCCACAACTGCTTAATTCGTTAGCATCGTTCATGCGCATGTGAAGGGCTGCGTCTTTCTCGCGCTTGAAGGAGCCAGGTTTGAACATCACCATGTCCATGGCCATGGTGCCGTCATGACATGAAAGGCAGAGTAGGCTAATTGTGGCTGGAGTATGGAGCTGGGCATCCAAGGTGGAGGTGCTATAGGTTTCGTACTGCTCTGAGGGTGGTGCAAATCGGTTCCAGCCTTCAATGCCGCCGAGAGTTGCACTGTCAATATCAGCTTCTTCTGGCGGTAGATGGCAGTAGACACAAGGGTTCCCATAGTTGGAAAACGCCAACCCTGCCATTGCATTAACACCAGCTCGTTTATTCAGCCCGGTGAAATCATGCTTTGATCCAATAATCGGATCGTTAATGCCGATAACTGGGTCTGCGACAATCCCAATGGGGGATGCTGCTTGACTAAGACCAATCAAGGCTGCGCTGGTGAATAAGCTGGTTGTAAGGAGTATATGTTTAATATTCATATGCTTACATCGCATTTGTTGAGTTTCGTATATCCGTTACATTCCTTGCCCACGGGAGGATGCCCACCCGTTTGCTATCCTTTATATATCGGCATCCATACACTATGACTAAAGTATCTTATATGAATTGGACCACGATAGTCCATTTTTGTTGTCATTGATCAGCAAGAAGGAAAATTGTCACCATATTCAAGATATTAACTTATGAGGGCCTAGGCTTTCCTAAATTAGAAGTTAATGTGTTACGATTGGCCGCTAGGATATGAACTTGGACTTTACAACAGGTAGTCGCCTAAATGAAAAAAGCTTTTTCTAATTACCTCTACAGCGCGCTTATTTTGGCATGTACGCCATTTTCTTACCTCGATGCGGCTGAACCGGACGGAGAGGCCCTTTACACTGAGCACTGTGCTGTATGTCACGGTGAAAATGGGGATGGAAAGAGCCAAAATCATGGATTGACGCCACCTCCGCGGGATTTTACATCACTGCAAAGTGCTTTTGAGTTAGACCGCACACGTATCTACCTATCTACTTCAAACGGGATCGAAGGGACTTCGATGATCGCCTGGGACGTTCGTCTTAGCCAGATAGAGATCAGAGCCGTTTCAGACTATATTTATGACCGCTATGTATCCAAGGTAAAGAATAAATTGCCCAGTGATTTGCGCGCCTCTCTGGATCAAGGTGAGCAGCTTTATATGGAAAATTGCTCCGTATGCCATGGTGATTTTGGTGAAACGGGCGTTTGGACAAGGGCTAATATGGCCACGGCGCCACGTAATTTTACGACAGACCGCACCAAAGGAGAGCTTAGCCGTAAACGGATGATTGAATCCATTACCCATGGGCGTGCTGGCAAGGCGATGATGGCTTATGGCTCACGTCTTACCCAGAGTCAGATTTCCTCAATTGCTGACTATATCCGTTTGGCGCTGATGGGGCTTCCCGTTGAGGTGGTGATGACGGAGAAGTCCATCCTTGAAGGCTCTAAGAAAAATGCGCCATCAATGGATGGATTGGATTTTGTGAACACTGAAGAGTTTATGTCTAAACCTTTCCCCAATGGGTTGATAGGTGACCCCAATGCGGGGCGTGAAATCTATGTTCGTAACTGTTTTACCTGCCATGGCGTAAAGGGGAATGGCCAAGGGCCTAGAGCATTTTTTATCAATCCCAAACCGCGTAATTTCATCAGTCCGGACTCTCGTCGTGCATTGAACCGGCCGAAAATCTATAAAGCGGTACATGACGGCTTGCCAGGCAGTGTGATGCCTGCTTGGAGCAAGGTGCTGAGTGATCAGGAAGTAGCTAATGCTGCCGAGTTTGTATTCCGTGCATTTATTCGCAGTGATATGCCAGGGGTCAGTGAAGAGGATGTAAAGCGCTCTCGGCAAAAAAAAAACTGATCAACCGTGAAGCGTCGGTAGAGGCTGAGCCTCTGTTTGATCCGACTCAGGAACTGGTGGGGCAGGGCGGTCCTATCTTGACCGCCCACTCCTATTATCCATATGTTTCAGCTAACAAAGACCTGCCAGACTACGAACGTGGCCGGGCCATTTACAACTACCGCTGTTACTTCTGTCATGGTTATGCTGGAGATGCGGTTACCCAGGCAGCTAACTTCTTAGATCCAAAGCCACGTAATTTCCGTCAATCTGATCCTGCTAAATTAACACGGGAGAAGATGTTAGAAGCTGTGGCACTGGGTAGGCCTGATACGGCAATGAAGAGCTTTGAGGCGTGGCTGTCTAATGAGGAAATGGCGCTGGTGGTGGACTTTATCCGCCAGGAGTTCATGCACGGCAAATCACCCAATACACGCTATCATACTGCTGCTAATGGATGGGCTAATCATGACCGTTATGCCATTGCGTATCCCTTTGCGACGGGGGAGCTGGCAACAGATCTTCCGGAAGAGGATCTCACCGAGGAACAGCGTGATGGTTTACGCCTCTTTATGACCACTTGTGTGACTTGTCATGACAGGGGCAAAGTCCGATACGAAAGTGAAGAGTGGGTGCCGATGGCAATTTCCTATCCCCGTAACGGGTATTCTCATCGTTCAACAAGGGCTGATGCAGTTTCAGAGGCATCGGTATTTGGTAAGCATGATATCAAGCCGAAGTTTGACGATTTGACTGAGCAGCAGGCGATGGGGGAGAAGTTGTTTCAAGACAATTGCGCCTTTTGCCATGGTATGAGTGGTACGGGTAAAAACTGGATTGGAAGCTTTCTTGAGCCTCTCCCTCGTGATTTGACGGATCCTGAGCAGATGTTGGGTATGACACCGTCTCGCTTGACCTATGCAATAGAGAATGGCGTCAAGGAGAGTAAGATGCCTGCATGGAAATCGGTACTGACTAGCGAACAGATTGCCGCACTGGTAGCCTATATCGATAAAGCGTTTTATAAACTGGAAAATGAATAAACTAAGCTGGAGTCTGTGTGATGATTAAAGTGGGTGTTGTTGGTGGCACAGGTTATACCGGTGTAGAGTTGCTGCGTTTATTGGCGCAGCATCCTGAGGTAGAGCTGGCGGCGGTAACATCCCGATCTGAGGCGGGAATGCCCGTCTCTGACATGTTTCCGAATCTCCGTGGCTATGTGGACCTGCCATTTAGTGAGCCTTCGGCTGAAGTGCTTGAAGGGTGCAATATTGTCTTCTTTGCGACTCCCAATGGTGTTGCGATGGAGATGGCTCCCTCACTATTGGACGCAGGTGTTAAAGTTATTGACCTAGCCGCAGATTTTCGTATCAAAGACCCTCAGCTGTGGAGTGAGTGGTATGGTATGCAACATGCCTGTCCGGATCTATTGGCTGAAGCGGTATATGGCATGCCGGAGATTAATCGTGAGGCAATTAAACGAGCCCGCTTGATCGCAAATCCAGGATGTTATCCTACTGCGGTGACTTTGGGTCTTTTGCCTCTTGTGGAAAGCGGTTTGGCGGATACCTCACATTTGATTGCGGATGCCAAGTCTGGCGTTAGTGGTGCTGGGCGTAAAGCGAATGTTGCACACTTACTATGCGAAACCAGTGAGACGATGAAGGCCTATGGTGTGCCAGGGCACCGTCATCTTCCTGAAATACGCCAGACTTTAAGCCTGCAGGCTGGTGCCGAAGTAGGGTTGACCTTTGTTCCCCACCTGACACCGATGATGCGTGGCATTCATGCCACGCTTTACGCGACAGTGGTTGATCATGAGGCCGATATACAGGCTCTTTATGAAAAGCGTTTTTCTGATGAGCGTTTTGTGGATGTGCTCCCGGCAGGAGGGCATCCGGAAACGCGTAGTGTGAAAGGCTCAAATATTTGTCGTATTGCAGTGCATCGTCCACAAAACAGTGACACGGTGGTTGTGCTCTCGGTTATTGATAATCTGGTGAAGGGGGCCGCGGGTCAGGCAATTCATAATATGAATCTGATGTTTGGTCTTGATGAAGATTGCGGCATTAATAATATTGCATTGTTGCCGTAATAGAGAGCGCGGTTTTAATGAGTGCAGGTTTGGAGATACGAGCCCGGCGACCTCGCTGGCAGGTGAGGTTGATCATTGGTTTGGGGGCCGTGGTGTTAGGTGTCGCAGCTTATCAATGGGGGTATAGCCGTGGTGGTGAGGATAACAGCATACATCTGCAAACTATTTCGGAGCAGCAGGCAACTATTCAGGGACAGGGCGAGCTGATTGAGGGTTTGAAGATCCAATTGGCTCAGCTTGAACAGGGGCGTCGAGTGGATCAAGTTGCTGTTAATGAGGTCAAGGAAGCCCTGAAAGAGCAACAGCAAGAGGTGTTGGAGCTCAGTGAAGAGATTGCTTTCTATCGTGGCATCGTTTCACCATCAGAAGCAAAAACAGGCATCCAGATCCAGCGTTTTGAATTACAACCCTTAGATGAGGCGCGCCTATTTCATTATCGACTGGTTTTGACTCAAGTGCTGAAGAATGAGCGGGTAACTCGGGGGACTGTTGAGGTCTATATCAGCGGCGTTGAAGCTGGCAAGCCAAAGCGACTGGCTTTGAATGAAGTCGTGGAGGAGCTAAAGGGAAGTATGAATTTCCGATTCCGGTATTTTCAAATGTTTGAAGGGGATCTGCTACTGCCTGATGGGTTTAGTGCTCGCTCTATCGATGTAACGGTAAAGCCGGGAAAAAGCCGTAGTTCAATTAGCGAAAGCTTTCCCTGGCCCGAGGCAACATTACTGCCTGATGAGTAGTCTGGCTTTTGCTAAGCTTTATATATGTGGTGCTGAATTCGGCACGCCGATGGTTGAGGATTGATTATGTGGAATAATAAGAAAAAACAGAATACTAGCGGCAAAATCGATTCGCTTATCGGGGCGAATACCCAAGTGCAAGGCGATGTTGCCTTTCAGGGAGGGTTGCATATTGATGGCCGAGTTGTGGGTAATGTAATTGCAGAAGATGTGGATTCCACCTTGATTCTTAGTAGTCAAGGCCATATTGAAGGGGATGTCCATGTTGCACACGTAATGCTCAATGGCACTGTGAAAGGAAATGTCTATTCTACAGAGAGCGTTGAATTAGCCTCTGAGGCCCACGTAGAGGGCAACGTATTCTATAATTTGCTTGAGATGGAGATGGGGGCAGAGGTGAACGGAAACCTGGTTCACCAGTCTAAATCGGAACAACCAAGTCAGGCAAAGGAACAAAAACAGCAAGACGTGGTAGAATCCACGGTAATGGGCTACCTTGATGAAAAAAATGCCCCTAATTGATGTAATGATTTTGGAGATACTTAAGTGACCACGAATGTTGCAACCGAAGATATGAGCCCTGTCATCTTTACCGATGCCGCCGCGACTAAAGTGAAAAACCTCATTGAAGAAGAGGGAAATGATGCGCTGATGTTGAGAGTCTTTATCTCCGGTGGTGGCTGCTCAGGATTCCAATATGGCTTTACTTTTGATGAGACGCAGAATGAAGGCGATACCTGTGTTGAAAAAGATGGCGTAAAGCTATTAATCGACCCCATGAGTTATCAGTACCTAGTGGGAGCAGAAATTGACTATACCGAAGGTCTCGAAGGCTCGCAGTTTGTCATCCGTAACCCTAATGCAACGACAACCTGTGGCTGTGGGTCCTCTTTCTCTGTGTAAGTAACCCCGATAAAATAAAAATAACGCGGGAGATTTCCGCATAAAAGGGAGGTGAATGCCTCCTTTTTCTTTCTAAAAGAATATGATGGTGAGGATATTATGAGCGAGTATTTACCAGGTTTGGCTGGTGTGCCGGCAACAAAATCCAATATTTCAGATATCGATGGAGAGAAGGGCGTTCTCTCCTATCGGGGTTATCCTCTTGAGCAGCTGGCGAAGCACAGTAGTTTTGAGGAAACTTCCTTGTTGTTGCTAGATGGGCGATTGCCAACGGCTAGTGAGCTAGACGTGTTTGATATGCAGTTGAAGGCAAACCGCCGGGTGAAGTACAACATTCGCTCAATGATGAAATCCCTCCCTCCCTCAGGGCATCCAATGGAGATGTTGCAGACCGCCGTTGCCAGTTTGGGGATGTTCTATCCAGGTAATGAATGCCTGACGAGTCCTGATCAGTGCGGTGATTTGGATTATGTTCATAATATGACGGTGAAGATTCTGGCTCGCATGCCGGTTGTTGTTACCATGTGGGAGCACATTCGTAATGGCTATGATCCAGAAGAGCCGAGTTATGACCTCTCCTTTGCAGAAAACTTCCTTTATATGCTTAATAGGGAAGAGCCTGATCCTATGTTGGCAAAGATTTTTGATACTTGCCTGATTTTGCATGCTGAGCACACCATTAATGCTTCTACTTTCTCCGCGCTGGTGACAGGATCTACCTTGGCATCGCCTACGAGTGTGATCTCTGCTGCAATTGGCACTCTTTCAGGCCCTTTGCATGGTGGTGCTAATGAGAAGGTGCTGGATATGTTGGAGGAAATTGGCTCCCCGGCCAATGTAAAGGGCTGGCTGGATAAAAAGCTGGCGAAAAAAGAGAAGATATGGGGGCTGGGGCACCGTGAATATAAGGTGAAAGATCCGCGGGCCACTATTTTGCAGAAATTGACAGTCGAATTGATGGAAAGCAAGGGTAGTGGAGCCTTGGATCCCATGTTCGAAATTGCGATGGCACTGGAAGAGGCGGCTGAAGAGCGTTTGGCAGAGAAGGGGGTATATCCTAATGTGGATTTCTACTCTGGTATTCTTTACAAGCAGATGGGGATTCCTACCGACCAATTTACCACTATCTTTGCGATCTCGCGGGCTGCTGGTTGGCTGGCTCACTGGCGTGAGCAGCTGCAGGATAACCGCATCTTCCGTCCAACTCAGGTCTATACTGGTGAGCCAACGCGGGATTATGTGCCTGTGGAGAAGCGCTAAGCGGGATAGATAGCACCAAGCACCGCAGGGTGCTTGGCACCAGTCACCGCAGGTAGGTTGCCAGGTAGATTATTGATCGTCTGTTTAGCAAGCCAGGCAAATGCACAGGCCTCCACCCAGTCAGGGTGGAGGCCTATTTTTTCACTTGAATTAACGATAATAGGTGAGAGGTGTCGCGCTAGCCTCTCCATCACTAGGCAATTATGAGTTCCTCCCCCGCAGACATAGACGGCTTTGGTGTCTGGAGCATAATCTTTAACGGCCTTGCTAATACTGAGGGCAGTTAATTCTGCCAATGTAGCTTGGACATCTTGAGGTGCTATATTTTGAGCGTGCGTAAGGTGGCCATGTAACCATGTTTCATTAAAGAGCTCTCGCCCGGTACTCTTTGGTGCGGAAAGTGAGAAATAGTTATCTGACAGCAATGAGTCTAAAAGGTAAGTATTTACTTCGCCACTGCAGCCGAATTGGCCGTTTTCATCAAACGATTTGCCAAGGGTGCTTTTACACCAGTAGTCGAGTAGAAGATTGCCAGGACCACTGTCAAAACCAATGACCTCCTCGCTAGAATTGCCTGCAAGATAGGTAATGTTGGCAATTCCCCCAATATTTACAATACATCTTCGTTCATCTGGAGTATCGAATACATGACTGTGAAATGCGGGAACCAAGGGGGCACCTTCACCTCCTGCCGCAATATCACGGCTGCGGAAATCGGTGACGGTTGTGATGCCCGTGAGTTCGCTAATGACCGCTCCGTTGCCAATTTGAAGGGTAAATGGAATGGATTGGTTTGGGCGATGACGAATGGTTTGCCCATGGCTGCCGATTGCCCGGATTTGCTGTGCATTTAAGTCGCTCTTCTTTATCAATGCTAAAGATGCTTCCGCAAACAAGGTTCCAAGCTGTTGGTCCAGCTCTCCCATACGATCAATTTCATTATTGCCTGGGGAGCATAGCGCGAGAATCGCCTGATGTAGTGGGGGAGGGATCTCATGGCTATGGGTGAAAATAATTCGAGGTGTAGTTTGAGATAGGTCTAGTGCAACGGCATCAATCCCATCAAGGCTTGTGCCTGACATTAGGCCAAGGTAGATCTCAGAAGAGTTTTCTTGGCCTGACATATTACTGAATGTCGTTTTTCGCTAGGGCAACCCCACGGCTTAAGGTGCTGAGTTGTGCTAATAGGGGTTGAGTTTGAGTAAGAAACTCATCTTTATAAGCTTTTTTCACAGGTTCAGCATCAGGGAATTTGACCGTTAATGGATTGCGGTGGACGTCATTGACTCTGAATTCATAATGAAGATGAGGGCCGGTGGCCAAACCAGAACTCCCTACGTAGCCAATAATATCGCCTTGTTTTACATAATTGCCATTGCGCAAGCCGCGCTTAAATTTGGATAGATGGGCATATAATGTGGTGTATTGAGTGCCGTGCTGTAGAACAACGGTATTACCGTAACCGCCTTTGGTTCCGCGGAAGATAATTTTTCCATCGCCAGCAGCTTTGATTGGTGTTCCCGTTGCAGCAGCATAATCTACACCACGATGAGGACGTTTTTTGCCCAGCACTGGGTGGTAGCGCTCACGGGTAAACCGAGAAGATATGCGTCGAAAATCGACAGGGGAGCGCAGAAAAGCCTTGCGCATGCTTTTGCCTTCTGGCGTGTAATATTGACTATTCCCATTAGGGTCGGTAAAGCGTACTGCTTCAAATGTACGCCCCTGATTGGTGAATTGTGCGGCAACGATATCGCCAACGCCTATTTTCTCGCCATCCAAATACTTCTCTTCGTAAAGTACGGTAAAGCTATCTCCCTGACGTATGTCCAGAGCAAAATCCACATCCCAGCCAAAGATGCCTGCTAATTCCATGATGAGATTGTCATTCAAGCCAGCTTCTTGTCCAGCAAGATAGAGGGAGCTGTTGATGATTCCGCTACTATGAGTGACTCTGAATTCTGGGGTGCGAATATCTTCAATGGCATTGAAGCCATTTTCGTCCCGGTCAACAATGAGCGTGTGGGTGATTTTAGTTTTATAGCGCAACCCAGCCAGTTTGTTCTCTTCATCTAAGAGAAATTCCAGTACTTGACCAGGGCGAATATCTTTAAGGGAGGCGGTTACCTCTCCGAGTTGCATAATGTCATGTAACTCCCTGGCACTGAAACCCTCACGCTTAAAGATAGCAGCTAAAGTGTCGCCACTTTTTACTGTGATACTTTTGCTACTAAGTTCGATCTTGTTTGATGAAGAAGAGGCTTCTTCCTGTACAGGTTGAACAGTTTCAGCTGGGGGAAGGGCAAGCTCAACCTGATGAGGTTGAGGTGATGAGAGATCACTTTGTCGAATGGCTTCAGCATCTTTGGTGGAGAGGGCCATCACGGTAGCGGATAGAAGTAATGTGCCTCCCAAAATTAAAATATGTTTGGGAGAGAGGCGCTTTTGTGCCGTAGGGGTAAAGAATCGTCTGCTTTGGGTCTTGTAATCGTAATTGATCATTATTTTTCAGTTGCCGCTGATGGGCGGTCTCCTTAAACGCGGTGACTCTATACTAATTATAGGAACTATATA
>JBNKQQ010000010.1:0-46186 GCA_050295955.1 Thiohalomonadales bacterium
CTGAATCTATCGATGCTTACAATCGATTAAGGCCACACCTTAGCCTGGGAATGAGAACACCCGAAGAGGTACACGAAGAAGCCGGATGCAAGCTGCAACCGGCTTAAGCAAAAAACGTCAACCTATCTTAGGACGGGACAAGTACTGGATCAGATGCTACGCAGTCACGGGTTTATCAACGTACTCCAAGTTCAAGATGCGAGGAAAATTTTCAGCAAACATCATAAGCTGCATTCCGACCTAATTATCCTTGACCTGAACATGCCACACATGAATGGATTTGAAATCTTAGAAGCGTTGAAGGCTCAAAAAAACGCCCCCCTTCCCCCTATCATTGTCCTGACAGCCCAGCATAGCAAACTGCACCAGCAGCAAGCACTTTCCCTTGGTGCTGACATGTTTGTTACCAAGCCATTCGATTTGAAAGAGATGATGAATTCGATAGAAACATTGCTGGAAAAAAAGCATTAATCCCCAGAGAATCATACTTTTTAGTCAAAATCCCCCTCCAATAACAAACCTGGTAAAGGAATACCAGCTGCCATTCTAAATTTATCGGCGTTACCCTGTTTATAAAGCAAATAAACAGAGGAGCCACACATGGCGTTAGGCACAGCAATATCCCTAGCCATCTATTTCATCATCATGCTGGGTATTGGCATCTATTCCTACCGAGTTACCGCCAACGATATCTCAGGTTACATGCTGGGAGGACGTAATCTCAGCCCCAGTGTTACCGCGCTTTCCGCTGGCGCTTCAGATATGAGTGGCTGGATGCTGATGGGTTTACCCGGAGCTATGTACCTTTCTGGCGTGAGTAGCGCCTGGATTGCCATTGGTCTGGTCATCGGTGCCTTTATCAACTATCTGATTGTGGCACCACGATTACGGGTCTACACCGAGGTGGCCAACGATGCCGTCACCATTCCCGACTATCTGGAAAATCGTTTCAACGACAATACCCGCACCCTACGCCTGCTCTCCTCAGTGGTCATCATCCTTTTCTTTACCCTCTACACCTCATCAGGTGTGGTTGCCGGCGGCAAACTATTTGAGAGCGCCTTCGGCATGAGCTACTACACCGGACTATTTGTTACTGCTGGTGTGGTAGTTGCCTATACGGTATTTGGTGGCTTTCTGGCCGTGAGTACCACCGACTTCGTACAGGGTTGTATCATGTTTGTTGCCCTGGTACTGGTTCCCGTCGTCGCGTTAAGTGAAGTGGGCGGTGTGGGTGAAATGAGTCGCTTGGTTACCAATGTGGATGAAAATATGCTCAGCCTGTTCAGTGGCACAACCCTATTAGGGATCCTCTCTGCTATGGCATGGGGATTGGGCTATTTTGGTCAGCCTCACATTATCGTGCGCTTCATGGCAATACGCTCCTTAAAAGATATGCCAACTGCACGTCGCATTGGCATGAGCTGGATGATTGTCTCCCTCCTCGGAGCCCTAGCGACTGGCTTGATCGGTTTAGCTTATGTACAGAAGACGGGAATCGAACTCAATGATGCTGAGACCATCTTCATTACCCTCTCACAGACACTCTTCCATCCACTGGTTGCCGGCTTCCTATTAGCTGCTATCCTGGCAGCAATTATGAGTACCATCTCTTCTCAGCTTTTAGTGACCTCCAGCTCATTAACCGGTGACTTCTATCATATGTTTTTACGCCGTAACGCCTCTCAGAAAGAGCTGGTAACCGTCGGCCGAATCGCTGTCATCCTCGTCGCGCTGGTAGCCATTGGATTGGCCTATGACCGTGATAGCACCATTCTCTCACTGGTAGGAAATGCCTGGGCTGGCTTCGGTGCAGCCTTCGGGCCAGTCATCATTCTCAGCCTCTATTGGAAACGAATGACCTTGGCAGGTGCCTTGAGCGGCATGCTGGTCGGCGCAGCAACGGTACTGTTCTGGATCTATGCACCTATCACTATTAATGGTGAGAGCTTGAGCGCACTTATGTATGAGATTGTCCCAGGATTTATTCTCTGCACCCTCACCATTCTGCTAGTGAGCCGTTTCACGACACCGCCAGCAGAAACCGTTACCAAGACATTTGATGAGATGGAAAGTCATTTCCGTGAATAACCTCTGATCCACACGACAAAAAACGCCGATTGAGCATTTTCATTCGGCGTTTTTATTGCCTGAAGAGTCAAAGTTTCGACATCAACCCCTCCTAATGTTGTTACATCCACGACAATCAAAAAACGGTAACAATGTCGCATTCAAAACAGCAAATTGTCGCAAATACTTCAATTATAACAATAACTTGCGAAACACCTAAAAGCTTGCTAAAAGTATGTATTAGGGATTCATTATTATCACTGTAACGCCTTAAAAATAAGATGGGATACAGCGTTAGAAGTACATTGATGGATAAAAAAATAGTGTACTGACAGTGATGAAACTGAACCCAAATACGAGATTTCCACATTAATTAGTAGGAGCAGTTTATGGCAACGCTTTACTTTACTTCACCCTTAATGAGCAAAAACAAGAAAGTCGAAGCTGTCGCAGGCAAACGAGACACCATTTTGGGTGTGGCTAAAGAACATAAGATCGCCATCCCGTTTGAATGTGAAGACGGTCAATGCGGCTCATGCCTGATCAAGGTGACTCACCTGGATGGTGAGCGCATCAAAGGTGTGATGCTGACAGATAAGGAAAAGGAGGTTCTGAAATCCATTAATATGCTTTCCAAACGCCAGGAAGAGCGTGCTGCAGTACATGATCTGCCGCCCACTTACCGTTTGGCTTGCCAAACCATTGTTACTGATGAAGATCTATTGATTGAATTTACCGGCGAACCCGGTGGTGCATAAGCGATAGGGATAAAAATTAACCCGGTGACCATGAATTCACCGGGTTAATCCCCCCTCTTTAACCTTCCATATAGTATTCGCCGCTCTCCATCATCCCCTCCAGAATGCCGAACAGCTCATTAGCGAAAATCCAACGCCCAGGCTGACCAGGGCGTGCAAAGACTTCGATTGCAATTCCCTGATCCTGACACTGATTCAGCATATTATAAGCAAACAGCTCCAGAGAGATCGAGACCGGCTGTAGCCCTTCATGCTCACCGACACAGTATGCCTCCGCTAACTGGTGATAGGGCCAAATAGTAATATATGACTTATCCTCTTTCTCAAGGATGGTGAACCCCTCATCACCACCAATCCCCCAAACATCTTCGCACTCCGCGATGCGGGTAATCGCGTAATGGTAGAGCTCCTCAAGGGATAGCTCACCAAACATCGCCAACTCAGAAGCGGTAGGTGTGGTTCTCATACTTCTCCCCTTACGCCGCCTGTTTACCTTGCAGTGCACTTAACCACTGCAAAGTGGAAAAATACCGCTGCTTCTCAGCAAAAAAATCCGCGCTATTCTCAATCGCATCCTGAACCAAAGCTGACACATAGGGGTAAGCCTGTGAGGAATGCAACACAGCAAAAGGTAAGGCCGCTTCAATAAAGAGCGTATCTTCATCGCTAGAATAGGCCCGCATACGCATACCCGTAAAATCAGGTTTCGCCTCCTCTGTGGTTAACATCAGAGTCAGGTCAATCGTTGCACTATTACTGTTTTTAAAGGCATTTCTCATATCCATCAGCTGCGCTGCCATACGGGTAATTGCCTTATCAATCTCACTGCCATCAAGTGCTTTCGACAGGTTTATCACATTTAAATAGATCGCCACACTGCACTCCTTGATTTCAGGTATTCACTCAATATCCATTCGTGCAAATAAGGTACCAATCCATGGTTTTCCTAAGCCCATATATCCCCACTGACATAATTCCTTCACCTTACTGACACATCCATTACGCCCTAAACACGCAAACTATTTGCGACAAATAAACAATATGAGGGAGTAATAAAATGTTTAAAAAGAGTGCCGTTGTCCTAGCAGCAACACTGGCATTAACCGCCTATAAAGCCAGTGCTGATGAGCACACCACGAATAGTCATGCCGCCTTATCTAATGGAGATACTTGCTTCGAGTCAGGTGAAAACAACCGTGGTTGTGCCACAGCTAAATTCAAGAAACGCCATCACTTTAACCGCATCGCCTCCTTCCCGGTCTGCTCTCAGATCGATGCCAACTGCAATACCGATATCGAAACTTCAGCTGAAATTGTAGCGGCCAGCAGTGATGGCAACACCTTAATCTATAGTGACAGCCCACAAAACCAGATCGGCTTTACCGATATCACCGACCCACACAACCCAGCCCCCTTAGGCACTCTTGCCATGGCGGGTGAACCCACTTCAGTAGCGGTCATTGGTGATTATGCCTTGGTAGCGGTCAACACCTCTGTCGATTATGTCAATGTCTCCGGTGAGTTGGCCGTAGTAGATATCGAAACCCAAACCATCGTTACCAGCCATGCGCTGCTGGGTCAGCCCGACTCAATTGCCGTCAGCCCCGATGGCATGTACGCAGCTGTGGTTATTGAAAATGAACGGGATGAGGACTTGGGAAACGGCGCACCACCTCAACTGCCTGCCGGAGCCCTACAGATTATCACCCTCAATGGCGCTCCTTCAGATTGGAGTGTGAGTAATGTGGACCTTACCGGTATTGCCGACCTCTACGCCGGTGACCCGGAGCCTGAATATGTAGATATCAATAGCGATAACATCGCCGTTGTTTCATTGCAGGAGAATAACCACATCATACTGGTTGATCTGAGTGATGGCCATATTGTGAATCACTTCAGCGCTGGCACTGTCAATCTGACACAGATTGATGGCACTGAAGAAGATCCAGCCATCATCTCTCTGAGTAAATCGAAAGATGGCGTACTGCGTGAACCAGACGGTGTGGCATGGATCGACAATAACCACTTCGCCACGGCTGACGAAGGGGATCTGGATGGCGGCAGCCGTGGATTTACCCTCTTTAATACCGA
Source organism: Thiohalomonadales bacterium (assembly GCA_050295955.1). GTDB lineage: Bacteria > Pseudomonadota > Gammaproteobacteria > RBG-16-57-12 > RBG-16-57-12 > JAFLJP01. The sequence continues at coordinate 4,920 of JBNKQQ010000010.1, forward strand.
TGGTGAAGTAATTTACAACTCAGCCAATCAACTGGATCATCTAACCGTTCGCTTTGGTCACTATCCAGACGGCCGCTCTGGCAACAAAGGTAACGAACCAGAGAACGTGGAGTTAGGTATCTATGGTGAAGAGCGTTACCTGTTCGTCAATTCAGAGCGCGCTAGCCTAGTATTTGTCTATGATGTCGCCGATCCTGCACATCCCATCTTCAGACAGGCACTACCTGCGGGTGTTGCCCCTGAAGGTGCCTTGGCCATTCCATCACGGAACCTGCTAGTGGTTGCCAGTGAAAAAGACGACCGTGGAGATAAAATGCGCTCGGTATTGAATATCTACCAATACAATACCCAGCCAATGAGCTACCCTTCCATCGCCTCCGTCAACCGCCTAGATGGCACACCGATCCCATGGAGTGCTCTCTCTGGTCTGGCAGCGGGCAAAGGAAATCCCGCGCTCATCTATGGTGTTGATGACAGCTTCTACGGCAAAAACCGTATCTTTACCTTCAACGTCGCCACCCAGCCTGCCACCCTGATGGCGGAAACCTACATCACAGATAGCAATAACGTGCTGGCCACCCTCAATGTCGTCGATGTTGCAGATGATATACCGGCCAATGACCCCTCTCGCATCAATACCTTTGATGATGTGGACTTAGCCGCAATGATCAATAGCGACAAAACCGTCAATCTGGATCCTGAAGGTATTGCCAAAGCCACAGAGGGTGGTTTCTGGATTGTCTCCGAAGGCAGTGGCACTGTGGGTGATAACAAGCGTCCAATCAACAGCCATAACCTGCTGATCAAGACCGACGCTGAAGGCATCATCAGTCAAGTGATCACCCTACCTGCTGCCCTTAACGATGACCAGCTACGCTTTGGCTTTGAAGGGGTGACAGAGTACAACAGCTCGGTCTATGTGGCCTTCCAGCGGGTATGGAGCGGTACCGGTGACAACGATGTGCGCATCGGTATCTACGACACCATAAACCACAGCTGGAGCTTCCTCTACTACCCACTAGAGGCTGCCAATTCACAAAACGGTGGTTGGGTTGGTCTTTCCGACATCGCGTCACTCGGCGATGGCCAGTTCCTGGTTATCGAGCGGGACAATCAGGGGGGGCCAGATGCCGCCATCAAGCGCCTCTACCGCTTCGATGTGACAGGTCTGGTGGATGGCGATACCGTCACCAAAATCCTGGTGCGGGATCTTATAGACGACCTACAAGCCAGTGGCGGCCTGATACCTGAGAAGATCGAAGGCTTGGCAGTCACTACAAAGGGAGACGTCTATATCGTCAATGACAATGATGGTGTAGATGATAACAGCGGTGAAACCCAGCTGATCAACCTTGGTAAAATACTGTAAGCCCCTCTGGGCACACACAATCGTGTGTGCCCGCCCTCCTCTCTCTCACCCAAATATTTGCATACATTTCTCAGATTCAGGGTAAACAAATTACCAGGGCGGCCAATAATTAGATATTGGAAATATACTCATAAATCTAGGATTTGCCATGCTGACACGGTCCCTCGGCTTTCTCATCATGGCAGGCGTTGCCTTCTGCCTGCTCTCTATCTCAATTATCCTCACGGGATATAACTATCTCTCCCTCAGCGATACCCTACTTGATGCAGAGACTCACCAATTGGAACGCAGTAACCAATTGGTCAAATCCCAAATCGACCACCAAGGCCGCCTGGCGGTGACTATGGCAGAATTCATTGCACAGCTCCCAGCCATCAAAGAAGCCTTTGCCAACGACGATCGACAACAGCTCTACCGCCAGCTAGAGGATGCTTTTAAGCTAATGAAATCGGACTATGGACTACGCCAATTCCAATTCCATCGCCCACCGGCCACCTCCTATCTACGGGTCCACAAACCACAAAAATTTGGCGATGACCTCTCCTCCTTCCGCCACACCGTTGTTGCCACCAATCAAAATAAGAAACCGATACACGGCATAGAACGTGGCGTAGCCGGCCTCGGCATTCGCGGTGTGGTCCCGGTATTCAACGGACAACAACATCTTGGTTCAGTAGAATTTGGCTTTGCGCTAGATGACGATTTTTTCCAACAGATAAAAACCGACTACGGATTCGATACCCTACTTCACCTCCAAGATAGTGAAGGCAATTATCAAACCTACTCTTCCACCCTAGCTGGAGAGAACCCACTCAGTAGCGATCAAATAAAACAAGCCTTCAGCGGCCAACACCAGCTGATACAAAGTGAGTTCAACAACACACCTGTAGCCATCTATACCACCTCTTTGGAAGATTACTCAGGCAAATCCTTTGCCGTACTGGAAATCATTCAAAATAGAAGCAGTGCTGTTTCCCAACTCAATAACCGCTTGCTAACAACCATCGGTATCGCCCTCGCAATCCTCATCATTGGTGTTGCAACATCCGCTTATCTGGGCACAGAGCTTGCTCAACCCATCAAATCTGTCATGCACACAGTTGATCAACTAGCCAATGGTGATTTCACCGCGACCACTAAACCCATTAACGGCCTTATCATCAGCAGCGAATCGGTCGCTCTCAACAGTGCCTTGGAACAGATGATCAATAAACTTCGTACACTGATCTCATCCGTCAGCGATAGTGCAAAACAGCTAAAAGATTCCAGCAGCGAGATGGCTGACACTGCACAACAAACCAACCAGCATATCGCCAACCAGCGTAGAGAAAGCGAAATGGCAGGCATCGCCATGAAGCAGATGAATGCCAGTATTCTAGGGGTATCGGGAAGTGCTCAAGGCGTCGTTGAACATAGTAAAACGGTGGAACACACCACGAAGGTAGGAGAACAAATCGCCCGCCGCACAACCCAGGAAATGGAAAATTTACAGCAGGAGATTCAACAAGCCGAAGCCGCCTTACTTCACCTAAAAGAGGAAACCGCCGGCATTGCTAATATTCTAAATATGATCAGCGGCATCGCAGATCAAACCAATCTACTGGCGCTAAACGCCGCTATCGAGGCCGCTCGTGCTGGCGAAATGGGCCGAGGCTTTGCCGTTGTTGCCGATGAAGTACGCGCCCTTGCCGGACAAACTCAAGGGGCCACACAAGAAATCAACAACACCATCAGTCAGTTCCGTCACATCGTTGATGATGCCGTAGCACGCATGAGCTCTGCCAATCAGATGACCCATACCGGACTAAATCAGGTTAATGACTCTTACGCCGCACTCAGTGAAATCAGTCAGGCGATACAATCACTGGGCGAGATGAATATCCGGATCAGCGATGCCGCCGATGAACAAAGTAGTGTCTCTGATGAAGTAAACCGCAACATCCGCAATATCGAGCAACTTGCCCTCAGCGGGGCCGAAACATCAGAAAAAAATTATCAACTAGCAAATGAAGTCTCTAACAAGATTAGCCAACTAGAAAAACAAGTGACGCAGTTTAAAGTATAACAACCCAGCTCACGGGGCAGGTATCACAGACTGATCCCTGCCCCTTTACCCTGATTAGTGATTGCGCCTCGTTGCCACCTGCTGCAGTTTACGTCGATAGATTGCCATACCATGGCTCTTCACCGGCCACCACAAACTGTTCCCTGCATGCTGCCACATCCACCAAATTCGATCCACCAAAGGCGGATTACACAATAACTGTACTTGCTCAAAATTATCCGCTTTCACATCGGTGAGATAGCGCAGATCCCCATGATGGCGATAGCCATTCAGTTGATCCACTTTCTGCTCCAACCATGCCATCGGCCTTGCCACTCCTGGCACAAACTGAATGACCCAGTTAGTTCCTTGTATCAACTTAAGCAAAACGCCCATGATTGCACCTGGGGGAACACGTGGCACAATATCAGAAGAGTTCACCACTCGATAAACCGGTGTTTTCATTTTAGAAAAATAGTGATAACACGCGACACGAGGCGCACCAAACGTGTAACAGGCACCGCTAATATCTGAAGCAATCTCGCGGGTAGTCATCAACGCCAAGGCACCACCCAAAGAGTGGCCGGTAAAGTAACAAGGCAACTTCTCACCATCCTGCTTCGCCTCATCACTATCCAAAATCGCCTTCACCTTATCCAAGACACTCTGACTATCGCTATCACTCTCTGGTGACTGGCTCAGTGCCTGCCAAAAACCATTATGCACCTTAATATCCTCTCCAAAGCAGGTCGCAGGTTTGGCATCCGCATCCGTCAACCAGTCGCTCACCACCTTCTCCGTCCCTCTAAATGCCACCACCAAATAAGGTTCTTCTCCCTCCTTCATTCGCTTACAAACAAAGCCCTGAGTAGAATTCACATTAATGGTATCCAGAAGCTGAAAATCCACTTTCCCCAGCATCTTCGCTAAAATACTCTGGCTATTCACAGGCTCTAGCAACAGGTCATGCTGATACTGTGCCAAAAAGCTCTGCACCGACTCGCGGGAAACATCACTAAGCTGCAGGAACTTCTCAATCGCCTCCTCTAATGCCCCCTCCTCCTGACTCTCAAATTTAAAATAAGCCAGGGCAGACATCTCAGCAAGGATATAAGCCATACGGTCACTATAAGCCGGACGAAACTTGGGAGGCGTCAACAGCTTAGTATCCGTCAGATAAACCCCACCCTGGCTTGTTTTCTTCGGCATCCTCAATATTGCCTTAACCGCAGTGACTACCACCCCCACCCCGGCAGCCACCAACGCCGCATTCATCCCAGAATTTTGCGTAATCAATGCAACAACCTGCTCAATCAGTTTATCTTCCACAATCACCCTCCATCTCTTTTTGTATTATTCCGCCCAGCAATAAGCACAAATCGCCTAAAAAGATTATATAGCCTATATATGCCCCAATTGAATTTACTTTCAAGGCGTTGCCTCCACTGAACACCAATGGGGTATTTCAAATCATGGCAGCATTGCGCACACTGCTGTAAACTGAAGTGCTCTAAATCACCTTGCACCTTAAGGGATGGGCAATGAATCAACAAAAAATGATAAAGATTTGTATAAATAGAGTATCTGTAGAAGTGTCACTACTTCTCATTTTACTGAGCCAGCTTATAGGTTGTGGAACCATTGTATCTCTGTCATTGGAAGAGGAGACTATTGATCAAAATGCATACTCAACTCTACCTCGGGCTTACAGTGGTGTAATCCTTGATTCTAGATGTATTCACCACCCTCATGACCACTCTCCAAATAATGTAGAGGTATTCTGCCTTATTGATTTACCTATCAGTTTTGTCTTAGACACAGTTCTTTTACCCTACACAGCTACCACACAAATTATGTATGGCAGCTATTGTGTTAATTGTAAAAAAGAAGATAAATAATATAACGATCATAGGCTATTCATTGTATATAGCATGTTATTCCAAGCATCCCTATCCCACAGCCTGATCTGCATCATTAAATAACAGGAAATATTTCAAAATATTACGAGATTATTGATGCAATATTCGCAATGGATAGTCACAAAGAAGGATTCTTTTCTGGTACCGTGGATCCCGGAAAAGCGTTTGATAGCGTCAAAGACCAATGACAAAAACGATGTATTGAATTGGATGGGGGGCAGTAATTTACTGTCAATTTGAGTACCAAAATGCCTTAGCAGATGGTGTTTTCGGTAAGAAGCAAGCCATTGAAATTTTTGCATAGAGTACGGCAATGATGTACCTCTTAAAAGTGACAACGGGTTAATTAAGGAATCTCTGACTTAATCAACCCGTTGCAGAGTATAAAATTAGCTCGCCATGCACTCTGGGCACGCTGCTGATTTTGAATACCAATCAGCAGCTTCTTTGAGAGGTGCTGTCGTATTGCTTCGAACCCCAAGATACATCAGCTTCTCTTTTTCGGGTAATGAAGGGCAGCAAGCATCATGAACCACATGCGCCCCCGTTTCATCTGCATACTTTTCTACAAAAAATTCAGCCATATCAATATCTCCTCACAATTATCTGTAAATGGTGTCAAAAATCGTTAATTCCCAATACCAATTCCCCTATTACCAAAGTGGTTTTGTCGGATGTCTAACGTTTGTCGTATAACTTTGTTTTAGACTTGATAAAAATACTCCGTTTTTTCATTCACAATGGTAGTCAATAGGGGTAGGAGCAAGATCTATTCCTAAAAATTAAGGAGCGGAAAAATCGTCACATGAATTTATGCATGTTTCAGCAAATAAATATTAAGAAACCTCTGAAGAAATCCAATCGCCACTCTGCGTAGACCTAAAGTGTACCGATGCAAGGCGCACTTCGCAGTGGAATGAAAAGTCCTTTCCAAGAAGTACTCAGAGCAAAGAATAAGGACTAATTATCAGAATATTCTTATTTAAGAATAAGTTACTATAACTTTAAGAATGAGGTGATCCTTAATACGTGCAGCTCCCCCACATTAATCACAAAATAACTGGATAAATAGATTGTACAATGATCAATAAATAGGCTAAATTAGCCCTATCAACCACATAAAAAGGCTGGAATTGTGAAAACCGCGGCATATTGGCGCAAGCTACTCTTTGGGATACTGTTTTTTGCGTCAACAATAGCAAATGCAGCAAGCATGATCCTACTCCCAGAAGAGGGACAGATAGATTCAATGACAGCCGTATTGGTATCAACGGATAACGGCGATAGCATTTTGGCTTTTTATGAGTCTAGTCCTACGATCGATTATGTAGCGACGCTTTTTGCAGATATTAATGAAGACCAAGCTGCAACACTCTCTTACGATAGCAGCTTACAACTGGACATCGGATATCTCATCGCAGATACCTACGGCGATGACCTCATTGCAGCACTCATCTCTGGAGGCCTACAAAGTTTGGTGGTATATCATGCCTTTATTGATTACTCGTTAGAGACACCATCATATCAATTTGTTTACCAAGTCTACAACTTAGCACAAGTCCCTCTTCCCGCGGCATTACTTCTCTTCATAACAGGTATGTTCCTGCTATTTGGCTTTAAGGGATCTCGCAAGCACCGTATGATTAGCCTAGGCCGCTGAGGCACTATCTCAGATTTGATCCAGCCCTTACTCACGAGGGCTGAGATCGAGCCACTCCCAGGCTTCTCCCTAATATAGTTGCAACAGCACCAACACAGACAACAATCTGGCTTTCCTTCGAATTGTTACTATCCCCATCGTCTCTTGCACGTACCATTTTCCTTCTAAAAAAACCTACATAGAGATATCAATCAACGCCTAAATTATTCTATTTTATTGATTTTGGGTTTAAGATGATGCACAGATAACACCACAGGTAGCGGAATCTTACTGATGGCACTCGTTAACAAAATCGATATTCCTAAAATCAGTAAACTTTACCCCGAAGCCCATTACGCTAATTTCTTTGATTCTCATCAAGTTAATATCCCCTCCCCTAATCACACGGCATTGGAAATTTATCTGGATATGATTGCCAAAACACCTCGCTGGGTAAACCGGTTAATGTATATGAGGAACAAGGTAGTTTCCTTATTGGGCTTGAAAAACTTAGGCGGTCTTGGTGATATCGACCCAGAAAAACCAGCAAATACCTATCGAATAGGTGATCGTGTGGGGATATTTTCCATACTTTCACTTAATAATAGCGAAGTGATTTTTGGAGATAGTGATAAACACCTGGATGTAAAATTATCCATCTGCAAGGTTGATATGGATAGAGCCGTTGCCATTTCGACTGTTGTTCATGTACACAATATACTTGGAAAAGTGTATATGTTCTTTATAACTCCTATCCATAAAATCATTGCCCCATTAATGATTAAGTTTGTTAGTAAGGAACATTGTGGGGCATCACAATAAATATTGGGTAAACAATCGACACTCTTCTACCCTACTACATTTTCCTATTCACTCCCCATGATAAATAAAAGTGGTATTTTTCCCATCCCGCATTATAGATAATTGGCTTGAGTCGCTGCTAAGCAGTATGTAACGGAGTACAATCATGAACATATTTTCTATTTTCCTATTGTTATCACTTGCTACACTCTCTACCAGTTTATCTGCAGCGACTTCTGTCAGCTACAGCGGAGATACTCTTCCACAACGCAGCTTACCTAGCTGGGAAAGAGTCATCCCCAATAATAACGATGCCACGTTGTTTGCTGAAGACCCCAATCTCGCAACAGAAATGCTTGATTATGAAAGTAAGGATGACTACCTGATCCAGCTCGAGCAGGCCAGTGGGACCTTAAATTATCAATTTGTTAGCAACCCTGATGATTACAATGGCGAAAACTGTATTGTCTGCCATGCACTTCGCCCCCCCAGTGATTACGCATTACTGAGGCAAAGCATCAACCACTGGCCGATCAGTTACATACAAAACCCTACTACAATTAATAATAGTGATGGGGTAACCATTACGGCACGCGTCAGGGCTCTCTCTAGCCAGGCCAACATTGGTTTATCTATTGATAATGGTGCTGTTGGAGAAATACTATTCGTCGATCTCAAATCAGCAATCAGCAGTCGTCTACTGCTCAGAAGTTTATATGATGCCCCTTTTGAAACGTTAACTAGCTACAAAGCAACACTAAGCAACTATTTTGCTGATTTTAACATTAACGATTTTCACATCTTCCGAATGGTCCTCAAAGAGAACCAAGTGAGAGTATATATTGACTGTACCCTCATTCTGGATACGACTGCCCTCGTTAGCAGCAGCACCCATCAAGTCCGCTTTGGCACCCCTTCTAATCACTCCAGCAATGTAGCGCAGAATGTCGAGTGGGACTACGTACGTTATGAAACCGGAGATCTTGGAACGGGTAGTTGTACCAATCCAAGCAGTGCGACCATTACGGTAAACCTGCCATCGCCTCAGCCGATTGGTAAAGAAATCACCTTTCACGTAGAAGGTGGGGGTGGTGATGCCAGCGGTTATGAGTATGCCTTTTACCGGCTTGGTCCGGATACCAATGGCATGTGGGTAATGATGCAGGCATATAGTCCTAATCAGGAATATCTCATACTCCCTAATGACAGCCAGTATAATGGCTTACATTATCTTGCTGGGCTGGTTCGCAGCATCGATTCTGGTGAGTTTTATGATGCCATGGATGTTATTCCCTATGTCATTTCAGAACCGATTCAAGCTGTGAAGTTAACTACCAGCCTTACCACGCCCCAAGCGGTAAATACTGTAATCACCTATGCCGCCGAAGTCGTAGCCAGTGACCCAGCTATCATTGAGTATGCTTTTGTACGAAATGGGCCAGACACTAATGGCCAATGGATAATAATGCAACCATATAGCGAAAATAGTACCTTCGTTTATCAACCCACTACGGGTGAAATTGGTTTAAATCATATTGCTACTATTGTGCGCACCGTTACCAGCACCTCAAACTATGAGGCCTATGACTATATTGAAATCGAAATTGTTGATCAGCCGTAAAATACGGTTTTTGAGATATGGCGGGATGTAGGTTGATATCAGTCACATCCTAATATGAATTTAATAAATTAAAAATAACGGAAGATAAAATGGATCAAATCACATTTTATGAAGCAAAACTGCAGTATGAAATAGATTCATGGGATCTACATGAAGCAACAAAAAATAACATGCCTATTATTGTTATCGATACTCGGTCAACTGAGAGCTATGGGATAGAGCATATTCCTTCTGCAATGAGCCTTCCTCATAGACTTATTTCTGAGGAATCAACCAAAGCACTCGACAAAGAAAAGACATATGTCACTTACTGCGACGGAATTGGATGTAATGCATCCACTAAGGGAGCGCTCAAACTAGCAAAATTAGGATTCACAGTAAAAGAGTTGCAAGGTGGTTTAGAATGGTGGAAGCGGGATGGCCATCCAACTGAAGGCGAAAACAGCAGCCAAGATAAGTCTGCTAGATGTGGTTGTTAAAAAGCCCGGTGCATGGCACCGGGCTTTTATAAACTTACCGTGCCTCTAATACAGACTCAATGCTATTCGTCAATCCATCACCAGATGGAAGAACAATCTCTTCTCCCTGTATAGACATTGGATAAGGTACTTGCACATACTCTTGGCTAAAGGCTTCTGCCTCTTGTGTTGCAGAGACCTCATCAAGTCCGGCAGTCCCCACATGGCGACAGTATCCAACTCGAGTAAACTTGGCATTACCAAATCCGATCGTTCTACCGTAGCCTGGGTCTTCTCGCCACTCTTTCCAGTGGCCTGCCCCTTCATTTTTATATGAGCTGGTTACAATTTCCCATTCCATGCCATCATGACCAACATTTGCGGCATAATCACCATGCATGAAAATTTGATCTCCCTCCTGCGTTGCTCGACCATTCCAGTCAGGAAAAGTATCCGAATACCAAACATAACGTGTATGCGTGCCCACATCCGCAACCCTAAAAAAGCATATTCCCTGGGTTGCCCATTGATTATGGTTAACGCTGCTATCATCATAGAAGGTAATGGTCCAACGATTTCCCCCTTGAACAAGATCAGGCAGGTGTGGGGGAACAGCTTGCGCGGCAATAGAAGTAAACATAGCTGCGCAAGCAGCAATAGTCGTAACTTTCCAGTGTCTCTTCATTCTTCATCTCCTTTACATGCATTTTATGGGGCGATTGCCAAAGACTGTTATCGACAACGTCAATCTCCCTCAATATTAATGATTAGATTAAACGCCAGGAACTGCCTATCACTCAGAATAAAAATTCTCTGTTACTCTCCATGACGATAGGGATAGTAGCATGTAGAAATGGTATTTCAACGTCAGAAAAGAAGATAAAAAGTGAATGTAGTATACGAAAGATATATGTGAATCATGCTGAAAATATTTTGCAGAAATTCTGAATTAACCCTTAACCCGGCAACACTGTCACCGGGTCAATATCTTTTTAATTCATCTATTTCCCAATCTGCCGGTTGAGCTTGAGAATTCTTTCTGCTTTAGCTCCCAGATAAACATAAACGCCAAGCCCTACCAATAAGCCGACACCCGCCATCATCATCCAAACAGATTCGACTAAATATTCGCCTTCACCCAGAGCTGACTTAAACATCAATAGTAGTGCTTCAATAGAGACAGCAATCAAAATTGCTGCAATAAAGCGAGTAATTGTTCTTCGAGTTGAAGAGTGCCTAAAGATATCTTTATGCATCAACACTTCTTCTTCCAGAATGGTCTTTCCTAAATCGAAAATAGCTAACCCTAGGGTTAGATAGATAATAATACTAAATGGCTTGAAGATTAATTCATGGGTTGTCAGGCTCCCCCATATAATGTGGGCGACCTCACTAAAGGCTAGATATAATAGACTTATCACAACGCCTAACAAACCTGCAACGATAACACTATACATTATACGGAAAGCCGGCTGGAATTTACGTCGTACACTATCACCCATTAAAAACTCGATAGCTCGTACCAGGTCAATATCTAATACCAGATAGCCTTTAATCACACCACTTTCAGTTAATTTTACAATCGCACTAATACATAGTTCACCACTCACATTACTGAAGTAAGGTTCTGTTACACAGATACCACAACACTGTTGTGCCTTGACATAGTAAGGCCGAGTGGAACGATCCGTACCTAATCCTGGGGTATTTTTGTGAATGCGCTCTTCAGGATTCAAAATATTTTCACTAACTTGTACACCCTGTTCATCCAGTACGTATAGCAGATCAAAAAAAGGATAATGTACCAGCAGCTTGTCCATTGCATCTCGTTGTTTACCGCTATCAGACAGTAAAGCCAGATCCTCAATTCCTGTCACTATTGAGCCTAATAGCTCTTGCAGTGGTTTGCGATACTCATGGTAGTGCTCGATTGCACTTAAATAGCTCATAGTCGACATAAAAGACTCCAATCTACGACAATGTCATACAACACTTAGACCGAGTACAATAATCATGCCATACTCATAAATGGGCTTCATCACAGTTACTGTTTATTAATTTCAGATTATTTCCCAAAACCCCATACAAACTACTGGAAGCAAGCCATTTACAGAGGAGTGGTAGAGTGTTTTTGGCAGGTATTAGCAAAGCCAATACCACAACAAAGTGCTAGGTCCTTATCTGACAAATCAAAAACAATGTTATGTCGCGTTTACGACAATGCCGCACCAACCCCCATTATCGCGTTTCCAGAAACACAATAATAACTTGATTCAATTACATTTTTCATACACCACAAGCTTAGCCGCACAAATGGCATGGACTTTGCCAATTAGTTGAAAAAGCCTAAACCCTATAATTGAGGATACTGTGATGTTGATTAAGAAGTACGAACAAGACGGCCTGTTGTTCAATATGAATTTCATCGAGAACGGCAGCAATGGTGAAACAGCCTATCGTGGTGAGCTGATCGCTATCGAAGGTGAAATTGCGGATGACCAAGGTCGTCGTAAACCACCTGTTGCGATTATGCGTCACAGCATTCTTCTGGAAAAAGACGATAAGCTGATACTCATGGCTGGCTTTGTCGATAAGCTGGAAATTCTGGAAGCACTGGTAGAAAAATATCAAGCTGATTTCTCTCCTGAAATGAAAGCGCTGATCTATGTGGTTAACATCACTAAGCCTATGCAAGTTAAAATGGCAGGCGTTAACTTTGTTCTTATTCCACTGACTGACGGTATCGCTTGGAATGAGCTGACTGAAGAGCTGGGTCTTGAAAAGAGCGACTTCAAAGGCAAGTCTACTGGTGACAAAGTAGTAACTGTTTATGAAGATATGGCTAGCTACTCACCTAAGTATGACGTAGTAGATGACTACGCCGCTGCAACGACCTTTACTGCTGACATCAAACGCGAAGATCGCGGTCCAGTATAAGCTTCAGGTTTTGCAAGCCATGCCCTATTAACAACAAGTTATTAGGGTGTGGTTTGCCCATATTTCGTCATATTTTTACTGTCCATAAAATCTATGGATAGCAAAAATATCGCGGTTTCTGAATCACAGTTTCAGACAGGTAATCCGATGATCATTGCAGTATGTAGTAATAAAGATTATCAACAAGTCACTGGCCATGCAGGACAGGCCCGTCGCTGGATGATCTTTGATGCTGATGACCAGTCTGCACCTCGTCTTATCAGCAAGCTTGAGCTCGACAAAGCACAGACCTTTCACCATTTCAAAGATGATAGCCCACACCCCATGGATGACATTGAAGTGTTGCTTGCAAGCAGTTCAGGGGACAGCTTTGTCAAGCGTATGCAGCGCCGTGGCGTCGAAGTGGTACTGACGGCTGAAACAGATCCAATCAGTGCAGTGAATAACTATATCACTGATAAACTGAAACCACCCAAGTCACGCCCGATTATGGGCATGATCTGCAAGGTACGTGATCTCTTCTCAGAGCATCGGGAATAGGAGCCTAAAATGAGCGAAGCGGCTATCAACATCTGGTCTCTGGAAAAAGAGCAGAACATCAAAGCCCTGCTCTTACTACTGAGTCAACAAGTTGGCCAGGAAAACTTTACCCTCACCGATGATCCCCTCCCCACCAGTGCTGTGCGCATTGCACCTACACTGGAGAATCCAGAAGTCACCGTCTACCTTTACACCTACGCTCAACCTATTGGCCGCTTTGGTGTTGATCTGGAGTATCCTCAACTCATTGAAAAAGAAGCGGACGATAAAACCGAGCGGCTAAATGAGTTGGATGAAGACCAAGCACTGGAGAAGATCATTATGCACCTGGAGCTATCTGTATGAGTCAGTCCAGAACCGGTAAGCAAAGCCGGCGTTTCTGTCAAACCATGGTGGGAATGGACGAGCATCAATACACGACACCGTTATCTCAGATACTAGCCTATCATCAACGCACCAAACACAGTGTGGAGGGGTACGCTTTGGGACCTGCCAGTCTGGATTGGGATGCACAACCCAGCCCCTACCGTGATTACGAGGGCACTGAAAAAATCCAACTTCCCTTTAGCCAACCTACAGCTTCCTATAATGCCCTGTTTGATGGCTCCATCAACCCTTCTCCACTGACACTAAAAAATATTGCCCAGCTACTGGAGTACAGCCTCTCCCTTGCGGCAGTCAAAGTATTCGGTCAGGACAGCTGGACGGTGCGTATTAACCCCTCCAGTGGAAATCTTCATCCGACTGAAGCTTACCTGCTATGTGGAGAATTAGAAGGCCTACAAGCAGGTCTCTACCACTATCAGAGCCAACACCATCAGTTAGAAAAACGAGCGGACTCCCTCTCACCACTGCCTGCGAACAGTGGCTATATTGCCCTCAGCTCCATCTACTGGCGGGAAGCGTGGAAATATGGTGAGCGTGCCTATCGCTACTGTCAACTTGACGTTGGCCACGCTATCGCTGCAATCCGTTACAGCGCAGCACTCCTCGGCTGGCAGGTCACTATCGAATCACAACTGAATGATGACATCCTTGCCCAGCTTTGCGGTATCGACCGAAATGGTGAATTCGAAGGTGTAGAAAAAGAGTCTCCCGACCTACTGCTACGCATCCATCCCTCCCCCTCTCTGCAGGTGGATCAACTTAATCAATGGATATCAGACGCACAGTGGTATGGCCAACCCACAGTACTGGACTCTCACCCTTTCTATGAGTGGCAAATCATTGAACAGGTCAGTAAAGCTTGTCACAAAGGTGTTGGCTCATCCAATGATGAACACCCATTAGCTATCCCACAACTTCCAGGCTCAGAAGCCAATGCAGGCACCCTAATTAAACAACGACGGAGCGCCCTGGCCTTTCGCCCGGAAGTCAGTATGGATAAAGAGCACTTTTTTGGAATTCTCCAAGCCCTGCTACCAGAACAGCGACACCTCCCCTTTGAACTGTTAAATCAACAGGCCAAACTGCACCCAGTACTGTTTGTCCATCGGGTAGAGGGAATTTCACCCGGTCTATATTGCTTGCCTCGCCACTCCCAGGCCAAGGATTCATTACAGCAAGCAATGGATGAAAAGTTTGAATGGCAAGCAGTAACACCGGAACTCCCTCTCTATCTATTACAACAGGGGGATGCCCAAGCGATCTGTAAACGCATCAGCTGCCACCAAGCGATTGCTTCTGACAGCGCCTTCAGTCTTGGTATGTTGGCGGAATTTAGTGGCACGTTGGAAAATGACAACGATGCCTGGCGTTATCGCCAACTCTATTGGGAAGGGGGCATTATCGGCCAAACCCTATACCTGGAGGCTGAAGCCCACGGCTTTCGTGGAACCGGTATCGGGTGCTTTCTGGATGACCTGTTCCATCAACTGTTAGGGCTAACTGACCAGCAATACCAAAGCCTATATCACTTTACCGTCGGCGCACCTGTGGTGGACGAGCGTATCTCCACCCTGTCGCCCTATAAAAAATAACTCTGCCTTACCTACGGAGAGAGCCATGAACATTAAAGAGATTACCGTAGAACAAGCGATCCAAATGATCGATGAACAAGAGGTCATGCTACTGGACCGACGTGATCCACAAAGCTATCGAGAGGGCCATATCGACAATGCGATGCTCGCCCACGATGGGCTTATCGAAAGCATTATCAAAAAAAAGGATCGCAACAAACCCATTGTGATCTACTGTTACAAAGGCAATTCAAGTAAAGAACTCGCCGCCCTTTTCTCACAGTTCGGCTATGACAGCTACAGCGTAATGGGTGGCTATACTGAATGGAAAAAATGCCTGACTACCAAGAAACCCACCACTGACCTGAAAGAGAGCACTCTGGCATGGCTAAAAGCGCACGGCTTCACATGCGAAGACCTCAATGAAACCATCAGCAATGAAACAACGCCACTGATGCACGCCTGCCGTCACGGCGAAGAGGCCCATGCAGAAGATCTTATCGGCTGTGGTGCAGAATTGGACCTGCGTAACGCAGATGGCAATACTGCCCTGTGGCTAGCCTGCTACGCGAACCACGAAGCCATCATTCAATTATTGGTTAAAGCAGGTGCTAACCTGAACAATCAAAATGACAACGGTGCCACAGCACTCATCTATGCAGCCTCTGCAGGGCGTACTGAATCGGTACGCTGCCTGTTGGAAGCAGGTGCAGATCCTAAACTCACCACACTGGATGACTTCAGCGCTCTGGACATCGCAGGAAACCGTGATATTCACAAACTCCTACGTCCCTATTTTTAAGCACCCTGAATTCATTAAGATGAATGACTGGGCTGTTGTCTGCAAAAATCGAATAAAGGCAACAGCCCATTGATAAGAGAATTTAGGCACAAGAGCTGCGTAATTACCGAAAATGGGTAGGAATGGGTTTAAACTGCCTATTCCCGGTGCAATGATGCAATAAGCTGGACAAAAAATGGGCGAGATTGTTGAATTTCCTGCAAAGCATAGCGAGAACCGTTCCGACCTCGAAGCGCTGATTGATAAAGCCATGAAAGGCATACCAGAAAAGGATCGGGAAAAGCTTAAATTTGAATTGATAAAAACCATCGATAGCTACGATGGATTTTTCACTACCTGGACCCTCTCTCTACCTAAAAATGCCGGGGAGAAAACCAAGAAACAGCTTTACGACATCGCACACCAAGAGCATAGCCGTAAAATGGCCATGCTGGCAGATATCATTCGCTTAAAGATTGAAAATTTAGTCAATGCTTATCACAACGGAACGCTGTAGGCACAGTCTGTCATCTCGCACTTATATCGAGATGAGTACGACTTAAAGAATCCCCTCTTCCCTCAAGCGTGCTTTAAAGCCCTTCATTGTTGGGCGTGTAATCGCCTGCTCAGCATAGAGACGCTGCTCGTAAATCTGCTCAACCAGCTCTGCGTTTAGCGCTTGCCGGGCAGTTTTAATCAGTTGATGAACATTCTCTGGTAGCAAGGTACCAGGAAGATGTTTAATCCCATCATAGAGTTTTGCCATTAACACCTTCTCCTCCTCCAACATCTTGCATTTTCCATCGAGGATTTTCAGCATCACGGTGGTAATACAGTCTACATAGAGGGGAGTCATCATCCATTCATCGATCTTCATAAAAATATCTCTTATAAAGCGTCTCGTGAAGGGATTACCCTTCCATGATGTATTGATAGGCCTTTTGCAGTAACTGTAACTCTACAGGAGGCTGTGTGCGCGCCTGGGTAATAGCAATAAATTTAGCGCCAATGCTTTCGACTGCCTCAAAAGGCGGATCGATATTTTTAAATTGCGCCAAATAAATAGGAAGTATGCCGTTAGGCACATCCAATCTGGCACGAAAATCTTTGATCAACGCGATATCACCGGTGGCAAGTCCCATACTCTTTTCCAGACCACGCAGAAACATAGCAGGATGAGTCGCGACAACTTCTTCCTTCTCCAACACCGTCTCTTCATCGATTAAAGAGGCCAGTGAAGGGATATCTGCACCAAACACCACACTGGGCTTATCAGAAAGCAAAAAGCTTACCTTGGCACTGGTGGAGTGTTTATGAAAAGGGATAATACCGAGTGATGTTTCCATTATTTATCTCATGACTACGATCGATGGTGAGGCAGTATGCATCTCGATTTTTCATACCGCCCTATAAATTTAGTGGTGCATTGCTGAAGGCGAACTGCATAATTGCGTATATCGCTTATCCATCTGACCAATCTCGATATCCAGACGGGTTAGCTGTTGCATCAATTCACTCAGCTTCTCCTCAGGGAGATTTGGCAGACTCAGACGACTACGCACTTTTTCACTGCGAGTGACCAGATCATCAATTGCTGTCTCCATCCAGCGCTTTTCATATTCTGCAATATCCAGCACAGCATAACCCACGGCCTCATCAAAGATACGTACACCGCCACCCTCTTTAACGATAGTTTGCAGTGCCTCTTCATCCTGTATGGTGATGCCGGCAATATAGTCAATGCCAAAGTTGGTGAGCTCTGCCAACCAGGGTACGGTGGGGCCCATCAGCACAACATTCGCGTCATAACTTAATTCAGCTAATCGTGGGAAGCTTTTATTCACCAGAGAGGTGGCGCTCAAGAAGACCCAATCAGCCTCGGGCAGCAGGTATTCACACGCCTGTGCAGGTAAATCATTCGGTCCAGGATTCAGCTCCAATACCGTCAGATCACACTTTAGATCCAATTTTTCCAGGCCGGGATAACGACCAACCACAACCACCTTTTTGTCTTTAATCATCGGCATGAAGTGCTCAAATACCGAAAGATTTCCTTTACCCACAGGGGTTGCCAGCTCAGCCAGCTCATTTTCAAAGTTGATAGAGGCATTCAACGCTGCCATACCCACGGTTGCCTGGTAGGGATCCCAGCTTTTCAGCCACTCTCCAGCCTGATGCAGCGTCATCCCTTTAATCTTTCCAGACCATGGTAGAGTACGGGTTGCTATCCCTGGGCTCATCGCCAAACCGATTCCTTCAGCGCGACATAGGGTCCAAGTCAAACCAATTACCAACTCTTCAATAGTCTGCTGCTTGTCAGCACGCTCAATCAACAGGTCGTAAATTTCCCAGGGGTTAGACATCATTACTCTCCTATTGCAGGCATTAAACGGGGTTCCCTTTTCAAATCATTGGGAAAACCCCAGGCGGTAATTGCTTCAATAATCCAGCGCCCATCAGTCGGATGGGGCTGTAAAACATCGTGCTCAATATAAAGTGAGCCATTGGCACGGTAACTCAAACTACCGCAAAGAATTCCTTGGGCGTTATGCCATTCTCCTTGAAGCGAGACCTCCCCACTGTAAGGATCGCGTTGTTCAGTGTAGACCAGACCATTGGTTGCGATCTGGGGAAGTCTCTGGCTCTCCATGCCCATCTCGCTTAAATACTCGATGAGAGATTGACAAATCATATCGCCAATCTTAGAAAATTCATCCATCCGCTGTTGAAGCTCAGGCGACATGCTCCAACTCCTCTTCTGAATCGATCTCCAGGATACGTTCAGCCATCTCTCGAACCACACTGCCACCCACTTGATCACGCGGATCCAGCTCTTGTAGTTTTTTTAGCACCTGATAAGCTGTTTCAGGATCGCCTCGACGCAGTAATACAAACCCCATCGCCTTCATGCTGTAGAGATAGAAACGTACCGGGCCCACCGCATTTTGCCAGTCAGCACTATCCTGGCTTACCCAGCACCAGTTTATGGTGAAGCCGCCAGCTGTCGCAGATTTACACAATACTTCGTTGATCAATCCCAATGATTCATCAAGATGATTGGAGTAGGCATACATCTTGTACAATGCCACAGTGATCTCAAGACGATCAGGCATCTTTTCGCGGGCTTGTAATAGCAGATGCTCAACACGCTCCCAATCATCGGCAATATTTAGCGGTGTTTTCAGTAGCTGTTGCAGCTCCAGTGGTACCACGCCGCTACCGTTTAGTGGAAAGTCATCAAATAGATCACGTAATAGCATGGCACCTCTCCTTCAAATCAGATGATATATAGAAGCCTACTTATCTCGCTATCGCCTAAGCAGGCCCCTATAGTCTTTAATTAGCCCCAAACTTCAGCAGGAACCACTAAGCGCTCAACCGGCTCATCACCCAGCAAATGCTTTTCGATAATTTCATTCACATCTTCTGCTGCGACTTTTCCGTACATAACGCCTTCTGGGTAAACCAGTACATTGGCACCAAACATACAAGGCCCCAGGCAACCCGTGTTGGTCACTGCAATCTGGTCGAATAGCTGACGGTTTTGTACTTCATTGATGAAAGCATTCATCACATCTGCACAACCTTTTTCCATACAGGAGCCACGTGGATGACCTTGAGGACGACCTTGTGTACATACAAATACATGTTTACTTGGCTTTGGCATAACATCTCTCCAGTTTTAAAACCCAACACAAAGGTGCTGAGGCGCAAAGTGATTGCCTATGAAAGCAACACACCTAATCACATAAGTTTTTAACGCTCTGTGCCTTATCACCTCTGTGCTAGATGTTTTCAATTAAGCAGCTTGTGCCTCGTGGGTATGACAGTTCTTAGGACAAACCTTGGCGCACGCTTGGCAACCAATGCAATCTAAAGCATCTTTGATTGCCATTACCATTGAGGTGTCATCAGAAAAATCATCATCGTCATCTTCGTCTGCGGCCTCACGCTCTACCAGATCGAATACGTCACGAGGACATACCTTGAAACAACGGCCACAACCGATACAAGTTTCCTGATTCAACTCAGTAATAAAAGTTGGGGTCCACTCAACACCACCACGGGTGATCCCAGTAATAAAATCAGCCATTGTTACGCTCCACTTTATGCTTCTGCTGCTGCCAGTTCATCACAGGCTTTTTTCCACGCTTCACAGGCTTCGTAAGTTGCCTGCGCCATTCCAGGTAGATCCTGATAAGAACCGGGTAAACCGTCCTCTACAAGATCATGTAATTCTGAGGCTCTTTCACTAACAATACGCTTTGCCTTCTTAACCGCTTTCTCCAGGGCTTTGATATCAACTTCACTCATCGCTCACTCCTTATCGTTTTGCTACTTCTGGATATTCACTAATAATCTGCAAAGCTACGGAAAGCAGCTTGTCTGCCTCATCCTTCATTTTCGAAGCACTCTTAAAACCAAAACGGTGTACGTCGCGCAGTGTTCTATCTACAACGATCAACTTACCCACAGAGATAATGGCGCGACCAAAACCTTCGTGAGAAAGGTTAATCATCGGTACTGCCATTAGCTTGCACTCTTTCTCAATCATGCAGGCAATTGCATTGTAATAGGCCTTAACACGCGCCATAGTCACCTCATCAGGATCACCGACAACAGGAATTTCGCGCTTACGCTCAGGCGTCAATACAAACGGATCGATCAGCTTGGCATCGCTATAGCCCTCGTAAGTACCATAGGAATCCAACGCATTGACCTGACGAATAATCTCGGTTGCAAAATCTGTTGTCAGGACTGGATCATCTTCCGCTACAACCTGTTCAGTAAAACTCATGATGTTTCTCCATAAGTGTTAAAAATAACATCCCGTGCCGAGGCACCGTGACGTAAAGTTAAAAATTAAATCATCAAACACAGATACTCTGAGGCCTCTGCGTTAGGTGTTTAGTTATTACTCATCCCAGCCTTCAGCTTCCATATCATCAAAGCGCCCCATATCCGGGCCTTTTTGCGCATTGATGGCCTTGGCTAACCAAGCAGAAGGACCGGCTTTCAGCTCTTCCTGAATCGATGCAATCAACTCCTTGATATCTGCACCTTCACTTACCTTCACTGGCTGTACGCCCTGGGTAATCAGTTGTTTAACAGCAGAAGAGCCAACGGCTTGGCAATACACCGCTGCACACCCTTTCAACGCACCGATCTTGTTAATCAGTTTGTCTTCGTTTCCGTCTTGCGCTGCCGCTTCAAACTCGATTGCCTCACCTAATGAAGCACTGTCCATATCAATGTTATAAACCGCAAAGCTGCGAGCAGAACCAAAATGCTGGTTTACATGTGCCATGTCTGAGCTGGCGAAGGCTACCTTAATCGTAGTCATACTGTTTTCCCCTTCATCAATGACACGCATTCGACGTTGAAACGACATTGCCTGCCTCCTTACCATCACGTTTCAATGAATATTTAGCAATATAAGGTTCGATACGGTGTGCATCGTGGGTAGTAAAGATATTCGCTAAATCAAATAGCAGTTGGCGAGTACCGCGGTAACCGATAAAGCAGCGCTGGTAACCACCAATCAAATCGTATTGTGGAAAACCGACACGCAAAATAGGCAAGCCCAGGCGCTCAGCACTGGCAACGCAGTGGGAGTTGCCAATAATCAATTGCGCCCCTGATTCCGCTGCTGACTTTTCCAAATCTTCCAGATCACCAATCTTCACACTCTCCATTTGCAGCTGCTTCAAGCTGGGAGCGCGATCCGGTACAACACCGGTAACCATCTCGCCACCCATGCTGTTGATCAATGACTCAAAGGCCAGGAGCATGTCGGGATCACCGGCCATTGCCACTTTGGCAAAGCCGATCATGAAGTGGGTATCCACCATCGCATCTTGTAGTTGTGCGCGATGACGCTCGTATTTAAGCGGTACCGGCATCTCGCTGATCTCACTCAGGGTGTAGAGCAATTGATCGATCGCTTCCAATCCCATCAGATGATCAAAACGGAAATCTTCAACACCGGTGCGCTCATGTAGCAGATCTGCCGCCTTCTTCATAGAAGGGCCCACTACGATTGTGGCGCGAGCATCCCCTAAGTTGGCAAACTCAGAGATAGGTAAACCGCCTACGGTCAGTGGATTAAAATCATCGTCAGTCAGATGGCCATCCAGCGAGTCAGCAATATCCGGTACCACTACCGGACGCAAGTTAAAAGATTCGATAATCTCTTTCAGCTCTTCCACATCGCCAGGTGTCAGTGCGGAACTTGCCATTACATTGATCTGACGTTGACGTCGACCTGGCTGAGTACCACCCTCTTCTGCAGCGGGCACTAACACATCGATCATCGCTTTGACGGCAGCAGCAAATCCAGTCTCAAAACAGCCAGTAAAATCTGGCGTGTTTACCGGCACCACAGCAACATCATTATATTCAGGATACTTGGTACGAAACTCACGCACCGCACGCAGTACATCAGAGCCTTGAGTTTCAGCCAAACCGGTAGTAGGCAGACCAATCAGCGCAGGGCGTGACTTCTCACAAATGGTTTTTAAACCTTCCACAACGCTGTCTTCTGAACCCATTACCGCACTCACCTGATCCATTGCAGTGGTTTGCAGCGGAATAGGCTCACGGAAGTGGCGTACAAAGAACACCTTACCGAAAGCTGTACACCCTTGAGAACCGTGCAGCATAGGAATTGAACGACTCACCCCAAGGAAAGCCAGTGCAGCACCAATAGTATTACTGGCTTTTAGCGGGCTAACAGAGAGCGCCTTTTTGCGTTTGATAATCTCAGCCACAGAGAGAGCCCTCCTCGTCATTAACACCTATCTCAGTACGCTTCATCACCGGCTCACCCTTCTTCCAAGGTGCAGGCTTACGCAGTGCCGGCCAAACCGGACTATCGATGGTCAACGCCAACTGGCGGACCAACTCGAACATTCCCTGATAACCGGCGTAACCGAATTCTCGCTCCTGGTTGATATCCAGGAAAGGAATACGCGCTTTCAAAGCGGTATACATGTTACGACCACCGGCAATCAGGATGTCTGCCTTGTATTCATCTACGATATTCAACAGCTCACGGGGAGAACCACCATCAATCATCTTGGTCTCTTCCCCCATCAGCTCGCGGATACGCGCTTTATCTTCCTCAGTGGATTTCTTGGTACCGGTTGCCACAACCTTCATACCCAAATCCTGCATCTGAGAAATCACCGACCAGGACTTCACACCACCGGTGTAAAGCAGTACGCGCTTACCGTTAAGACGCTCACGCCATGGCTCTAGCTCAGCATCGATACGCGCTTCTTCCCGGGCAATCAATGCCTCGGTGCGCTCAGTTAAGTCGGGGTCACCAATCAGACGCGCAAAATCCCTTAATGCTTTGGAGGTATCAGTGACCCCATAAAAGGACCCTTCAAACCAAGGGGTGCCATATCGCTCCTTCAGCTTACGGGCAACATTGATCATTGCCTTGGAACAGACCATCATATTTGCCTCAGCGCGATGCATGGCCTGAACTTCGTGGAAACGGGCATCACCCGACAAGGTACACAGCACACGGATACCCAGCTCATCCAGCAGTGGCAGCACATGCCAGAACTCACCCGCGATGTTGTATTCACCAATCAGGTTTACATCATGAAGCTTGATACCTTCAGGACGCTTTGACTCCGGTACAGAGTCAGGCTCAGCGGTTCCCACCACATATTTCACCATCGCTTCACCCGCGATTCGGTTACCCAGGTTTTTGGTACCGTAAAAGCCTGCCGCATCAACCGGCACCACTGGCACACCCCAGCGTTCTTCCGCACTCTTACAGATCGCTTCGACATCGTCACCGATCAATGCGGGGACGCAGGTGTTGTAAACAAACACTGCAGCAGGTGAATAATCTTCGACAGCTTGTTTGATGGAGTGGAATAGGCGCTTCTCAGAGCGCCCCATAATCACATCCTGTTCGGTGAGGTCAGTGGTCATACCGATTCGATAGAGAGTTGGCCCTGAAGAGCGAGTGCCGCGGTTATCCCAAGAGCTGCCTGCACAGGCAATCGGCCCGTGAACAATGTGCGCCACATCCGCGATCGGTAACAATGCTATCTGTGCTCCATCAAAGGCACACCCCCCTGCAGAGGCACCTGGCTTAGGTTTTGCGCAACCGGATTTCGACTTCTTGTTATGATCGCAAGCTGGCTCATCCAGCAGCGCAGCAATGTCGGATTGTTTCATGAGACCTCCACAAGGCAACGGTTGTGAAGAGTTTTGCAGATAGCATGCCAGACTGTAAATTGTTGATTTATAATAATTTTTTATATCTTCAAGTTTGTAGCAAACATAACAATTGAGGGTTTTGTGGGGGTTATGACAAGGTGAGGATAATTAAGACTTGCCGTCATTGCCATCTCACAGTAACGTAACCGTTCATTCCCGACACGGAAGGCAATTATGCAACGGCTAATACTTTCATTCTTATTATTCACACTCACCAGCTTCAATGCTTTGGCATCGGACAACCGGGTTTCCGCAGTCACCGACTTCCTCATCCAACGGGCAGAAGATAATGCCCTTTATATGTTCGAACTGCGTTTGAAACGCAATGACGAATTCGCCTGCCACTTCCCCGATACCTATAAATATGTCGAAAACGGTGAATTACGCTTTTTAATGAAAAGCAGTAAACGCTGGGATGAAGCAATCTCTGCAGACCTGAAAACCATGGCGGTGCGCTATGCAGCCAGTGAGATAAATGAAGCACTGAACTTCAAAGAATTGGCAATGGACTTTACTAATGAGTTCATCGAAACCAGTCAATATCTGGAGTTGAGCTATGAAGGGAAACAGTATCCACTCAATGTGATGCCCCTCACTCAGGATCAACAACTACGCGATCTGATTAACGGCTTCTATGATCAACCGGTTACACTGCGTGACCAACTCTCCACGATGGGAGAAGCTTTCACTAAACTGGATGCTAAGTGCGACACCCTGGCATTAAACGAGCAGCAGTTTATCCAACTCTCTGATGACCTTAAGCAAGCCCTGGAGGGCCTGAAACCTTGGGCTGAATTTGTTGCCAAAAATGCCAAAAAACTGACCATCAATAAACCCCTTCTGGAGGAGAAGTGTGGCAGTGAGCCGGATTACCTCCCCTGTCGCTACCTGAAAAAATCACCCGAAGAGCTACTGAGTTCTCCCACTGCTAAGGTACTAGCGGCAAGTGTTGTCACTGCAGCCGCTGTCGTCACCCTTAAGCAATACGGCAGCAAATTGGAGAAAGCAGAAAGCGCCGTAGAAAAGGTACAGATTGGTGATGATTTCCTCAGTAAAAGCCGCGCTAAAAAGCTGATCAAAAACCCTGAGAAGTTGAAAAAGCAGGTAATGTTCTTTGCTGAAATCGCCGATGCAAAAAGCAAGGAAGAGGTACAAGAGATCCTCACTAACTATACCCTTCCCCCTGTTACCTTTGGTATCAAACGCGAGCCAGGCCGCCACAACCTACTGATCAGTGGCTACCTGACCTATAGTGGTGGAAAGACCCTCAATGAAGATGACTTTGGTAAAAGCAACAGCCATGGGGTATACGCTCCAGTTGGTCTTGAATATAGCTATGGCCTGAAGAACGGCTCCCTGGCACTAATGATCTCACCAATGGATTTTGGTTACCCTATCTCCCTCAAGCTTAATGGTATTGATAGTAATGTAGATCTGGATGAGGTCATCGCGCCCTCCATCGCCTTCAGCTATGGCTGGAAAGATTACCCTTTGAGCATTGGATTGAGCTATCAACAGGGACGCAAAGCACTCACCAGCAATGACACCGAAAAACGTGTCATGCTGTTTTTCGGAATCGATATGCCGCTATTGAGCCTCTTTTAAAGGAAAAATAGCATTTTTATAAAATTGTTGAATAATGGATTTCCATTATTTCCGGCAAAAAAATCCGCACCTTAAACTCAAAGGTGCGGAATCAATTATTTAAGAAGAGGCTTTACACCTCTCCCAGATTTGGATTTACAAGATACACGCAGCATCAATCGGACAAGAGGTTGTGTAGTAGACGTAATCCCGATAACCCATGCACCATTACTATATAAGCGCATATAGAGATTGAAAATACCTCCCAGGTGAAGTGGGTGAACCAGAAATAAATATCATCGGTGAAAGAAAAGACATATTGGAAAATTCGCCGCTACTGACTACCTTGGGTATAAGCGGTATAACTATAGTCGATATATTTCCATCCACCAGTTGATGTTGCTCGAGTCCATATTCTTACATAAACCGTAGAGCCATTACTCGGCAGGTTAGTAATCGTTTTTGATGTATTGGTACCTTGATTACCATAATAATAATTTGTCCCACCAAGGTAACTGCCAACATAGAGATAGTAGTTATATGCCCCCGTATTTTCCCACTGGAATGTAACTGTCGTCGATTCCAATGTTGAACCGCCAATAGGGCGCACCATCTTCGCTGCAACATCCAACGGCTTAGTATAGGCCGTATAGCGATAACTGATCTCCTGCCAAACACCATCAATCTTACTTGATAGCGTGGCATAAACCGCCGAGCCATCTTCAGGCAGACCATACACTGTTGTCATAGTATTAGTAATCGCCGCACCATTATAGAGGTCCGAGCCGCCAGCATTAGAACCAATGCTGAGACGATATTCACTTACCCCCACACCAGCAGACCAATAAAATGTCATGGATGTACTACCAAACGTAATACCGTCTACTGGACTAGTTATTTCCGCTGGCTCGGGAAGCACCTCGGTATAACTGGTATAGATATAGTCTCTCTCTATCTTCTCATTGTCCAAATAACTAGAGAGACGGACGTAGAGTATACGACCATCATTAGGCAAAGTATTAACATATGCAGAGGTTAGCTTACCTTGTGAGGCATCATAGATATCATTACCACCAGCAATAGATCCAATAGAGAGATGATACTCATCTGCCTGCACATCCAACCACTGGAATGTTGCTGACGTACCACCTAGAGTAGAGCTTGGTTTGGGAGAAAAGATGGTTGCAGGCTGAAAACTCGTACCACCGTTAAGTGGCGAAGTGAAGGTATAATAGTTAATTTCCCAGGCATTATTAACATAAGAGCTCAACCAAACAAAGACAACGCTTCCATCAGCAGGTAAATTATCTACCATTACAGAAGTACCAGTCGTCGTCAAATTAAGATATTCCTCACCTTGAAAACTAGAGCCCACCTTAACATTATAGTTACTTCCAACATTCATCCACTCAAACGTTGTAGATGTTGAGGTTAGAGTGGTGTAGGGTCTGGGGGTAATCAAACTCGCTGCGTTAGCATTCCCTGTAGAGGTAATATAGACAAAATCCTTATTCGTCCATTTACCATCTAAATATTGCCATAGCTTAATATAGATAGGATTACCATCATTGGGTAATCCAGACTTAGTAAAAGAGGTTCCATATACCGAGTAGCTTCCTAAATTAGCTAGACCTGAAATTGTTGAGAAATAGAGATAATAACGAGATGCTCCCGTATTTTCCCACTTAAAAGTCACACTATCCTGTGGTGGTAATACAGAGCCGGGAGCTGGGCTAATCATGGCGGCATTTGCACTGGACACCATGCCCCATAAAAGCAGTGCAATTAAAGCACTAACAAAAGTATTGATCTTCATAATTCATAACCTTAAAAGAGTATTTATAGTTAGCACTAGTAAGTGGTTGTAAAAGCGAAATCACTTGTAGACCACTTTCCATCTTTATAGGTTTGTATTCTCAAATAAACTGCACTGCCATCAGCAGGTAAATTTGAGATCGTAATAGAACTGCCCTGCACATAGTCTTTGTTTGCGTACTCGATACCACCAAACTTAGAAGAGCCAACCTTAACATAGGTACGCCATGCACCCACATCTTCCCACTTAAACGTCACCGCTGTGGAATCCAGAATAGAAAGTGGTGCAGGACTTATCATATTCGGCCCGCTATTACTGCTTGAACTTGTGACGGGGTAATAAAAGGTTTTAGTTGTCGGGGTAGTCCCATACACCTCAGTTAAATTTACATATATGGAAGTCGTACCGATTGGCACAGCCATCGCAATTGAATTTCCATAGAAATAATTTCGAGTCAGAATTATCTGGCCATCAGGATCATTTTTTTTGACATTTATGTGATAAAGATCCGCCCCATTATCTTCCCACTCAAATATCACTGTCCCCTGCTGAAGCTGACTATTTGGCTCAGGGCTGGTAATCGCCGCATTGGATGCTGATGCTGCTAAGAATAACGCCGGTATCAGCGAGAAAATAAGATTTTGCTTTTTCATTGAAACCTCTCACCTAGTAAAATGAAACCCATATCCTGTTAAATGCTAGATTGATATAAATGGATAAGGCCGGAAATAGCGCAGAAAGAGACTTGCAGGCTACTATTCAGAATAAAATGGAGAATATAAAAAATCTGCAAGTAACTATCGAACAGTTAACGGATGACACTTCGTATCCGCCCATTTTACCGCTATTTTTTTATAGTTTTTTTCCTTGAAACCAAGAAGTCTCAAGTGAATCAGAGGTTATCACGCTGGCATTTTAACAACAATGTAAAAAGGGATTTAAGCATACTTCATGAATAACCTTTTCAGATACAAAATAGAATATCTACTAAGAGTTATTTCAGTATCTAAATTGAAAGAAATTTAACTCACTTCAGATAACTTGTAACTGGAGAACCTATTATTTGATGGTGCCAATTAATAGACGATCTGGGATTTTGATGGATATTCCATTGTTGCCTTTATACACTTTCTCGGTCACCGTGACTAGGTGGCGTTGAAATTACCAAAAACTCAAGAGAAAGATCATGTTGATTACTTAGCATATGCGGCACACCTGCCGGTACGTGAAAACCCTCGTGTGGATGAAGCACGTAAACTGCATCACTTACCTCAAGCGTCGCAATACCACTGAGCACGTAAAAGAATTGCTCTGCCTTATTGTGTAGATGACGAACTTCAGAAGCACCATAGGGAACGCTCTCTTGGATCACACTTAGATTTGGAGATGCAACAAGATGCCAACCATCACAATTACCGCCCCAAATATAATGCTTAGCTGTTTTTTTCGATAAGGCAGACACCGATCTTTCCTATAAATAAACGCTTGCAGTGAAACACATTGTTAACAACCCACATAAGTTTTATAAGGCTGTCCTTTCATTGACTCAGTCTCAGCAATAAATTTTGTTCCATCAATGGAAATAATTAGTACACCGATCCCGCGACCTAAAAAGACCTTTGCTTCGCAATATTTGATTTTATCCACATAGGCAGATCCTAAAATTAATACGCCTTCATCATCTTTAAAGCATATTTTCGAGTAATCATACTGATCATGCTTAAACTCAGGTTTAAATAATTCATCCGAAAAATGACAAATTCGTGAGTTAAGTCTTCCTGGCTTACTCTTCCACTCATGGGAAAATCGCTCTCGAAACGCCTTTCTGACATATCTGTCGAGAAATTCTTTTGGTATCTCTATCATCTTATCTTTTGCTAACGTTAGAATTCATCGTATACAGTACGCTCTCAAGATATAACGTCTTTTTATATACCATCTTTTCTACGTTTAATATATAAATTAGCTAGGATTTTAGCTATTACGCCTGGAGCTAAAATAAAAGAGGCTGTTTTTATTGACAATATATTAATCACTAAATCATAGTTATTTCCCGACTCACCATAATCAACCGGAAAGTAATACACTCCCAAACAAACAACTGGTGATAGAATAATTAATAAGAGTATAAAATTATCCACCTTTTCAGCATTTTTTGCTTCTCTATATGAGCTTACAACCATACTAATGCTAAAATGTAAGGAAAATATTCCCACCATTATAACTATGCCAGCAATTACAATTCCCATTAGAGTTCCATAGTGATTGAGTATTTTATTATTTCTTTAGATGTTTGTTTTCAGCCAAAACTATAAAGCCATTCAACAAGTTTGAAGTTGGGAAATATCTTGTATTTAATTAAGATAAATCCCGTTTTCAATATCATTCGACTGGTTAACAGGCGGGATCATATAGATATTAGGAGACTTAGCCATACTTCTCGATAAACCTATCGATCCTATGAAGACATGTGAGCTTGAACTCCTCGGAGAGAGATGAGGTCAAAAACTCGAACTGACTAGTAAGATCTACCAATTCAGCGCGCTCTTTCCAGTCTTCCGGAAGCATCATCCCGCCCTCGCGGAGCCCTTGCTCGATTTCTGAATGAAAACTCTCATCGGTGTTTCTTAGAAGGTTTCCGATATCCATAAAAGGTGTTCCTACTAAGGCATACTCCCAATCAAGAACACCACTAAGTTGCCCTTCGTGGATGAGTATATTTGTGGGATTAAAGTCTCCATGCACTAAACAAGCCTCAGCGCCCAATTCTTCTATAAGATGGGATTTATTCCGAAGTAGCGGTAGGAGCCTCCCTTTCCGTTTCTCTCCAAGTCTTTCCAAGACCTCGGCATTACCAAGACACTCATCGATAAAACCCTGTAGTCCACCAAAACCAAAATCCGAGATAGAGCCATCCTCTTCAATTATCCCTCTAGTATCGAACATACGGCTAGAGAACTGTGCAATTGCGATTCCAGCTAGTCGGGAATACTCAGGCACTTCTTCGAGAATCTGCCCATCGAGGAACTCTAAGATTAACAGAGAAGATTGCTCATAAAAAACCTCTGGCACTTTGACCAACTCCCTAGCCAAATTCATCACACGGCGCTCTCTCGAACTCGAGCCTAAGCTTGATATCCTTGCGACGACTACCGTACCGTCATCAAGTGTAAGCTTATAGTTAGAGTTACATTTTCCTGAGGAAAACAGAGTTGAAGATACGAGCGAGCGCCCGTCAAAAAAATCTAGTAGATTGGTCTCATCCAGAGTTTGGATTGGATTTCTTCGGTTTTTATTCATATTTTTTTCTTACTGTACACCTAATGAAATAACAATATCCACCATTTAATATAATGAAAAATGGTGGGTGTTTCATTATTTTTCTAAAGCCAGTCATTCACTTCCCTTAGGGGTTGAAAGATTAAGAAAAAATCCTTCTACACTAAATTGGTTACTTTTTATTAAAGGAGATTTATCCTCTACTCCACTACCATTTAAATCTGAAACTACTCTTACATATTTATGTGGTGATCAAAATATTACTAAGAGAAATGATAGTAAGATGAATTCATGAGTCAGAGAAACTGAAAAACCTCTGAAGAAATCCAATCATCCCTATACGTGGATCTGAAGCGTGCAGATGCAAGACGCACTTCATAGCGGAATGACGAGTTTTTTCCAAGCAGTGTAACTGCCACCGATATATACATCAGACCAGGCTGGAAGGGGCGCCTCATAGCTGATCCACACTCGGCGTTATGAATGCTTATCAGGTCCAGACATATCTGTAAATTCATGCCTTAATTGCGAACCAGCCTGGAGGCCAGAGCGGTGACTGGGCTTTTTCAGAGCTTCCTGAATATTATCTTTTACTCTTCCGCCCCATTGATTGATTATCTTTTTATTGGATTCTAACGGTGTACCATTCCCACAGTTATCCTTTACCCATACGGTTTGTTGTGTTGGGTTGTAAATCGTTCTCCCATCATCAGAAAATGTAAGTGAACGCAATGCATAAAGGTAATCAGCAATCTCAATCATGGTTGCATACCATATATCATCCTGCCGAGAGAGTTGCTTACAAACTGATTCGATATATTCCCAGCTGTTATTATCTTGATTTCCATCAAATTCCCAGCTATGGCCCCAAATAAGAAACAACGCCATATCTGTTGCTTGAAAATCAAGAAATTGACTTGTTAATTCCTGTGCCTGGCTATGATGGCAGCTAGGCCTCCACCTCAAAAGGTCACCAGGTAAATGGAAATTATTGGTTTCTGGAACCACTCTTCCATAGATTATTCCCCACTCGCGCATACGTTTTAGCATTGTTAGGTTATAGCTACCATAGGGGTAAGACATACCGCGCATTGGTGTCTTAAAGATTGCTTCCAATTTTTTCTGGTCACGATAAATCTCCATACGTATGTGTTCATCTGTCGCATCGTAGAGAAATGGGTGAGTGGATGAGTGAAGTGAAACTTCATGTCCCTGGTAAATTTCGAATGCTGATTTTTCAGAGATTTTTCCTGGATCATGCATCAGCCCTGAGTTCACATGAAAAGTGCCTTTAATGCCATACCTATTGAATAGTGCAATTAATTGTTCATCTTGAGTGGTTCCATCATCAAAACTCATCACTAGTGCTTTTTTTAAACCATTTGGAAAAGTAAAATGGGAATAATAATCAGGAGGTATATTCCAAAGATATTCCTCTGAATACCAAGCCTCCTGCTGATCAAAATAGTAATCTTCTGTTTGAATATTGCCCCCATCATTAAAGAGAAAATAAGCGTCTTCCTGATTGTCTAATAAATGGGAGTACCAGCCATCTTTATCTGGCTGCATTTTTACTCCGGGCCATATTGATGAGGCATTTGAAGGAGAAGTCGCCCAATAATGGAGATAGGCAGAATTCCAATCAGTAGGCTTTTTAAAATGAATTTTCATGGGGCACCTGTTCTAGAGGGGAACATTCACTTCTTCAATGGGAGTATGGCACAATTGATAGAGTCAAGCTAATTAGCTAAGCACAGTAAATCATATTGTTACTGGCGGGTGATATTAAACTCATTGGCATCCTGATTAACCACCCAACCTTCATGATCTTCATATCCATGACAACATAACCTATCATAAGTTATTGGATCCTGTACAAAAAGCAGCATGGCTGGTGGACGATGAGCATACCTTAGTATGGCATAAACTCCCCTATTTTCAGGATTTACTGGAGCTAAGATTGTGTGGGAGGGGATCGTATAATTAAATGGGTTATTGGAATCATTTCCAATGCTTGCGATATGGCGGGAGAAATCATTAACAAAAGTAGCACAATCACAGCGTTTTTCATCTGATCTGTGATAGCGATAAAAATTCCATCGATCATGTAATTCGTCTGAAGCTTGGTAGCAAATCTCATAATTCAACAACCAAAATATATATAGCGTGGGTTTACGAGAAATGTAATCGATACGATTATAATCTGCCGCCTGTCCATTTTTTAACGATAATCCAGGAGCAGCATGGTACATATATGTATGGGCAATTTCTGAATTAAATTTAGGTCCACGATGCAAACCAATTCGAGGATGCCCCATACCCGTACCATAGGATATTTGTGAAATGACTGCGAGAGGTAGTGCTTGCCCCGCATTATCCAATTTATCTCTTAAGCTATCCCAATCCTGTCTTGCTACACGAATATCAGGTATGCATTGGTTCCAATTTGGAAATTGTGATGCCAATCGATATTGAATATCACAATTCAGACGAGGAAACAGCTGAGTTGGAAAATATGCCTTTAACAGCTCCCTTGCATTGTACACATCAGGAATATGCTTCCAGTTAATTGAGTTCTTTAATGTTGATCCTGCATGGCAAGATAATTCGATACCCATGTGTGTGACTTCCTATCTTTTCACAATCAAAAAAAACGCTATTACATAGGAGCTATGCTAATATTTTCCTCTACATTTATGCTTTTTTATTTTTAAATTGATTATCCTCAGTATTGCTAGAGATAGTAGTAATCCCAGAATTTTTCTGTCGATACTTTCTCCACTCACGTCTGCATTTCAAGTACGTCTTTCCTGCATTGGTTAATCGGTAATAATATTTCAGATCAAACTCTTCTTTCGTATTGCGTTTATCTTCTATATGCGGACCTCTACCATACTCTGTTTCAGCAACAAATCCACGATCATATAATCTTTTCATCTCTGCAGCTAAATTCTCATGATAGTGGCACATAAATGGCTCATCGCGCTCGAGGCCTTTGAGTTTGTCATATTCAAATCTTGTCGTGACGCCAAATTCTATGACTGTGGTCACTGCATTTATCACTTGTGCCTGATCATTCACTATCTGCGCCTGATCATCTATTTTTTGGTCCAGACCATTCATTGTAGCCTTTAATGGTCCTAGCGATAGCTCTTTAAATGAATCAAGAAATACCGTTGAAAATAACGCGATAGTAAGGGCAACAATAACAGTCGCTATGGCATCTTCATTAGTGCTTTTTTGAAATAAAAGTACGTATACACAAGCCAAAATCGTGATAGTAAAAATAATGATGAGAATGGTTGCCATGAATTTTTTTGCCACCTTTAATCTCCTTAAAAAATTTTGGAAATCACACATTCTTCATCCAACTGACATACTAGCACTATTCCTTTGGCTTTCAATAAATTCTGGTAATGGTATAGGTAGGTATCATTGAACTAGCTATTTGATATATTAGATTCAAGCACCTTTTCCAGCAGACGAGCTAACTCGGATAACTCATCAGAACTTAGCTTTTCACCAAATTCACTCTGGATAGATTCCCCATACACTGGCCACATTGTCTTAATAACCTGCTTTCCCTCACTGGTAATTGTAACGCGATACCCTCTTCCATCTTCTTCGCAACTATGGCGGCAAACCAAATGCTGCTTTTCTAAACGGTCAATCAGGCGTGATAAATTATATTTATTTAATAATATCCGATCACCAATCTCATATTGACGCAATCCGACCTCCCCCACCCGATGCAACTCCAAAAGAACATCGTACCAATCCAAAGGGGGTAATTTATTATTTTTAAGCGCAACCCCAACCCCTTCTAGCAATTTCCGATGTGCTCTATTTAGCAATACCCAGGCATGGATCGTTGTTTCATTTGGTATTTTCTTCATAAAAATGAGTTTAGTTTATTGTGGTTGCATTTGCAACCAAATGCGCTACAGTAACAATGTAGTTGCAAATGCAACTACAATCCAAAAATAGGAGATTGTTATGATTAAGACAATATCTAGAGAGCAAATTAAAGAAAAATTGGACTCTCAGGAACCAGTAACCATTATCGAAGCATTATCGCCAAAGTACTTTGATGCTGAGCATCTGCCTGGTGCAATTAATATTCCTCACGATCAAGTACGGGAAAAAGCTCCCCATATGCTTCCAGATAAAGGGGCTTTCATCATCGTGTATTGCTCCAATACTGCCTGTCAAAACTCTCATATTGCAGCTAATACACTACAACAAATGGGTTATAGCAATACATATGAATATGTTGAAGGAAAGCAGCACTGGCAGGAAGGAAATCTCCCTCTCCATGCTAGTAGTTAACCTGCCACCATTGTTACTTGGAATAAAACCAGGACAACCACTATGAAAAATTAGTATTAATAAGTACCCCACATATTTTTCAAAGAAGCAGATATAAGGAAATTGAATTAATGAAAAAAGATAAGCGATTAATTAGAACGTTATTGATTACTGCAGCATCGATGGCAATATTACAAGCAACACCTGCTTTTTCCAGCTCAATTGAAAGAGTAAGTATTGACCATAATGGTAACCAATTAATTTATGGCGGCATCGCTGAATCCGCACACTCGGCAATCAGTAAAGATGGACAAGTCTCATTCTTTTTCAGTGCTGGTGATAATGTTGTACCTGGACTACCCAATAATCTAGATACTCATTTATTTATCAGAGATAGAAAGACCAGCACTACAAAAATTGCCGGTATCTCCCACACAGGAGAAATAGTAAAAATTCCCTTATGGACTAGTGCCTCCATAAGTGACGATGGTCGATATATTGCTTTTACAGGAATGGATAGCCAAAATGAATTTAAAAAATACGCATATGCTAGAGATATCGAGGGAGGGGTAACAGAATTAATCTCAATTGATATGGATGGAAATATCGTACCATCAGGGGGGATCATTTCCATTAGTGGGAATGGCCGTTATATCATTTACTCTTCAGGGAGTGATAATATTGTAGAAAATGATACCAATGGAAAATCAGATACATTCCTTTATGATCGAGAACTCAAATTAACTACACGTATCAATGTTGATAGCAATGGAAACCAATCTATTGATGGGGCAGGACCTATAGCAATCAGCAGTGATGGTCGCTTTATATTGTTTTATTCAAATGCATATGACCTAGTCGACAATGATACAAATGGTGTAGGCGATTATTTTATTCGAGATAAGTTACTCGGAACCACTATACGTGCAACTGTTGATGAAAATGGATTTGAGTTTCCTGAAGCTGCAAGCATATTTAGCTCTGCTGATATTAGTGACAATGGTCAATACGTTGTATTTGAATATCAACATAAAGTCTATTTATTTGATAGCGTTACAAAAACGAGCCAAGCTATTGTAGAAACGACTCAAGTTGATCAAATAAATGCATACCCAAGAATAAGTGGAAATGGAAAATACATTACCTTTACCTCATCATCCATTATCACCCCTGGTGATGGAAATAATAAAAATGATGTTTTCCAATATGAAATTTCAACTGGCAATTTCAAACGTATAAGTCAGTCACCTAATGGAGATGATGCAAATAGTTATTCTACCGCAGCCTCAATGAGTGCCGATGGAAAATATATTGTATTTGCCTCATATGCTAGCAACCTAATAGAGGGCGATACAAATAAAAAGATGGATTCTTTTGTTTATGAAGCAGCTGAGCCAATGTTAAGCCTATCACCACCTAGCGGTAGATATATTACCAATCAAAAAATTGATCTGATCATGATTCTAGATAATCCAGAATCAAAAGCAGTTACCTCTATTTCATTAGTTTGGAATGGCACTGACATCAGTGTACCATTTGAAAATTGCTCAATTATGGGAAATTTAGAAATTGGCGGAACAACTTGGAACTGTCAAAACCTAAACGTAGGACAGGTATTCTCAAGTGGCCAGAACAATATTACAGCAACAATCATACTTGAAGATAATACCGTATTGACTGATCACGCCTTATGGGATGTGGTTCATTAAAAAATTATTAAATATCAGGATTCTCACTATTTACATTCCATACCGTATATAGTGAGAATCCTACTCATTCAGTTTATTTATCATATTTTCATAAGAACATAACGCTTATTGTTCTCCTGGCGAAGTTTTTTCTCCGGTGCAACCATTGGTTATGTTGCATATTTCATGTGATAAACAGACTTCAATATGCACTTATATACCCAATAAAATATATAGTCTCTATCTATTCCTTAAGAAAGATATCCACTAAACTAGAAATCTCTTATAATTCTCTTCATCATCAATAAATACTTCCATGTACTCCTATTATCTCTCCCTTTAATTAATTTCAAGTTACTAACTAATCGGCAGCAAAAGATACCGACTCGCTCCTAAAAAACGACTTGATCAATTCCTTGTATTGAGGAATTAACTCCAAATCAATAATCGTTATCTCCCAAAGATATTCCCCCTATTTTAGGGGCGTTCTCACTGTACCTGTTGACTTTCTCAAGTACTTTTAAATAATGGCTGTTCTATTACTTCTA
Source organism: Thiohalomonadales bacterium (assembly GCA_050295955.1). Lineage (GTDB taxonomy): Bacteria > Pseudomonadota > Gammaproteobacteria > RBG-16-57-12 > RBG-16-57-12 > JAFLJP01. The sequence continues at coordinate 42,454 of JBNKQQ010000010.1, forward strand.
GAGAAACCGACTTTACGATATTAGCGGATTCATGCGGTAACTTAAGATTCAGTAGCACTGACCTGTAACAACTCCCATTTCACCGCATATTATTCTTTAATTAAAAATTTGTATATCTTCCATGTGAGTTAACTTTCTTTTTAGATGTATTTTAAATAGTCGCTGTCCAGTTATTTTCTACGCCTTGAGCTGATCTGATGGTAAACACCTTTTCCAACTTTGTTGGACAGCTTGATAGTTGGGTAGTCAATGTATAGGGTTAGTAAGTGGGAGAAGTAAATAATTAATGGAAAACTAACCCCTATAACTACAAAAAATGCAGCATGATAATCCAGCTGGCTGACCAATATCTCGAACATCCATGATGATAACGACCCTAGGATAAGGAAGTGGACAACATATACAGCATATGAAATTTTCCCTAAATATTGGAATATTGGAAGCCTTAATATGTCCTGTAACTTTTGACTGACAATGGATAATGTAAATACGATTAGAGCTGATAACATGGTATATCCCCCCCCAAAACCAGCATCATTAGGCAGGTAGAAAAAGAGTGTAACTTGACGGAAATCTTCAGTAATGTAATGTGGATAGGATACCAAATACAAAATCACGCATACCCAAACATAAAAGTACTTGTCTATATTAGTAAGTCTCTTTATAAGGTCATGGTTTTTTACAAGATCAGCGAATAGCACTCCGAGAAAAAATCCTTGATATAGATTATCCCTAAAGAATATTATCACCGCTAGCAATAGAGCTATCCGGTATTTATTCCCCCCCCATAACATCAAAAATAGATAAACCATTATTGAACCATAAAGCTCTATACCAATTGTCCAAAGAGGAGGGTTGTAAGTTTTACCATCGCTGAATATCGATGTCGTTAGGTTATAAAAAAAAGTGTCTATCTCGGCTTCACCACTCCAAAACCCGTTAAACCAAGGATCTGAATGCGTAATCTCCACTATTGAGTAATTAAATAGCAATCCAAAATACCAAAGAATAAATCCAACCACACTAGAGGAAAAAACCAATCCTCCAAGACGGATAGGACGCTTTACTATTGCAGATAAAAGCCTGGGTAAATTCCGATTTTCACCTACATATGAATAACTGAGAACATACCCGCTTAGAATGAAAAATAGGCATACGGAGAAGTTTCCTGCGCTCAGTATTCCAAACGGAGGTATAAATGATATTGACTCAATGGCAGTGTGTTGCTGGTATGGTTCACCAAAAACACTATAGGGATAAAAAGCAGCCAAGTAGTGATTTATCACCACAATAAACGCTGCCAATCCTCGTAACGCGTCCAAATGAGATTGCCGTGTCTGAGTCATCAATTTTCCTAGATTCTACATGAAACATTAGAAAAGGCTGGACTGATATTTCTCAGCCATCACCAGATCACATAAATATAATAAATGTACTACCAAATAACAGGTTGAGAGTGAAATTTCATAAGAAATTTAAATTAAATCTAGCTTTTTCAAATAATAGATTTTCCATTACTTCTAATCCCAGTTTTTAGTTTCTTTCGGCTGATTGATAAGCAGAGTTATATAGATATTAGGTCTTGCTGCCTCATAAGTATGATTAATAATAACCGAAATAGCCTTTTTAGACATTTCTAATGGCATGAAAGGGCTTTCACGATATTTTTGGACGACCTGCTTAGGCAATAATGGCACATGAATAAAACCTGACTTGTGAGAAAAATCGTGCTTCTCTGAAAAATATAGACTTGAGCATAAGATATGATTGCACAAGTTCTGGCCACCATAAAATGAATAAGCCGCAGGTATATCATGCGCCTCTAGAGCACCACATATTTTCTCGGTACTAGGTAAATTTGACCAGTAGGCTACAGATCTTTCGGGATCAATTACTTCTCTCATGAATGAGTTTGTGGCTATTTTTACAATAGTGATCTTATTATAGAGTGGAGCTTGCCCTGTAAATATACATAAATCAGGTTTATATTTTTCTAGAAATTCAAAAATCCGGCTTTCAAGACTGCTATGCGCTGATTCCCTAGATGTATCATCACAACTAATTACTTCAAATTCTATCTCGCTTTCAATATGTGAAAGCTCTTCAGGAAAGTCGTTTTTAAAGATGCTACTAACTCAGCGGATGCATTAAATTCTTCTTTATACGGACCAAAACCTGTTACCATAATCATAATTATTTCTCTGAAAATCAGCAAAGACCACACCGAAAATCAGCCTACCGATGTGGCAGTGTTTTCTTTCTCTATTTAAGTAAAAAAAATTTTCTTTGTTAGATGATAGACTCATACAATCTTAAATAAATAGTGAATTACTAATAACGCACTTGCACAGGCAATAGATATCATATGAGGTAACATAACTAAAGGCATACAGAAGCAACGCATTAGGCTCTGCTTTTGATAGCCCTCCCACCAAGATGAATAGATCTGAAGCGGTGCTAACTTAGCCTTATTCTCTCCCCTGAAGTAAGCTTCAATCTGTTTGATCCTCTCTCTATTTGCATATTGATAAGTGCGCCATTTAGCATCAATTGCCCAAAACAAAAATCCAGCGATACCTGCTAATAGCCAAATCAGAGGCTCACTACGCTCAAACCCTATAGCTAATCCTCCAACTGATATCGTTACAGACCAACCCTTAATAAGAAGTGCTTTTCGATCTGATTCCTCATAGAAATTCTGGAGTAATACATATTCGTCTTTTAGTAATGAATTAAATTGTTCTTCGTCCATATCCCTATCCGAACTCATGTCCCGTGAATAACTGAATAACACAAATAACAGGCCACCCACCATTTGACATCAAATCACAACAAGGGTTAATCTACAAGATATGGATATTTATACAGTAAAGGAAGCACGTCATGGCCAAACCACGCTGCCAGCAAATTTGTCTGGAAGCCACACCCTATTATCACATCACCTCACGTTGTGTCCGCAGAGCCTTTCTTTGTGGGTTGGATCATCTCACAGGCAAGAACTATGAGCATCGCCGAGACTGGGTAGCCCAGCGTATTGCGGAGCTGGCAGAGGTGTTTTGTATTGATATTGCAGCCTATGCCATTATGAGTAACCACTACCATTTGGTATTGCATATTAATCAAAAAGCGGCTCTCTCACTCACCAATGATGAGATCATTTCGCGCTGGAAAAATCTGGCTAAGCTTCCGCTCATTATACAACGACAACAAAAGGGAGAAGACATCACAGAAGCAGAGAAGATCGTTATTCACACCCTGATCCAACGTTGGCGAAAACGTCTCTATGATATTAGCTGGTTTATGCGTTATCTCAATGAGTCGATTGCCCGCATGGCTAACGAAGAGGATAACTGTACAGGTCGATTCTGGGAAGGTAGGTATAAATCCCAGGCCTTGCTAGATGAAGCAGCATTACTTACCTGTATGACTTACGTTGATCTCAATCCTATTCGAGCTGAAATGGCGCTGACTCCAGAGGAATCTGACTTTACCTCTATCCAGTCTCGGATAAAAGCCAATCAAACTCAACAACCACATTGCCAACCCATCAAACTACAACACTTTCTTGGCAACGAAAAAGTAAATCAATCAGAAGGCATTCCTTTTGACTATCACAAATAACAGGCCACCCACCATTTGACATCAAATCACAACAAGGGTTAATCTACAAGATATGGATATTTATACAGTAAAGGAAGCACGTCATGGCCAAACCACGCTGCCAGCAAATTTG
>JBNKQQ010000011.1:0-2241 GCA_050295955.1 Thiohalomonadales bacterium
GTCGATCAGTACTGCGACCGAGTAAAGAGTAGACCCCCCAGGAAATACCCGCGATTATCATCAGCACGGCGCCGACTAGGGATGGCGCGCTCACCCCCGGCAGTACCAGCCAAACCAAACCCGCTCCGGCCAGTAGCGCCCCTATTGTCTGTTTTCGATTTATCCGCTCGCCAGACCACAGACCGTATAGGATCATGGTTATCTGCACCGCACCAAACAGCAATAAGGCACCCGTGCCAGCGCTTAGGCTGTTGTAGGCAAAGGAAAATGCGATCGCATAACCAAATAGCGCCGCTGCCGACAGCCAGTTGCCGCCCAGGCCGCCAGTGCGAATGTGAGGTGAAACCAGTATCCCCAGCATCAGGGCGCCGGAAGCGATACGTATCAAGGTGAAACTGGTGGCGCCGATACTGCCCGATGCCAGAGCCTCCCGGCAAAACAGCGAGTTGGCCGCGAATGCCAGCATAGTGACCGAGGTGAGTAACAGCAGGCGTATCCGTGAAAGTTGGGGCATGGTTAACCTTATGGTTGGGGGCTTAGCGAGTCATATTCGTTATTCATTTCAGTGTATCGTGGGGTTGGTTGTTTGCCATGAAGGTACTGTCATCTTCTCATGGAGGAGTCTGTGATTGGTCAATCTGAGTTTATCTGGGGGAAAGGTCGTACCTTCATTGACGTTAATAGCCTGCGGCTCGCTTTCGTGCAGATACATCTGCTACACGCCGTGAATCCTTCCCTGGAGGCTCGACGATGGCATCCCTGCCATCGACGTCCGCAGATGCATCTACACCAGAATTTCCAATTTCTTCGATTTGACTGCATTTGTTGCCGATAGATATGAAAACTTAGTGCATCTTTGCCACTTTATTATCTATAGGTGGCAAACCGAATGAAAATAAAGGGTAATAAAATCAGTGCTTAACTTTATGTTGGCTAAGGAGGAGGTCTGGAAAATGCGCATGCATGTTTTTCCGGATGGTGTATTTGAAGTAAAAGTGATAACTTCTTTACAATACAATCAGTTAACAATGCGCGTGTTCACTGTTCTAACGAGGTAAACGCGCATGTGCACGAATAAGCTGTTAGCTTTCTCGGAGATTTATGAGTATCCCATTAGTCTACATCGATCAAAATATTATAGGTCTACAGTTGCAAGGACATATTAACCTTAGCAAAAGAGATGACTTGAAATGGGTCTATTCAAAGGAACATTTTGCGGAAATCAAGCGAGCTGATGATCCAGAAAAATATTTAGATGTGCTAAATAAGATCGGCGCAATAATGCTGGATCTTATACATGATGAAGATTGGAAAATTACTGGTGAAGCAAGACTGATCGAAGTTCTTACTCCATTTGAGACTTACCAGAACTATATTGAGGCAATAGGCAACGTAGGATTTGATGAAACCATACTTGATCCATTTCAAGTGTGGATTAACGGCGGTGGAGATGAGGGGCCGTTAAAAGAACTTTCAGATAATTTAGCGAATCAAGTTTTACAACTAACATCTGATTTGCCATATGACACAACAGAAATGACTAACAAAATCGGCGCCATTCAATCTGAATTTGATTCGATGGTTGACGATTTGATTTCGAACGGAAATGACATAAAAAAGACTAGAGCTGCGTTTGGTGATGAAAAAGGATCTATTGGTGGTGTCTCTGGGGAACATCAGGTTGCCCAAATTTGGGACATAATATCTCCAACAATGGAAGGGGCTGGTATTAGCTGCGATCAGTTTTTTGGGTTTGATCCCATTGATAAGCAAGGGTATGAGTTGTGGCCTCTGTATCTTGGCATAGTTGGATGCAATGCAGTTATGGATATATTGGGTTTTCAAGCAGAAAAGAAGTGCCGGAAATTAAGTAAAATTCACAATGTGAGAAGTGATGCTGGTCATATTGGTATGGGGGCATATTGCTCTGCAATATTGTCAGAGGATAAGAGACTAGTTAAAAGAGCAAAAGCTATCTATGAATACAAAAACATAGGTACTTCACCAATACTGATTGAGAAAAAAGCTAACAAGTCAATCCAACCGACCGCTAACGCGTCGGCTGATTGAAGCGTTAGCTGACAGAAGTATTAATCTGAAATTCACATATTAGAGCTATTAACCTCACAAGCTTGTGTCTAGAAGTTTTCCATTAAGGCTAAATCGAAGAGATGGAATATCTCGGTGTAAACACGCTTTTGGCCTTCGAAATCAGGGATGATTTCGCAGAGCATCCAGGGA
>JBNKQQ010000012.1:0-69110 GCA_050295955.1 Thiohalomonadales bacterium
GTCGCGCACCTTTAGCAAATACTGATAATTAATACTGGAAAAATCCGTCTCCAAATTCATATGCATTGGCCCCCTTCCTCATTTACATTGAGGTAATTAAGACAACCGGCTGCATACAAGCCGGATGAATGACGGTTGAAGACAGCCGGACGAGCCAATGAGGTTATTACACCTAATTCAGATAATGATTTTTTGCTTATGCCTCGTAACCCATTAAAAATCGTAAATAAAATGAGTGTTATGTAATCCTCTTCTGACATAGAAGGCGGCTGGTGACCAAAATTTGAAGCCAAGGAATACATATCGAGAAGCGTGCTCCACCGGTGAGTTTCTAACGCTCCTCATCATAAATGTGGCGAGGTGAATTAACTCCCCGACTAACTCACCCCTAGGGTTCACTTTTCCGAGGGTTTTTTCTGTGCATAAACCCGTATATATTGAGGTATTGATAATGAATCCGGGGTCATAAGTCATTGCTAATGTTTCAAAGGCAAATATGCCGTTGAAGAGCAGGGAGTCGCTCGAACGTCTAACTGACATTCCCAACATCGGTAAAGCGATGGAAAGGGACTTGCTCCTTATTGATATCCAACATCCTGCTGGCCTGATCGGCAAAGGTTCTTGTTGGGTGTCTGTGGTGCTTTTTGACGGTGGTTTCTCTTGATGTCTGGGCTTAGCGTGCTTCCTAACTGATAGCTGAATGGAGTGAAGTAAATCTATATTGGTGTGTGAGGCTTCATGATGTGGACGATTCTCTACGTAACGAAGAAAACTAACTTTAGGGCAGATTAATGGGTGAAACAGAAGCAATTGCAAAGATGGCAGAAATGCTATCTGACGATATCTTAGATGTTTTTAAATGGAAGAGAACTGGGCCTATTAATCAAAACTGGGGGTGTGTACACAGTAGTTCGCACAATGGCCGAGAATCACATCCAAGCGATGTGGTGTTCTACTACGACGAGCCATATAGTTCTTCCAGAACCTATATCAACATAGATTTAAAAAGTTATGCTAAAGGGTCTATAAAAACAGGGCAGATCAATAATGCAATTCATAACTTATCCCAGTCTGTTGAATGTGCTAATAGTTCTTCTAATTGGCAAGAATTATATATTCATGATGGGAAGAGCTTTCAGGTACATGGGTTGTTGTTCATATATAATCATGACGGGGCCTATGACTCAGATTTTCATAAGCTTTTATCCAAGTGCGAGGTTGAAACAGAGAGGCTACCTTCAAAGTCGGTTATAGGCGTTTGGGGCCCTGATAAAGTCTGTTACTTGAATACTATTGCTAACGACATACTCATCAGTTTGGCGAAAATGAAGTGTTCAAGGTATGAGTTTTTTTATCCTGATTTGTCGCGGCGATCAAGGGTGGTTGGTGAGTGGCTTTCTTCTGCTTCTGTTGAGATGCTGTCATCCCCATTTATCATGATGAAGTACAAAGAGGAAGGGGGGGATCACGAGTTTGGTATTTATCTTTACTATTCAAGGAATGGTGAGTCCCGAGAAGAGTTTCTTTACATTATTGAGTTTTTATTTAACTACCAGGTGTTTCTTAATGCGTCAAAGATCGTTATTAAGCTAGCTTCTTCTTCGCCAAATGCGATTTCTCAGTTTGAAAAAGCGAAGGAACAATATTTAGAGGAATGTGGTGATGACGCTGAAGACATAAAAAAAAGAATGTCAATAATAAGTGCGTCGACTATAAAGCAAGTTGTCCCACAGTTTTCGGAAGTAGAGATAGGAATGCGTGATGCCTAAGTTGCCTGATAATTACCTTTTTTTAAACGATAGAGATATTTATGACGGCCTCATGTCAGCTAAGCAACAGATTACACCGAAAATGCTCAGAGAATTTTTCTTAGAGAAAGGGGTGTTTTTATCTGGTCAGTTATCTCGAGAAAAGTTAATACATTATATTTCTATGCTTAATCTTGATTATCACGATATTCAGTTTTTGATTGAGCAGTTAACCCCGCCATCTAGAAAAGAAAAAGTACGTTTTGTTGATCTTGATTGTGAAGTAAGCAGTGAAGAGATAAGGGAATATGTCGAAGAAGTTAAAGAAGAGAGATCGGATTCGTGTAGAGAGTCTTACCAGCCCTATGTTTCTCAGGGAAGCGGACGAGTTATTGTAAATGTTGAATATGATGAAATTGATTTGTCAAAAACAAGATTGAGGCAGGTGAAGCATAAGGATGCAACTATTGAAATTGAGCCGCTGGAAGATAACAAAGTAAGAATTAGATTTCCAGATAACAGCCGTGCTGAGGATATTGCGCTATCCATTCAAAAAACTATTAAAGAGTCTAAGAATGTTGTCAGTAGCGAAAAATCAATTGATCTTAGTGGAATTCGTAGTTCGAAGCATAGGACGCAGTTTTTTATAAATATAATATCTCACATGACTTTAATGACATTGGTTAATGTGACTAAGGTTTCAGTCGACTCCAGAATTCTTTCTGAGGATGAGATATCGATAGATGATGAGGATGACGGTATAGATGAAGAGGCAGTCAAAGGGTTTGTAAACAAGGCTGTATTATCTGGGTCAAGTGTGTTGTCTTCGGAAACCTATCAGGAATTAACAAAGAAAGACTTTTACATCTACAAGCTTGGATGGCAGATGACTGAGAATAAGGTGGATGGAAACAAGTTGGAGTTTGAGGCTTTTTTTAGTGATGCGCCTGAGTGTAGGAAATTTTCATGTCATGTTGCAGGTATGTATACCCCTAAAAATGATGGATTTACAGTTAGTCGCAAGAAGTTAACTCCAGAAGAAAATAGAGTATATTTTTCTATTTTGGAGCGTGCTGCGTCGAATGCTTTCGATGATGTCGCTAATAAATACGCAGAGTTATCTGAGTCAGGGGAGCCTGATGATGACGCGAGTTAAATGGCTAAAAGTTAGTGATGGCTTTGGTAGGGGAAGAGTTAAAGAACTTGCGAAAGCATTGAGTGAAAAAAGTTATTCTGATGAGAAATCCTTTGGATTTATGGTTGATGAGTTAAGAAATGACTACTTAAAATCTAGGTATATTTCAAAGAGGGTGGTGAAGCAGAAAATAGAAACACCTTTTGGAGAATGCTTTGATCAAGAGCTGATATCTTATGACACAACTAAGTTTATAATTTCAAGCACTGGGCCAGGGCTTGAGCTTATAGATCCTCCGAGGTCTACATCTGAGTATTTCAACCAACTTTCGTTGTCGTCGAATTTTCAAATTAGTTTTGCCGAAATAAGTGTTGACATAAAGGCATGGTTGAAAAATATCACGGTAAAGGATGGATGTGTTGTTGTTCTTAAATCATTTGAGTGCAAAGAAATTAAGCTTGGTGAGAGTTTGCGTGGTACTTTGGTTGTGTCTGGAGCTGGGAATATAGAGGGTGAAATTAGATCGCTCTTAGGAAAGAGAGTGTACTCATTAAAAAGAGTTAAGATGGCTATTAACGGTTGTGATGTTACTATTAGCAGTAATTGTTCTGCGCAAATAGGCTATGGTGATTATGAAAATATAGTTCGACTGCTGAGGGATAGCATTCCTTAGCAAGGTCGGTACAGAGTTGTCCACTTTTTATGGATTATGAAAACCGCCGGATCAAAGTCCGGCGGTTTTTTTACATCACATCAATTTAACAACTGCTTAGCCAACGCCACTTCAATTGAATCACCATCCTGGTTCAATACATCCAAACCAGTATCCGGCATATCGCCTGAAGTAGACTGACTGACAGATATCTTCTTCGCCATCAGAGACAGGCACGCCATTTGTGCCGAGCCGCTGTAGCCGAGAAAGTAGACATCTACAGCCTCTTTTTGGCCAATGCGCCATGAGCGTCGGGCGGCTTGTTGTAACGTGTAAACGTTATAGCCGCTCTGCATAAACACAATGGTTGGAAAGTCCAACAGATCAAGACCTGTTTTGACTAACTCGGGGTTGGTGATGATGACATCCCCCCCGTGTTCGACTTGATCGCTGATCCAGTCTTCCCGTTTACATGTGTCTACACTCGCTCGTAGTACCGCAGCCTTGAAGCCTTCTGCCTCCAGCAGATTTTTCAATCTGGCGGTGGTGTCACGCTTGCCGGTATAGGTTGTATAGACCAATACACGGCGGCCACGGGCCTTTTCAGCCTTGCATAGTTGAATCAGTTCCGCCTCTTTAGGAGACGGTTCATCACCTATGATGGTGGGTATGAATGCCAACAACTGACGACTGCGCGGATGCTTCACCACTTCCTCGCGGAAGCAGGTATCCGGCCACGCCAACAGGCAGTTCAGTACCACGCCCAACAGACTGTTATCACCGGTGCGTAATGCTTTTTTCAGCGCATCGGTTAAGGTCGCTTCCAGTGCCTTGTAGCGTTCGGCCTGTTCTGGTTCCATCTCGACTTCCGTGAAGTGCTCGTTGTAAGGCGGTAACACGTTGTCACCGATATCCTTGAGCTTCAGGAAAGCCGTGAAGGGCAGAACATACCTGGCTACACCCAATGGGCCAAAGCCCGGTGCTTTCTGGGTTCTCACTGTAATGCTCTTACCACGAGCAGTACGGTGGTTCTTGGCGTCGGTCTCCTTGTAGATATCTTTCAGGATGCCGTGCTGGCGCATAAACGCCATCGCCGCTGAACCCAGGCTGCCGCTCTTGAGGTTGTAACGGAAACCATCTTCAATCATTCGCCGTGGCATGATGCGCCATAGCAGAAAGAAGAGGTCGTCCGCATAACCACCCATGAGCGTTCCGGTCAGGAGTAACACCTTGCGTACTTTATTGGCCAACACTCCCATGGCTTGGCCTTGGGCAGAGTTGTCGTTTTTGTACTCGTGACCTTCATCGACGATCAGCAGATCGAAGTAGCCATCGGGCAGGTAACGCTTGATGAACTCGGTGGGCTGATAACCGCCTTGCCCAAACGAGATTTCAAGTGATGCCATGGCCCGCTCCATGCGAGTGGCTTGTCTGTCGGTGAAGACCAGTTCTCCCTCGTCGTCCATCAGGTTGATGAACTCGTAGAGATTGTCTTCCAACATCCCGGAGAGTAGTTCTTCTCCGAAACTCCCGATCAGACGATCCGCCGTCTTTTTGCCAATGGTGGGTAACTGACACATCGTATCTACCAATAGCTCCCGGCGAGACTTCTGCTTGTTACCGGGCCGGATCAACGTCCACAGTGGTTCGCTACAACATTCGCACCACTGCTGACGCACCGAACCATGGCCAAACAGCAAGGGCGTTAGTGCATTGCCTTCGCTGTCTTTGACGATGGTGCCGCACCGGGGGCAACTGACCAGCTCCTCGGTTTCGACGATGGTGGCGGAACGCTCATTACCGGATTCGATAGGTACACGGGTATGCACCTTACGAACGGCAAAGGCGGGCTGCCAATGGGAACCCATGCGCATCCTCACCCGACCGAGTATGAAGAACTCAGGCGTGTCGGACTCCCTGCATCGCAACGCCGCTCTGAGTTGGAGCAGCTTGCACAGGGTATCCGGGCCGTTGAGTACCCAGACGCGGGCATTGGGCACCGTCTCCAGAATCTCCCGCCGCCACTTGTAGACCAGGTGGGGAGGGGAGATCACCAGTGAACGCCGGTAGCCTTCCGCATACATGACAGCCGCTGTGGAGATGGCCATCATGGTTTTACCGGTACCCATCTCAGCATTGATGATGGCGGCTTTTTCCGCTTCATCGACCAGCAAACGGGTCACGGCCTGGACAACATCGCGCTGGGCATCGAACGGATCTCGTTTGAGACCATCCATGACCAGCTCCCGATGGGTATTGGGGATGCCGTCGTAGATCGGCGGGTTTTGATGTGAGACCGCTGTTAAAAGATCGTCTCCGAACTCGGTTACGAACTGAGAAAGCGGGATTACACTGGGATTTTCTAGCTCCGCATCGATTTCATCGATTTGGATTGTTTCTGCAACTGCATTCACGACTGCCGTCTCCTTTCATTGAAAAAAAGAAAAGGGCAGACCCCATCAGGGGAAAACTGCCCCTGTAGTGGGTTGAGGTGATGCGCCCAAGGGCGCGGTGTTTTAAAGCGTTTGCTCTCTTACATGTTTGCCGTTTTCAAAACGGTGGGTGACATATTTGTTTCCAACATTTCTTACGCCATCCATGATGACTTCGCTGGTCATTTGCTCGGGTACATTGATACGACGATGCGCCAGCTCGAACAGATAACCTTCGATATCTTTTGGATGGGTAATGTGTTGTTCCAGATTATTGAAAAGGAAGTGCTCCTCTTCATCCTCTGAATTTGTTTTGGTAATGGTCATGAAATAGCCCTGTAGCGGACGATCCCATCCCATGGTGATCACAATCTCATCGCCGCTATGGCGAGTTGTGAAGCTGTGTACTGACATCTGATTCTCCTTGGTAAATGGTAACGGGAGAAACAGTGGCTCCCAAGCGGGAGAGCTGTTCTCCCGCAGGGGTGAGTGAAGGTGTTACCTGATCTCGACCACGCGTGCGTAGTCGGGGCCAGGGGTGAAGTCGATAGCGCGTATGACGGGCACAAAGCGATCAGTTAAAACAGTGGTGGAGGTGAGGCGGTTATCCTCGTCGATCTCCTGAGTTACTGATCTGACTTTCTCTTTGTGGGTGCCGCCTTTGATTAGAAACTGTTGTCCGCTCTGTGAGCGAACCACGCCAGAGACTTGTCCGGCAGCCAATGCCATGGCGAGATGCCAGTTGGACATGGCGCGTAACGGTCGGCGTGAGGTTTCTAATGCCAGTGAACGGAATTTAAGGTCGAACTGATCCCATAAGCAGGGATTGCGTTTGATCTCGTCCGCTAACTGATCGCTATCGAGTTTGACGTAGTTGAATTTGACATCGTTGCCCAGTGAGGCGGGTACGACATAGGGTTCCGCTGACCAGCTTTCCGGTAGTGTCTCCGGCTCTAATTCACCGTTGACCATCGCCAGTAACCGCTCTTTGGTTTCCGAGTTGTCATGCCGTGCTTCTTTGGTACGACGACGTACTCCAAACAGTACAATCTGTTTGAATTGTTGCTCCGGTGCCTTGAATACCTCGATGTGGTGAAAGTGGTTGCTGATCCAGCCCACCAGCTCCTTGTCCAGGGTGTAGCGGGGGATAATCAGCACCATCACACCGTCGAACTGTAACGACGACACTGTGAGGTTATAGAACAGCTTTTCCAGTCGCTTGCGACCGCTTTTATTTACCTGGGCACCAAATCGATCACCGGTGCTGCCTTTGTCAGACACCAGATCACCATACGGCGGGTTGAGCCACAGCAGACCAAACTGCCGTTGGCCGAGCAAACAGTCCTGCACATCGCCATGAATGCAGCGATCCAGGATCTGCTTGGCGTGCCAGGCTCGTTCGCGGTCGTATTCCACACCGAAAGCTTCTGTATGCTCCGTGCCCAGGTGGTGTTTGCACTCAGCCAAAGCGGTGCCTTCACCGGCACAGGGATCGAGAATACGAAGCTGCCCAGTCTTGGGTGGTGTCAGTGCAGACAGCACCCGCGACAGGGTATCGGCATCGGTAGGAAAATAGCCGTTCTTGATAAAATTACGCGCCAGGCGCTGAAACATTAAAGCCATGGTGTTTCTCCTTAAAGTGAAAGAATCACCGGGAGAGACACCGCCCCAACAGGGGAGAGAATCTCCCCGGTAGGGTTACGATTTAGGCAGCAATCACATCGCCCAACATGCGCCGGGGTACGCGATAGCGCAAACCGGCATAGACACCCAATAAGGGCTTGGTAGAAGTAATTACCACCCAAGGGATGGACGCATTGAGCAGGCCGATCTTCTGGCCAATCTGTACTTTGCGGTTACGACGTTGATGATAAGCCCGGACTTCCTCCCGCCATTTCTCATTAGCGACGGGCACCATATCCAGGTACTTGAGTGGGCAGGAGAACTGATAAGGAAACATGCTCTCTGTCATGTCCTTATAGCCCCAACCACAGTCTTCAGAACTACGCAGCAGGTAACAGACAATAAAGCGTTCTTGTCGGTTGTCCTGTTTGTAGGTGATTTGATTCACCGCCCACAGCACATTGCCGCGAACACAGTGAGCAACTGTCTCCCAACGACGTTTGTCGTTTTCCTCTTTAGAGACTAATTTACGGATGATATCGGCCTTGGAAGCGCCTTGAGTAAATAACCAACCCATGGGGTTTCTCCTCGTTTTTAAAAGTGAATAAGCTGCGAGGAATTTATGCCCGTAGTTTGGGTGCCATGGCCCTGAAGGGCATGAATTACCCCGCAGGTGGATGGATGAGTAGAATAAGAACCGACGACCGGAAGATCGTTGCGCCTGTTACACGGTTCGAAGAGACGCTGGGGCGCTGGCAGAGCCAGCAACGGTTCCACTGACAAACAGTGGCACGGTTAAAGCCTGACAGTAACCAGAGGCAGGTGGTTGGGGCAATGGAAAAAGATTTTCGCTGGGAAAAATTAAGGGGAGAGGGTGATGTGTGGCCGCTACAATGTGATCGATGATCCTGCTGTCCATGAGCTGTGCCGCCAGGTGGGTATCGATACCACCAACTGGCCGCTTCGCTTTAGCGATGACATCGTTCCCACTTCGGTGATCTCGATTATCCGTGAGGATGAGCAATCACGGCGTATTGATGATGCGATCTGGTGGCTATTGTTGGAACGCACGGATACCGGTTGGAAACCCAACAGCCGCTATGCCACTTTCAATACCCGCTACGACAAGCTAAATAGCCCAAGATCGGTGGGGTACACGCCGTATCGGCAATCACGCTGCATTATTCCGGCTTCGGGGTTTGTTGAAGGGTTGGAGGGTACGAAGAGTTATTATTTGCTAGAGGCTGCCAATGAGGCCATCGCCTTTGGCGGCCTGTATCGTACCTGGGTGCATGAAGCCACTGGGGAGATGGTGCATTCGGCATCAATTATCACCTTGCCGCCACACCCCAAGTTTAAGGGGATTCACGAAAAAGCCTTCCCGATGATGCTGGGTGTAAGTAACCAGGAATTAGTCGAGCAATGGCTGTCGCCACGTATGCAGGATGTTAGTGTTTTTGATGAGCTATTGAAGCCAAACCTGGTTGCTCCTCTGAAGGCAACGCCTATAGATAGGCCTTCAAAAAAGAACCCAATCGGGGAAGTATTCGCTATTGCAGCGGATTAATGAGAAGCCCCCAGATTTGGGGGCTAACACAGTCAATTAAGGCCAAGCACACCGTCTCGAATCAAGGTGCTGATTTCATCTTCAACTTCTTCGTTCAGGCTTAGATCGATCAAGGCACCGTTAACACCGATGCCGTTGAAGTCTTTGATCCAATCCCGCTCGTAGAAGCGTTTGATAATGGTTTCAGCCCAGTGGTCGAGCAGTGGTAAATGGCAGATTGCCTTGGTGAGTTGCCAGATGCGCGACTGAGATACCGAGCTGATTGGAGCAGTATCCACGGCCCGAGAAATGGCAATGGTACGACGGTTCGCCAGGTCAGGATCGGTCACCAGTCGATCAAACACCCACAAGTGCGCCATATCACCGCCAAAGACATTGCTGGCAGGCATACGGCCCGAGTGGTGGTTTAGGCGTTTGGATTCGCCGATCTGTACCAGTTTACGCAGTGGCTCACCGTTTTCGCGTTTGCCTGTTGTTAGAAAGAAACTGTTGATCCCACCTTCCTCATTGGCCAGTGAAATACCCGCCAAAAACTCCTGAATGGCAGTATCCCGGCCCCAAAGGGAGAGGAATAACAGTTTGTCATACGCATCCACCAGAGCCGCATCGGCATACAGGTCAGGGATAGCGTCGATTTGCATGAGCGCTTGGTTCATAAATGTCTCCTAAAAGCGGGAGACAGTGCCCATCGGGGCGCGTGTCCCCGGTTGGGTTGGTTGAGAAGAAAAGTCTTAGTGAGTCGTTGCCTTGCTCCAAATCTGTTCTCGTGGATCGAAGGTATACCCCAGATCTTTGAGACGATTACGTTGCAGGCGGAACTTCAAGCGATCCACTGTCGGGTCCAGTTTGACCTGGGTGCCCAGTGGCCATAGGGTTCCAAATAGCGACTCATCGCTCTCATCATCAGTTGAGGGCTCAGTCTCCGGTGTTGCCTCAGTTTGTTGTTCGGATTTCTCCGAAGCTTTAGCAGGGGTAGGGTGGTCATCCGCAGGATCAGGCTCAGAAGCAATAGCCGTATCCTCCGGTTTTAGGTCATCCACACCGTCGAGACTCAAGCTCTTAAGCGTGGCACGAACCTCCACCACAAACCGCCCACCGGCGAAGTAAGACGAAGGGAATATCTGTGTGATATTGAAATTCCCCTCATAACGGCCCTCCTCATACTGCTCCAGCAGAGTATCCTTTACGGAAAACTCCCCCAAATCAGTAATCAAACGCCCAACATTAAACGGCCCGTTCGAGCCATTGATAGTACGAATGGTTAAAACGCCATCGATATTCATAAAACACCTCTCTTGGATAGTTAGAAAAACGCACAGAGAGGTCTCCCATGCGGGAAGAGACTCCCCGGCAGGGTTAGAAAAATAGATTTTGATAATGAACCGGCGGCTGGAAAGCCACTGCGCCTATCTCACGGTTCGATGGGGCGCTAAGGGTGTTGGCGGGGCCAACAAGGGTCCACTGACGGGCAGTGGGGTGGTAAGGCTATGACGTTAGCTGAAGCAGATCATTGGGATCAAGAGAAAATAGAATCGCATCCAAAAAATTAGATGATAGGCAATCCCTTTGGTGTGGTGAAGTCTGCAATCAAGTGGCTAAGGTAACCAAGACCTACGGCAATCAATACAACACGTAAGAGTTTTTCCCACTCGGTTTGTGGCTCCCATTTATAAGCTCGATATACACCGTAACCTACAGCGCCCAATGAAACTAAGCTGTGGAAGAACTTACGATGGTGAGGCCCAATGGATGCCGGTTCTAGTTTGTCCGGTAATGTGCCACCCCAAGCACCGAGTAAGGCGACCAATACAGGATGATGCGCAATACTTTGTTGCGAGGGGTGCCTATCAATTGCTGCAAAGGCGGCTACACAGGTCGCCGCCCCAATTGCTTTGTGTGCTGGTCCATTCATCAACAAATTCCTTCTACGCTAGCTTCTTTTTGACTTGATCGATTAACGCATCGCAACAACCGGTTACTTCCAAGCTCATTGAGTCAAGGCTACGGCCTTTTGCTTTAATCTTGGGGCGTTCGCCATGTTCAGCGCAGCGAATGCTCCCAACAGATTTACTAATAGAGTCCTTAACCGAGTTCAGCATTGCAGCTTCTAGCGCGTTGCCAAGGTTGTTAGGGGAGACCTTGCGGCCATTCAATTCAAATGAAATATCAATTATGACCGTCTCCTTAGCTGAACGTGTACTCTTTCCAAGGAATCTGACTGGGATGAACGTTGCTAAGAAAATTCACAATGTCCTTGCGCCCCCAGTAAGTGGGTGTTCCTCGGGAATCTTGCCCCATCAGTACGATAGGCATTCCTGGGAACAACGGACGGAATGATGATGCCGTTTGTTGGCATTGATGCTGGGAATTCAAAATATGGTGTTTAACCACGGTGATTGCAAAGGTCACCCCTTGCTCTTTAATTACAGCGCCTTGAATCTTAACCATTTGGCAGTTCCTCTATTGGTTAGCATGAAGCGCCCCCATGAAACTGCCGGGGGCGCTGGTTACTTCTCTTTTCTCACCCCTTTGAAAGGGGTTTTGCTTGATGTTTTAACGTCCATAAATTGGCCTGTTTCGGCATCCCGTTTCACGTAGTGCCCCGAAGGGGTTTGTGTCTGGGAGCGGCCTCGAACAGCGCCTTTTCTATGGCCATCGCCTTTGGGAGGGTTGGTTGCCATAATTTTTCTCCTGTTGTTATCGAGTTGAGTTGCCTAGGCACCAATGGCAATTGTCATAACCTAGGTTTTTAGCATCAGATAGATAATTAAATGGGCGGTCGTGCCCGGCCTGAATAATTTCGTCAATTTGACAGTTGTCAGTTTCATTATCTAAATCATGTACTTCTTTGGTGTTTGTATTACCGCAATAACGCTCACCATTCATATTTCCTTTGTACCGTCTCATTTCAAAAGCTTCCTATGTTTTCATCATTGGAGTTTTGATGCTAAACCACCTTTTTGAAAAATACAACAAGAAATTACGACCACCTAGAAAAACTGATGACGTAATTATTATGATTATGTGGTAGGCTCATGATATTCAAAAGAATATGGGAGTACTTTATTAATGGAGACTCGGCGCGATATACAACGTGAACGCCTTTTTTATATAGAATTTCTGGCTATTTTCACGGGTAGAGTTCGTCGGAAAGACTTGGTTGATAGGTTTGGAATTAGTGATGCGGCGGCAACAAAGGATCTTTCCCTATACGGTGATATAGCCCCCGGAGTGCTGGCGTATGATTTAAAACAGAAGTGCTATGTGTTGACAGGTGATAGCTATTATTTCACTCACAGTGTCGATCAGGCCTTGTTTTCATTGGTCGGTGAGCGGGCAATTGCCACAGAAACCGGGCATGCCGAGCGATTGGATGGTTGGATTAATACGAGTATAAAACGCTCTATGCCACTTGATATTGTCTCCGCGATCACTCGTTGCATGTTCCAGAAAAGAACAATGGATGCTGAGTATACTTCTCATAGTAGCGGTAAAAAAATCCGTTCATTAACACCATTAGCGTTGGTTAATGATGGACTACGTTGGCACATTCGCTGTCGTAATAATCATAAAAAAGATGATTTTCGAGATTACAACTTGGCAAGGTTTACGAGTGTTTCTGAAGGCGAATTGTCAGATGCTAGTTTAGAGGCTGACGATGAGTGGAATCAGTATGTTTGTTTGGAGCTTGTTCCGCACCCAAACTTGGAATACCCGGAAACGACCGTGCTGGATTATGAGATTAAGGATGGATGTAAACAGGTGACTTTGCGAAGTTGCTTTGTTGGTTATTTTTTACGTTTCTGGCCAATAGACTTTACTGATGGTGCTAGTGCGAATCCAAAGGCAAAACAACTTTTCTTAAGAAATAAAGCTGATTTGTTAAGCCAGGGTGTGTCTAAATGGGCGTTAGTTGACGACTCAAGAAAGAGCGCAGATTGAAGTAGAACTTTCTGGATTGGGGGTTAGGCTAATTTTGAATTTTAAATGAGTAGGTATGTAGTTTTTGTAGAAGAATTATTAACTACGTTGAGATCATAGATTCTTTATCTTGATTGAGTTCGTGCACTGACATGAGAGGGATAGGATATGTATTACTCAGAAAACATAATCATCTATTCTCCGTCGGATCTTTGTCGATTTATGTCATCCCCGTTTGCTTCATGGATGGAACGTTATTCAATAGAAACTCCCGAACATGGTTTTGAGCGTGACGAAGCCGACTCTATGCTTCGCCTTCTCCAGGACAAAGGCGAAGCCCATGAAGCCGGGCTGCTTAAAGAGTTCCAACTCCAGGGCAAAGATATAGCCGTGATTGATGGTGCGAGTGTCGAAGAAAAACGTACCAATACACTCGCCGCGATGGCATTAGGTGCCGAGGTAATCTTTCAGGCCTGTTTGCAGAAACCTCCCTTTAGAGGCTTCGCCGACTTTTTAGTGAAGGTACCTGGTCAAAGTCAGTTGGGTAGTTATCACTATGAGGTGTGGGATACCAAACTTTCCAAAACTCCTAAGCCTTATTTTGCTGTTCAATTGTGTTGTTATGCCGAGATGTTGGCGGAAGACCAAGGTTGCTATGCCAAAGAGATTGTTGTTGCTCTGGGGAATGGTGAGTTATGTCGCCTGCCTGTATCAGACTATCGTTTTTACTATCAGCATTTAAAGCATCAGTTTCTACAGTTTGAAGGTGAGTTTGATCCCAATGACATGCCTGATCCAGCGGAGTCTCATAGTTGGGGAGATTGGGCCGGTGTCGCAGAACAGCTATTGCTGGAGCGAGACCATCTAAGCCAGGTGGCTACGATTAACCGGGGTCAGATTAAAGCTATGGAGCAGGCTGGCATAGTTACCGCTAGCGAATTGGCCAGTACTGATATTCAAATAATCCCCAAAGTTTCTCCCCCTGTTTTCCAAAGATTAAAGGCGCAAGCGCGTATTCAAAAGCAATCAGAGGGTCATGAAACGCCCGTCTTCGAGGTGTTGGTGCCAGAGCCTGGTGATGCAAAAGGCTTGGCTTTATTGCCTCCGGCATCCCCTATGGATGTGTTTTTCGATATCGAAGGTTTTCCCTTGGTGGAAGGTGGTTTGGAGTACTTGTGGGGAAATACCTACTTTGATGTACAAGGTACGCGTCAGTTTAAGGATTTCTGGGCGCATGACTCCCACCAAGAGAAGCAAACCTTTCAGGATTTTATTTTATGGGTGTATGAGCGCTGGCAGCGCGACCCGGCTATGCATATTTATCACTATGCCAATTACGAAATCGCGGCCTGTCGTCGCCTGATGGGGCGTTATGGCGTGTGTGAGCATGAGGTGGATGAGTTACTTCGCAATGAGGTGTTTGTCGATCTCTATAAGATTGTACGTCATGGTCTGATAGTGGGTGAGCCACGTTATTCCATCAAGAATATTGAGCATCTCTATCGCGGCAAACGTCAGACTGAAGTAGGTACGGGTGGCGACTCAGTGGTTGTTTATGAGCAATGGCGCGAAAATCCGGATGGTGATACCTGGCAGACATCTAAAGTGCTCAATGATATTCGTGATTACAACATTGATGATTGTGACTCTACCCAGGAGCTGGTTGATTGGCTACGTAAGCAACAGGCGACTCATGGTATTCAGTTCATTGGCAAAACCACTGTAGAACAAAAAGAAATTCCCGAAGAGGTTACTGCACGTATACAGCTGCGTAATGCGCTTTTGGCTCGTGCTGAAAGTGAGCGTGAAAGTGCCCCCCAACAAGCTGCAATCACTGAACTATTAGCTTGGTTGTTGGAGTTTCATCGTCGTGCAGAGAAGCCCGTGTGGTGGCGATTGTTTGATCGCTTGGGGATGACGGAAGATGAGCTGGTAGATGACCTTGATTGTATCGTGATGTGTCAGCGCACAGAGCGAGAGCCATTCAAACAGACTACAAGAGCAAGGCAATATTGTTATGAGTATCGATTTGATGTTAGCCAGGAGTTTAAAGAGCCTCGAATAGATGGCTCCATGTGGGTGCTCGGACACGATGATTTGAAGGTGACATTGGTAGAGTTTGATGCCAACGAGGGGTTGCTCAGTGTGAAGGCGGCTGATGAGCCCCCTACGATAATTAGCTTGGTTCCTAACGATATTGTTCATGCTAGACCAATCCCCGAATCCATAGAACAGGTTGTTCGCGCCTATGCCGAAGGCCAACTGGCAAAGTGCGCTATCCTCGATTTTCTATATCGCCGTAATCCACGCATAAAAGGTGGCAGCGGTGGCGCAATTGTTGATGAGATGAGTGATATACCCGTTCTGGATCAAGTAGTCAGGCAAGTGTTGAACTTGGATAACAGCTATCTGTGCATTCAAGGGCCGCCTGGAGCGGGTAAAACTTATACTGGCAAGCATCTGATTGCTGAGTTGGTGAAGCAGGGTAAGCGGATCGGTATCTGTAGTAACAGCCACAAGGCGATTAATAATTTGCTCTTTGGCGTGGCTGAGCATTGTCGGGACGAAGGTATTGCTGTTCATAGTTGTTGTACGAAAGATACTGACACAGACAAAATCGATGATCTGGGTATTAAGTTAATTGCCAATAAAGACCTCGCCAGTAATCTTCAACCGGGTTGTGTGCTTGGTACGACGGCTTGGGGTTTTGCCCGTGATGATATGGCGGGAGAGTTGGATTATCTCTTTGTGGACGAAGCGGGGCAGGTGTCGGTTGCCAATTTGGTGGCCATTAGTCGTTCGACAGCTAATCTGGTGTTAAAGGGCGATCAAATGCAATTGGGGCAGCCAGTGCAGGGCACACATCCCGGCGAAAGTGGTCAATCCATATTAGAGTATCTGTTGCAGGATCACGCCACTATTCCCCCTGAGTTGGGTGTGTTCCTGGGTACAACCTATCGTATGCATCCGGCGGTAAATCAGTTTATCTCTGATGCGATCTATGAAGGCCGACTTCATACGGATACAGCTAACGAACGTCAGATTGTGCGTGTACCAGAAGGCTATCAAGGGCCTCTGAGCAAAGAGGCTGGGATCATCTTTTATCCCGTAGAGCATGAAGGAAACTCCCAGGCCAGCGAGGAAGAGGCATCGGTTATAAGGGAGTTTGCCCATCAACTGCTCGGGAGAGAGTTTGTTGATAGGGAAAACAAGGTTCACACGATTGATTGGGAGCACATGTTATTTGTCGCTCCATACAATCACCAGGTGGCCATACTGAAGCAGGCCCTAGGCGAACAGGCCAAGATTGGCAGCGTTGATAAATTTCAGGGTCAGGAAGCGCCGATTGTATTTCTAAGCTTATGTGCCAGCGATATCCATGAAGCGCCAAGGGGTGTCAGCTTCCTACTGGATAAGAACCGAATCAATGTTGCCATCTCTCGCGCCCAAAGCCTTGCCATCGTCGTAGCTAGCCCAAGGCTGGCTTTGGACTTTCATGGCAATTTGGAGGATATGAAGCTGGTGAATCTTTTTGCCAGGTTGGTTGAGAATTATCAAGTGTGAACGATGGGGCTTCGCAGCAAGTGTTCGTCAGTCATTGTTTTTAAAGAAATCGAGCAGTCAAAAAAAGTGTAACTAGAAGTGTAACTTTTCCCTCTTGAAATTAATTAAATCTATATAAAACAACGGTAATACACCTGTGCATCATAGGTGTGTGTTGCTTATTGCTCTCTTTGCTCATGCCTTAAAACTTTTAGTCGTCTGATATTGTTATCTTTGTTACAGGTTTTCCCTATCAGCATGGGGTGACATGGTGTGCACCACAGAATAGGCTGGGATGAATAAGGTGATTTTTTTAGAGGGTTGAAACCTGCAAAATACTTTCTTTATAGGTATTAGGATAACGTGCCAGCCTATCGGCTGGCTAGAAAAATGGTAAGGAGTCTTTGATGTGCACCACTTTCCAGAGGATTTTAAAAATAAAAGAATATTATTCTATGCTAATTATAAAGGGCTTAATCAGATGCCTGAAATCAAATTCCATGAAAGGCACACATCATATTTATGTGTGCCTTGTAATATGGATTTTTTAGGTATGAGTATGTGCTGGAGGATAATTAGCTACGCTCTCCATTGGTCGAGTGACTCCCATTCGTGGCAATCGGCTCTTGTTCAGTCTCTTCATGCTGTTTAACTAGTTGATTTTCATCCATGGCCGTGATTTTTTCATAATCTCCCTGGCTGATTTTAAATGAGACGGGCAGATCATCACGACGGACTAGGTGATCATCCCCCAGTTTGAAGAAGCGATATTGCAATGTTTGGTTATTACTATTGACGACTAACTGATAATCACTACTGCCTGGGGTTTGGTCTGGTACTGTGCCGAGTATGGCTAGTTGGCTGAGATTTTCTGCCAACTTCTCCACCTCTTCGCTAATGGCTTCACTGCCTTTTTGGTTGAGCTTCCATCCTTCGCTCTCTTTATTGAAGGTAAGACCGGCTGTCTGTAATTGGGTAATTTCACCTTTGGGTTGCAGCAAGGTTTTTTCCAACCAATCATCATGTTTAGCCGAGAGGTCATAGCTGTTGAGCGTTACATTATAGATTCTATCGTCATCAGCTTTACGTAGATGAAGTTGTCGAAAGCCGGGTGAAGTCCCTAGTAGTAGGGTGCTGAATACTTTGTCTCCATGGCTAATGGTAATGCGTTTTTGGTAGTTTTCCTCGCCTACTTCAAAGCGTTTTTGGGCTGCCTCAGTGGTGGCGACAGGCCAGCCAGTTTGAGTGTTATTTAGTTTATCGAGGATCTCATTGATTTTTTGATTTTGTGCTGGTAGTTGATGATAATTCGCAATCTTCCATCCTTCTGACATACGCTCAAGCTCAGTTTTTTGACCACTGTTATCTTCAATAATAATCTGGTCTGCCTGTTTGGGGTCTGCCTCCAGAAGTGCTAATGTTGCCTCATCTGTAGAGAGGGGTTGCGTGCCGTAGTAGATGCTGGTACCGATAATGAGTTGTACCGCTAACACGGCAATAAGTATCTGATTCAGTCGTGTCATGATTGATATCCTTTTATTTATATGAGCCTGCTTTATATGCAAGATTGTAAAATTTTTGCTAGAGAGCAGGCTCCTGCATGATTTTGTTTAAACGGCTAGTTCAGCAAAGTAACGCTTGGCTTTAGCTCTGCGTCGATAGCCGACAGCAGTCGCCAAGATCATTAGCATTACGATTGCCACAACATAATTGGCACTCTCCCAATAGAACTGCTCATCTTGATCCATTGGTGGTAGTGTACGGTTGAAGTGGCCTCGTGAACGGATACTGAGTAGTCCCTGATCCTCTAGTGACCAGTCAACACTATTAGCCATGAGTTGTAGTGCATCAAGATACTGACTGCCATTGGTGGAGCTCATAAGTTGTATTACCTGATCGCTCAGGAAGTCATTGGAGCTGAACAGAATAATGCGTGCTGATTCGGGGGAGTGTTCGATTACACTGCTAATAACGTTCTCTTCATCATCCTTCTCATCACTGTTGTTCAATAGTGGTGATTCTTTACCGGCAAAGTAGGAATCAAAGCGACCTTGGTTGATGGCACCCAATAGCTGACGACCGGTTTCACTACCAGATGTAAAGACACTGTTTCCGTTACGATCGACCTGTGGCATAACGTTTAGTGAATCAGAGAGCCATGCCTTATCGGAGCTATACAGCAACTCAGTCACTTGCCGTTGGGTGTTTTTCTCCTGATCGATAGTGATAGGGGAGGACCAAGCCATACTTAGCTGGTTCAAACTGCTGGTGATGGGATTGTCGTTATTGAGTCCATCACCCCGTAAATCGGCAAAGTAGGGGTAATCCAGCATGCGCATCTCCTGGAAGCGGAAGGTGCCAACCTGACGTGTAACAGGTACGGGAAAGGCGCTATTTTGTGGATCCATCACCAGCTTGGATTCCACCTTCATGCCGTTATGTGCCAGCCAATCCTCCAAGCCGCTTTGGTGTGGCTGCATTGCCAAGTTGTTACGACTTAGGTTTGTGCTGTAGGGGGAAGTGGCGACGATAACGGTGCCACCACGCATCAAAAATTGGTCTACGGCAAATAGTTGCTTCTCATCCAGTTCTTTAGGGGCGGCCAATAGTAATAGATCTGCATCACTATCGATACGCCCATCGCTGAGATCCTCCTGTTTTACATTGAGATCAGCGGAGAGTATTTGCTGAAGTTGGGTAAAGGTAGCGCCTGACATGCCAAAGCGCATCATCTGTGGATCGGGCTGTGGTGCAATGAGGGCAACAGTTTTGGTAAAGCCACTGGCAAAGCGTTTAATACCGGACTCTAGCGTTAGTTCAAAATTGGCAGCAGAGTAATCGCCCAGTGGCAGCTGTACCACTTGATCGCCTTGGCGTAGAGTGAGATAAAAGTAAAACTGCTTGGTATCAAACAGACTGGCTACCATAGGCTGAAAACCATACTTTTGCAGGATCTGTTGAGCCACTGTGCCACCATTGTCTTCGGGTTCCATAAATGTCACATTTAGGCGACCATTGGTCTGTTGCGACATCTCATCCACTATATTTTTTACCTGTTGTTTGAAGGTAACTAGCTTTTCAGGAAGTTGCTCATCCGCAGAGATGTAGGCGGTGAAGTTGAGATCTCCTTTTACGGTATCAAACAGATTACCGCCTGATTGATAGGCCAGTAATACCTTCTTCACGGCACGGGTGATATCATATTCAGGATTGCGCAGTTGTACATCCACCTCATCTTCCCGCTGGGCCTTGACCTCAATCAGATCGCGAAAGCCTAGTACTTGGAATTGATCTCCATATTCTATTAATACATTGAAATAAGAGTTGACCAGTGAAGCCTGATAACGATCCGCCACCTGGAAAGGGACAGGCTGAATGCCATATTTTTGGTTAGCCTGCTCCTCTAGTTCAGGATCACTCATGGGATCGATAAACTCTGCGCGTACCCGGCCATCACCAGCGACTTTATACTCACTAATCAGATCTTTCATTTGGGGAACCAGTGGTGCAAGCAGTGGATGGGTTTTAGCACTGAAGTAACCGCGGATCAAAAGTGGCTCTTGCAGTTGTGCTAGATAGTTATCGGTGGCTTCAGAGATGGAGTAGAGTTTACCTTCAGTAGTGTCCATTCTTAGTACATTGATCTGTCCAAGCCATAGGTTTAGAGCGATGGCATTGGCGATCAATAGAGTAGTGCCAATCTGCCAGTTACGATGATGACCTTTATTACCAGTAGCAGACCAACGCTCTTTCTCCAAGCTAAAGGTGTTTAGGATTAGGAAGATTACCACCAGACTAAGGTAGTAGATAAAGTCACGGGCATCGATTACACCACGGGTAATGTCTTCAAAACGTGCACCGGTACCCAGGCTGCGTAGCAATTCACCTGTCTGGTTGCCAAAGAAATCAGTAATGGCAGGAGAGCCTATCAGATAGAGCAGGCCACACAGTGCTGTCGCACTGATCAAGCTGACAATTTGATTGTCACTACGGGCAGAGACAAACAGGCCAACGGCAATATAGGCAGCACCCAATAAAATAGTGGCAAGGTAACCACTCCATACCGGTCCCCAATCCAGATCACCAATTATTGAAACGGTAATGGGAAGCGGCAGGGTAATCAGTAAAGCCCACATTAACAGTGCCATACAAGCGGCAAATTTACCCACGACAAAACGCCAAATATCCAATGGCTGTGTCAGTACATGCTCTAATGTACCGCTACGACGCTCGTCACTCCACATACGCATGGTCAAGGCACCGGTAAGGAAGATCAGCAGGATGGGCATCCATTCAAACAGCGGCCTTACATCGGCAATATTTCGGGCAAAAAAAGTCTCTCCCCAGAAGAAGATAAACAGAGTAACTGCTGCAAAGGTGGCTAAAAAAAGGTAAGCGATGGGTGAGCTGAAGAAGAGGGTTAGCTCTTTAAAGGCAATACGGCGTAGCGTGGTATCAAGCAGCATCACATACCTCCTCAACTTGTTCATTAACTTCACGGAAAATGCTTTCTAGATCTCGCTGTTGATGGCTCAGCTCATAGAGTGTGTGACCATGTTCAATGAGAAGTTTGGCGATCTGATTCGCAATGATATCTCGGGATGAGGCCTCTTCTAGGCTAATTTCAAAGTGCTTTTCACTCTTACTTTGAATGGACAGGATACCTTGTATAGATGCGAGTAGTGCCTTTAATGAGGATAAATTGATATCACTCTGAATTTGTAGATGGTTGCTATTACGCAGCTCATCCAGGCTGGCATTCAGCGCCAGCTTTCCGCTGCGCATAATTAAAGCCCGATCACACAGCGCATCCACCTCTTGCATAATGTGAGTAGAGAGAATGACTGTTGCATCCTTGGCAATCTCTTTAATGAGTTCGCGCATTTGTTGGGTCTGTGTGGGGTCTAGCCCATTGGTGGGTTCGTCAAGAATCAATAATTTAGGCTGTCCTAATATGGCTTGTGCTACACCAACCCGTTGTTTGTAACCACGGGAGAGGGTAGCAATAGGCGCCAGCAGCTTGGCGGTAATATCTGTTGCTTTGATTGCACGGCGGATTTCATTGCGTGCTTTATCTCCCTCCAGCCCTTTTAGTTTGGCAGCATAATCCAGATAATCGGCCACACTCATTTCCGGATAGATAGGTAATGATTCTGGTAAGTAGCCAATACGTTTCTGTACTGCACTGCGCTGTTGAGCGATATCCAGATCATCCACCTGAATATTGCCCGAACTGGGCTCCAGATAGCCACTTATCATCTTCATAATAGTTGTTTTTCCTGCACCGTTGTGACCTAGCAGGCCGACGATCTCACCTTTATTAATAGAAAAGCTGACATCATCGACCGCCACAAAATCACCGTAGGCACGCTTAAGTTTGTCAATCTTAATCATGACGTCTCCTTGTGTTTATGGTTGTTGTCTGTTGTGAAACGTGGTTTGCCAACTGCTCAGGCGATAAGCGTAAATAGTGAGCAGAGGTGGCTAAGAAATCGGCAATAGGGTTTTTAGGGCGGCGGTGATCGGCCCTATACCTATTCAGGCTTGGCATGGAAATGTATTCGAATGGATGCATGATGATACCTCCAGACAATTACATAAAATTAATAGGCTCTTGGAAAATTGTACGTTGTTAGGAAGTCTATTGATGACATCGTGTTCAAATCTCCTTCTCTCTTTACTGGGACATTTTCCCATTGAACAAAATGTAGTGATGGCATGTTTGTTGATGCTTTAACCACAGTCTATAACTATGGGCTGTGAGTACACATTTCAATGCCTCATTTTCTGGATAATGACTAAGGAGATAAGAAAAAGTTCATCCACAATCATTCTTATTGCTGGGTCACTTTCAGATAAATAATTCAGCTATGCTAACTTGAAATTCTTTAGCCCTATCCATATCAAAGCTGTTGATATTGTGCATAGCTATATGTAGGAGACAAATGTCATGTCACATGAACGATCCCTTCTGTTATTTTTATTACCCTTTTTTATCATGCTTTCACTCCCGGCTTATAGCGCAGAGGAACAGGCTATTGCCAGCCTGAGACAAACCAGTAAGGCATTTGCTTCAGTTGCTAAGGTAGCCTCGCCATCGGTGGCTTTCATTAAGGTCGAGAGTGTGCGTTCCGCACCGCAAAACGATCTTCAGAACTGGCCCTTTGGTGATGAGCTGTTCCGCCGTTTTTTTGGTGACCGATTTCGTGGTGTACCTCAGCAGCGACAACCAGAGCGCAGGGTGATGGGACAGGGGTCAGGCTTTGTCTTTTCTGTAGAGAAGGGATTGCTGGGAAGCAAAAGCTATATTCTTACCAATAATCATGTTGTTGAAGGAGGGGGTCGCATCACTGTCAGCTTTAAGGATGGTCGTGAATATGAAGCTAAGATTACCGGTGCAGATGCCCGTTCGGATATTGCCGTTTTAGAGATTGAAGAGAGTGATCACAAAGCCATTCCACTGGGTAGTTCTAATGAACTAGAGGTAGGTGAGTGGGTTGTCGCATTGGGCAATCCATTCGGATTAAGCCATACATTGACCGTTGGCGTGGTCAGTGCCAAAGGGCGTAGCGGCTTGGGAATTAATGATTATGAAGATTTTATCCAGACCGATGCGGCCATCAATCCCGGCAACTCAGGTGGTCCGCTACTGAATCTGGATGGTGAGGTAATTGGTATTAATACTGCTATCTTCTCACGGAGTGGGGGTTACATGGGGGTAGGCTTTGCTATTCCTATCAGTCTGGCGCGCAGTGTGGCAGAGCAGTTGATCAATAGCGGTGAGGTGAATCGAGGCTACCTGGGGGTGGTGATTCAAGAGCTAACACCGGAGTTGGCGGACACCTTTGATTTGGAAAATCAACACGGTGCACTGATTGCTCAGGTGGCTGAGGGGTCTCCTGCTGATCAGGCAGGGTTGCGGACCGGTGATCTCATTATTGCTTACCAGGGAGAGGCGATCGAAAACGTCAGTGAGTTCCGCAATCGTGTGGCATTGACGGCACCTGGCAGCCGGGTTCAAATGACCTTGCTACGAAATGGCGAACAGCAGCGCATTAGTGTCAAGCTTGGGGGAGAAGAGGCGTCTCAGTGGCAGGCAGAAGCCTCGGCTTACCGTGCAGAAGCGCTAGGGCTGAGTGTGCAGGCTATCACGCCAGATCTGGCTCAACAGTTTGCTATCCAAGACCAGGGCGGGGTTTTGGTCAGCGAGGTGGAGCGAGGTTCAATTGCTGCTATGGTGGGTATTCGTCCTGGTATGGTGATCCACCAGATCAATAAGCAGACGGTAACCAACGTGGCGGAATTCAAGCAGCGCTATGAACAGAGCCGTAATGGCAAACGTGTTCTACTCTTAATTAGTGATCGAGGAGTTTCCCGTTATGTGGTACTCAGCTGGCGTTAGGAGGCGCGGTGGAATACAAAGACTATTACAAAATCATGGGGCTGGAGCGTGGTGCCAGCCAGGATGAGATCAAGCGGGCCTATCGTAAGCTGGCCCGAAAGTATCACCCTGATGTAAGTAAAGAGGCCGGCGCGGAGGGGCGTTTCAAGGAGATTGGCGAAGCCTACGAAGTGCTGAAAGATCCCGAAAAGCGCGCCGCTTACGACAAGCTGGGCGCCAATTGGAAGGCGGGGCAGGAGTTTCATCCACCGCCAGGGTGGGACGCTGGTTTTGAGTTCCATGGGGGCAGTTTCACCGGTGCTGATGTCGGTGGTTTTAGCGACTTCTTTGAGCAGCTATTTGGTGGACGTGCCAAGCAGGGACATTTTCGCTACCACCAACAGTTCGATGCGCGGGGGCAGGATCAACATGCCCGTGTAGAGATCGGGCTGGAAGACGCTTTTCATGGCATCACTCGAACCGTCACCCTGCAAAATCCCCAGATGGATAGCGAGGGGCGGATACAGCTAAAACAATCCACACTAAAAATAAAGATTCCCAAAGGTATTAAAGAGGGGCAGCAGATCCGTTTGGCTGGCCAGGGGGCGCCTGGCTATGGCTCGGGAGCTAAGGGAGACCTCTATCTGGAGGTGCACTTTAAGCCTCATTATCTCTACCACCCTGAGGGGCGTGACCTGTATATGGAGTTACCGGTCGCTCCATGGGAGGCCGCGCTGGGGGCAAGTGTTAAGGTACCAACGCCCTTGGGCAAAGTGGACCTGAAGATTCCTCCTGGTTCCAATAGCGGCAATAAGCTACGCCTGAAAGGGCTGGGTATTCCTGGTGATCCCCCGGGTGATATCTATCTTACCCTGCAGGTAGTGACGCCAGAGGCGGAGAACGAGCAGGCCAGGCAGCTCTATCAACAGATGGCACAACAGATGCCATTTAATCCACGGGCAGGGCTGGGGGTGTAGTCGATGACTAAGCAGAGTATTTTAAGTGGCATCGTGGTGGACGAAACCATGGAGTTTACCCTGGCAGACTTAAGTAGAGCTTCAGGGCGGCCAGCAGAGTGGATACTGGAGTTAGTCGCCGAAGGGGTGATAGAGCCCATCGGCCATGACCCCGCTCATTGGCGCTTTCGCGGACGAAGCCTGCAGCGGGTATGTATCGTACAACGTTTGGAGAGTGATCTGGGGGTGAACCTACCTGGCGCCGCGTTGGCCATTGAGTTGTTAGAGGAGGTGGAGCAACTACGTAAAAGGCTATTAAAAACTAATTGAGGAGCGCCTAAGGCAGGAGCACAAGGATACTTTCACTATTATTAATAGGCTTGGAAAGTGCGTCGCAAAATGTCATTTTCCAAGACTTGCTAATTTGTAAAAGTGTACTTAAATCATTTTATTAACGAGATATTTTTCAGAGGTTCCCTAACATAGCAAAGGAGTGAGTGATGACAAAAGAAGCAAAATCTGTTGCGAAGTCTCAGGGCCAAGCGCCGGTCAAGTCGAAAGCCCAATATGTTTCTCCATTTGATGAAATGGAGCGGATGATGGAGCAGTTTTTTGATCGAGGTAGTTGGGCAAATCCCTTCCAGTTTTATCGTCCTACATGGTCGGAACTGAAACCACCCTTCGAGGGAAGGACCCCAAAGGTGGATATTATCAATCGTGACAAAGAGTTGTTGGTGAAGGCTGAGTTGCCGGGTGTGAAAAAGGATGACCTGGATGTCAGCATTACTAAAGATAGCGTCACCATTAAGGCCACCTGCAAGCAGGAAGAGGAAAAGGAGGAGGGAGAGTACCATCGTCGTGAATTAAGTAGTGGAGAATTTTTACGCACCTTACCGCTTCCGACTGAGGTGGATGGGGCTAAAGCGAAGGCAAGTTTCAAGGATGGTCTATTGGAGCTGACTTTACCTAAAGTGGAGGCCGCAAAGCGCCATACTGTGAAAGTTGAATGATTTTTATTTTGGCTACTTGATGGGAAAATCGGGTAGCCACTACTTCCAGTTTTGTATGAGGCAAACTATGATTTATTGGTTACATACAAATTTATTAAATTATTAGAGAGATTGGATGTTTAAACGTCTGGATCAGGTTATCGCCGTAACTGCCACACTGGCAGTTGCCATAATTAGCCTGATGATGTTGATCTCTTGGTGGTTATCTTGGGGGGGGATTCTCGCCCCTCTTGAAGGGCTGCCAACAATGAAGGCCAATGCGGCTCTATGTATGATGCTGTTGGCCATTTCACTATTTTTAATACGGCGTTATAACCGTATTGTTACGATATTGACCTCATCAGTGATCGTTATCGCGATACTCTCACTGATAGAGCATTACTGGGGCGTTGATATTGGTCTTGACCAGTTATTGGTGGAGGATACATTTTCCAAACATCACCCAGGAAGAATGTCAGTTGCGGCGGCAATTAGCCTTTCATTATTGGCGATTTTGATTCAGGGGCTTTGTTGTTGGCAGCAGTACCATACAAAGCTTTTCGATAGCCTATTTGCCTGTTTTTTCTGCATTATTGTTGCTGCGCTGTTTAGTTATTTACTCCACCCATATGAACTTGAGCAGTCATGGCTGTTTTCCACACTCTCTATCTCATCACTCCTCTGTTTCTGGTTGTTGACGGCAGCCATTGCGGTAAAGGTTAGAGGTAACAGTGCGTTACACTTATTTACCATGAACTCCAACGGTGCCAAGCGCTTCCGCCTTCTTATACTCTACACTTTTTTTGTGCCTTTATTATTGGGAGTATTTATTCTGATATTGAGCCACTATCAAGTAGTGGATGCGATTGATGGCCTTGTACTCTTTCTGACGTTTGCCTGGATGGTTATTGTAGCCAGTTTGGCTTATAGCGCTAACCGTGAGGATCATTTTTACCAGAAGTTGAATTGGGCACGACAGCGTAATTTGACGCTGGAGCAAAAGCTCTCCCGAGTGATGGATCTGTCTGGTGAAGCGCTGCTATTGTTTTCTGCTGAAGGAGAGTTAATTCATTGTAACCGGGGGGCCAGTCGCCTTTTTGGTTGGGAGCGTGATGAGTTGCTCAATATGAGTTTGGATGAGTTAATACCGGAGAGATTGCGGACAGTACATCATGAGCATGTTCGTAAATTTTTATCTTCCGGTCGTAATACTCAAATGAATAATAATCCCATAAAAATGCTAGCCCTGCATAAGGATGGTCACGAAGTACCATTGATGACCACTATCGCAAAGCGTTATGTGGGTGATGAACTATTAATTGCATTGGTGGCGAGGGATGCTGGTGATATCCAAAAACAGATCAATGAATTGGGCGAGAAGGCATACCACGACCCTCTGACGACATTATGGAATCGTCGAGCATTTGATGAGGAGATACAGACATTTCATCCAGCAGGTAAGCGTAGCAGTGATCGGTTTGGCATTGTGATGATTGATCTGGATCATTTTAAGCAGGTCAATGACCAATGGGGGCATGATGCTGGCGATATGGTGTTGAAAGAGGTGGCAAAGACCATCGAATCTTGTTTGCGCTCCAGTGAGAAGGTGTATCGTTTTGGCGGAGAGGAGTTCGTGGTGCTTTGTATCGGTAGTACCGCTTATGCAGTGGGACACGTATCAAAACGCATTCACACACGGATTAAGAAACGGAAAATTCATTATCAAGGCCACTCAATCTCGATAACCTGCAGCATAGGATATACCTATAGGAACAATGGAGATGGTAGTATTGAAGAGGCGATGAAGCGGGCAGATAGCGCCTTATACAAGGCAAAGGCGCAGGGCAGGGATAAGGTGATTGCTGGCTAAATTTCCTTTATCACATCACTTCGCTACGGGGTACACTATGCCCCAACGTTATCACAAGATCCAATCATGCTTAAGATTTATCACAGTAATCGACTGGAACGCCTTGCTGCTTATTTGGCTGCCATCATGCAGGTGGAGCCGTTGTCGTCGGTATTGGCGTCAGAGGTGATTGTTACCCAGCATCAGGGGATGGCTCGTTGGCTCTCCCAACAGCTGGCACAGATTCAGGGAATCAGTGCCAATATTGAGTACCCATTACCTGCCAGTTATATCTGGAAGCTCTATCGCAGCCAGCTGCCGGATGTGCCGGAGAGCTCTGAATTCGACCGCGCTATTTTGTCTTGGCGTTTGATGGATATCCTTCCCGGATTATTGGAGGAGGAGGCCTTTACCCCGCTTAAACACTATCTTGCTACCGGTCGGGACCACCTTAAGCTCTACCAGCTATGTCGCTATGTGGCAGATACCTTCGAGCAGTATCTGATCTATCGCCCGGAGTGGATTCTCGACTGGCAAACCGGTGGAAGTCTGGGTTGTAATAAACACCCCTGGCAAGCTCCGTTGTGGCGAGCAGTGATTGGGGATAAAACCCCTATCCATCGCGCCAGCCTGCAACAGCAGTTTATGGAATTGGCTGTCGCCGGCCAGATCAACCCCAGCACCTTGCCACAGCGCATCATGGTGTTCGGGATTAATGCGTTGCCGCCCGCCTACCTGGAAGCCTTGGCCGCCGTGGCGCAACACACCGAGGTACATCTGTTTGCTCTCAATCCCTGTTTGGCGTTTTGGGAGGATATTACGGATCCCAAAACCCTGGCGCGATTGCGTCAGCTTTGGTCTAGCCAGGGTAAGCCCGATGTCTCAGAGATGTATGAGGTGGGCAATAGCCTGCTCGCCTCCATGGGTAAATTGGGGAGGGATTTCCAAAAGCTGCTGCATAATGAATCCTTCAATGCAGAAGATGAGGACTGTACCCAATTCCCTGAAGAGAACTCGCTACTGGAGTGCATTCAGTCTGATATCCTGCAACTGCTGGAGCGAGGGCAGGGGGATTATCCACCTGCCGCTGTCTCGGTAGAGGATGACTCCATTGCTATCCATAGCTGCCATAGCCCGATGCGCGAAGTGCAGGTGCTTTACGATCAGCTATTACAGATGTTTGAAAATGATCCTGAGCTACTGCCTCGTGACATCATTGTCATGACCCCGGAGATCGACACCTATGCCCCTTATATTGAAGCGGTATTCGGTTCGGCGGGAGAGGGTCGGCAGATTCCCTGGTCTATCGCAGACCGTTCTGCCCAGGCAGAGCATCCCATCCTTAACACCTTCCTGCAGATGATGCAGCTACCCAATGCCCGTATGAGTGCCGGCGAGGTGATGGCTATGTTGGAACTGCCTGCTATTGCACGCTACTACAGCTTGGATGAACAGGCTCTGGAGCGAATCCGCCAGTGGGTGTCAGAGTCTGGTATTCGCTGGGGATTGGATGGCACCTCCCGCAGTGAACTGCAACAGCCGGAAGATGAGACCTTCAGCTGGCAATTCGGTCTGCAACGTATGATGCTGGGCTACGCCATGGAGGAGGGGGAATACCTCTATGATCAACAAGCCCCTTATCCCCATGTGGAGGGGATGGAGGCTCAATGGCTGGGCCGGCTCAATCGTTTCTTAGGTGACCTGGGGCAACTGCGCAAACTGCTGAACTGTCGGCATACCCCTGAACAGTGGCAGGGGCTGATCAACTACCTGCTGGAGCGCTTCGAGATTGAGAGCGAAGATGAGCAGCAGGCGATGCAACTGCTGCGGGATGTGGTTCACGATCTTACCTTGCATACCGCAGAAGCGGGCTTCAACAAACCGATTCCATTAGAGGTAGTGCAAGACTATTTAAAAGGCCACCTGCAGTCTCCCGCTTCATCTCACCGTTTTCTTAGTGGGCAGGTGAGCTTCTGTGCCATGATGCCCATGCGTAGCCTGCCGTTTAAAGTGGTCTGCATGATCGGCATGAATGATGCCAGCTATCCTCGAACTCGTCCACCCTTGGGGTTTGACTTAATGGTGGATCATCCCCGACCCGGGGATCGTTCCCGACGGGACGATGACCGCTACCTGTTTCTGGAAGCGCTACTCTCTGCACGGCATCAGTTCTACATCAGCTATGTGGGGCGCTCCATTCGCGATAATGCCATGCTGCTACCCTCGGTATTGGTGAGTGAATTACAGGACTATATCGAACAGGGCTTTGTTAGCGAGCAGGGGGAAAACATCCTGTCGCAACTGATTACTGAACACCCGCTTCACCCCTTCAGTCCGCGCTATTATCAAGGGGATGAACGACTGTTTAGCTATGATCCTGATTGGGCCGCTGCCGCGAATGCCTTACAGCACCCACAAGGGGAAACCCTGTTTATTGAAAACCCATTACCTGAGGCTGAAGCAGAACGTCGCACACTTTCAGTGGATGAGTTGATTCGCTTTTTACAAAACCCGGTACGCTACTTCCTACAGCAGCGATTGGGGATTGTGTTAGAGCGAAGTGAAGAGACCCTGGAAGATAGTGAACCCTTTACCTTGGATAGCTTACAGATCTATCAACTGAAGCAACAACTGGTAGAACAGCATCTGAATGATGAGGATTTGGAACAGTATCGTTATCTTCTGGCCAGTCGGGGAGAGCTGCCCGCCGGTCCTTTTGCCGTTGTGAATTACCAACAATATGCGGATGCCTCCATCGACTTTGCTGACAGCTTAAAAGCACAACTTCATGAATCGGTAGAGCCTTTAGAGGTGGATCTGATTCTGGGTGAGTTCCAGCTACACGGCTGGTTAAACCATCTGACAAAGGATGGCCTACAGGATTACCGCTACACCAAAATCAAAGCCAAAGATAAGTTAGCCCTATGGGTGAAGCATCTACTGCTCTGTGAACTGCAACCATCAGGCATCACCTTGCAAAGCCAACACTTTGGTGAGGATGGCGTACTGCACTTCGGGCCAATGGAGGAGGCGCGTTATCAGCTTTACGAGCTGCTACAACTCTATTGGAAAGGCTTACGAGCACCTTTACCGTTCTATCCTGAATCCTCGCTGCTCTACACTACCTTAATGCGTAAAGGAAAAGTGGACGAAGCTTTAAGCCGAGCGGAAAAAAGCTTTATCGGTAACGATTACTATGCGGGAGAAGGGGGCGACCCTTATATTCAATTGGCACTGCGTGGACAGCACCCCATTAGTGAAGCCTTTGCCGAACTGGCACAGCAGATCTATGGCCCGCTGTTAATCTGTGAGGAGGCTAAGTAGTGCAGCCATTAAACCTCAATCAACTGCCTCTACAAGGTATTCGTTTGATCGAAGCCTCTGCGGGCACTGGTAAAACCTACACCATCGCCAGCCTCTATTTGCGCCTGCTATTAGAGCGTCAACTCACGGTTAAACAGATTCTGGTGGTAACGTTTACCAATGCCGCTACCGAAGAGTTACGGGATCGTATTCGTCGACGTATACGTGAAGCACTGCAAGTCATGCAAGGGGCAACGTGTCAAGATGAGGTGCTGCAACAAATCCTTGATAACGTGGATGACAGCAAACAAGCTACCCAACAACTGAAAGATGCACTAACCCTGTTAGACGAAGCTGCCGTCTTCACCATTCACGGCTTTTGCCAACGCATGCTCAGTGAAAACGCCTTTGAAAGTGGCTCCCTGTTTGACGCAGAATTTATCACCGATGAAAGCGACTATCTGCGTGCGATTGCCGAAGACTTCTGGCGTAGTCATTTCTATATAAAAAGTGAAAGTGAAGCACAATGGATTGCCAGCCAATGGAGTGGTCCTGGTGCGCTGCTCAGTGAAACCTATCGCTACCTCAATCGTCATGGCTTGGAGATCATCCCACAGGTTGATGAACAGCAGCTACAAACACTACTGGCACAACGCCAGCAATTAGTAGAACAACTGCAACAGTGCTGGCAGCAACACGAGCAATCTATTCGTGAATTGATCGAAAAGAACAAAGGATTAAAAGCCAATATTTATAGCGCCAAAGCGGTATCAGAGATGATGATGCAAATGGCACAATTTGTCGAACAGCCCAACAGCTTACCATCACGTATCGAACTCTTCACTCCGGCAAAACTCGCCAAATCAGTGAAGAAAGGAGTGGAGTCGCCTACGCATCCTTTCTTTACACTCTGTGAAACACTGCATGCAGAGTGGTATGGACCGGAGCAGCTACAACGCCTACACATACTGCAACAGTTTATGGCCTACACCAAAACCACCTTGGCCGAGCGTAAACAGCAGCAAAGTGTTATCTCTACTGACGATCTTTTGCTACATCTACAACTTGCGTTGCAAGGGGAGGGGGGCGAAGCCCTGGCGGCCCATATTCGTCACCAATACCCCATCGCCATGATTGATGAGTTTCAAGATACCGATCCAGTGCAATACAGCATCTTCCGTGCCATCTATTATGGGCAAGAGGAGGTGGGCCTCTATATGATTGGTGACCCTAAACAGGCCATCTACAGCTTCCGTGGTGCCGATATTTTCACCTACATGCAAGCCCGTCATGACACCCAAGATCACTACACCTTGGAGACCAACTGGCGCTCTAGCTCGCAACTGGTGAGTGCGGTCAACCAACTCTTCCAACAGGCGGAAAAGCCCTTTATTTATGATGCGGATATTCACTTCTATCCGGTCAATGCGGCAGGCCAAGCTGATAAACAAGCGCTGTTATTTAATGGTCAAGCGATCATGCCACTACAGGTATGGCACATACCACGGCAAGAAGATAAAGCCATTCCTAAAACCGTGGCCCGTCCCATGCTGGCACAACACACCGCACAACAGATTGCCCAACTGTTAAATCAAGGCTTAGCCGGTGAACTCACCATTGGTGAAAAAACCCTGCAACCCCACGACATCGCGGTATTGGTGCGCAGTCATGTGGAAGCCAATGAGATACAACAAGCCCTGCGCGCCTACAACATTGCCAGTGCCTATATCAGCCGTGATAGCGTCTTCAATACCTTTGAAGCCAGTGCCTTAGGGAGGTTGCTACAAGCGATATTGGAACCCGCCAATGAACGACGACTGCGTGCCACGCTCTGTGACAGCCTGATTGGCTATAGTGCCAACCAATTGCTGACACTTCTGGAGGATGAAAATCAATGGGAACGCCTGCTGGAACAGTTTCAACACTACCATCAACAATGGCGGGATCATGGCTTCATGGCCATGTTCCAACTGCTTCTTCACCAACAACACCTGCCACAAAAGCTTCTTGCTAGTGAAGGGGGAGAGCGCAAGCTAAGCAACCTACTGCAACTGGCAGAACTGCTCCAAGCCAACAGTAAACAGCAACATGGTATGGAAGGCTTAGTTCATTGGTACTTTGAACAACTGGAAGCTAAAGGGGAAGATGAAGAGCGACAACTGCGCCTGGAGAGTGATGAGGCTCTGGTGCAGATTGTCACTATCCATAAAAGTAAAGGTCTCGAATACCCGGTGGTGTTTTTACCCTTTATTTATGGCGCCATGCCCACCCGTGATAATGAACCGCTACTTTTTCACCGTGAACAAGATAATCAGCTACTGTTGGATATGGGCTCCAATGACTACGAGCTACACTACACTCTGTCAGATAAAGAGCGCCTCGCCGAAGAGCTGCGCCTGCTATACGTAGCACTCACCCGCGCCAAACATCTCTGCTATCTCGCTTGGGGCATGGTAAAGGATGCTGATCGATCCGCCTTAGCCTATCTACTCCATGGTCACACCATGGCCGAGCTGAGTGATCAGCAGATACTTCAAGCCTGGCAACAACTGGCACAGGCACAGCAAAGCCATAATGCCATTGCCATCTCATCACTGCCCGATGCTAGTGGTATGCGCTATCAGGGTGGTGCGATTCATAACGACGAGCTACGCCCCCGCAGTTTTAATGGGGACATCCACCAAAATTGGCGGGTCAGCAGCTTCACCACCCTTAGCTCACACAGTGGCAGCCATCACGCTATGCTGCCGGATTACGATGCTGTAGAAACCGTCATTGAAAAGCCGCAGCGTAGCGGCCAAGATATCTTCAACTTTCCTCGTGGTGCCAACGCCGGCACCATGATGCACGCCCTGTTTGAGAATATCGACTTCACTCAACAACAAGGTAAAACCATCCAAGAAGTGACCGAAGAACAGTTGCTACGCTACGGCTTCGATGAAGTCTGGCAAAACGTTATCGAAACCATGGTTAACAATGTGCTCAATACATCACTGGATTGTGACAGTGGCCTCAGCCTTAACAAAATCAGCCAAAGCCAACGATTGGTCGAGATGGAATTCCACTTCCCGCTAGCCAGCCTCAACGCGGTAAAACTCAATAAAGTCTTAGAAGGTCTAGGAGACTATCCCGGAGAGGGCAACAACCTCAACTTTGCCTACCATCAAGGTATCATGACCGGTTTCATCGATTTGGTATTCGAATACCAAGGCCGCTACTACATCGCTGACTACAAATCCAATCACCTGGGAGACCAAACCCAAGATTACCATTCAGACAGCCTAAAAGTAGCCATGCAACAACACCGTTACGATCTGCAATATCTCATCTACACTGTTGCTCTGCATCGCTACCTGAAGCAGCGTCTACCGGACTATGACTATGACTGCCACTTTGGTGGCATCTACTATCTTTTTTTAAGAGGCATGCGGCCAGATAGCCAACAGGGAATTTATTGGGATAGGCCAGAGGGAGAGCTGATTGAGACGTTAAATCAGCTATTTGAGGGTTAAGTATTTTATCGCATGCTTATAAAGGAGCCTCTGAGCGTTTTCTATATAGCAAAAATCGAATGTATATAACCAATGAAATAATAATGATGTTGATAAATTAATTGCGTGAATTTTCTTTAACTAGTTACTGATTATCAACCAACTCCATTGTGCTGGGAAAATTAAATCCACTGTCAATAAAATTGATTCCATCAAGAGAAAACCGGACACGCTGTCCATATAAATTTTCTAATTCTTGCTTTGTATAGCATTTAAAAATAATGCCTTTGTCATCACCCGTAAAGCGGTCGATTGTTTCATTGCCAATATACAATTTATAAACTTCGGCTAAGGGGTTTGAAAATCCATTTTCATCTATTGGACCAAAAATGAGTTCTGTATTCATAACTAAGCAGATTTGGTAATAGACAGGGTTGGAAAGAGTGTATGGGTTGTTGCTTAAATACATAACCTTTCGTAAGTCGGCGCCTTCTGCCTTGTGCTGTGTGATAATGGCTTTATCGATTTTTATTGTATCTGACATTTTATTCACCTCATATATCAGTTTATTAGTAGCTAAGCTGTATGTCATCAATATATACAACGCCTGTATTGATACGATTAAATAAGAATTTCAATTGCTGTATTGAATTTATATCAATACCATTATTTGTAAATAATTGTAGTGGTATTCGAACTGTTGACATGACCACTTTGCGCTGAAAATTGGTGTATCCTTGTGTATCTGGATAATGCAATGTAGTGTAATTTGAAATTCTTTCACTATGCCTATTGGTGCCATCATACAGTTCAATGGAGAGATCTTGGTTAGCGTTAATGGGATTGGCTGCCTCATCGCTCTGTCCAATACGAAAACAGAGATATTGAAGGTCATCAATATTTAAGGCCACAAAATCTATCTGATAATAATCAGTGTTATTTGCCCATTCTGCTCTCAAGCCTCCCGTTGCTTGGTAAAGGCGGCTGAGTGAACCTAAATTAAAAAAGAACTTTCTACCCTGCATGTGAGTAGCATCTATAGTGCCATTTAATGGCGCTGCCAGCTGTAAAGGTCCAACATTTTCGAAATGCTGGATGTAATGACGGTGGGGGTCATGATATTGGCTAATTAGATTTATAGTGTTATCAATTAGCCATTGATTGGGTGCTTGAGTGACAAATCGATGGTCTTTGAGCATTTCTAAGTATTGTGATCGGCCCAGTAACAAGGCTTGGGCTAGACCAGAGACATACACTTCTGCAATACGCCGTTGATTCGCTGCTGGTATCGCCGCATAACTTGGATCAAGTGTATATGATGGTATATTACCATCTGCACCCCATGCAGTATTGAAGTAATTGTGATTAGCACCATATATCCATAGTAGTGACTTAAGGCCTAGTGAGTCAGCTAATGGTGCATTAAAATCAATTGGCTGTGCCCGGTCATAGGTCTTGTACCCGGAGAAGTCCGTGACATCTTTATCTTTGCTTCCGTGTATCACGACATAGTTATTGGTTACTTTAACGGGTTGCTGGCCTTGGCTGTAATGGTCTTGAACTGGTTGATATACATCGGTGGGTGCCAAGGCGAGTACAGATTTAATACCAAAATGATAAGGGCCTAGTGTGCCAGGATTGTTAATATTTATCGCAGGTGTTTGTAAATCTGGCGCGACATAATCACGCACATTGAAATAAGGTGCTACCGCTACCGCATCACCTCCGCGGGAATGGCCTACAATCATCACGTTATCTAAATCAACTTTATTTTGTAATGGGTGAGCTGGTGTATTATTCCATGTTCGAAATTGACGGATATGCTCTAATAAAAGCATTGCTCGAGCCCCGACTTCACCTTGAATATTTCCATTTAGAAAATTTTCATCAATTGTGGCAGTAATCATGCCATGGGATGCAAGCAAGTCACATAGGTAAATATAGCCTGGAGTAGAGTTCTGGCGTGGATCATGATTACCATGCACAAATAGCACTAAGGGTAATGGTCCTGGTGCTTGAGGAACTCGTAGTATCCCATTAATTGGCATATGACTGCTATTAAATGGCCATAGAACAGGGTGAGCGAGATCTGAAAAATCTGATAAATCGACTGAGCCAGTCTGATAGTTTGCCGTTGGGGTTTCAAAAATATCATACTCAGTACCTAGTGCCGGATGAATATAATTTAGGCCGGCACGAGCATAGACAATATTATTAATAATACCAGTGTAAGGACCATTGGTAGATGGATTGGGTATGGTGCTCTCTATATTTCCCTTTATGTAAAAATTATTATTATTCGATAATGTGGCAATATGGGTATTTCTTCTCTTGAATTGCATTCCCTGAGTTGGAAGGATGGTTCTTTGTAATAGTCTTCCCGCGATATTATTATTAATGCGATTAGCATTGATGTGATTTGTGATTTTTTGTTGCCCATTATGAGAAATGGTTAAATCACCATTGCTTGCAGCAGGATTATGGTGTTCTTTATAGTATTGGTTTAAATTGATATTCCCTTGATCATTGTTGCTGAACTCAAGAGCATCGATATTGGCCATCCCTGTTTTTGTGAATTTCATCGCCCTACAATACCTATTTTTTATATTTATTGAATGAGGATTGTAATATTTCTAACTTATCTTCAATATTTTTTAAGCGATGCTCTTGGATTAGGCTGTATAGAACTTGTTCTTCAATTTTTTTCAGTAAAGACATACAGAGTTCACCAAGATTTACACCTTTACTTTTTATTTCTTCTTCAGATGGAATGCCAGGTAAGTGGCGATGTGCTTTTATGTAGCTTTCAAGTTGATCCATACCCATTAGTGAGTAGTTTTTATCAAATACATAGTCGGGGACAGAAATTGACCAGTCTTTAATTAATAAATTACCACTAATGGCAAGATTACCATTATCATCTAATGTCATGGATTTATTCGCTGTGCCAGGATTGTCCGCATCGGTTTTTGTATAAAAGTGCAATCTTCCCTTTTGATTGTCGCCAGTCTTTTCATAAATGATAGCAGAACCTACTTGATTCACTGCATCACCGTTTGCAAATGCAATGCCTACACCGGTATTGTTATTACCTGAACTTCCTTTTAGAAATAGGTGATAATTCTGGGGAGAGACTTGCGCAGTTGCATTATTGTCTTGTAGTGAATTTTTTTCGCTATTGATATTAAACTGAGCTTCTGATGCACAGTCATTAATATCAATAGTGCCATTGTTTTTAAGTTTCATAGCCAGTGTTGGCCGTCCACCATTTTCAGTGTTTTGCTTTGTATAGAAACGTAGCTCACCTTTTTGTGCATCACCAGTTCGATTGTAAATAATCGCGGCACCAACTTCATTGCTACCATTGGTATTGCCAAATGCTATCCCAGTTCCCGAATCAGTGTCATTTGATCTTCTATTTATCCATAAATTGTAATTTGCTGGATTTTGTAAGGCTTCAAATGTATTTTTTACTGAATCTATTTTTAATGTGGCATGAGGTGTTAAACTTCCAATTCCTACAGCTCCATTAGGGTCAATGCTTATACCACGCGTATCATCACTGTTTCGTGTTAAATGTAATGTACCTTGATCATTTTCACCTGAAACTTTTAAATACAAGGCTGCGGAGGTTTTTCCTGGAACAGTTAATGATACTCCATGATTGGCATCTGCACGATTAGCGGGTGTCTCAACCTGTAACTGACCGCTATTAGGATTTGCGATACCTATCCCTACTGCACCTTCTGCTGGCCATGGGTTAGAGTTAGTCATATTTAATTTCCTCTGTCACTTTAGTTTTTATTGCTAAGGCATTTGTTGTGCCAGATATGAAATATATTGTTGAAACAGTATATTTTTATAATATTCACATGAGATTTGGGACGATTATGTCCAATTTTATTTGTGACTATGGAGGATTTTTACCAATTAATTTAGAGGGCTTCAGAAGAAGTTAAACTGCTATGTTGTGTATGAATATTGGTCAGGAATG
The DNA here is from genome assembly GCA_050295955.1 of Thiohalomonadales bacterium. GTDB lineage: Bacteria > Pseudomonadota > Gammaproteobacteria > RBG-16-57-12 > RBG-16-57-12 > JAFLJP01. The sequence goes on from JBNKQQ010000012.1 coordinate 38,585, forward strand.
GGTGTGCCTGAGAATCCAGAATTTTCTTATATCATTATAGGTGTTTATCGAAATGAGACGTCATTATTATGATTATGGTTGAGACGGAAATCCGGAGAGTGATTTGGATTTATCAGAGGTTTTTTAAATAATAAATAAAATATTTTAAAAAAATGAGTTGGACATTAATATAAAACTATTCACTTATAAACAAGGAAGTCCCTATGTCTTATCGACTTAATCGATTTTTTTCTACGTTTATTTTTTTAATAATATCTACGTCAATATGCTTTGCTGAGAATATACCTAATCCCGTGGGGTATTGGAGCTTTGATGACTTAGGGTTGTGTGACAATGCTGGGGTGATTGATCGAACCGTTAAGAAGAATAGGGGTTCTATTTATGGAACATTGGAGCGGATTGAGGGGCGGTATGGATATGCTGGGAAATTTGATAATGACCTTGTCGAAGTGAAAGATATCGCTGACTATCATATGACAGGTGAAGTGACGTTGTCGGCATGGGTTTATCCAGAGAAAATAGATGGATTACATACGATTATAAGTAAATGGTATGCTCCCGGAGCATATATGTTGTTAATTGAGCATGGAAAATATACCTTTGTGATATCGACTCTTAAGGATGGAAAAGTCGAAGAGTATCGTGTAAGTGCTCCAGCAAAATTAAAAAAATGGGCCCATGTTACGGCAACCTTCAACCACGGTGAAATGCGAATTTATGCTGATGGAAAATTAGTAATGGGAAGAACGCAATTACCAACAACGCTTCGCAACTCTTCACGACCACTCACCATTGGACATCATCCTAAAACTAATGCTTTCATTGGTGGGATTGATGATGTTCGAATTTATAACAAGGCCTTAAACCGTGATCAGGTTGCTACATTGGCCGGAAGTAAGCCACCTGTTCGGAGGTTGTGCAGTATTAAAGGTGAAACCGGGCGCATTAAAGAGGCTTCGAATCAGTGGAAAATCGTTAAATTTAAGAAAAAGTACAGTAATCCAATTGTAGTTGCAACAATTGCTGATGCAAGTCGAGATAAGCAGCGTATACATGTAAAAGTGAGAAGGGTGACTTCAAGTGGTTTTGAAGTGAAGCTTTCTCAATGGGATTATCTAGGGAATCAATTCACTGCAAAACGTGATATTAACTTTATAGTGATGAATGAAGGAACGCATATTTTGTCCGATGGCAGTCTGATTGAGGCGGGTCGATCAAATGTAGATCACCAGTGGAAAAAAATTAATTTGACAGGTGAATTTCCAAGAAGTCCGATTATTTTATCGCAATTACAGACCCAAAATGGTTCTAGTATGACGGTACCACGCTTGAGAAATAGAGGGAGATCGGACTTTGAAGTTAGGCTACAAGAGGAACAAAAAAATGATGATCGACATGCCATAGAGAGTGTTGGCTATATCGCTTTTATGCAGGGAGATCACGATGCAGGTGACGCACGTTTTATTGTTCGTGAGATGATTGACGTTACCCATAAGCCACAAAAAATATCCACAAGTTATTTTCATAATGGGGGTATTTTTTCTGCACTGCAATCCTATGAAGGGGGAGATCCCGCTCATTTTTCAGCTTGGGTGGAACCTCTGCCTGTTTATCCTGCTTCTATGGGAAAGGGGAATGCCCTTATTGATGCCAGTGTGGTGATGAAAGTAGTAGAAGAGACCTCCGCTGATGAAGAAATAGACCATACGCAAGAGTTAGGTGGAATTGTCTTTTTTAATTCGGCATCCGGCGCTTTTTTTTATGGCTATAGAGCTATTGGTGAGGTGGGTAAGAAAAGAGTAGATCAACGTAATCGTTCAACGTGGCATAAGGTAAAATTAAAAAACCGCTATCATCAGCCAGTAGTATTCATGCAGACAATGACAGTAAATGGTAGTGATCCAGCGACTATCAGAATTAGAAATGTTAAAAATAATCAATTTGAATTTCAAATTTCTGAATGGGAGTATTTGGATGGCTCGCATATTAAAGAGGAAATTCACTATCTAGTGGTTGAAGCAGGGCGCTATACTTTGCTAAATGGTTCGTCAATTGAGGCGGATGTTATTTCTCATGAAAATTCATCATGGAAAAGTATTACTTACAAAAAGCCATTCTCTTCGGTGCCAGCTCTTTTTTCACAGGTACAAACATTTAATGAGGTTGACACGGTCATTACCCGTCACTGGGCTGCCAATGAGGAGGGATTTCGACTCAAGCTATCAGAACAGGAGAATAGTAATGGTCGTCACGCCTCAGAGAAAGTGGGTTATATTGCAATGGAGAGAGTGCCAGCGAGAAGTCTTTTAGGTGATGGTCGAAGTTTTCAAACAGGTTGGCATACAGCAAGTAGTACAGCCCCAAATAAGGGGTGGACCCATCTGAATTTTGGTAATGAATATCCGAATCCAATTTTTATTGCTTCTCCTTATGGTCATCGTGAGGAAGATCCATTTTCATTGAGATTTAAAAATCTCACTAAAGACAAGGTGGATATTTTTTTGCAGGAAGAGAAATCTCGTGATTTGGAGATCTTTCATGATGCAGAGGGAGTGAACTTCGCCGTGTTTGATGGTTCTGGATCCCTATATGCCGGGAATGGTAATTATACTGCATTAGGAACGGTTAATGCCTCTGGCTCAAGCTTTAATTTATCCTCAGGTGTGATAATTAATTTCCCTGCTAATACTGTTGACCAACCTACTTTGCTTTTACAGGGTGAGGGACAGCCTGTAGATTTAGATGGCTTGGATGTTGTGGGCGAGACAGTGGAAATTCTGCCGTCAGATATGTATTTCAAGAATGAGGTTTGTATTACTTTGCCGTTTGATGTTGGTCGTGTAATGGCAAAGCCTTCGCCTTATCGAGATGTGTCACTAAGTGTTGTCAGGAAAAATTCAAAGACAGGTAAGATGTTTGTATTACCACCTGCCAACCCGAATTTCAAAATTTCTGATGGGAAGATTACTGTATGTACCCACTCTCTAGGAACATTCACGGTCGTATTCTCTGATGTTCTTTCGTCAAGTTTGATGAAAATCGATCAAGAGCCTGAAAAATCCCTGCCTGAGGTTTGTGAAAACCTAAAAGACTATGTCGACACAGAAAATGAGTGGGGGCTGGGTAATCATATGTATTATTTCCGTGGTGTTGGTGGTTCTGCAACCTTATTGGCAGGACAGGCTAATGCTAGCTTTGATATGGTGTGGGATTTATATAATCAGCAGTTTGCCACTTTTGATTCCAGAGGTGCGGGTTATCATTCTTCGCTGCTCTCATTAGGGGCTGATGTGCACTCCGGTATTGCATGGGGTGATAACGACAATGTGCTTGCTGCATGGGGGGGGTATTTCCTAAACGCAAATGCATCTGTTAGCCCATTTAAGGCAATGCCTTTTTTAGGCGTGGGTGCAGGTGCTTTTGTTTCTGCGAAAACATCTAATATTGGTACGCCAAGCCCAGATGTGCCACCTGATGCGACTTTTGGTTTTGTGGGGGGGGGAGTTTAGGCGTAAATGGATTATCCTCGCTTTTGGACGTACCCTTTGAGTTAGCGCTGACAGCTACTTACAGTATTGCTAATGATGACATGACAGAACGTATGGCTAATCTCTTTAAGCGGGCAGGTATCGATATCAATATATTGGGTGTTGGTGAGGGACAAGATCGAAGAAATTACGTTCAATTTGGCTCGGTTATCAATATCGGCAATGATCGTACAAAGAATGCCAAAGAGCTTGCTAAAGCCATTTTGATTAGCTCTATGGGATTAAACTTTTATCACGATATTCCTATGGCTGCACTGGCTATTTATATTGGAACATTAAGAGAAAAATCGGGAGAAAAATCGATAGATCAAGTTTGCCGTTGTGAAGCGGAGCAATGTCGCTTTAATTATACGCTAACTCCCGCCTCTGGAGAGCCAACATCAGGTGTTTTTCATTTAAGTCAGGATAATACCTCACATCATGCAGGTAAGATCGGTGAGTGGGATTGGTCTTGCCACTATATGAATAATAAAATCCGAGCGCAGGGTAATAGAAGTACATTAAACCACGAGAATGGCCCTTATGTTTTCCAGGGATGCTCTATAGCTGAAAAGCACGGAAATACTTTGGAATGTTGTAAATATTAGATAGGGTTAATTTTTAATGCCGCCCACATATCGTGGGCGGTGTTTTCTTGGCCAAAAACTACAATTTTGAGGTAATCAAAATACGAAATTTTTTACATGTGAAAGCATGGGGATGGGTTTTTAACATATTGATGTATATTGGAATAATTATTTTTTAGGTGGGGATTGATTGTATCTAATTTTATCAGTCTGTATTGGATTTTTAGAAAAATAGTGGTTTCATCTGGTGAATAAATAGGGTATTTATAGGGCTCCAATTTTCTATACACTTTAGCAAGGAATAGCCACTATGAAGCTAATACCCGTAAAATCTCTAACAATGACATTGGTATTCATGATGTTACTTGGCCTCAGCAGCATAAGCTATGCGGCAATCGAATTTATCGATGTTACTCCAAGTGCACCGACGATTGATGATGAGATTACGATTTCGGTAGGTGGCACGATGGGAAACCCATGTCAAAATATTGCGTCCACCCATTCTATTATCGATAATATTGTAAGAATTGATATTATGATTACGCCTAGTTCAGAAGTGTGTGTTGACCCTATCACCACATGGTCTGTAGAGGAAAATATCGGTATGTTGCGTACTGGTGGTTATATTGTTGAAGCTCGCGTGAATTTAGGCAATATTCCCGTCACTAAAGCGTTTCGTGTAACGGGTGATAGTTTCCCGGCAATGAGTTTGATTTCATTAGTCAATCGTGAGGCATTTACTAAATTTGATAACATTCAGATCAGTGGAAAACTAACTAATGAGTCAACGGAAGCGCAAACTGTAGATGTAAAGGCTTGGATACAAATGCCTGATAGCAATATATTACCCCTTTATGAATTCCACTCTGTCACACTCGATCCCTTAACTTCAATAGAGCAGGGCCTGCTGAACTATTTTGTCACAGGTGGTGAGCCTGAAGGTACTTATGCGATAGTCTCTCGGATTTTACATCCGGTGACAGGTGAGATTCTGGAGGAGCATACACAAACTTTCAATATTGAGTTTATTAGTATTTTTTAGATGATTAAATGAGTCTTGATAAGACATCATTATGACACTAAAGAGCGTGTTCTACATTAAGCTGTAGTTGCTCAAACTTGATCTGACCGTTGTACATTTATCTATGGCATCTGTCAGGTCAAGTTCCACTTAATGAATATATCCTCCAGATTTTTCCACCAATGATCTGCTTCACGATGAGTTACCGCCAGTAAGCCTTGTGTGTCGGTTTCAATAGTATCAAGTAGGAAATAGCTTTTTCTCATTATGTCGAGTTAGGGAATCTCTGAAGAAGTCCAATCACCGCTCTGGCTTTCAGGCAGGTTCTCAATTAAAGCATGAATTCGCAGGCTCTCTGGATCTGGTAAGCATTCATGACGTAGTGTGTGGATCGGTCTGAAAGCCTCTTTGGGCATGGCCTAAAGTATACATCTGCTGCGTTACATGTCTTGGCAAGAACTCGTCATTCCACTGCAAAGTGCGCTTTGCATCTGTACACTTTAGGCCTACGCAGAGTGGCGATTGGACTTCTTCAGGGGTTCCTTAGATCATATTCATTTCAATATGAATACTGGGTCTGTTGAAACGCCTCAGCAATCCAGCTATATTTTAAAGTATCCCTAATCGCAGGGAGACTATTACACCCCGATTCGTTTAGGGGGATCAGCCAAACTGGCTCTGGGGTTATTGAGCCTTTTGCTTTTCAATCAGGGAGAATGGCATGAGGTCTTTATATTTACTCTTCGCTACAGCAGTCATCGCAATCATTCCTTTTTTTACCCATGCTGAGAGTGGCATGTCTTCGCAAATGGGGGGGCAGCATATGATGGGTGGACAGCAGCAAATGAATGCTCAGCAGGTTAGAGAAATGTCTCGCATTATGAATGAAACCCATCGCATGCTTGGCGATATGAGCGGCATGATGGAGCGTAACCAGATCCGAAATCAGGAACATATGCAAGAAATGGCAAGCCTGATGAAGCAAATGTCCCGAGCGATGGGAGATATTGCTGATGAGATGGCTGGCGGGGAGATGGGTGACAAAGTCCGTGAACGCCTGCGTGACCAACTTAAGGATATGGAGCGTGAAGTGATCCAGCTCAAGGAGCGTCTGCGGAATAGTCAATGAAGATTCAGGCCACCGCTTGGCTTATTTGCTTTGCTCTCTTAATGCTTGGCTCCACAACTGTTACCGCGGATCATTATTTATCCTTACGGGCAGGTTTTCTCACTGGTGATTTTGGTGGTGACCTTACCAATCAACAGCAGTCACTTACCGCCACCCTTGGCTATAGTGGTCGACAGTTCGATGGTAGCATTAGTGGGCAATTTTTTCGGACAAGTTACGATGGGGTCGAGGAGGACGGTTTGGGAGACCTCTACCTCAGTGGTGGCATGTTAATACTCGATGAATATCAATCACCTGTTGATTTATATGCCTCTGTTACTGTCAAGCTTCCCACTGCGGATGAAACTCAAGGTCTGGGAAGCAGTGAAGCGGATTATGGCTTCTACCTTTCCATCGCCAGATATTTTTCCAACACCAAATGGGACCTTCATGGTGGTTATACCCTATTGGGTGACCCAGACGGGATTGATTATGAAAACCAGCAATACATTGGTATTGGACTGCTCAAATCACTGGGCAGTTATGGATACACAGCCTCTCTGGAATATGCTAATAACATTGTAGATACCACCAGTGATGATGCGATTGCTGAACTCCATGCAAGTCTATTTCGCTGGCTGGATCGGGAGAATATGCTAAGAGTGAGCGGATTTAAAGGGTTTACAGCTGGTGGTACCGACTATGGGGTGGCGTTAGAGTGGTTGCATCGGTTATAGATCGTCTTTTACAGATACATGCTTGTCTTATGTTAAGAGGGGTAATGTTTGGCATTATGACTCTGTAGCGGGCATCGCCCACCCAATCAACCATCAGGCCCATATTCTCCAAATGATTCTTCCGTAAAATTATCACTATCCACAATCTTACAAGTAAATATCATTGCGCATAAGCCCTCGTGCTATTTCAGACTTTTCCTACATATATTTTTCGTGGTATTTGGTATCATCCAGTGCCAATTTAAAGTATGACCACTACCTTTTTTAAGGAAACGTATGAAACAGGTAGCTCTAATCGCTACAGTTGCTATGGCACTTTGTAGCTGTGCATCCAGTCCAGATAGTCTTAAGTCACCCTATGTGTCTCCACTTAAATATAGTAGTAATTCATGTGATGAGTTAACTACTGAATTGACAACTGTATCTGAACGGATCAATGTACTTCATGCCAGCCTTGAAGCAAAGGCGAAGACTGATGAAGTCCAGGCATTTATGGGGCTGCTCTTTATTTGGCCTGCATTGCTTTTTCTTGAAGGGGGTGATGGACCTGATGCAGAGGAATATAGCAATTTAACAGGTGAGCGCAGAGCGATTGAGCATACCCTGATTGCCAAAAGCTGTCCTATTTCACCTGATATGATCCCAACTTATCCTGTTGAAAAAGAGGAGAAAAAGTTAAGGCCTATATCCCCCGGGTTTTAAACATGTGAAGAGGCTCATGACTTTTTTTCTTGATGTTTTTTGGTCTCTTTTGAATGGGCACTTTATAGCGAGATATCTTCTTGGTCATCTTGCATAGAATATGGTAGAGAATAAACCACATCGTTCTCATTCTAATTAACCCGTGGGTGGACATTTCTTCTCCCAATAATCCCCCTTCAAAATCCCCCCCCACACACACATAATCTTGTGGATAGATGCCATTACATAGATAGCGATGAAAGCCAGAGCGGTGATTGGACTTCTTTAGAGGTTCCTAAAAATATGTTTGGTGATCACGTTTGTCTTGTATTAGATGCTCCTAAGGTGGTTGTTTTATTTTTGTTGTGTAATCGAAATGTGGTATGAGGGGCATATGCTCTTTATTTAAATCAGTATCGCGATTCTTTCATTCAATTGAGCTTTAAATATGAAGCATTTATGGTGAGAGAAGAAAAATATGACTTATAGGTTTTTTGAAATTTTCCGCAAAAAATATCAAAACAACATATCTATTTGTTGACAAGATGGTCTTGCTTTCTCCAAGGAGATATTGATGAGCGAATATGGTGTCAGGATCAATCGTGCTTTGAATTATGCTCAGGAACAGCTTCCTGCATGTGTTGAGCTTGCAGATGTGGCAAGTATTGCTGCCTTTTCTCCTTACCATTTTCATCGTGTATTTATGCTGGTGGTGGGGGAGACCTTTTCTAGCTTTATGCGTAAGAGGCGATTGGAATGGGCAGCAATGGAGTTGCTTAGCAGTCGGCGGGGAATACTGGATATCGCTTTGGATGTTGGCTATGAGACCCAAGAGAGCTTTTCTCGGGCTTTTAAAAGCCATTTTGGCATTACGCCGGGTAAGTTCCGTTATAGCGTGAAAAGCCCTGATGAAGCCTTTCTTGGATTGAAATCCACTTTTGAAATCCAAATAGGTGAACTGATGAAACCTGAAATTATTGAGCGAGATTGTTTTACTGTGGCTGGTGTTCAAGGGGATTATGATAAGCCGGACTTTGCCGGTGCCTTAGAACAATGGAAGCAGTTTTGGGAGCGAAATTATGAGGTAAAGGCTTTAGATAATCGTTGTTACTATGGCTTGTCTGTCGTACCAACAAGGGTACGACAGAAGAACAGTTGTTCTGGCCTGTTTCAATATTTGGCGGCCTATGAAACCGCAGAGGATGAGCATGTCCCAGAGGGTATGACGAAATTGACCCTGCCCGCGCAGAAATATGCCAAATATACTTATCGCGGACCGGTATCAGGGTTTCAGGCATTCATTATGAATGTATGGAGCCACTATTTGCCGGAGTCGGGCTTAGAGGTTATCGAGTCACCTGAAATAGAGGTGTATGACGAGCGCTTTGATCTTAATTCTCATGAGAGTGAAATGGATTATTTAGTGCCCGTTAAATAATGCATATTTTTCTGTGGAGATTTTTACCAAGAGCTGGCTTTGACTTTGACAAGCCAGCTCTCTTTTGGCTTAAAGGATTTAAGCAGAGTTTTTACGGGAGGGTCTAAATAGGTGATAAACCATCTTCAATGGTGATGTGATCTCTGCAAACCGATAGCGCCCTTCTATGACGCCCGCCATTCCTCGCTGGAAGCGTTTGCCTTGCCACTTCATTGCCATGTTGCGCAGTTTTTTGAATCGGTAGGTGATGTTGATGAAACGCTCAGCCGCTTTTAGCTCTTTAAGAATCGGGTCTTCGATCTTTTGCTGATAGAGTTTGCCAATTTGTTCTGGATTGTCATTACCTTCGATGATGGCTTGGGCGGCATATTTACCACTGCCGATGGCGTAGCTGAGGCCTTCAGCACTGATGGGGTCGGCAAAGCCGGCGGCATCACCCACAATGATCATCCGCTGTTTCATAAAAGGGCCGGGACGTTGTTTCACTGGAATGATGAAGCCTTTCTTATTTTTGACTTCGCAACCTTCCAATAGCCCATAGGATTGTAGGTAGTGGTGAAAGGCGCCATGGAGGTCGAGCTTTTTATCCTGATAGGTAACCAAGCCAACGGAGAGGTGATCTTCCCGGGCAAAGACCCAGCCATAACCCATTTCGATAGCATCCAGATCAAAGATGGCTTTGCCCTGTAGTTCTTCCAGTTTTGCCTTGGGTGGGTAGATGTCCGCTTCCAATGCGGGATAGGGGGCGGGTTGGCGGCCCCAGAAGCGGTTGGTGATGCGAGATTTTGCACCCTCCGCCAGAATCAGATATCGGGCAGTTAGTTGCTCCTCACCCAGTTCGATGAGCACGTGATCGGTTCTTGGCATTACTTGTGTAACAGTGCTCTGTTCCCGTAATACTGTGCCTTTATTCACGGCATGTTTTACTAGAGCATGGTCAAATTTGCGACGGTCAACCATGCGGATCAGCTCTTTGCGCTGGGCGCTCATGCGGATATCGGTACCAAAAACACGACTTTCGAAGGTTTCGCAGATGGATTCGATGGGGTATTCCAGGTCATCGGGTAGTAGCATGGCGGCGCGTTTGACCAGTCCGCCAGCACACACCTTGCGCCGTGGCAGGCTCTCTTTCTCCAGAAGTAGGGTTTTGATACCGGCTTCGGCTAGAGTCATGGCAGCAGTAGCACCCGCAGGGCCACTACCAATGATGGCGACGTGGTAGTCCGTATTCATTTTTTTTGCGCTGTCTTTGTCACACGGTTGGGAGCCAAACTTTATACTATATAGAGCCGTTGCGCTATTCCCGATCTCTTATCTTTGGTAGGGTATGGCGCTGAAATAGGTAGGTGCTTGCAGGTGGCGGGGGGAATAAGTTCGCTTGCGGGGCAAGCACCTACGGCAATCTTGATTGAGTTTTTTCCATGCCCGATAGCTTCGATAGTAAAAATTTCCTGAAAAATGTGACCAGTAAGCCCGGTGTCTACCGCATGTTTGATGCGGAAGGTACGGTGATCTATGTGGGAAAGGCGAAGAGCCTGAAGAAGCGTCTCGCCAGCTATTTTCGTAAGAATCTCGACTCCCCTAAGACTCGTGCGATGGTGTCTCAAATCGCCGATGTGGAGGTGATGGTTACCCATACCGAGGGTGAGGCACTGCTGCTGGAAAATAACCTGATTAAGGAGTTAAAGCCCCGCTACAACATCCTGCTGCGGGATGACAAGAGCTATCCCTACATCTTTCTTTCCACCAATGATGATTTTCCCAGACTGGCCTATCACCGGGGGGCGAAGCGGGCTAAGGGGCGCTATTTTGGTCCTTATCCCAGTGCTGGTGCGGTACGGGAATCATTGAATCTGCTACAAAAAATCTTTCCCGTGCGGCAGTGTGAGGATAGTTTCTACCGTAATCGTACTCGCCCTTGTCTGCAGTATCAGATCAAACGCTGTACGGCACCCTGTGTGGATTTTGTCTCTAAGGAGGCCTACGCCGAGGATGTCACCCATGCGGTGATGTTTTTGGAAGGCCGTAATGAGCAGGTAATTGATGATCTGGTGGCGAAGATGGAGACGGCTTCAAAAAATCTGGCCTTTGAGAAGGCGGCCCACTACCGGGATCAGATTGTTAATCTGCGCCGGGTGCAGGAGAAGCAGTTCGTCAGCAACGAGGGGGGGGATCTGGATGTGGTGGCCTGTGAAGTGCAAAATGGTATCGCCTGTGTTCAGGTGTTCTTCATTCGCGGTGGGCGCAACCTGGGCAATAAGAGCTTTTTCCCTAAACAGACCGATCAGGCTACGCCTGCTGAGGTGTTGGCTGCCTTTCTGCCCCAATACTATCTGGCCAGTCACCACTCCAAGGGGGAGATTCCCCGTCGCATTCTCCTCAATTATGAATTAGAAGAGATGGGGTGGCTCTCTGACTTATTGGGGGAGCAGGCGGGCTATCCGGTACGTCTCTCCACTGAAGTACGCAGTGAGCGGCGCCGTTGGCTGGAGATGGCGGTGGAAAATGTGCGTATCGCCCTGAAAAGCCATCTCACCAGCAAGGCAAATATGACCCAGCGCTACGAAGCCTTGCAGGATGCCCTACGGCTGGATGCCATGCCTCAGCGCATGGAGTGTTTCGATATTAGCCATACTATGGGAGAGGCAACGGTGGCTTCCTGTGTGGTATTTGACCAGAATGGCCCACTCAAATCCGATTACCGCCGCTTCAATATCACCGATATCACCGGTGGCGACGATTATGCCGCGATGCGCCAGGCACTCTCCCGTCGCTATACTCGCTTGAAGAAGGGGGAGGGGGCGTTGCCGGATATCCTGTTCATTGATGGCGGCAAGGGGCAATTGGCTCAGGCGACAGAGGTGATGGCGGAGTTACAGATTACTGATGTGTTGTTGGTGGGAATTGCCAAAGGGGTGGCTCGAAAGCCGGGAGAGGAGACCCTGTTCTTGTCTGGCGACACTACCCCCTTTATACTTGAGCCCGATTCGCCAGCACTGCATCTGATTCAACAGATTCGTGATGAGGCGCACCGTTTCGCTATCACCGGCCACCGGGCGCGGCGTAGCAAGGCGCGTAATGTTTCGCCGCTGGAGGGAATTGATGGGCTGGGGCCGAAGCGTCGCCAGCAGCTATTGAAACACTTTGGCGGCATCCAAGAGGTGATGCGTGCTGGAGTGGCTGACCTAGCCAAGTTGAATGGCATTAGTGCCGAGCTGGCACAGCGAATTTATGATCAGTTCCATCAGGATTGATTGGATTTATTTAACCCCAACGCAATGTCTCTAATTGAATAAGATGACTGATAACGCGCTATTTTATCTTTGTACTGTTGCGTTAAGTGTTATTTGTGGTGGTTAAACCAGGGCGAGAACCAAGAAGTGAAATTAAACATTCCCAATATCCTCACCTATGGCCGTATCCTGGCTATCCCGTTTTTGATTGTTGCCTACTATCTGCCGGTGGGTTGGTCGCACATAGCGGCTACCCTTATTTTTATGGCCGCGGGTTTTACTGATTGGCTGGATGGGTATTTGGCCCGTAAGTGGAATCAAACCTCAGCATTTGGTGCCTTTCTGGATCCGGTGGCGGATAAGCTGATCGTGGCAGCCGCGTTGATCGTACTGGTAGAGAGCAATCCCACCAGTATGGCAAGTCTCTATCTGGCACTGCCCACTATCGTGATTATCGGCCGTGAAATCACTATTTCAGCGCTGCGGGAGTGGATGGCTGAATTAGGTGAGCGGGCGGCGGTGGCGGTCTCTATGATCGGTAAGGTGAAGACCGCAGCTCAGATGTTAGCGATTACGCTACTGCTCTACCAGGAGACGGTAATTGGCTACTCTGCTGCCGATATCGGGTTAGTGCTACTCTATGTGTCAGCGGCTTTGACGCTCTACTCGATGATCATCTATCTCAGAGCGGCGTGGCCGATCCTGCTCAAGCATGACTGAGCCAGCAGGCATCCTGATACACCTTAAACGGCTCGCTGAACTTAAGCTTATCAGCGATCTGGATTACTACTTCAGCCAGTTCCTTCAACAGAAATTCCCCCAAGCTGATGGCAACCTGCTGCTGGCGGCAGCATTACTCAGCAATCAAACCGGGCAGGGGGATGTCTGTATTTCATTACAACAGTTTGCGGAGAAACCGCTGTTTGGCAGTGACTTCCACCCCGAGTGCGAGGTGGTGATTGCACCTAATAGGGCTGTTTGGCGCAAATCCCTGGCGGCGTGCCCTCATGTGGTAGGCCCAGGAGAACAGGGATTGATGGTTCTGGATAGAACAGATCGCCTCTATCTAAGCAAATATTGGCAGTTTGAGGCCTCCCTTGCAGCCTCTTTGCGGGAGCGGGCTACCCAGCTGATGGATGTCGATAAAGCCACCTTGAAGCAGGGGCTGGCACGGCTATTTCCCAAATCAGGTAATGAGACTGATTGGCAGCAAGTGGCAGCGGCGATGGCGGTTCTCAAGCCATTTGTGGTGATTTCCGGTGGCCCGGGTACTGGTAAAACGACTACGGTGACCAAGCTATTGGCGCTGCTGGTGGAGCAGAATAAAGAGAAACCGTTGCGCATTGCCTTGGCTGCGCCGACCGGCAAAGCCGCTGCCAGGCTGAGTGAATCCATTAAAGAGAAAAAACAGCAGATCGAGTGTGACGAGCTGGTGCGGGAACGGATTCCTGAAGAAGCCTCTACGTTACACCGTCTGTTGGGGGTGATTCCCGGTAAGGTGGGATTTCGCCATAACCGGGACAATCCCTTACACCTGGATCTTTTGGTGGTAGATGAGGCTTCCATGATCGACCTGCCGTTGATGGCAAGGCTCGTGGAGGCATTACCTGAACAGGCACGGTTGATACTGTTGGGGGATAAGGATCAGCTAGCCTCGGTGGAAGCGGGGAGTGTGTTGGGGGATATCTGTAATGCCGGGCTGCGTGAAGGTGTCACGGCAGAGATGGCTGACCTGTTGGTATCGTTAACCGGTGAAAAGCTTGAAACACTCAAGCAGCAAGACTCTCCTTTGAATGATGCGGTGGCCTTGTTGCGCAAAAGCTATCGCTTTGATTCGGCTGGAGGGATTGGTGTGCTGGCTCAGGCGGTGAATCAAGGGCAACTCAAACAGGCACTGGCCAGCTTTGATGACCTATTCAATGATAATATCTCCCTGGCCACCGTGGAGGTGAAACAACTCCCACTGCGCCTTGGGCAGCAGGCATTAAGCCATTATCAAGTTTATCTTTCAGCGGATAACCCTATCGGCGCTCTTAACGCTTTTAATCAATTCCGGATTCTTTGCGCGCTGCGGGAGGGACCATACGGGGTGGAGCAGGTTAATCTGGAGATCGAGCGTGCGCTAAATCAGCGTCGCTTGATCGATAGCCGACAGCGTTTCTACGCCGGCCGGCCGGTGATGATCACACGCAATGACTATGGGCTTAAGCTGTTCAATGGCGATATTGGTTTGATCTGGCCGGATGCTGAAAATGGTGGGCGGCTTCGCGCCTTCTTTATTATGCCCGATGACAGTGTACGCAAGCTATTGCCTAACCGATTACCGCAGCACGAGACGGTTTACGCTATGACAGTACATAAAAGCCAGGGCTCTGAGTTTGATCGAGTATTGCTGGTGATGCCGGATGAGGTATCACCGGTGATCAGTCGTGAGCTACTCTATACTGGCATCACCCGGGCCAAGCAACAGGTAGAGATCTGGAGTCATCAGAGTGTGTTTGAACAGGCGGTAAGGCGTAAAATGGAGCGCAGTAGCGGGCTGTGTGAAAAGCTCAAAGGGGCTGGGTAGTGGATAGCAAGTGTAATGCGTCATAGATCTGTTAATGAGTGACTGAATAAGATGTTTGAGTCTGATTTTTTAATCCTATTGCTAATCTTTGGTTTGGGTGCCTGGTTCTGGGTGGATGCCATGCGTGCCCGTGAGGTCGCGGTTCGTTATTGTAAAAAATCCTGCGAACATGAGGGGTGGGAGTTCCTCGACCAAACTGTTGTATTGAAGAAAATGTGGCCCCGTCGCAATGGTCGAGGTCGTATGCAGTGGCGGCGAGAATACGCGTTTGACTACAGCACCAATGGCACTGATCGTCAGGAAGGGCTGGTGGTGATGTTGGGGGCATCTGTCTTGCAGCTAAATATGCAGAGCCGAGATGAGCATTATGGCCCTTTCCACTAGATTTAATTCTGATCTTCTCGTGTCACCACATTTCTATTAATATGCGGCGTGAATTTTGACCTAAAAACAGGGAATAGTAGTAATGACGAAGTTTGATCTCACCCCTTTTCGCTCCATTTTTTTACTTTTATGTGTGCTCATGATGACCGCATGCCGTGATGATGGTAGCGACGATGGCCCCAATGTGGAACCTCTACCTGATGTTTATATTACTTTACTCGCAAGTTCTGCCGAGCTTCCCACCGATGGCACTTCAACCATATCACTTACGGCAATCGTCAAAAATAGTGAGAACAATTTAATTGAAGGCTATGAGGTTCAGTTCTCATCAACAGCAGGTGCGATTCAAGTACTAAATAGCCATACTGGCCCCAATGGGATTGCTTCTGCTGAGCTGACTTTGGGTGGTGAAAAGAGTAACCAGTCCATAGTGGTGACGGTGGATGATGGCTATGGGCGAGTTGTTCAGAAAACCATTAATGCAGTTGGAACATACTTTATCGTTAGTGGGGCGGAAAAAGTTGAGATTGGTTCAAATCAAGCGTATGTCGCTCAACTGTTGGATGCTGGAGATAATCCCATTGCGCAGCAGGAGATTGAGGTTGCGACTGTATGGGCAGAGAATACTCTCGAAAGTACTACTTTAGTGACGGATGTTGAAGGTAAGGTCTATTTCACTCTTAATGGTGTGATGGTGGGAGATGAGACCATTACGGTTAATGCACTGAATGCGACCAATAATACTTTAGATGTTCGGGTTGTCTATCCTTCCAAGTGGGCGATGAGCTATGTTGCGCCAGAGGCAGGGGAAATGTTGGTGGATATTTCACACCACCTTCGGGTGAAATTAAGCGAATCCGGGAGTGGTGTGGCTGGCAAAGCAATATTACTGAGCACCACGAGAGGCGTCTTCGCAAGTTCCAGTCTTGCTTATGCCTCACATGTTACAGATGGCTCAGGCTTCATAAATGATACGATTTCCTCCTCATCAACTGGCGATGCGCTTATTCGTGCTGAATGGAGTGAAGGGCTGCTCTCAACTGAGTTAAATATAGCGTTTATTTCCGATAGCGTGGATGTGTTTACTGGACAGGCCAGCCTGCCATATATCTATGAGGGGCAGTCGAGTGAAATTGTTGTTACCGTCCGTGATAAAAATCTGAATCCGGTCAAAAATAAATCCATTTCTTTCACTATTAATAGTGATCCTACTAATGGTCAACTTTCCACACCTACGGCTATCACCGATGATGTAGGGAAGGCATCTGTTACCTACACGGCGGGCATGGCTATCAATAGCCAGGATAATGTGCAGCTACAAGTTTTTTTGCAAGAAAATCCCAATTTTCAGGACACCATAAATCTGGTGGTGACTCGGCAGCAATATCATGTTTCTCTGGGTGGGGGAAATGTCATTAATAAAGTGAGTGGCGGCGCAGTTAATGAGTTTGCTTACGCTGCAATTGTGGTCGATAGTCGTGGGGCTCCTGTTTCGAATCAGCCTGTTGAGCTGAAAGTGAGTTCAAGGAATTATTATAAAGGTAACTATTACAAGCGTTATAACGGTTTAGGGGAGTTTGTTAGTTGGGATAATGCTCTTAATGGAAATGAGGGGCGTATTGTTGAGTGTCAGAGCGAAGATATTAATGAGAATGGTGTCTTTGATCCCATTATTGATTTCGATGAGAATGGTAATGGCAAGCTTGATCCTGGTGTGATTGTGACATTAGGCGATACCGAAAATGCCACGGTCTATACGGATGAGAATGGCGTTGCTGCTTTCTCTATACTTTATCCCGCAGAGTATGGTGGTTGGATGAATGTTTATTTGCGGGCAACAACAGATGGTCCCGTGGGAGGTGCTAGCCAAAGTACGTTAATAGCGTTACCTGTATTTTCAGGAGACCTACTTGATGAGAATGCGCCTCCTCCAGGTGCAATAAGTCCTTTTGGGCGTGGCTACGATGAGACGACTCAAAGTATCATGAACTGTAGCTATGCGGGGGAGTGATAGGGTTGGTTGCTTCTATTAAGGCGACTTACTTTAGATGATGCATATAGCCATTTGGCGCTAAAATCGGGCAATCAATTCCATGAGAGGTTTTTATGAAGGCAAGTGAAGTTAAAAAAGGCATGGTGTTTAAGGTGGATGGTAAGACCATCGTCGTGAAAGAGGTGCAGGTGCAATCTCCATCTTCCCGCAGTGGCAATACCTTGTACAAAGTACGAGGCCGAGATGTGGTGAGCAAGCAGAAGTTTGAAGCTAGCTATAAGGGTGAGGATGCGTTGGATGATGTAGATCTGATGCGTCGTAAGGTGCAGTTCCTTTATCGTGATGGTGATGGCTGTACTTTTATGGATGGTGAGACCTATGAACAGTACACCCTATCAGATGAGGCGCTGGAAGATGAGATCAAATACCTCTCTGATGGACTGGATGGCATTTATACCTTGATCGTGGATGATGTGCCAATGGGCATTGAATTGCCTGGCACAGTCGCACTGGAGATTGTTGAAACCTCTCCCAGTATTAAGGGTGCCTCTGCCTCTGCACGCACTAAACCGGCAACGCTAACCACTGGCCTAGTGGTACAAGTGCCAGAGTATATTAGTCCTGGTGAGGTGATTAAGGTTAATACCGATACCGCTGAGTTTGTCTCAAGGGCATAAGTTGAAGGGGGCGGAAGCCCCTTTCTTATTCCTGAAGCTGTAATTCTTCTTCCTCTATTTGCATTTCGTAGCGTAAGCACCATTCATCCATTGATGGGAATAGGTAATGCTGACGGCTTAGGGTTGGATGCTGCTGACTGAGCTTGCGTAATATTATCTGCAACGTATTGTAATCATTCATGCCAACTTTCAGTGGTTCAACGAGTGCTGTTGGATCCAGCTTTAGGGTTTCTCTGATTCTCTGGCATACGGCAATGCGTCCTGTCGTGGTTGCTGGCATGTGTAACGCCATCATCAGGCTGCTGGCAAAACTACGTGGAGTTTCTGGGTTTATCGCATCGGGCTCAGTTTCATGGGATAGTAACGTGAGCTGCAGTGAGTCTAAAAGCTGTAGGCGCTCCTTTAGGTTTTTGCAGCGATGAGCGGCGTGAAGAATAAAAACCTTCTCAAGAAATAGATCCCTCAATGCATCATCCATAAGCTGGTCTTCATTGATGATGGGAGGCTGATAGGGGTGATTTCTAACTGCTTCGGTAAACAGTCCATCACCCTGTTCAATAACATGCTGGTTGTGAAAAATGGGAGTGTTCCCACTACCACAGCTTGGGGAGCGAGATTTAAGAATGTATCCACAAGCATCATTTGACTGCTGTACATGGCGCTGGGCAAATGCCCTCAAGGGTTGGCCAAAGCTGTGCCGAGGGTTTTCCACTTCTAATGCGAGATTTTCCTCATTACCTTTAACTACCTGGATGGGTGGGCGAGGTGTGCCCATGCCGATGGATACTTCTGGGCAAAGTGGGGTGAGGTTGCAATGGCGACTGAGTCTTTGGGTTAGATAGGGGAGGGTTTTGCTTTTGCCATCATAACGTACCCGCTCGCCCAGCAGGCAGGCGCTGACATAGACATTGGGTTTCGGGTTGCACATGGCTACATAAATCAATAGAGTTGTTGCCCAGTTTAACCCAGGATGATGAGCAAATGCGTGCAGTATTTCTAGATTTGGATACCTTGGATCAAGGTGATATGGACCTTTCTGGGCTAAAAGGGGCCGTGACCGACTGGTATGCCTATCCCGCTACTAAGCCAGAACAAACTATTGAGCGCCTGCAGGGGGCGGCCGTTGCCATTAGCAATAAAGTGGTAATTGATGAGGCTGTCATGGCTGCGGTCCCTGGGCTGAAGCTAATCTGCGTTGCTGCTACAGGATATAACAACGTAGATCTTGATGCGGCGGCTCGTTACGGGGTAACAGTTTGTAATGTGCGAGGATATAGTACGCCATCAGTAGTTCAGCAGGTTTTTGCAATGCTTCTGGGGTTGTGTCGTCGCCTTCCTGATTATCAGCGGATGGTCTCCGCTGGAGAGTGGCAGCGTAGTGAGCAATTTTGTCTACTGGATTTTCCCATGCAGGAGCTGAATGGGAAAACTTTAGGCATAGTGGGTCATGGTACGCTGGGCAAAGAGGTGGCTAAGGTTGCAGAGTGTTTTGGAATGAAGGTGCTGCTGGCACAGCGACCTGGTGGTGAGCCCCAGGAGGGGCGTATTCCTCTGGCAGAGTTGTTATCTCAGGTTGATGTATTAAGCCTGCACTGTCCATTGACGCCACAAACCAAAAATTTAATTGGGGCTGCAGAGTTGGCGATGATGAAGCCTGATGCGATTCTGATCAATACCGCTCGAGGTGGTATAGTAGATGAGGTGGCATTGGCCGATGCCTTGCGGGAAGGTCGTTTGGCGGGCGCTGGGGTTGATGTGCTGGCTCAAGAGCCCCCAGTTGCTAATAATCCATTGCTTTCCAATGAGTTACCCAATTTGATTCTTACACCTCATGTGGCGTGGGCCAGTGTGCAGGCGCGCCAGCGTCTGACGGATGAGTTGCAACGGAATATTGAGGCGTTTTCCAGAGGTGAGCCACGTAATGTAATTGTTTAATCCCTTAGGTCTAATGGGATAATTACTGGATTGCATTAGGATTGAGTGTGGAATTGGAGTATAATGCCGCCAATTTTTATCGCGTGCACTATAGAAGAAGCCGGTCCAGTTTGCCGGTTGATTGAGACTATATAATGACAAAACAATCGAGTTACTCCTACGAAGACCTAATCCGATGTGGAAAGGGCGAGATTTTTGGTCCAGGTAATGCGCAGTTGCCGCTGCCACCTATGCTTATGCTGGATCGCATTGTAAATGTCAGTGAAGAGGGCGGTGTCTACGGAAAGGGGCAGCTGGTAGCAGAACTGGATATTAAGCCGGATATGTGGTTTTTTGAGTGTCATTTTGAGAATGACCCAGTCATGCCGGGCTGCTTGGGGCTGGATGCCATGTGGCAGCTGGTTGGCTTCTATCTAGGATGGATGGGTGGGCCTGGTCGTGGTCGTGCGCTGGGGGCAGGCGAAGTGAAATTTACCGGTCAGGTAACGCCGGAATGCAAAAAAGTGACCTACTATATCGACATCAAACGGTTGATTATGCGTAAGTTGGTGATGGGAATCGCCGATGCGCGTATGGAAGTAGATGGTCGTGAAATCTACGTTGCCAAGGATCTGCGTGTGGGTTTATTCACCAAGACGGAAGATTTTTAAGGGGGCATGTCTTGAAGCGGGTAGTTATTACAGGTCTGGGTATTGTTTCCAGTATCGGTAACAGTAAGCAAGAGGTGGCGGAGTCGTTGCGTCAGGGTAAATCCGGTATTGAATTTGCGCCTGAATATGCAGAAAAGGGCTTTCGCTCCCATGTTCATGGCTCAATCAATATTGATCAAGAGGCTTTGATTGACCGTAAGCTACGTCGCTTTATGGGAGATGCTGCTGCTTACAATTATATTGCCATGGCGCAGGCGATTGAAGACTCTGGCTTAAAAGAGGATCAGGTAAGCAATGTCCGGACCGGATTGGTGGTGGGCTCTGGTGGTGCCTCACATGCGAATACCGTGCTGGCTGCCGATATCCTCCGGGACCGTGGAATTCGTCGCGTTGGTCCCTATATGGTGCCCAAAACCATGGGATCAACCACCTCTGCTAATTTGGCAACGGCCTTTAAGATCAAGGGCGTCAACTATTCTATGAGCTCAGCTTGCTCCACCAGTGCTCACTGCATCGGTAATGCCTATGAACAGATTCAAATGGGCAAGCAGGATATCGTATTTGCCGGTGGTGCTGAGGAGCTAGGCTGGGAAGGCTCCATGATGTTTGATGCGATGGGCGCGCTTTCCAGTAAATACAACGAAACCCCTGAGAAAGCATCCAGGGCCTATGATGCGGACCGTGATGGTTTTGTTATCTCTGGTGGTGGTGGCGTTGTGGTACTCGAAGAGCTGGAACACGCTCTAGCGCGTGGTGCCCAAATCTATGCTGAAGTCGTCGGCTACGGCGCAACCTCAGATGGCTACGATATGGTGCAGCCATCGGGTGAGGGTGCTGTTCGCTGTATGCAGTTGGCGATGTCTACCGTTGAAAATAAAATCGATTACATCAATGCTCATGGTACCAGTACGCCTGCAGGGGATATGAAGGAATTGGGTGCCATTCGTGAGGTTTTTGGTAACGATGTGCCTAAGGTCAGCTCAACTAAGTCATTGACCGGCCATGCACTGGGTGCTGCTGGGGTAAATGAGGCAATTTATTCCATTATTATGATGGAAGAGGGCTTTATTGCGGCTTCAGCCAATATTGAAACCCTGGATGAGGCTGCGGAAGGGGTTCCCATTGTGCAGACGTTGGAAGAGTGTCATCTGGATACTGTAATGAGTAACAGTTTTGGCTTTGGTGGCACTAATGCAACCCTGGTAATGCAGCGATACAAAGGATAGTAGAGAGCGATCCTTCAAAGAAAAGGGCGATTTTAAAATCGCCCTTTTTTATATAAAAATTTCAATTGATTTACCCGTTTATGATTCAGGCCTTACTGCAAATCCTAAATTACAAATGAAGTTACTAATGGATTGTATTTATTCCGCGGCACTTTTGGTCATGAAATATATTTGAGCAATGCGTTACGGGCTTCTGTAATGCGCACAAATTGTTCATGGCTCCCGCCTGCATCGGGATGCGCTTTTTGGGCTAGCCGTCTAAAAGCGGCATTGATTTGACGTGGTTCGAGTTTTCCATTGACGGGTAGGTTTAGTGTCTCTCGATGATCTTGCTCGTTGAAGAGCTTGTGGTTAGGGTGATGCTTGGTTTGGTTGCTTGAGAAATTAGCAAACCTCTCATATATTCGTGTCTGCGCTTCTCGGCGCAGCCTTAATGACTCTCGTCGTAATTCCACTTGCTCCTCTCGCCATCGCTGACGTGACATGATGATTGCCGCAGCAAAGGCAATTTTTCCATGTGTTTCCAATTCGTTCAGGTTGAATGGGCCTACCATATCAAAGGGCTCATCTAACCAAGCTATTTTCCCGCTAGCATTAGCTTCAATTTGACCAATTGTTACTGTCGTAACGAGGCCGTGTGTGCCATTCCAAATAACCCATTCTTGTTCATTGATAGCGTCAAAAGTGTCATGCATTGGTTCTTTCCTAGGTTGTCATGCGCTATGTTCCATATCCATTTTGTGCCAATGTTGTCTCGAAGTTCGCAAGAATTGCTGCTGGGTTGAAATGAACACAACAAGAATAGTCCTTTTAGGAAAATATATGATGAGCAGGCAAGTCATGTGCCAACGATGCAAGAGAGGTGAATTTGCTTGATTATCTATGATGACTCATAAAGAGGTCCGTCGTGTACTTTGCATTATGAATGCTTACCCAATTGTGAATTGATGCATTGTCCATATTGAGTGGTATTTATCAGTAGCAGGATTGGTAGCGATGATTGGGTTTCTTTAGGGATTTCCTAGCGCAATGGCATTCGGAGGCGTCGTGAAAAATTTTCTATTTCCGGCACTGGGTAGATATTGGGATGTTGCTTTATCTGTGTGGATTGCCGGAGGAGGGTATGTCAGGAGTGATGTGCCCGTGTCACTATCTTTTGTGCTATCTCTTTCACAATATTGATATTTACTATCAGTAACCACTTTTTCGTTCGATTATTTCTATACCCATTCAATAATTGTGCCTATAAAAAAGCAACTGTCTGTATTTAATAAGGATTTAATTAATTTTCTCTTTTTTCTAAAGAGATAATATTGCCAACCGAATAACGTGGAATGCCAGGCAGGCCTGTTTTGGGTGGTTACTTTAAAGGTTTTTGCCGCATACATCGGCGGCTTGAAGTAGGGATAAATGGCTTCAAGCATATTACCGACACAGCATATAGGGGAACGACTAATGACTCAATTGAGCGATAGTGAAAGTTTTAGATATTTACGAAGAATTGCTGCAGTAATCGGCATGAGTGTGCTACTTGGCGCCTGTGGCGGTGGCGGTGGCGGAGATGATACCGCGGTACAAACGACAGTGATCTCCGGCAAGGTGCTGTCGTCATCCATTGGCGTGAACACCAACAAGCCTGCCGTACAAACAATGAAAGCTATGAGTCAGGCACCGAAAATGAAGCCGGTCTATGGTGGCGGCTATCAGGTACTGAACAAGCCTGTCATTTCTGACGCCGTTGTTGATGTTCCCAGCTTTGCAGCAGGTGATGTGATTTCAAGTGCCAATGTCTATCTCTATAATGCAGACCACCCTGAATGGCTAAGTCCTGTTTCGGAAACGACGACCGATGATCAGGGCAACTACTCATTTACCAAATTAATGAATGCCGCGAATAACGGCAGTGCCTATACGGATGGTGATCCTATCCCGGTGGGTACTTACACCATGTTGATCTATAAGCCCAGTACATTTGATCCTGTAGCGGGTGTGACTACTGACCCTGTAGTTGCCGTGCAGCCAGCCTTTAGTGCGACCCAAGGTACCGTATCAGTGGATGATGTGGAGGCAGAGCCAAGTGATGTGACCCCTCGGGTGGTGACGATGTTTGGTATGGAGAAAAATACCGATGGTACTTATACCTGGGGACCTGCTTCCATGCCAACCAATGCTGATATTCAGATTGGTTTTGATATGGCAATGAGCCGTGGCAGTATCCAGAATATCACCGTAAAGCAGAACAGTGCGACGGTTGATGGTAACTGGGCACTTTCTGCCGATTGGTTGACTGCTACCTTCGAACCCGCAGCAACTTTAGTGGCGGGTGACTACAACATCTCAGTACCCTCAACGGTTACCAATGTTTATGGCAATGCGCTGGGCTATGACGCTACGGGGACCATGACAGCTACTGCTGTAGACAGTACTGCCCCAACGGTTACTGTTATGTCTCCGACAAATAATTCAACGAATGTGGCGACGAGCACGCCAGTGCGAATCTCGTCTGATGAGCTACTTGATATCAACAGTTTGCGTTTGGATTCAACGCCAAGCGTGGGTGACCGTCCTGGCGTGTTGTATGTTGGGGAAAGTGGTGGTGCTTATGTTTACGAGTTTGATCTGAGTGAGCCACTACAACTGAGCGCCAGCTACACCATGCTGATTTCTGGGCTTAAAGATCTTGCTGGTAATGGGGCTACTGAACTCACTACTAACTTTACTACTGAGTCTCCTTCCAATGCGGATGGTGTGGATTCAACCGCTGGTACTGAAACCCAGACAGCCCAAGCCAAAGTTGCTGAGGTGTTTGCTAAGTGGATGCGGGCCTTTAATGAGTACAATTTAACGCAGGTTCAAGCGCTGATGGCGGCGGGTTTTGTCTTTGAATACAACATCAATGAAAACGGCTTTATGGAAGAGGATATTAACCGCAATGGTCGCCTGAGTGTGAAAGAATTTACCTCACTATTGGAAATGGCCTTTAATCAGTGGAAGTATTGTGGAAATGCACTGACAGGTGAAGTGGTTGGCAATGTTAATATCGTCGATGCCAATAATGCCAATCTACAATTTGTCTTTAACAGCAGCTCTACCAATACCAGCCAAGAGTGTGCAGAGTCGACCCCCGATGATGACTTCTATGCATCAGTCAAGCTGGTGAATGGCGACTGGAAAATCTCCCGTCTCTCTGAAGGGTTTGATCATCGTGGTACTGAATTGGTCAGTCATGAGTTGATTGAGGTGACTTTGAAGGATGGTGCAGGGGCTACGGTGACTAATGGTGATACTTTGTCTGCGGTGCCAAGTGACCAAGATCCACTGACTCTGAGCTGGAGCCATGTTACAGGTGTAGGCAGCTATCTGTTTATGGTGGCTAATAACCGTGATCCAAGTGAGCTGGGCTTTGCCATGGTAGTTAACAAAACCAGTATCGATGATGATAGCGACCCTTCTGCTGATTTGACCTTTACTATTCCTGATGTCACAGGTAATAACGATGGCCTGCCACAAGGTGCGATAGATGTGAGTGATCAGTTTGGGTTTGAAAGTGATCGTAACTGGGGTATTGAAAATCCAGGTGAAGAGTTTATCTGGGAAGTCATCGGTCTGCGGACTCTGAAAACCAGTAACTTTAGCGGTACGACTAGTAGCGTCTCTGAAGCGGAATTGATTCGTGATATTGCTGCGGTTAGTGCGGTAAAACGCTTCAAAAATCCAGGTGCTCGTAAAGACCTAGATATGACCCTCTACTCAGGCAATGCCGCTTTGGGTACCCCACTGATTTATAGTGAGATGTATGAGGGATATGATGTTGGTAGCGCAAGCCAAGTGACTATTGTGCTGAACACGCCTAATACCAATGCGGGTAGCATGGGTTGGTACGATCTTAGTAGTGACTCTGGTTGGGATGGAGGTCAAATTACCTTCGATCAAAATGGTCAAGCAACGATTACTCTTGATCTTTATCAAGGCTGGAATCGGATAGAACTTTCGGATGGTGTTGATCTCTATCGGTTCTTCCAGGTTTCCACGAGTGGCGGTATTCTGCCGGTGGTGAATTTTGGTCAGATCAAAGACCAAGTCGGTACTGTAGTGGATATGGATGCCTGGAACTATGGTCAATCTACAACAGCGACTTCACTGACATTTACTGCTCAGGTAGATATCAATAATCCCTCTATTGCTTCTGCAGTGATGATTGAGGTGGATGTGAATGTCTATAACGATAGTGGGGCCTATTTCAATGAGAAAGCAGGTCAAGGCAGCGTACTTACATACACTGCGGGAACAGGCCTAGTGGATGTTCAGAATATGCCAATCTTCAATGGTGAAAACTGGATCTCCATCAATATCATGGCTTGTAGTGATACGATGATGATGAATTGTGATTGGATAACTGGCAGCTTTGGTGTCAAAACCGATGCGGGACAAGCCTTCGTACCACCTGTTGATTTGGTCTCTGTTGTGACTTCAGAAGGTGCAGCGACAAATACGGGTGACTGGGGTATGGGTTCTGATTGGAATGCGACGGATGTGACCGTTGCAACCAATGAACTGACCGTTACCGTGGTGTTGAATGATGCCGGTCTCAGCCCACGTTATAATGGGGGTTCTCAAGGTGTGTGGAATGAAGGGGTGCTGACACCCACTGCTAACCTTAACGAATATACTCTCACTATCACGTTGTATGAGGGCTGGAACTGGATTGGTATCGATGACGATAACAATCACTGGTACAACCTGAATGTATACACTGAGAATGGTGCAGTATTGCCTCGCCCTGAAATCAGTGCAGTAAATGGTGTGGCGGTAACGCCAGATAGCAGTGGCAATATTCCACCCGTACAAACTACAGGCTGTACTGCGACCATTGAAGGTGTTGTACCTGCCAATACGACCCGGCTGTGGGTTGATTGGAGTGGTTCAGCTGATGGCAATGCCTACTGGGAGAATCAGGAGATATTGCTGGCGGGTGGTGGCGCTGCGACCGACACCGTAACCTTTAGTGCAACAGTTCCACTGGTAAGTGGTACTAATGCTCACAACTCCGTTAACTTCTGGGATGATACCAATTTATCCAGTGCCTGGTTTGAGCTAAGCACTTCATCGACCTGTAGCTACTCAGAACCAGTGCTTGATCTTGGTGGGGTAGAGACTGTCTCTGGCGCAGCACTGCCATTTGAGTTCGAAACCTACAATGCAGGTAGCGAAACTCAGGTAGTGGTCTTTGGTACTACCAACATCCCAGGGCGTGTTGTGAAGGTTGCTCAGTCTAGCTGTGGTACTCGTAGTGAAACTTCAGCAGTATCAGCAACTACCGCCAACCAGTTAGGCAGCTATGATTGGTCTGCAACTATCGATATTATCGATGGATATCAGTGGGTTGATCTCTCTGATGGACATAACTGGTTTGGTTTTAGTCTGCAATCCACTAATGGTGTAGTAGGTAGTCCAGCTATCTCACTGAATTTGCCAATGGGTGTTAGTGATCTTTCATCACCTTTCGATTGTGGTTTTGCTATGTGGGATGCCGGTATGGCGACTACTCTGACTATCACAGGTACGACTACTGCTGGGGCAGGTAGTGGTGAGTACTTTGTGGGTAGTGGCTGGGGTGAGTTTGTAATTGATCAAAATGGTAGCTTCACTTTTGATGTCACACTGTACAATGGCAGCAATTTTATCAGCATCAACGATAGTGCCTGGAATCACTTCGATCTGGATATTCAAACCAGTAATGGTGTGATGCCACCTCGTTACGTGATGATTACTAGTCATGCTAATGGTAGCACTGGCGTAGGTAATGATACTGCGGCTACAACAGTAAGTGGTACGGTGGATGTGGCTAACTTTGTTGTCGATGCAGTTATGGCTTCTGTCAGCTATCAGGACAGCGCGACCAATCAATCGGTTGAGCTGAGATTTGATAGCAGTCTGATTGCGGTGAATGAGTGGGGTGACCTACCCATGAGCTATGATCCACAAACCGGTGCATTTAGCCTGGATGCCAACATTCCTGCTGGTGCTCAAGAGCTCTTCATCCGTGTTGAAGGGTGTAATACCGACACCTGTCATGGCCATGAAGTTTGGCTTAATTCACCAGGTGCTTCAGATGGCGATGGCTACTTCTGGAAACCCGGTGTTAGTAGTGGTACGCAAGCGGATAATAAGTCTGCGACACAGCGTAACAGGGCGAGGCAGGCTATTCGTTTGATGCGCACACGTTAGTCTATACTTTTTGATAGGAGAGAGAAGGGGGCGAAGCCCCCTTCTTTTTTATGGCAGGCTAGACTAATTATGTAAAAACGATTGTGTGAATTTGTCAAAAGTGCCGATATCAATAGGACGATTCAATAATACTTAATAGAACAATGTGGAATGAGACATGCGTCTTATTATTTATTTTAGCGTATTGCTGATGCTGTTAGGTTGTCAGCCTGACGATATGCCACAGTACAAGCCTAACAATCCCCTCATAATTCAAGTTATTGAGCAGGAGAAGGCGCCATCTGAGCTGAATGACACGCTGGAGATTCAGGTTACCAGCCACGTTGCAATATCCAATTTAGTGGTAGAGGTAACGCTGCCTCAGAGGGCTGTTATCACCAGTGGCAATACTCATTGGCAAGGCGCTATTGCTGCTGGGGAAAGCCTCTCTTTGATTTTTACCGCCCAGTTTGATTTAACACTGGATAATCCCATCATCATCACCGCCTTTGCTCAGGATGTCGCCTTAGCAACCCGTGCTCAGATTACCTATCACTTGGGCGATCAATCACGCATGTTGCAGCAGGGTGAGAAGGAAACTTACCAGCTCGGAAGAGAGGTGATTAGTGAAGGGCGTCGCCTACGGGAAATCTCTCTGGATCATGAGTAGTCTATGAATCATTTGGTTATTTTATTGCTATTACTGATTCTAGCTCTTAATTTGACCGGTTGTGGAGGAGGTGGCGAGGATGACTTGTTGCCACCCCAAATCAGCTGTGATGTTGAGGTTGGGACGGCGAGTTTGAGTGGCATGGTCAGTTATCAGGACCGCCTCTATACCGAGAGTAGTGGTTTTATGGGGGTAGAGCCCTTCAAGGCGGTGCGCCATGCCGTGGTAGAGCTGGTAAACGAACAGGCGCAAGTTATTGCTAGTACTGCCAGTGATGACAGTGGGGCTTTTAGTTTCGCCGATATTGATAGTGGTTGTTATCAGGTACGGGTATTGGCCCAAACTGCTAGTACGAGTCACTATGCCATCTCAGTAAGAGATCTTTTATCTGCACTCTACGCAGTGACCCGTGATGTGAAGCTTTATCCAGATCCAACGGCTAATAGCTTGAGCTTAGCAATTGATAGAAACAGTGGTATGGCTGGTGTATTTAATATCTTGGATGTGCTGACCATAGGGAATGAGTACCTCAATACATTGCAAGGTGCTGTGAATGTGCTTACAACGCTCAATGCCTATTGGCAGGTGGGAAATGGTGCGGGTACCTATGCTTGTGGTGTGTCGGATATCTATGGATGTGATAATGGGCCAGGTATTTACATTCTCAATGGTACTGTTGATAGTGATGAGCATGATGATGATGTACTTTGGCATGAGTATTTTCATTTCATTGAAAATGAACTGAATATCGGAAATTCTCCTGGTGGTATGCACTATTTTGAAAATAACCAACTTGATCTTCGCTTGACCTGGAGCGAAGGTTACGCCAACTATTTTCAATCTTCATTAAAGGCATGGTTAAGGGAAAATTATCCTCAAAGGCTATCGATCCCGAGTTTCCTTCCCACGAGTTATTATATCGATAACTATGAAACGACTGCAGCTATCTCTGCTGATATCTCGGCAATGAAAGTCTCACCTTACCTCTATGCGACGAATGAAGGGGCTGTGGCAAATGTGATGTGGGAGCTGGAACAGAGCTATACCCGCCAACTCTCGTGGTCGGTATTAATGAATCATATGAAAAGCAATACTACAGTCGATACGCTAGAGGCTTATTGGGATGGGATTAATCTGCTAGGGACTTTAAGTATACCTCAGAGACAGGATATTCAAACCCTTTTGATGGGCAGGCAGATCTTTTATACCTGGGATAGTAATGAGCAAGATAATCTGATGGCCGATGCGACAGTTCAGGACTGTCAAACTACAGGAGTTAGTAGTTTTCCTTATACTTGCATTAATGGTGCGCAACATTACCTATATCAGAGTGTGGAAGGGAGAGATGTGGATTACTATGCCATTACGCTTACTGCAAATCATACCTATCGTTTCTATACTTACAATTTACGTAATGGTGCAGATACTTTAATTACGCTATATGATGCGGCGGGAAGTGAAATTGTCAGTAATGATGATGGAACGGATTGTGATGATATTGTTGGGAAATGTATCAGTCCCATGCATAACGGCAGCAACTTCAGTTCTCGTCTGGATTATATTCCTAGCAGTGATGAGACAATTTATATTGCTATTACTACAGGACCGTCTGTTTATGATTATCCTGCAGGGTTTGGTTATTTGGCGCGCTATGGAAGTTATCAGTTTTCGGTAGTGATAGATCCGTAGAAGATAGGGCTGTCTTTTTGAAGGATATTCTTATAATGGGGCTATATATTTTACTAGGGCCTGTTAACACTAATCAATGAATCAACGATTAGTGCGAAGTTAATAAAAAATCTAAAAACCACATCCAATTTATCGAATCGCGAGAAGATTCTTCGGAAGCCTTTTAATCGACGAAAAAGGCGCTCAACTTCATT
>JBNKQQ010000013.1:0-30015 GCA_050295955.1 Thiohalomonadales bacterium
CACTTAGCCCGAGAGTTTTTATTAGAGCGTAATATCTATTTTTATAATATGTTGGACCCTAGTGGTGAGATTATATCACGCCAACTGCGTGTTGAGGCGCTGCCTTCTACCTTGCTTATTAATCCCCAGGGCATGGTTGTAGATGTTATTCATGGTGAACGGGAGTGGGATAGTCCTGAAATGCGGAGTTTGATCGAAAATTCAGCATACTCTCAGTAGGGAAATATTACGGGTTTAAAGGCAGCCGTAAAGGGCTGGAGCAGTGCTAGTGATAATGTTAAACTCGTGGCCTTTTATAAGAATCATAATTTAAAGAAGTGACCAGGCGATGCTGGAAATCCTCGATCTTGAGTGCGTGAGGGGCGACAATGTACTGTTCAGTGGGCTGAGCTTTTCTGTTAAGCCAGGTGAGCTTCTACACGTAAAAGGGGCAAATGGTAGTGGTAAAACTACCCTGCTGAGGACCATTTGTGGGCTTTCGCAGCCAGAGGAGGGGCGGATTCTCTGGAATGAACTTTCACTTCGTCAGCAAGGTGAGAATTTTCGGGGGGCTTTGACCTATATCGGTCATCACAATGGTGTGAAGGATGATTTAACCGTTCTGGAAAATCTGCGCACATCCACATTGCTTGCAGGAGATTCCCATAGTGAAGATAAGTTAATTGATGCCCTGGTTCGAATTGGTTTGGGAGAGCGGATTGATCTTCCGGCAAAGGTGTTATCGCAGGGGCAGCGTCGGCGAGTGGCATTGGCCCGCTTATTGTTGACTACAACCAGCCTATGGGTGTTGGATGAGCCGTATACAGCACTAGATGTGGCGGTTATTGGGGTGTTGCAGCAAGTGATCGCTGAGCATCTTCAGCAGGGGGGGATGGTATTACTCACGACCCATCAGGACGTCGATATTGAAGGCGTAGTCAATCAGCTGCAGTTGTCTGCGTAAGGAAGTAAGATGTTTTCGGTCATCTCTTTAATGGTTTGTCGAGATATTCTGTTGGCAATGCGTCGCCCTCAGGATGTAATGACCTCACTCTTCTTCTTTATCATCGTAGTTTCGCTGTTTCCTCTGGGAGTGAGCCCAGAAATGGAGGTGTTGCGCGGAATTGCACCAGGTGTGATTTGGGTGGCTGCATTGCTGGCTACTATGCTCTCTCTGGGGCGACTATTCTCCGCTGATTACCAGGATGGGACGCTAGAACAGATGATTCTCTCTCCCCAGCCACTGGCGCTAATAGTACTGAGTAAGGTGGCTGCTCACTGGCTGTTAACTGGTGTACCACTCGTGATTCTGACGCCTCTATTAGGATTGTTGCTGGGGTTAAATGGTGATGAAATTCAGGTGCTAACGCTGACGCTGCTTCTTGGTACCCCAGTTTTGAGTTTGATTGGATCCATTGGGGCGGCATTAACTTTAGGTGTGCGCGGGGGGGGGGTTCTGCTGTCGTTACTGATTCTGCCATTGTTTGTACCTGTTTTGATTTTTGGTACGGGTGCAGTTTCCTCAATGAATGCAGGGCTAGGCACAGAGGCGCATTTCTCGCTGCTAGGTGCTTTTTTGGTGTTATCGTTGCTGCTAACCCCTTGGGCGTCCGCAGCAGCATTGAAGATTTCGATGGAGTAGGGTGGATTAATGGCCACACAAGAGAGTGAAAAGAAGTCTATTAGTTGGCTGAAGTTTGCGTCTTCACGTAACTTTTATCCGCTGGCAGGAAAGATGATTCCATGGTTTGCTTGGATAGCAGTGATTCTCGCTGTAATGGGTCTATATATGACATTTTTTGTGGTCCCGCCCGATTATCAGCAAGGAAATAGCTATCGAATCATGTATATCCATGTGCCCGCGGCGTGGATGTCGATGTTTATCTATTTCCTAATGGCAATCTACGCCGGAATCTACTTTGTGCTGAATGTGAAACTGGCTGATATGATGGCAGGTGCCTTGGCGGTGAGTGGTGCTATTTTTACCTTCGTCGCACTCTGGACTGGATCACTCTGGGGAAAGCCAACTTGGGGCGCGTGGTGGGTGTGGGATGCTCGCTTGACTTCAGAATTATTATTGTTATTCCTCTACTTAGGTTATATCTCGCTACGTGCTGCTATCGATGACCCTAATCGTGCAGCAAAGGCGAGTGGTATTCTGGCCTTGGTTGGGGTGGTTAATGTGCCAATTATTTATTTCTCTGTAAAATGGTGGAATACCCTACATCAGGGAGCATCTATAACCACTAATAAAACCAGTATGGGCAATGATATGTTTGCTACGTTGCTAATTATGGTATTTGCATTTTGGATGTATACCATCGCTGTTACGTTGATGCGTGTACGTAATGAGATAATTGAACGTGAACGAGATACCACTTGGTTGGTCGAAGAGGTGAGTAAAGAAAAATGAACTGGGGTAGTCCATCAGAATTCTTTGCTATGGGGGGGCATGGCCTCTATGTGTGGGGATCGTTCGGTGTATTGATGCTGTTCATCCTGATTGAATTAATTGTGGTGAGAAAACGCCGCAAGAATCTGGTTCAGCGCCTGAAGAGACAGGTGTCTGCCAGAGCAAAGATGGTAGAGAAAGCATGAAAGCAAGACAAAAACGTTTAATGATCGTATTGGTGGGCGTCCTTGGATTTTCCGCCGCAGTATTTCTGGTAATGAATGCCTTTAATTCGAATATGGTGTTCTTCTTCAGTCCAACTCAGGTGCATAACAAGGAAGCACCACAAGATCATACTTTCCGGCTCGGTGGGATTGTCGAAGCTGGCTCTCTTCAGCGCGAAAATGATGGTTTGACGGTGATGTTTAAAGTGACGGATGGAGCACAAGCCGTTGACGTGAAGTATGTCGGCATTTTGCCTGACCTGTTCCGCGAAGGGCAGGGCGTTGTGGCGCAAGGCAAGCTGGATGCGCAAGGGATGTTTACTGCCAAGGAGGTGTTGGCTAAGCACGACGAAAATTATATGCCGCCAGAAGTAGCGGAGGCCTTGGAAAAGGCTGAGATGGAAAAACAGGCTGCCCTGGAAAGTACCGAGGCGGCTACAACTGATAAGGCACCCGCAGAGGTGCCGACCAACAATAGCCTGTAAGTGAGGAGTAGTCTGAATGATCCCTGAGATTGGTCATGTTTCATTAATCCTGGCACTGTGTATGGCCGTAGTGCTAGGGACATTGCCTATTGTGGGGGCTGCGAAAGGGATCCATCCCTGGATGGCCCTGGCGAGGCCGGCTGCTGTGGGCTTGTTTGTCTTTATGTTCATTGCCTATTTGTGCCTAACCTATGCTTTTATTACTGATGACTTTTCGGTGCTGTATGTCGCCGGACATTCTAATAGTGCCTTGCCTATTCAATATAAGATTGCCGGTGTTTGGGGTGGGCATGAAGGCTCCATGTTGTTCTGGACCACATCTCTGAGCATCTGGATTATTGCTGTCGCAACCTTCAGTCGCAACCTGCCTCTGGATATGGTGGCTCGCGTGTTGGGGGTTATGGGGGTAGTGGTCATTGGTTTTATCCTGTTTATGCTGTTGACCTCTGATCCTTTTGATCGTCTGCTGCCTGCTGCGATAGATGGCCGAGACTTGAATCCGTTGTTGCAAGACCCGGGATTGGTTATTCACCCACCGATGCTCTATTTAGGGTATGTTGGCTTTGCAGTTGCGTTTGCGTTTGCAATTGCAGCGTTACTGAGTGGACGACTTGATGCGACTTGGGCTCGTTGGTCTCGCCCCTGGACAACTGTTGCGTGGATATTTCTGACCATTGGTATTGCTTTGGGCTCATGGTGGGCATACTACGAACTGGGCTGGGGTGGCTGGTGGTTCTGGGATCCGGTAGAAAATGCCTCATTCATGCCTTGGCTGGTTGGCACGGCGTTGCTGCACTCACTGGCTGTAACTGAAAAGCGTGCTAGCTTCAAGAATTGGACTGTTCTGCTAGCTATTTTTGCTTTCTCATTAAGTCTGCTGGGTACCTTCCTAGTTCGTTCAGGAGTGTTGACCTCTGTACATGCTTTTGCCACAGATCCAGAGCGTGGTTCGTTCATCCTTATGTTCTTATTGATGACCATTGGTGTTTCATTGGCACTTTATGCGTGGCGTGCACCGAAAGTCGGGCTGGGGGGGCGCTTTGATTTAGTTTCCCGTGAGTCAATGTTGCTGACCAATAACGTACTGTTAGTTGTGGCTATGGCGGCAGTATTGTTGGGTACGCTCTATCCTTTGCTTCTGGATGCAATGGGGATGGGTAAGATATCAGTTGGACCTCCATATTTTAACGCCGTATTTGTTCCATTGATGTTACCCATTGTCTTCCTGATGGGTGTTGGGCCGTTGGCTCGTTGGAAGGGGGCTTCCGTACCTGATTTGTGGAAGCGTCTGCGCATAGCTTTTGTTTCTGCAATCATTATTGGCTTATTGCTGCCATTTACCATGGGCGAATGGAATGCGATGACTTCAGTGGCACTGATTATGTCGGTGTGGATCGTTGCATCAATGGTTCGACAATTTTATGAGAGGCTTACTGCGCCGAGTAATAAAGGCTCAGTAATGACTCGTTTTGCACAAATTCCTCGCAATTTTTATGGTATGCAGTTTGCCCATCTTGGTGTTGCTGTCTTCATCGTAGGTGTCGCCATGGTTGAAACCTATGAGCAAGAAAAAGATATGCGCATGGAGGTTGGGCAGACTGTCAGCATGGCCAATTATACCTTCCGCTTTGATGGTGTCGCGAATGTTCCAGGGCCTAACTACGAGGCAAGTATGGGTACCATTCAAGTATTCAAAGATGGAAAAGAGTATTTGGTGCTGAATCCAGAGAAGCGCGTATATCGCGTGCAGACAATGCCAATGACTGAGGCCGGAATCGATAGTGGTATCTTCCGTGATCTTTATGTTTCGCTGGGTGAACCAGTAGGTAATGGAGCATGGAGTGTACGCGTCTATTATAAACCGTTTGTAAACTGGATTTGGGGTGGCTGTATGATCATGGCCATTGGTGGTCTGATTGCTGCCAGTGATCGTCGCTACCGCATCCGCGCAAGAAAGAAGAGTACTGTTGCCAATAGTACGACTGCCGCGGCCGCTGCTGGGAGTGTTTGATCGTGAAATATATTATACCCTTGGTTCTTTTTTTGGTATTAGCGGGATTTCTTTACGTAGGGCTAAGTCTGAAGCCGCGTGAAGTACCTTCTCCCTTTATTGGTAAACAAGCACCGCAGTTTGAACTGCCTAAACTGCTAGCGCCGGAAGAGAATATCAGCCGTGATCAGTTGCTTGGAAAGGTCTATCTGCTGAATGTCTGGGCATCATGGTGTGTAACCTGTAAATATGAGCACCCGTTGTTGATGGAGCTTCAGCGTAGTGGTTTGGTTGATATTTATGGGATCAACTATAAGGATAAACGCTCTGATGCGCGGTTGGTCTTGCGTCAAAGTGGAAATCCTTATATTGCCAATGCCTATGACGCTGATGGGCGCGTCGGCATTGATTATGGTGTAACGGGTACTCCAGAGACTTTCTTGATTGATAAAAATGGAACGGTAGTACACAAAGTGATTGGTGCTATGACCGCTGAGCATTTGCGTAACTGTATTCTTCCTTTAGTGGACAAGCTGAAAAAAGCGGATGCCAGTAATCAGGTTGGTAGAGAGGCAGTAGAAGCATGCGTATAAGTAAGCGATTAAGAGCTGCGGTATTGGCCACATCTTTGATGGTATCGTTTTCTGTCTCAGCAGATGAGGCAGTGCCAATGGCGGAAGATCCTGTGTTAGAAGCTAAGGTAATGTCTGTTGCTCATGAACTGCGTTGTCTGGTTTGTCAGAATCAGACCATCGCCGATTCTGATGCTGAGCTTGCGGTAGATTTACGTCGCCAGGTTCGGGAAATGTTGGTAGCAGGCAAGACTGAGGATGAGATTGTGGATTATATGGTGCAGCGTTATGGTGACTTTGTGCGCTATCGCCCACCTGTTAAACCCACAACTTATCTATTATGGTTTGGGCCATTTATCCTATTCGCTGTTGGGCTAGGGATATTAATATTTAATATTCGTAAACGGCGCACAACAGGTGCAGCTGGTGACGAAGAGAAGTTAACTGCGGCAGATCATGCGCGAGTGGAAGAGCTGCTCAAGCAGTCATCGGGAGAGGATAACAAATGATTTTTTTCTGGGTAATTGTCGTACTGCTGATTGTTGCAGCGCTATTGTTTGTTATCCCGCCACTATTTCAACAAACACAGACACAACGAGATCAGATAAAGCGTGAAGAACTGAGTATCGCAGTTTATAAAGACCAAGTTGCTGAGCTGGAGCGAGATCTGGCAAATGGCACGCTTAGCCAAGAGCAGTTTGAGCTGGCTAAGCAGGATTTGGAGCGTGAGCTGCTGGAATCCACTGCTGCAGAAAAAGAGATGAATCAAAGTAGTGACGATATTGCTCATACGATGGCCGCAAAGGCTTCCGCTTGGGTGATAATCATTGCTCTCCCCATTCTGACTATCTCTTTCTATAACTCTTTCGGTGGTGGTCCAGAGGCGCTTGATGCTGAAAATGCAAAGCCGCAAGTTGCAGCTGAAGGTCATCAAGGTGCTGATGTTGAGAAAATGATCGCATCATTGCAGCAGCGTTTGGAAGAAAATCCAGACGATGCGGAAGGGTGGGCGATGTTGGGCCGCTCTTTCTATTATGTACAGCAGTTTGATAAGGCTGCGATGGCATATGCTCGTGCGATTGAGTTGGTTCCACAAGAGAGCGCTGATTTGTATGCAGATTATGCTGATGCACAGGCATTGGCTAACAATCGCAATTTACAGGGTAAGCCAATGCAAGCTGCAGAGCGTGGTGTGCAAATTGACCCAACACATGTTAAGGCTCTGTGGTTAGCCGGCACGGGGGCCTATCAAGCTCAGAATTGGCAGAAAGCTAAGCAGTATTGGGAGCAGTTGTTAACCCAGTTACCTTCTGGTTCTGAAAATGCTCAAATGATTGAGGCTAACTTGGCCGAGGTCTATCAGTTCCTTGGGGAACAGCCTCCACAAAGAACCGTTGCTGCAGCAAGTGGTGTATCGGTAAGCGGTACTGTAGAGCTATCTCCAGAGTTGCAGGGTAAGGTATCTGCGGATGATGTCGTTTTCATTTTTGCCCGAGCGGCCGAGGGGCCACGTATGCCGTTGGCAATTCTTCGCAAGCATGTTAGTGATCTGCCTATGACCTTTACCTTGGATGACTCTATGGCTATGACGCCCGCAATGAAGATGTCTAACTTTGATAAGTTGGTTATTGGTGCTCGAGTTAGTAAATCAGGTACTGCCATGCCTCAGCCTGGTGATTATCAGGATTTGAGTGCAG
This sequence comes from Thiohalomonadales bacterium, assembly GCA_050295955.1. GTDB lineage: Bacteria > Pseudomonadota > Gammaproteobacteria > RBG-16-57-12 > RBG-16-57-12 > JAFLJP01. Next base: position 7,340 of record JBNKQQ010000013.1, read on the forward strand.
TTATCAATTTATCTGACGGTAATGAAGTTAATTTAATTATCGATAGTCTTGTAGAGTAAGCCTTATTGGCTTGCAGAATGTGTGATATATTTGCGCCAAAAAAACCCATAAAGGGAAACTTTAGATGAAGAAACATATTGGGATACTGTTAGCTGGTATTTGTGTATTGGGCGGGGTGACAGGTTGTAGTGATAGTGAAAAGTCTATTCCTGTTAGTAGTCCTACAACCTCACAGCAGCAGAATCTTCCACCATATCGGGTTGTTGAGTCATTTAATGTTGGTGATGGCGTATATGTGCGTTCAGTAGCGGAAGACCCTACGACTAATTCACTGTGGGTTGGTACATCCGTAGGGGTTATTCAGGTAGATTTGAATAGTAAAAATCTATTAAGGACTTATAGCCGTGATGATGGGCTGGCTAATGAATATGTCTTCTCCATCTTTACTGATAGTAAGGGCTATAAGTGGTTTGGTACTGATGGTGGTGGTATGTCCCGGTTCCGTGATGGAGAGTGGAAAACCTATTTTCCCATGCATGGCTTAGCAGACTACTGGGTCTACTCCTTTACAGAGCAAAAGGATGGCACTATTTGGGTGGGGACCTGGGCTGGATTAAATCGCATTGATGGTAAAACAGAAACATTTTCAACTTATCTTGAAGAGTTGGTGAATGAGTGGGTGTATGGACTCGATGTAGATGCTCAGGATCGTGTTTGGATCGGTACAGAAGGTGGCGTCAATATGTATGATGGTGAGCAATGGTTCACCTGGACGCATGCGGAAGGGCTTGGTGCTCCAAATATTAACAGTCTGGGTGTGAGTGATAACACTGGTCTGGGTACCCGCAATCGCCACGATTTAAGTATCACTTCACAGGGGATGGAAACATATAACCCCAACTATGTGTTTGATATAGAGGTTGCTAATGATGGCTCTATCTGGGCAGGCACATGGGGCGGTGGTATTGGTCATTATAATGGAACTGGCTGGACTAATTACACCATGAATGATGGGGCTGCTGGCAATATTGTTTATAGTGTTGCAGAGGGAAGCGATGGCGTGCTTTGGTTTGGAACAAACCGTGGTCTGAGTTCGTTTGATGGCCAACGCTGGCAGAGCTATACCATTGATGATGGCCTGCTTGATAATAACGTATATGACGTAGCCGTGACGCAACAAAATGAAGTGTGGGTTGGCACGCGTAATGGTGTTGCGGTTATTGCTCGATAATTGATTTGCAGAAAGTATAGGATTTAGGAGGAAGTGCGAGAATGAATTTTAAGACATTGGGGATTGTCATTGCAGTCGCTGCAGTTGTCGGTGGCATCGCTTACAATGCGGGCATGCAACAGACTGCGAGCACCCCTGCTCCAGCAAATGTGGTTGCGACTCCACAGCCAAGTGCGCCTCAGCAACATACGATGCCTGGTACATCTGGTAATGGTCAGTTAATACCACAATACGATTCATCAGCACCCACTCCGTCAAATCATCCTTCATATGATCGTTTCACTCACTTCAAAGTGGGGAATCGAAATGTTAAGAGTATCTATGCTGAAGGCGATATGGTTTGGATCGGTACATCGGGCGGTGTAGTTGAATATAATACCCGTACCGATGACCATAAACAGTATAGCGTTGGTAGTAATTCATTGCTTTCCAACGGCGTTTTCCATGTTAGCAAAATTGGCGACATGTTAGCGGTAGGTACTTATGGTGGTGGTTTAAGTGTGCGTGATATCGATGGCACTTGGACCAACTACAACATCCCAGAAGGTCTTGCCGATCAGTTTGTTTATGACGTGCTTGTGGCAAAAAATGGCGATGTATGGATTGCAACCTGGTCAGGTGCTAACAGAATCCGTGGTGGTGAATTGGATAACCCAGATGCTTGGGAAACATTCACTGTTAAGAATACTAATAATGGCCTAGCGAATGACTGGGTGTATGGTCTGGATGAAGGTGATAATGGCGACATCTGGATTGGTACCGAAGGTGGTCTTACCCTGTATCGTGATGGAAAATGGACCTCGTGGAACCACGAAAGTGGTCTAGGTGCAAAATATGAAGAGGTGAAGGATGATATTGCCTTCACCAATGATCCAGGAACAGCAAGTAAGCACCATGCTCGCCAGAAGGTCGAGCAAGGACTTGAAGGTGTTGATATTGCCTTTAATCCTAACTACATCATCTCGATGGTTTATGATGGTAAGGGTAATGTATGGTGCGGCACCTGGGGTGGTGGACTTTCTGTTTTCGATGGTAAAAATTGGAAAACCTTTACTCAAAAAGATGGCTTGCCAGCTAACCATATTTTCATGCTTTATAAAGATAAGCATGGCGATATCTGGGCGGGTACTAGCAAGGGTTTGGCTAAATACACCGGTGAAGGCTTTAAGGTTATGACCACTCGAGATGGTCTCTTCTCCGATAATGTGTTCTCAATGGCTGAAGCTGCGAATGGTAGTGTTTGGTTGGGTAGCTTTGGTGGTATTGCTCAATTCCGTCAGTTTGATTATTAAAACTGGCCTACTCGCTATATAGTGAAAAGCCCCGCATTGGTCGATGTGGGGCTTTTTTATTTTGTTGGCTTATTTGTGTTGCATCATTGCTTCATAGCCGCCGGCATTTAAGATGTTCTTGAAACCGTTTTGGCGTAATACTTCCTCTGCTGCTCCTGCACGTCTTCCACTGCGACAATAAAGCACTATCTGCTTCTCTTTATCGGTACCAAACTCCGCAATGCGCATGCCTACTTGGTCATACGGAATAAGCGATGCGTTTTGTAGATGTCCTTGGTTGTACTCTTCTTGTGTCCTAACATCAACGAGTAGTGCACCTTGACGGATCATAGACCAAGCTTGTGCTTCCAGTGATGTCATAGCAGAGCTAGATTGTGCTGAATCAGAACTCTGCTGGCAGCCTAACAATCCCATCGTTATACCACATAAAAGCAAAGTGAGTAGAAGGTGTTTCATTGTGCTCTCCAAAACATTAATGTCCTATATATATTAGCTTAGGAAATTCATGTTACGAGAGAGTAAGTGATCTTGTATGTCGGCTAGTATGTGGGGAGAGTGGTCACATAGGCTTGTCTATATGAAGCACTCGAACAGAATATTTTTCGGTGTACTTTTGCTGTTTTTATTTTAGGAATAGGCTGTCGTGATGCCAGTTAAGTTGCAGTAACAGAACATCTGCTTGAAAGGTCCTATTTTGGCTTTCCATTCGCCCTATATTGAAATCAATACTAAGTTGATTGTTGATTTGATATAGCAGACCAAGATTTGCTTGGTGAATGACGCCGCCATCAATATCCATCACCCCGCCACCTGCAACACCTAGCTCATAACCCAGTTTGAATCGCCATTCTGCCGTATCGCTCAGTGTTGGATGAATATTCACACCAAGCAGGCCTTCTGCATAAGAGCCGATATTACCTTCGTAGGCCCAGTGGGTGCTGCCACTGAGCGAGAACCACTCATTGAGGGCCCGTTGTAACGAAAGGCCAATCAGGTGGAGCTGATTATGATAGGGATTGCCAGATTTATTGCGTGTATGGGGCTTGGGAAGATAGGTTTTATGAGCAAGAGATGAGAGCCAGGGGATTGCCTGGTAGCGCTCTGTAGAGAAAAGTCCGCTTGCACCTGCTGTTGCCAGTGGTCGGCTCGCTTGCCACCCGATACCAAAGTCCAATACGGTTGCTGCAAAATCACCTTGTAGCGCCTTGATGCGACCAATACCTGCACGAAGATACCAGTGTTCGGAAAGTGCCAGATTAAGATTCGTGGTGAATTGGCCAACCAATCCTCCCCCCGTATCCAGGCGCCCATCACCTGCCATGCCCATCGTTAATTTATTTTCCCACTGCAGATACCTTCCCAAGGGGATAGTGTGGCCTAGGCTTCCCAGAAAGGCCGCATAACCATCGGCACCACCGCCGCCGGCACCATAAACCTCAAGGCCAAGAAAGGCTTGGCGACTGTAAAATTGCTCGACTTTAAAACCTAGCAGGGGAATGTCCCGATTTTCACCGTTGCCGGTAAAGCGGCCATCGCGAAGGAGTGGCTTGTTGTCATCAGTTAAGTAGTAAAGGGCTGCTGCACTAGCCCGAAAGGTGGCATGGTTGCCGGCAAAGGGGATGCTAGATCCACCTCCCTGGCGCCAGTCGAAACTCTGTTTGCGTAGGCCAACAAATAGATGGGTATTCTGATTATCGGGGTTGGTGGAATTAGGGAAGCGGGTGTGGGCTAAACCCAAGCGCCAGCTATAGTTTCCTTGTTGAAGCTCCAGAGCGGCATGAGGGCGGATGATCATGCCTCCTCCGGGGAAGGTGAAGCGTGAGCCGCCACCGCCTCCGAGATGAAGTCCCAGATCCAGTTTTAGCTTGTCGCTCAGTGATGTCCGCTGGCCTAACGTTACGCCTACTGTGAAGAAGCCTCCCTCCTCACCCGTTAAGCCACCATAGCCACCCAGGCCAAGATAGAGATCGGGACGTTCCGTCATTGGTAGGAAATCGTAGTGGACACCCAGTACTCCCATCTCATCACCAATAATGGGGATGATCTCATAACTGGCCCGCCAACTGGTTTCTGATGCGCATTGGTTGTAGTCAGCATGGGCAGAGCTGAATGCGAGTAAGATGAGGATAGCGAGTAGATAGCGCAAGGTAGTGTACATCTTAGGGATTATCTTGATTTAAATTATTTTGATAAGGCCATAATAACCCAGTCACGTGGCGATGACAGCTTTGTTCTTTTCGCTATTTTGCCAGGGGCGGGGTGATGGGATAGAATCCTTGCAGTTCTATCAGTTTGGAGAGAGATTGTGGCGAGTTATATGGGGATGTCCATGGCGCTGGGGATCATTATCGTGATCGCTTGCGTGTTGTTTGTCATTTTGAAGGGGGGGCCGCCTCGGGAATAATCGGACGGAGGCTTTTTCAGCGTTGCTGATACTGCTCCAACCAGAATGCTTCTCGCTTCGGATCTTTCCTTTGACCGTAAAGTCCATCTTTATAGGTTTTATAGAGTGCCCATTGGGCAGGTTTGTGTTTATTAATGGCCGCTTGTTCAATCCATTTTAGCCCGGTCTCTTGGTTCTTACGTACGCCTTCTCCAGATAGGTAGAGCATGCCGATAGCCAGTTGGGACCGGGGCATATTCTGCTTGGCGGCCATGCTTAACCATAGAGCCGCTTTTTTCAGGTTCTGTGGTCCCCCCTCTCCCTGTAGCAGCATAAGCCCATAACTCTCTTGGGATTTGGCATGGCCTTGGGCGGCAGCGAGAGAGAAGTAGTGCGCCGCCTGTTGCCAGTCCCGCTCAACACCTATTGCAAAATAGAGCATTGCTGCGGCACTGGTTTGTGCCTTGAGGTGGCCGTTATCAGCAGCTTTTCTGTACCAAGTTAAGGCGGTACGGTTGTCTTGTGAGACCCCGAGCCCATGGCGGTACATCACGCCAAGGCGATGCTGGGCATCGCTGTTACCTTGTTCTGCTAGAGGCCGGAGCAGGTGATAGGCTTGTGAATAATCTTCTGCACGATAGGCCTTCATCGCCAGATCAAAATCCCCCCCTTGGACCGTAGAGGCCCAAAGGAGAATAGACAGAATCAACAAACGCATAAAGAGTGGTGCTGAAGTTACAATTAAGTGCTATGCATCGTTGCTGATGCGAGTGAACTCGGTATGACCGCATTTGGGGCAGGGAGGGATGTGGCCCGTTTTATGAAAATGCAACTCTTCACTGCACTCTAGGCATTGCAGGGTGCCAATGCCGGTAATTTGCCCGGTATGCCAGCCTTGGGCTTGTGCTTGCATCGCTAGTAGATCCAGTTCCAGGCGGGTTTTGTCTACAACTTGGGAGAACATATCCAGTAGCTTGTCTTCAATCAACATTAGATCCAGTTTCAGCCAGTCTTTAATTTCTTCCCCGTGCTCTCCCAGAAACGTGGCGGCATCTTGAATGTCACGGCGAAGATAGTCGGCGATGTCTTCAGCTTCTTCCTTGGTTAGCTCACCTAGTTCAATGGCCTTCTCCTTGGCATACTGCATTGCCTTTTCTACATAGGGCTGTGCTTCTTTGCCTGCATCGCTGAGAAATTCTTTGGTGCGCTCCAGCATCTGATCATAGGCATGGCTGTGTTTGTCATTATAGTCGTTCACGGTAACCTCATTTCCTATTGTTATTTCAAAAGAAATTGCTTGAACTCAGTATAGGGGAAATCTTTAGAGCGCGCATCGCTTTAGCCTATTGCTTGTTGAGTATGTTGTTTTGCTCTATAAATAATGCATTACCTAAGGTATATTGTTTTATCTTATCTACTTCGATATTCAGGGAGGAATATGGGCGTATCTGTTCACAAGCATCCGCATTTTTCTGCACTAGCAAATCTGGCGGACGCTCTGTATCCGGCACAAACTATTGAGCAGGTGGTCGAGATTGTTCATCGAGAGGTGGAGCGGATTTGGGGGTTTCGTCAGTTATGGATCTATTTCTGTACTGATGAGAGTTGTCGTTATTTGAAGTTTCACTCTGTTGTTGGCTCTGTGAGGGCTGAGGCGGAACGGGAGCTGCCGCTAATGGATACCTCTCAAGATGAGTATTTACGAGAGGCGGTTAGTAGTGCTCATCCTGTTTATATGTTGGATGCACAGACAGACCCCCGATCTAATAAGGACTTCACATCGGTGCTACAGAACCGTACGGTGATTAATTGCATGATCGATCTGGATGGAAGGCGTGCAGGGCTCATTGGAACGGGGTCATTTGGTAGTGAAGGGGTTGTCCCTCTCTCTTTGATGGATCAAGACTGCTTTGCAGTGATAGCGCGCTTGGTATCGATCTCAATGGATCGAATTCAACACCAAGAGGCTGCGACTCGTGACCCCCTGACTCAGCTCAATAACCGCCGCTCGCTGGCTTCGTTGGCAGAACAAGCTTTAAAGCAGGCGAAGCGCTATAACAGCCAGTTGGGTGTTATCTACTTTGATCTTGATAACTTGAAAGTTGTGAATGATCGCTATGGCCATGAGGTCGGGGATGACTTGATCAGGCATTTTTCCCACTGCTTACGCCACAGTCTGAGAGAGAGTGATATCGTGGCGCGTATCGGTGGGGATGAGTTTGTTGTGGTGGTGCCGGAGATCGGAGGAATCAGCCAGTTGGAAAGATTTCGAGAAGTGGTGCTGAATCGATGTGCGAAGCCCATAAAAGTCAAAGAGGGAGAGCTTTATTGCCACTTTAGTAGTGGATGTGCCATCTTTCCGGAAGATGGAGATAGCTTAGAGGCCTTGCTGCACACAGCGGATACACGGATGTATCGGCAGAAGCAGGAGGGGATTTGATGGCATGTAATCTTCAGTTTTCCCCTATGGTGAGTGAGAGTGGTGATGGATTGATGAATTCTCTTTCTCGGTTGATAGGGGGGTATCAACAGGCGCAGTGCATTGATGAGCTGATGCAGATTACCCTCCAGGAAATTCGTACCTATTTAGGCTTTGAGCGTGTTTGGGTCTACCGCTACCGGAGCGAAAGTCATGACTATGAGCTGATTACGGCTCATGGCGATATGAGTCAGTTGCAGATTGAGATAATGCAGGAGCTGCGCAGTGATAACGATTTATTGCTGGAGGAGATTTTTGCTTCATCAGAAACGGTGTACGTCGAGGATTGTCGAACCGATACCCGGGTAAATCGTCAGATTGTTGATGCCTATGGCAATCGTACATTGCTTAATTGCCAGATGCGGGTGGGAGATCAGCAGTTGGGGGTGGTGGGGACGGGCTCTTTTGGTGAGGAGGGGGTGATGCCCCAAGATGAGCAAGTGCGTGATTATTATAGCGCGCTGGCAAAATTACTGGCCGTGGCATTGGATCGGGTTAACCATTGGGTTGTTGCCAGTGTTGATACGCTCACGGGGATTAGTAGTCGTTATCACCTGCTGGAGCAGGGAGAGCAGTTGTTAAAGCGAGCGCAGCGATATCGCTATTGTTTTGCTGTCCTTTATTTTGATCTGGATGGTTTTAAGGGCATCAATGATGCTTATGGGCACCATATAGGGGATAAGCTATTAGTCCATTTTTCCCTCTGTGTCTCCTCAGCCTTGCGTGGGAGTGATCTACTAGGGCGTATGGCGGGTGATGAGTTTGTGGCGTTACTGCCCTATGTGACAGATGAACGGGTCGTTGCGTTGATTGAGGGCCGACTACGCCAGTGTATGACGAAAACCCTTTCTCTTAGTGGCATTGAGTTACAGTGCCGAGCCAGTATTGGATATGCGCTTTATCCTCGGGATGGCCGAACCCTGTCCGAGTTGCTTATGGTGGCGGATCAGCGGATGTATCAGGATAAGCTGCACTTCGGGCGAGGTTAACTTTCATATAGTCGCTCTTCTCTATCTTTTGCATCAATCTCTGGATTTGCTTATTGGGTGGTGCAGTCTGTGCTGTGCTGCGGTAAAATCGTCGGTTCGTTTATCACTTATTGAATAACCCCTATCCACAGGCAGGACATAGATGGCGATTAGCAGCAAGTACGATCCAGCGGTTGTAGAACAGGATGCCCAGAGCTATTGGGCGGAAAACAAGATTTTTGAGGTGCAGGAAGATGACTCCAAGGAGAAATACTACTGCCTCTCCATGTTCCCCTATCCCAGTGGTCGTCTGCATATGGGCCATGTGCGTAACTATACCATCGGCGACGTAATTTCCCGCTATCAGCGTATGCAGGGCAAAAATGTCATGCAACCTATGGGTTGGGATGCCTTCGGCCTGCCAGCGGAGAATGCGGCGATCAAGCACGGCGTTGCGCCAGCCAAATGGACCAAAGAGAATATTGCCTATATGAAGGGGCAACTGAATCGCCTGGGTTTCGGCTATGACTGGAACCGCGAAGTAGCAACCTGCACCCCTGAATATTACCGCTGGGAACAGTGGTTCTTCACCAAGCTGTTCGAGAAAGGGTTGGTCTACAAGAAGACCGCACCGGTGAACTGGTGTCCCAATGACATGACCGTGCTGGCGAATGAGCAGGTAATCGATGGTTGCTGCTGGCGCTGCGATACTGTGGTGGAGCGCAAAGAGATTCCCCAGTACTTCATGAAGATCACCGACTACGCCCAAGAGTTGCTGGATGATCTGGATCAGCTGGATGGCTGGCCAGATCAGGTACGCGCCATGCAGCGTAACTGGATCGGTCGCTCTGAAGGGTTGCAGGTACAGTTCTCGGTGAACGGTGAGCCTCTGAAAGTGTTTACCACCCGCCCTGATACCCTGATGGGTGTCTCTTATGTCGCCGTTGCGCCTGAGCACCCGTTGGCGATTGCTGCTGCTCAAGGTAATGCTGAGCTGAGTGCATTCCTGGACGAGTGCAAGCACATGGAGACCTCGGAAGCGGCCATGGAGACCATGGAGAAGAAGGGTGTGGATACCGGCTTTAAGGCGGTTCACCCAATTACTGGTGAAGAGGTGCCTGTCTATACCGCCAACTTCGTATTGATGGGTTATGGAGAAGGTGCGGTAATGGCGGTGCCGGCCCATGACCAGCGGGATTGGGAGTTTGCTCAGAAGTATGGCTTGCCGGTGAAGCAGGTGATTGCACCGGCAAACGGTGAAGAGATTGACCTGGCGAAGGCTGCCTTTACTGAGAAAGGGATCCTGATCGATTCTGGTGAATTCACCCATATGAATTTCCAGGAGGCATTTGACGCTATCGCTGCCAAACTTTCCAGTGAAGGTAAGGGCGAAAAGCAGGTGAACTTCCGTCTGCGTGACTGGGGTGTCTCTCGTCAGCGTTATTGGGGCGCGCCAATCCCTATTATCAACTGCCCTGATTGTGGTGCTGTGCCGGTGCCGGAAGATCAACTGCCTGTGGTACTGCCGGAAGAAGTGGTACTGGATGGCGTGACTTCACCCATCAAGAAGATGCCAGAGTTCTATGAGTGCGAGTGTCCTAAGTGTGGTGCCAAGGCGGAGCGTGAGACCGATACCTTCGACACCTTTATGGAGTCCTCCTGGTACTTTGCGCGTTATGCCTGTGCGGATAACAATGAAGCAATGCTGGATCAGCGCGCCAAGCATTGGTTGCCGGTAGACCAGTATATCGGTGGTATTGAGCATGCCATCCTGCACCTGCTTTACTCTCGCTTCTACCACAAGCTGTTACGTGATGCCGGCTTGGTGGAAGGGGATGAGCCCTTCAAGAACCTGCTGACCCAGGGCATGGTGAATGCAGAAACCTTCTTCCGCGTGGAAGAGGGCAAGAAGGTCTACTACGGTCCTAAAGAGGTAGATGTGGAGCTGGATGACAAAGGTCGTCCGGTGAAGGCTACCCTTAAGTCCAATGGTGAAGAGGTGGTATTGGGCGGCTACACCAAAATGTCCAAGTCCAAGAACAACGGCGTTGATCCTCAGGAGATGATCGACAAGTACGGTGCGGATACCGTACGCCTATTCACCATGTTTGCTGCGCCTCCCGAGCAGGGCTTGGAGTGGAACGACGCTGGCGTGGAAGGGGCAAACCGATTCATCAAGCGTCTGTGGAATTTGGTCACCGAGAACGAAGCGACTATTGCTGCTTGGTCTGGTAGCTATGACTGGAGTGCTGCGGATAAAGAGGCTAAGAAGGCCCGCGGTGAGATTCACGCTGTATTGGATCAAGCCAACCGTGATTTTGCCAAATATCAGTTCAATACTGTTGTCGCCGCAGGTATGAAGATGGCGAATACCCTGAGTGGACTGGATAAGAACCTAGCAGGTGCTGAGGCGGTGGTGGGTGAGGGTGCGGACATCCTGCTGCGTATGTTGTCACCCATTGTGCCTCACGTTGTCCATCAGCTGTGGGGCGATCTGGGGCGCGAAGGGGATATTCTCAACGCGCAATGGCCGGAAGCAGACCCACAAGCGCTGGTGCGTGATACTATTGAGATGGTGATTCAGGTTAACGGTAAGCTGCGTGGAAAGATCGAAGTGGCTGCGGATGCTGCCAAAGAGGCTATCGAAGAACAGGCGTTGGCAGAGGAGAATGTGTCACGTTTCATTGAAGGCATGGCGATCCGTAAGATCATTGTGGTCCCCAAGAAGCTGGTGAATATCGTTGCCAACTAGGCTTAAGCAACTTCTGTTGTTACTGATTGTGCTGTCACTGCTTAGTGGCTGTGGCTTTAAGCTGCGCACGGCACCCACTTGGCCGGAGGCGCTGCAGCCGGTACAAGTGGTAGCTGAACCTCAAAGCCGTGATTTTGCCCACTTATTACGCCGTACTTTGGCTGAGCAAGGCGTCGTCTTGGCTGCGAACGCGGGTGTACAAATTGTTGTGCAGGATGAGCGGCAAGAGCAGCAAGTGCAGTCACTGGATGCAGATGGCCGGGTCAGTGAATACCGACTTCTTTATGATGTACGCCTGGGGCTGAAGGCATCACAGGAAGAGGCAGTTCCTACAGATCGTTACCACTATCAACGCAGTTATGCTTACGATCCTAGCCGAGCACTGGGTCACCAATGGCAGGAGCAGGAGATGGTAGAGCGGATGCGCCAGCAGGCCATTGAGGAGTTTATGCAGCGGGTGGCTTTGAGCCAAGCTGCGAGGGCGATGCCGTGAAGGTCTATGCGAACCAGCTGCAAAATCATCTGAAAAAGGGCGAGTTACCGGCAGTGGTGTTGATCTCCGGTGATGAGCCGTTGCAGATGGCGGAGAGCTGTGATGCCATCCGTGAGCAAGCTCGCAACCAGGGCTATCTGGAGCGTGAGGTGATGCATGTGGAAGCCGGCTTCGATTGGAATCGCCTGCTGGAAGAGGCCAACACCCTGTCACTGTTTGCTGAGAGGCGTATTTTGGAGTTACGCCTACCCAACGCTAAGCCTGGTACTAATGGCGCCAAGGTGCTACAGGAATACTGCAGTGCGCCAGCACCTGATACTATTCTTTTGATCACGATGAGCAAATTGGATGGCGCTGCCAGCAAAAGCAAATGGTACAAATCCATTGATAATGTCGGTATGGTGGTACAGATTTGGCCAATTGAGCGGCCACAGCTGCCACGCTGGATTGAGCAGCGCATGCGAAGTGTTAAGCTGCAACCTGGTCCAGAGGTGGCCGAGATGCTGGCGAACCGGGTGGAGGGTAATCTGCTAGCTGCCGCACAAGAGATCGAAAAGTTGCGCCTGCTCTATGGTGAAGGGGCTCTGGATGCTCAGCAGCTACTGGACGCTGTGGCTGATAGTGCTCGTTACGATGTGTTTGGCTTGGTGGATAGTGCCATGCTGGGGGATGCGCCCAGAGTGGCCAAGATGCTGGATGGGCTGCGTGCCGAAGGGGAGGAGCCGGTGCTGATGCTATGGGCTTTTGCCCGAGAGATTCGCACCCTGCTCAGTATCGCCTTTGAGGCAAGACAAGGTGGTGTCAATGATGGGTTGCTGTCACGTCATCGTATTTGGGATAAGCGCAAGGCCATCGTAAAGGCCGCACTGCAGCGCCACCGTTATCCGGCATGGGTGAAAATGCTAGAGCAATGTGCCGCCGCTGACCGTATTATTAAAGGTCAGGCAAAAGGCAACCCCTGGGATGAATTAACCGCACTGGCCATGCGCATCGCCGGGGTAAACCTACCGAGAGCGATGGGCCATTAGTAAAAATAAACACCTAACGCAGAGGCGCTAAGGCGCAAAGCACTATGAGACTAAAATAGCGTTGTCATATGGCTGAGTGTGAAGTCGTTAGGAAAGCAACCAATGAAAGATTCAACCTTTGTGCCTCTGCGCCTTTGCGTTGGATGTTATAAAAGAGGATCAATCATGGACATTAAAAAGTATATGAGTGAGCTGGGTGCTAAGGCGCGGGCGGCTTCTCGTGTGTTGAGCCGTATGACTACGGCAGATAAGAATACGGCGTTGTTGGCGATGGCAGATGCTCTTGAGGCGCAAAGCGAGCATTTGAAGGCTGAGAACGCCAAAGACTTGGTGGCTGGAAAAGAGAGTGGCCTGGATGAGGCTTTGTTGGATCGCCTGACTCTTGATGATAAGGCGATTGGTGTTATGGCGGAGGGGATTCGCCAGATTGCTGCGCTGCCAGATCCTATTGGTAAAATCTCTGACATGAAGTATGTGCCTTCTGGCATTCAGATTGGCAAAATGCGTGTACCTCTGGGTGTGGTTGGGATCATTTATGAGTCCCGTCCCAATGTGACAGCAGATGCAGCGGCTCTATGCCTGAAGTCAGGCAATGCCGCGGTATTGCGGGGAGGGAAGGAGGCGATCTACTCCAATATGGCGGTGGCGGCCTGTATTAAGCAGGGCTTGAGTAAGGCCGGTTTGCCAGAAGACCTGGTACAAGTGCTGGAGACTACGGATCGTGCGGCAGTGACAGAAATGATTACCATGCCTGCGTATATCGATGTGATTATTCCCCGTGGTGGTAAAGGTTTGATTGAAACTATTTCTAAGGGTGCCTCAGTACCGGTTATCAAACACTTGGATGGTGTCTGCCACGTCTATATTGATGACCAGGCAGATATAGAGAAGGCGCTACAGGTCGCTTTCAATGCCAAGACCCAACGCTACGGTACCTGCAACACCATGGAGAATCTACTGGTGGCTGAAGGCATTGCTGAACAGGTTCTGCCTGAGTTGTGTGGTATGTATCAGGAGAAAGGGGTAGAGCTGCGGGGGTGTGAGACTACTCGTAATATCGTTTCAGGTATCAATGCTGCAACGGATGAGGATTGGGATACCGAATACCTAGCGCCTATTTTGGCCATTAAGGTGGTGAAGGATATGGATGAGGCGATTGATTTCATCAATACCCATAGCTCTGGTCATACTGAGTCTATCATTACTGAGAACTACACCCGCTCCCGCCGTTTCCTGCGGGAGGTGGACTCTAGCTCTGTGATGGTTAATGCATCCACCCGCTTTGCAGATGGATTTGAGTATGGACTTGGTGCGGAGATTGGTATCTCCACTGATAAGTTTCATGCTCGCGGGCCAGTGGGCCTTGAAGGGCTCACTTCCCAGAAATATGTGGTGCTGGGTGATGGCCACATCCGCCTGTAATGGCAGGGGCTGTACTGGTACAGGGCGGGACATTTGATCCTGTCCACTATGGCCACCTACAGACGGCCCGCGATGTGGCGGCATTATTGGGAGTACAGCAGATACGCTTGATTCCTTGCGGGGATCCGGCCCATCGTCCGGCGCCTGGCGCGACGGCTGTACAGCGTCTGGCCATGTTGCAAGCGGCGGTGGGTGATGAGAGCCGCTTTACCATCGATGCTCAGGAGCTGCATCGCCAAGGCCCCTCTTATATGGTGGATACGGCGATCAGTTTACGCCAGGAGTTGGGTGATCAGGTGCCGATCTGTCTGATGATGGGTAGTGATGCTTTTCTGGGACTGCCTAGCTGGCATCGCTGGCAGGAGATACTGGATTATCTCAGTCTGGTAGTGGTTAAACGCCCAGGATGGGGTGTACAGCCAAGCAACATACCGTTGGAGAAAGTACTGGCAGCATGCCAAGTTGGAAGTGTGGATGAGCTGCTGGCAGTGGCAGCGGGAAGGATATTGATGGTGAGTGTCAGTTTGCTGGATATCTCCGCGACTGATATTCGCCGGCGACTTGCAGCAGGTAAGTCGGTAGAGGGGTTGGTACCTGATGAGGTATTGGCCCTGATTCAACAACAGAATTTATATAAAAACGGGTGCAAAGGCTAAGCTAGTTAAAGCACCAGCAACAAAGGTAGTAAGAATGGACAGTGAACAGTTAAAGACTCTGGTGATAGACGCACTGGAGGATATTAAGGCAATTGATATCACCGCGATCGATGTGCGGGATAAAACCAGCATTTGTGATGTGATGGTCATTGCCACCGGTAATACTAATCGCCAAGTAAAATCCCTGGCGGACAACGTCATTGAGAAAGCGAAAGCTGCGGGAGAGCAGCCTATCGGCGTCGAAGGTCAGGAGGCATCTGAGTGGATCCTGGTGGATCTGGGAGATGTAATTGTCCATGTGATGCAGCCACAGATCCGTGACTTCTACGGTTTGGAGAAGTTGTGGGAGATGGGGCCTGGAGATATGGCTCAAGAGAAATAATCCGGGGCAATCGGTTATGCAGATCCACCTGATTGCTGTAGGCAGTAAAATGCCGAGTTGGGTAAATGAGGGCTACGAAGAGTTTTCCCGGCGCCTGCCAGCGGAGTGTAAATTGCGCTTGGTGGAGATCCCTGCCGGTAAGCGAGGCAAGAATGCTGATATCGTCCGCCTTACCCAGGAGGAGGGGGAGAAGATGTTGGCGGCCATCCCCAAAGGTGCCCATGTGGTGGCGATGGAGGTGGAGGGTAAAAATTGGAGTACCGAGCAGCTCTCCCAGCAGTTGGATGGCTGGCTTCATGGGGGCTGTGACATAGCATTACTAGTGGGAGGGCCCGAAGGCTTGGCTCCTGCCTGCCGTGCCCGTGCCGATCAACTGTGGTCTCTCTCCAAACTGACCTTCCCTCACCCGCTGGTGCGAGTCGTGTTGGCGGAGCAACTTTACCGAGCTTGGTCCCTGTTGAAGGGCCACCCCTATCATCGGGCAGGGTGAGGATGTCTAAACTGCCTGACCTCTATCTCGCCTCCCGTTCTCCTCGCCGCCGCGAACTTCTTGAGCAGCTGAGTATCAATTATCAAGTGATTACGGCGGATGTTCCTGAGGAGCATCAGCTTGGTGAATCCCCGGAAAACTACGTGAAACGCCTAGCCCTGGAGAAGGCCCAGGCGGGTTGGCAGAAAGTGCCTGAAAATGCCAAGTGCCCGGTATTGGGCTCTGATACGGTCGTCGTACTGGGTGGTGAGATTCTGGAGAAGCCCAAGGATCGTAGTCATGGTCTACAAATGCTGGAGCGGTTGTCAGGACACACTCACCAAGTGATGACCGGAATTGCTTTGGTGGCAGAGGATCAGGCACTGAGTCGTGTATCCATTAGCCGGGTAACATTTCGTGATACCACTCCCGCAGAGCGCGAGGCTTATTGGGCAACCGGAGAACCGGCCGATAAAGCGGGAGGCTATGCGGTACAGGGGATGGCCGCGGTCTTTATCGAACGTATCGAAGGGAGCTATTCGGGAATTATGGGATTATCGCTGTATGAGCTGTGCGACATGTTGGCGCAGTTCCGAATCAAGATTTTTAAATAATAGTGTGCCGCTAAAAGCGGTGAGAAAGGAAATTTATGTCGGAGGAACTGCTGATCAATGTAACGCCCCGTGAGACGCGCATTGCAGTGCTGGAGAACGGAGTGTTGCAGGAGCTCTACATTGAGCGTGCCAGCAAGCGCGGCCTGGTGGGGAATATCTATAAAGGCAAGGTGGTTCGGGTACTCCCCGGCATGCAGGCAGCCTTTATCGATATCGGCCTGGAGCGGGCGGCGTTTCTGCATGAGTCAGATATTGTGGCAGCTAACCAAAATGATGGTAGCAAAGAGGGGATTACCCAGCTGTTACATGAGGGGCAGGAGGTGATGGTGCAGGTGATCAAAGATCCCCTGGGAACCAAGGGGGCTAGGTTGACTACCCAACTTTCTATTGCTGCACGCTTTTTGGTCTTTATGCCAGGTATCTCCCACATCGGTGTGTCACAAAAAATTGTCGATGAAGGAGAGCGTGGTCGTTTGCGGGATATTGTTCGCAATGTGATCGGTGAGGAGAGTGATAATGGCTATATCATCCGTACTGTGGCGGAAGGGTGTAGCGAGAAGGCGCTGGCGGATGATGTACGGTTTCTGCAGCGGGTGTGGGACTCTATTCAGGAGCGACTGAGAGAGGAGCGAGCGCCATCCCTGGTTCACGAAGATCTTAGTCTGGCGCGGAGGGCACTGCGGGACTTGGTAGGACCGGAGGTGGAGAAAATCCGTATCGATTCCCGAGAAGGGTTTTCCAAGGCGCAAAAATTTGCCGAGAAATTTATTCCTGAGGTGGCTCCGCGGGTAGAGCATTACCCAGGAGAACGTCCCATCTTCGACCTTTATGGCGTGGAAGATGAAATTCAGAAGGCATTGGGGAAAAAGGTCCAGTTGAAGTCGGGTGGCTACCTGATTATTGATCAGACTGAAGCGATGACCACTATCGATGTCAATACTGGAGCCTTTGTCGGTCACCGCAATTTGGAAGAGACCATCTTCAAAACCAACCTGGAAGCGGCACATGCCATTGCCCGACAACTGCGACTGCGTAATCTGGGGGGGATCATTATCCTCGATTTCATCGATATGGAGGCGCAGGAGCACCGAGATCAGGTGATGCAGACACTGCAAAAGGCGTTGGAGCGGGATCATGCCAAGAGCCATATCTGTGAGGTTTCCAGTCTTGGTTTGGTGGAGATGACCCGAAAACGAACCCGCGAAAGCCTGGAGCACATCCTCTGCGAATCATGTCCCACCTGTGGCGGGAGAGGCTCTCTGAAGACGCCGGAAACGGTTTGCTATGAGATCTTCCGTGAAATTACCCGTGAGGCGCGTCAATTCGATGCCAAGCGTTTCATGGTGCTGGCTTCTCAGGAGGTGGTGGACGTGATGCTGGAGGATGAATCCAGTAGCGTCGCAGAATTGGAGGAGTTTATTGGTAAACTAATTCAGTTCCAAGTCGAGGTGATGTATACCCAGGAACAGTTTGACGTAGTACCGATGTAGTTTATCAAGGGTAAGCTAGCCCTTCCTCGATCAATCATATTTAAGAGAAATGTCGTGGTGAAAAGACGCTGGACTAAAAGGATCTTTTGGGCACTGTTTGCAACAGTGACGGTCTCTTTAGCTCTGTTGACCACGGCTGCGCGAATGTTGTTTCCCCATGCCGACGACTATCGCCATGAAGTTGAGAGCTGGGTGGGGACACAGCTGGGGCAGCCACTGCGTATTGGCGGCATTGATGCCCGTTGGCGTTATATTTATCCGGAATTGATTCTCCATGATGTTGAGTTACTGGATCGGCAAGGTAAGCCACTCAACACCCTCTCTGAATTAAATCTCGGGCTCGATGTTGTCGAGCTGGTGCGTAATCAACAGGTCTCCTTTGTACACCTTGGTATGGTCTTGGATAAGCTGACTCTTCAGAGAGATGAGTATGGACAGATCTCTATACGAGAGTTTCCGGGGGCAATTGGTGGGGGAAGCAGCGAGCCTGATGAGAGCGATGCTATCTTTGGTTGGCTGTTACAGCAGGGTAATTTGAAGTTGACCATCAGCGAGTTCTCTTGGTTGGATGCCAAAAGTCTAGTGGATTACCGCTTTAGCGATGTGACACTGGACCTCAGTAATGATGGGCGGCGCCATCAACTCAGTGCCAATATCCAGCTGCCATTTGTCATGGGAGCATCACTGGATGTTGCTTTGGAAATCGTGGGGGATCCGCTACGTAGTGGTGACTGGCTAGGTCGGCTCTATCTGGCAGGGGAAGGGATTTCTCTGCCTCATTGGCTGTTTGAACAGCAATTTTTTGGCCAGACGGTCTCTGCCGGGAGTCTCGATTTTGCTCTCTGGAGTGAATGGTATGGCTTGGCGTTGACCAGCTTGCAAGGGGAGGTGGCACTCTATGACCTGGAGCTGGAGTCGCTGGATATGGCGCGCTCCCGGAAGATTGGCTATCTGCGCACGGGACTGGATTGGCAGCGCTTGTCGGATGGTTGGCAACTGGGGTTGGATGATCTGGCGCTGAATTATCAGCAGCACAGCTGGGCGCCTGCCGATCATGCACTTCGTGTGGCGACAACGGCTGATGGCGAGCAGCAGTTTGCTGGCCGTAGCGGGTACCTGCATCTGGGGGATCTTCATGATCTGCTGGACTATCTAGGGCTCTTTTCCAACGAGAGCAGTGAAATTCTCTCCATCTTAAAGCCGCAAGGCGAGCTATATCACCTTCAAGGGCAGTATCTTTCTGCGGAAAATTATCATGTGGAGGGTGAGCTGAGGGAGGTGACCATTCAGCCATGGCAGGAGTTGCCGGGCGTTGAAAATATTACCGCCAAAGTTGTATTGCAAACTGATCGGGGTGATGTGCAGTTATTGAGCCGTGATGCGCGTCTCGATTGGCCGGATATGTTCCGGGAGCCATTGCCATTAACCCAGTTGGAGGGGGCCTTCACTTGGTATAAGGGAGAGCAGGGGCTGATGGTGAATTCTCCTCGCTTTAGCATTGCCAATCAGGATCTTGCAGCAGAGGGGGCGCTTGGTCTGCAGTTGAAGCCTGAGTCGGCTCCCTTTATCGACCTCGCTATCAATTTTATGCGTGCGGATGCCTCGCAGACCGCTCGCTATCTCCCCGTGGGCATTATGCCTGAGAGTGTTGTGGAGTGGTTGGACCAAGGGATTCTCTCAGGGCGCGTTACGGGTGGAGGGATGCTCTACCACGGTATGACCAATGACTTCCCTTTTCGCAATTATGAAGGGGTGTTTGATGTGGACTTTGAGGTGGAGAAGGTATTGCTATCACCTGAGGAGGGGTGGCAGCCAATCTCGGATATTGATGGCAATGTCCGTTTTTATGGGCCCGGTATGGAGATTAATGCTGATCATGGACTGTTGCTGAATTCCACTATCCGAGCATGTCAGGTCGCTATCAACGATTTACAAAGTAGTAACCATTATCTCAGTATTAGCGGGCAGGTAGAGGCGATTACACCGGATATCAGCGAGTATCTGCTGAGCAGTCCATTTGCAGGGCAGGTGGATTATCTACAGATGTTTCATGTTGAGGGTCGTAGTGAGGTGGATCTGGCTTTGGAGATCCCGCTGGGGAATGAGGGCGAGTTTGCCTTTAACGCCTTTGCTCAATTGAAGGATAACAACTTAGAAGTGGTGCCGGCGGAGTTAACTGCACAGGCGCTAAATGGCTTATTGCATGTATCCAGCGGTGGGCTGGAGATTGAGCAGATAACCGGTATGCTCTATGGTCAGCCAATTTCAGTCGGCGTCCAGACGCTGGGCGATGCCGAAGGTGAGTCGACACTCTTGAAATTTGAGGGTGGGCTAAGTGGCGAAGGGCTAACGGCTTATTTGGAACAGCCACTTTTTGCGCAGCTAATGAGTGGTGAGAGCACACTGAGAGGGGAGCTTTACATTCCACATCGGGAAGGTGGTGATACTGTCCTTCATCTGGAGAGTGACTTGCAAGGGCTTGCCGTGGAACTGCCGGGTACACTGGCCAAGTCGGCGGAGATAATGCGCAAGTTGACAGTTAATCTCCGTTTCCCTTCTCAAGCGGCACCGCTAATGCAGTTGGATTATGGACATCAATTGGGCGCTATTCTCAGCTTTGACAAACCCAGACTTCGAGGTCAGTTGATTTTGGGGGAGCAGACACCTCATCTGCCTGAGCTGCCTGGGTTGGAGATTGCAGGGCAACTCTCCAATTTCTCCCTCAGTGAATTATTGGACCGCCTGCCCCTTATGGAGCCGTCTATGCCTGTTGATGACTTGCCAGGCGTGGTGCGTAATGTCGATCTAAAAGTGGGGAATCTGGAGCTATTTTCTCAGGTATTGACGGATGTGGAGTTGTTGGCCACTCAGCTTGGCCAACAGTGGCTGTTGGAGTTGCAAAGTCAGCAGGCCAAAGGGCGTTTCGAATTTTCAGAAAACCTCACCCAGAGCCCTGTGAAGGTAGTGATGGAGCATCTCTCATTAACCCCTTTTAAGGGAAATGAAGGGGGGGATGTTCCGCAGGACCCCCATCATTTTGATATGCATCAGCTCCCCCCCCTGCAGATTGAGGTACAGCAGCTCACTTATGGCGAGTTGCCGTTAGGGAATCTAACCGTGTTGAGCCATTGGCAGGAGGGGCGCTACCTACTGGACGAGTTACTGCTGCATCCTAACTCTGCCTCACTGCGTCTGCAGGGAGAGTGGTACCCTGGCGAGGATGAGCAAGGGGAAACGCAGCTTCTATTAAGCCTTGAGAGTAATAACTTTGGTCGTACTATTAGTGGCCTGGGTTACGCAGGTAGTATGGAGAAAGGTAAAGGGGCAGCCCATGCTAACTTGAGATGGCAAGGTGGTGTTAGCGAATTTGCCATGGCGCGGCTGAATGGAGAGATAAGCTTTAACGTAGAGGATGGGCGCATCCTTGATGTGGAGCCAGGGGCGGGGCGCATTTTAGGCTTGCTAAGTATTCAGATGCTGCCGCGGCGATTACTACTGGATTTCAGTGATCTGTTCGCTAAAGGCTTTAGCTTTGATGAGATCCGCGGGCAATATAAGCTGCAAAATGGTGTGGCCACTACGGATAATTTCACCATGCTCGGTGCCTCTGCACGGGTGGATATGTTGGGGGATGTGGATTTGGCCAAGCGCAGCTATAACCAGCGCCTGATTATTACGCCATTTGTCACGGAGAGTCTTCCATTGCTGAGTTTCTTAACTGGCCTGGCAACACCCCAGGTGGCGGCAGCGATCTTCTTAACTCAAAAGCTTTTCAGCGATGATCTGGAGAAGATCGCCCAATTTGAATATCGTGTTACTGGCCCCTGGGATAACCCGAAGATTGAGAAGATACGGGAGGAGAAGGTGGAGCGCCCTGCTGTTGAAGCTAAGCCGCCACCCGCTACAGATATAAATATAGATGCGGAGTGAAGTGAATTTACCTGCCAAGCGATCGGTGGGCGTGTTAAGCTCGTCAGTGGTATAAATGATAATGAAAATGAGATCTTAAGGAGCGTGCATGACAAAGGTCGCTGCAATTCAAATGGCCTCAGGGCCCAATGTGGGAGCAAATCTGATCGAAGCGGGGCGTTTAATCTCCGATGCAGCCAAGGCGGGCGCAAAACTCGTGGTATTGCCAGAAAACTTCTCCATTATGGGGAATAGTGAACAGGACAAGATCAAGGTCAAGGAGCAGCCCGGTAGCGGCCCAATGCAGGACTTTTTGCGAGAGCAGGCGAAAAAACATAAGGTGTGGTTAGTGGGAGGAACCATTCCACTGGCGGCCAGTTGCGATGAGAAGGTGCGCGCCAGCTGCCTGGTGATCAATGACCAGGGAGAGCAGGTGGCTCGTTATGACAAAATTCACTTGTTTGATGTGGCAATTGCTGAGAGCGGAGAGAGTTATACCGAGTCGGATACCCTGGAGGCAGGGGACAAAGTCGTCGTGGTTGATACACCATTTGGTAAGTTGGGTCTAGCCATCTGCTATGATCTGCGCTTCCCAGAGATGTTTCGCGCCATGGTTGATCATGGTGTTGAGGTGATTGTGATTCCATCTGCTTTCACCGCCATTACCGGTAAGGCGCATTGGGAGCCGTTGATTCGTGCCCGTGCTATTGAAAACTTGAGTTATGTGATTGCTTCAGACCAAGGAGGGTACCATGTGAGTGGCCGGGAAACTCATGGCGATAGTATGGTGGTGGATGCCTGGGGCAATGTGTTGGATCGTCTCTATCGTGGTTCAGGGGTTGTGCTGGCGGATATTAATCTAGATCAGTTGCGCTCTGTACGGTCGACCTTCCCAAGTTTGAGTCACCGCAAGTTTAAGATACAGGATATTTGATTCTAACCAGCAATGAAAAGGGCGCTTGCGCGCCCTCAGATTGATGACAAACCCCATCTATTTCAGGTGGGGTTTTGTTTTTAGGGGAGCCAAGATTCAGATCGTGATCAGTTCAAGCAATGGTTGTTCGGGCGGCCTGACTTTCGACAGTAAGCTGAGCCGGAAGGAAAAGGC
>JBNKQQ010000014.1:0-99358 GCA_050295955.1 Thiohalomonadales bacterium
CATACTGAGGGTGATTCAGCTGAACCTGTTTGAGCGGAGAGGCCTTAAAGACATCCTATCTCCCGATCCCCCAAGCAAGAAAAAAGACGAACCTCAAATGAGGTTCGCCTTATGACTACAAACTATGGGACAGCAGTGGCCTAGACTCCCCTCTTGTCATCGTTTTGATATGTTTATCATTATTTCGTTGAGAAATTGATATTCATACCTATAGAGATGGCACTGATATCATCACCCGCACTGGCCACTTTAGCTTTCTTCAGACTAACCTTGCTACCAGGATCATTATTCACCTGGGTAAACAGTGCATATACTTCAACGTTTTTGCTGTAAGCGTGTTTAGCACCCACTGCAAAGTAGTTCATAGCATTTTGCTGAGAATCCTTTTCGCCACGTGCCGCTACAGCCACATGAAAACCATAGTTTTCACCCAGTTTGTGGTCATAATTCACGAACACAGTAGGTTCCTGACCTGAGATATGATCAATTACCAAGCCAATCTTATCTTCACCAAGGGTATATCGCACCGCACCTTTTGCTGCATTATCCTCAACACCAGCATCCTCAATAGTCTCATAGGCGGCACTAATGAATAGTGGGCCCATAGTGTATGAGGCCATAGCGCTGATAGCTGAGCTATCACTATCCGCTGTACTCTGAGGCAATTCATCGTTTACTACCGAAGTGCTATAGGCAACGGAAAATTTAGCGCCTGAAATATCCTTGGATTCATAAGCGATAGTGTTATTTTCGCGATTGTTATGGCCAATAATACCCTCATCGCCACCATTGAAGTCAGCTTCCATATCATCAAAGGCATCAAAACCACTGGTTGCCTTTTTATACGGCAAGCTCAAGCGACCCATTTTCACCGTACCAAAATCTCCTTTCAAACCTACAAAAGCATCACGAGTTTTGTTGGTAGTGCTCTCTTCATCCAGGTCTACCTGAATTTCATATTGGTAGATAGCTTTCATGCCATTACCCAGATCCTCACTACCTTTGAAACCCAGGCGTGAGTCGTAACTGGTCACTGCCAATGAACTATCTTCCTTACCGGCCAGCGTGTCAGCATTATCCGCCGCGGTAAGTGCCATGCGCGCTTTTCCATATACTTCAAGGTCAGCCGCTTGTGCTGCTAGCGGAGCAGAAATAACCGCTACACAGGCTAAAACTATCATCTTTTTATTCATTCATCTCTCCTCGTTAATGTGATTTTAATTATTATCTGGCATAGTAATGGGTTGTGAGTCTTTCCGTCAAAAAAGTCTTTCAACTACCCCACACGATTTTTGGCAAGCGCCCAAAATACCTCAAGTTCATCTAGGCTCAATTGGGTAATCTCCTTACCCTGCTCTATAATCTGTTGTTCCAGATCTCGGAAGCGCTTTTCAAATTTTCGGTTAGCCTGACGCAACAGTTGCTCTGGATCACCACCCGTTTTGCGGGCCAGATTGACAGTGGCAAATAGCAGATCACCAATCTCATCATGCAATCGTTCTTGATTATTCGGTAGATCCAGTTCCACCCTTACCTCTTCTAGCTCTTCTTCAACCTTATCAATCACCTGCTGGCAATTTTGCCAATCAAAACCAACCTTAGCGACCTTCTTCTGGATCTTGTTAGCAAGGGTAAGCGCGGGCAGGCTGCGAGTCATATTATCCAGAACACTATCCGGCTCAGTATGAGCCTTTTCCTGAGCTTTGATTTGATCCCAACGGGCGTTGATGCTTTGATGATCCGTATCTCCATCAAACTGCTGATCAAAAACATGGGGATGGCGGCGTAGCATCTTTTCACAAATGGCGTGCACTACACCCTCAAAGTCAAATAGCCCCTGCTCTGATGCCAGCTGACTGTAGAAGATAACCTGGAACAGCAAATCTCCAAGCTCATCTTTCAGCTCAGCATAATCACCTTGTTCAATGGCATACGCCACCTCATAGGCCTCTTCAAGAGTATGGGGGACAATTGTTTCAAAGGTTTGCTGTAGATCCCAGGGGCAACCCGTTTGTGGGTCACGTAATTGGGACATAATCTCTTTTAGGCGCTTAATATCATTCATCCCGCCATTCTAGCGGGATGGAAAGACTAGATAAAGTCAAACAGATTACGTTGTTGGGTCATGGAGAAAGATTGTTGAGAAGCCTGTAACGCTTGCAGCTGCATTTGGAAGTTCATGATGGCCTCTACCATATCAACATCTTCCAACCTGGAGATATTGGCCTCTCCTTGATAGATCAGGTTATCGTTAACCTCTTGTTGCTGGGCTACCATGTTAAGCCGTGTCCCTGACTCAGTGCGCAGCACTTCAATGTTTTCCATAGCGTTATCAAGATTAGTAAAGGCTCTGTTTATCTCGCTATGTCGATAAGAAGTTGAAGCTGCATCATCACCGGTTTGCTCAAATACATCCACGATAGATTGTAGCGTAGTAAAGACATCCACATTCTCTGAAGGAGCAATATAAAACTGATCCCCAGTCTGTGGATCCCCTTCTATATCAATCTGAATACCAGCAAAGCTCAATGTGTCACCACCATCTGGATAATTAAATGGCCCTGTCGTAATTGCGTTTGTAGTATCAATAATCTCATAGGTTGCCGGTACGTTATTAGCAGGATCCGCAGCAGTGAGGAAGTTAATGGTGTAATCATTCCCATCATAGGTTGTGGCTTCACTACCAATGCCGATCACCCCAGTACCACTGTTAGTGGAATTTGTCGAAGCGGAAAATACCCCATTGCCAGTAGGAATCTTAAAAAATACCTCTTTACCATTTTCACTTATTGGTACATTGCGAGTAGCGCCTATCTTTAACTCACGTACACCGTCATCGCCGTAATAGGTCACTACACCAGCACTGTCAGAAAATGGCGTGGTTCCCGCCATATTCCCGGAAAAAAGATAATCACCATTAATGTCCTTGGTATTACCAATGCCGATGAGGGCATCACGTAAGCCAGCAATCTCGCCAGCAATGATTGTTCTGTCCTCTAAGCTCGTGGTATCGTTATTACCTTGAATCACCAGATCACGGACACGTCTCAATACGTTAGTCATATCGTTATAGACACTCTCCTGCAAACTTAGCATTGCATCAGCCGCATCGGCATTTACCTGATACTGGGCATTACGTTCTTTTGATTCTCGCAACTGCTGGATTGCTGTAGAAGCTGCTGGATCATCCGCAGCAGTCAGAAGACGCTTACCTGTGGCTAACTGCTGTTGAGTTTGATAAACCTCATTTTGAGTCTCCATCATGGATTTAAGCCCATTCTGAAAAATCATACTTGTAGAGAGACGAATCGTCATAACATCACCTCTGGATTATCGCACTGCATCCAGCAGTGTCTGAAAGACGGTATTGGCCGTTGTCATTACCCTTGCTGCTGCCGAATAGGCTTGTTGATATCGCATTAAATTGGCTGCCTCCTCATCCAGATTCACACCAGATATTGAAGCCTTTTGCGCCAAGCTATTATCTAACAATGCCTGTTGTGCTATCTGTGACTGTTCTGCCCGAAGAGTCGTTACACCAACATCTGATACCAACTTGGCATAACTATCACCGAAGCTTTCCGTACCATTGGCTAAAATTTTTCCAGTTTGTAACTCGCCAAGCGCCAACATATTACTATTATCGCCGGTTGCTCCCTTATTGGTAGTAACCGTAAATTCATCGTTGGCTGCGGGGCTACCACTCAGGGTTAATTCCCAGCCGTTATAGGCAATCGCATCACCATCAGTATAAGCAACACCCGTTGCCAGAGTGGTACTGGTGGTATTATCAACAATGTCGTAACTCGTGGGAGACGTGAAAGTTATCGTGACATCATTCAGTAGCGAGCTATTGGTAATATCAGTAACCTGGAGGCTGTTCAACCTAGCATCACCCTGATTGTTATAATAGCTCTCCATTTTTACTGCAGCAGCAGCGGCAACATCCTTACCTTCAGTAATCTCCATGCTTATTTGGCGAGCAGCATCTCCAGTTGGTCTTACCAAGAAGCTATCACCTGAGTCCATTGCTCCCGTGAGATCTAGGCTAAATCCCAGACCAGTATCGTAAGGGAAGGTTGTACTGCCTGGAATGGTGGTACGCTGATTGGTTAGGGTATCCCGCATTATATAATCTGTACCATCATAAGAGATTTCATAATCAGCGAGGGGCAATAATGAGATATCTGTTACACTGGCAGTCATCACTCCACTACCAGTATTGTAGCGACTGGTCATCACATCCGGGGGGACTGTTGAGAAAAAGTTATTATTGATATCCCCTTCCAGATCCATACCTAGGCTATGCTGCTGGTTAAAGGTATCAATCAAACCTGTCGCTAATCGCCCAAGGGTATTTTCTGCCTTACTGATAACGGTATCACGCACCTCCAGCAAGCCACCAATTTTACCGCCATTCATGACGTCGGTGATGATAAAGGGGCTACCGCTACCACTATCGAAGGCCACCTCTACATCATAAGCATCATACTCATTCCCTTGGGTTACGATATTGCTGGCATTAGCGCCTAGTACCAGTGCTTGACCTTTCCCTATGAAGATATCAACCGAACCATCATTTTTAGGTACCGTTGAGATATTTACCAATTCAGACATTTTATTGATGATCAGATCCCGCTCATCCATTAGATCGTTAGGAGGAAAGCTACCTTCTGTCCCACCTGCTAGAACAATCTGATTGTTCAGATCAGCAACCGATTGGGCATAGGTATTCAATTCATCTACCGCAATTCGAATATTACTGTTGACTTGATCGTTATAGGCTTCAAATTGAGTGGCAAGCTCATTAAAGCGGGAAGCCAAGCCTTCACCTTCTGCCACCATTACCTCCCTGGCAGAGAGCGAACTAGGGGTATCCGCAACCGTTTGCACCGCGCCAAAGAAGTCTTGTAGGCTCTCTCCGATACTGGCACTGCTATTGGCCAGCAATTCATCTATCTGGGAGGCATATTCATAAATGGATTCATGGTAGCTGGAGGTGCTGGTATAACCATTTAAGCGGCCCTCCAAAATCTCATCGTGGGCACGCTTTACTGACGCAATATCTACCCCAGTACCCAGGCTGCTAGTACCGATCATACTGGGTTGGCGGGTTTCAAAAGAGACTACTTGACGACTATATCCCTCTGTAGCGGAATTAGAAATATTGTGTGAGGTGGTGTGCAGCCCCCGCTGGAAAGCCAGCAGCCCTGATATTGCTGTACCAAATACATCACCTGAAGCACCCATACCGTTCCCCTAAAAATCGCCTTAGCGGCAAAAAATTGCCGCTTCTCTAGATTGCCTATCGTCCACCATAGAGAAAATCTTTATACATCATTCCCTATGAATAGCTCCCGACCCATAATGTCTTTGATCTTATTGGCATATTCAGGATCAGTTGCATACCCGCCGCGCTGTAATCCTTCCACGTAACCAGCCCCATCACCCGCATTAGCCAGGGCTTCCCGATAACGGGCAGAACCTTTAATAAAGGCTACATAGTCAGAAAAACTCTGTTCATAGGAATCATAG
This sequence comes from Thiohalomonadales bacterium, assembly GCA_050295955.1. Taxonomy (GTDB): domain Bacteria; phylum Pseudomonadota; class Gammaproteobacteria; order RBG-16-57-12; family RBG-16-57-12; genus JAFLJP01. Next base: position 5,536 of record JBNKQQ010000014.1, read on the forward strand.
GCCCGAAAAGCCGCTTTCTCCTGCTGAGGAATGCCCTGACGATACTCTAGGGTAGATACCACTGCGCGATCCCCCAACCAACGATTATCCGCCTTGATATTGAATAAATTATAGCTACTCTCACCATCAACCCGCCGAACCACCCTGCTACCCCAGCCAGTCTCCAGTGCCGCTTGGGAGAGCAATACTTTGGGGTCCACACCAAGCTCTTTGGCAGCCTGTTTAGCCATCGGCCATAGCGCTTCGATAAACTGTTCTGGCGATTCAAATCGCTGCGGTGATTGAGGTTGCGCCTGTTTTTCTACCTTGGAAGGGGTTGAAACAACATAATCAGCGGGGTTAAATGGAATCTTGGATAACTCAGATGCCGCTTCACCACTGTTGGGGACATGTTGACTTAGCTGCCTTACAATAGTATCAGCCAAGCCAATTCCCCCTTTAGTAGCAAGACTCGTGGTCAGTTCTTTATCATACATCTCCATGTAAGTGTTTTGCGCATTGGAATCAAACAACTGGTCACCAATGCTGGCATCTCTCATCGACTTCAGCATCATGCCTAAAAAGATACTCTCAAACTGCTCAGCAACGGTTCTCAAGGCAGCTTGGGAGTCCTCCCTGGCATCCGTCTTAAGCTGCTTCAAACCGTTGAAGTCGGTGTAGTGACTTGGCGAGTGGATGGGTGCAGTCATAAGTGACCTTTAAATCACCACTAACTCGGCACGTAGCGCACCCGCTTCTTTGAGCGCTTCGAGAATGGCAACCAAATCACCCGGTGCAGTGCCTACATTATTCACGGCGCGTACTAGCTCATCCAGACTTACACCGGGATCAAAAACAAACATACGGTTACCTTCGGATTTCACCTCAATATCGGTAGTACCTACCACGACGGTTTCCCCACCGCTAAAGGGCTCGGGCTGTGACACCGCAGGGCGCTCAACAATCGTCACTGTCAGTGAACCATGACTGACGGCTGCCGCATCAACACGCACATTGCGTCCAATCACCACCGTACCCGTTCTTGAATTCACAATGACTCTGGCGGGTGCCTGCGCTGGTGTTACTTCCAGATTTTCCAAAATAGAAACAAAAGCCACCCTTTGACGCTGATCGATTGGGGCAGAAACCTGTATAGAGGCCGGATCCAAAGCGACAGCCGTTCCCTCTCCCAATAATTTATTAATCTCTTCGGCAACATTGTTGGCCGTTGTAAAATCAGCCTGATGTAAGTTCAAACTCAGGAAGCGCTCCCCTCCCATTTTCATAGGTACCGCACGTTCCACACTGGCCCCATTGGGAATACGCCCCACGCTAGGCACATTCACTGACAGGCGTGAGCCATCACCACCCGCAACACCAAAACCACCCACCACCAGATTACCTTGAGCTATTGCATAGATCTCACCATCTGCCCCTTTCAGTGGCGTCATCACCAGGGTCCCTCCCCGCAAACTGGTAGAGTTACCAATCGATGATACGGTGATATCAATCATTTGTCCTGGCTTAGCAAAAGGGGGTAACTCAGCACTCACTGTGACAGCTGCAACATTTTTAAGTTGTGGATTTAGCGTAGCGGGTAACGACACGCCGAATTTGGCGAGCATACTCTTCACACTCTGCACAGTAAATGGGGTCTGGCTAGTCTGGTCACCGGTCCCATCCAGGCCCACCACGATGCCATAACCCACCAATTGGTTTGAGCGAACCCCTGCAACGGTGGCAATATCCTTGATTCGCTCAGCGTGAGCAACACCCATCATCGACAGGAGGCAAATCAGCAAAACCCATTTCTCTAATCGCATCATCACAGCACCTCATACATCATTAAAGTGGCCACCAGGGACTTTGCAGAATCCGATCCAACCAGCCCATCTCATTGGCATTATTCAGTTCACCGCTGCCACCATAAACAATCTGCGCATTAGCCACCTGACTCGATGAAACCGTATTGGATGAATTAATATCCTTGGGACGAATAATGCCGGAGAGGCGGACATACTCATCCCCCTGATTGATGGAGATTAACTTCTCACCCCGCACCACCAGATAACCATTAGGCAACACCTGAGAAACTGTAACGGCTATCGTGCCTGTCAAACTATTACTTTGCGAACTGTCACCGCTGCCGGCAAAATCCTTCCCTGTCGAGGCATCCAGACCCAATAAATCAACCCCTTTATTAGTCACCGGTCGTCCCAATACTGCATCCACACTCATCGTTGCAGAGGAAGCTTTGCTAGTAGTAGTACTGGCACTGGTGCTGGCATTGGTACTCTCATCCAATTCCACGAGAATAATATCCCCAACCCGATGAGCTTTATCATCCGCAAATAGAGCCATGCCACTACCATTTTGGAAGATCGAGCCAGAATCATTAGGCAACGGTTTCTGAATCTCCGGATAGGTAATGGCAAACTCAGGATGATTACGCGCCTTGGTAGCATTCGATGCACACCCACCTAAGAGCGATAATGTTAATAACAGAATTAACAGCCTCATGATGCCCCCCCACTAGGTGTTATTAGTGATAAATTGCATCATCTGATCAGCGGTACTTATTGCCTTGGTATTCATCTCATAAGCACGTTGTGCTTCAATCATGCCAACCAACTCTTCCACCACGTTGACATTAGAAGACTCCAAGGAGCCCTGTAGGAGTGAACCCAGACCATTGGCATCGGGAGATCCCGTCTGTGCCGCACCACTGGCAGAAGTCTGCACATACAGATTCTCTCCCATAGGCTGTAGACCAGTTGGATTCACAAAGTCTGCCAATTGAATCGTGCCAATCTGGATATTGTTAGTCTGTCCCTGTAGCCGTACTGACACAGTACCATCTCGGCCAATACTGATACTTTGAGCATCATTAGAGACATTAATTGCTGGGGAAATTGGATAACCACTTGAAGTGACAATTCGGCCATCCGCATCCAATCGGAAGGAACCATCACGACTATAGGCTGTTGAACCATCCGGCAGGGAAATCTGGAAAAATCCCCGTCCATTGACGGCAACATCCAAATCGATATTAGTTTGGATCATATTTCCCTGAGTATGTAGTTTCTCAGTTGCAACAGTACGCACACCAGTACCGTACATCAAACCTGATGGCAGTGTGGTATCTTGCGAGCTTTGTGAACCTACCTGTCGTACATTTTGATAGAGCAGATCTTCGAACACTGCACGACTACGTTTAAAACCTGTAGTCCCTACGTTAGAGAGATTATTGGAGATCACAGTCAGACGATTTTGCTGTGCCTCCAAACCCGTTTTTGAGACCCAAAGTGCTGGATTCATATACTACCTCACTTTATGCAAACTTAGTCTGACAATGATCACAGACGCATAATACCTGTGGTGGTTTCAGCCGCTTTATCTGCGGTTTTCATCATCTTCACCTGCAACTCATATTGGCGGGAGAGTTCAATCATTTCGACAAGTGACTCCACCGCACTCACATTACTAGTTTCCAGTGCCCCTGACACAATCTTCACACTAGAATCAGCAGCCGCTACTGTTCCATCTTTTGCACGAATCAGGCCATCTTGTCCCTTTTCAAGATTTTCTGCAGGTGGGTTAACCAGCTTAAGACGACCTACCACTGCAAGGGCAGCAGCTTCCTGACCAATCGGTAATATACTGATGCTGCCATCTGCCGCTATCTCCATCTCTTCAAAAGGCGGTAAATTAATTGGACCAGCATCACCCATCACTCGATACCCAGAGGATGTCACCAGATAACCCAATTCATCCAGACGTAGGTTACCCGCCCGGGTATAGGCCTCTTCGCCAGTGGCAGGATCCGCTTCAACCGTCAGCCAACCGTCACCTTGAATAGCAACGTCAAGTTGTCGACCCGTGGTTTCCAGCATTCCGGACTGGGAATTAAAGCCTGGACGTTCAGTCATTGCATAAGCACGACTGGCATAGCCCTCACCAAACACATGCTGACTACGTTGCTGAAAAAAATCGGCCTTAAAGCCATGTGTTTCAACGTTTGCCAGGTTGTTACCATTAACCGTCTGCGCCAGCATGGTCTGTTTTGCGCCTGACATCGAAATATAAAGCATGCGATCCATAGCGATCTCCTACTTTGCTGTCACGGACTCCCAAGCAATAAAAAAGGGGAGCTTCTACTCCCCTTAATGCAATTGCCATACCGGCTTAAACTTTTATTGTGATATTAATTATCGAATATTGATAATAGTTTGTGTCACGGTATCTGCCGTTGAGATAGTTTGCGCATTCGCCTGATAGTTACGCTGTGCAACAATCAAATTTACCAACTGTTCAGCTAATTCAACATTAGAAGCTTCCAACGCCCCGGCAGAGATAGAGCCAAAATCACCGGTTTGCGCCTCACCATTAATTGCATCGCCAGAATCAAAGGTAGTGACCCAATTACTATCACCCGCTTGTTGCAAGCCAGTTGGGTTATTCACTGATGCCAAAGCCACTTTACCAAGAATGTCTGAGGTACCATTGGTATAGCGCGCATAGATTACGCCACTATCATCAATATCAATTCCACTCAAACGCCCCGTGGTATAACCATCCTGTACCAGATCATTAACTGAAAATGGGGAACCATATTGTGTGGTGCTATTCATATCCATGGAGAGTACCAAATCATCCGCACCTGCAATCGCAAAGTTTTGGTAAGTAATCGCCGTTGGTGGATCACCATCATTAGGAATTACTGAGGTTAAGTCGCCGGTAGTACTAAAGGTCAATAGTGCTGGATCGCCACTGGCTAGAGCATTGCTTGGTAGCATCTCTTGCCCATCCACATAGGTATATGCCTCCCAAAGATTAGAAGCTGCTGGTGTGATCTTTCTAAAATAGATCGTTGCAGTATGCGAATTCCCCAGGCTGTCATAGACCGTCGTTGCGGTTGCATTATGATAAGTTGTTGGGTCAGTCGCACTGAATGGCACAGCAACAGGATCAAACTCCGTTTCATTGGCAGAAAGATTAAATTGAGCCTCGATCATTGAAGTGGCAGAAGGCTGACCAACATCGGTATTTACCTGAATAGGACTGGGATCTTCCAGATTAAATGCCTGAGTAATGTTATTGTAGCTATAGGCCAGCAATGATTGATCTCGATTGTTAACAAGGTAATTGTTACGGTCCAGATGAAACTCACCGGCACGGGTCAGGAATTGGTCACCATTAGGATCTTGAACTTGGAAAAAACCCTGGCCATTCACCATCAAATCCAGACTGTTACCTGTATACTGGGAAGTCCCCTGAGAAAACTGTTGAGTAATCGCGGCAATGCGCACCCCACTGCCAGGAGTCGTTTCTGTTATCCCTTGATAAGCGATAGCATAAGCATCCACAAACTCGGTACGAGACTCTTTAAATCCCGTTGTTTCTGCATTCGCAATGTTATTACCGGTTACAGCCAGATCAGTCGCTGCTGCATTCAAACCACTTAACGCGATACTAAAAGGCATAATCTAACCCTCTCTATTGACGAATCTGGAGCACATCAGCCATACGCCAGCTGCCTAGGCCTTCCAGATTCAATGCGATACCCTGTCCACCGGTTCCAATGGTGACACTCTCAACCAATGCACTAGCCATAGTGGGTACAGCTTCTGAATTTCCACCATACCAAGCCGTTGCTTTTATCTCATATTGCCCATCCGGCAAGTCATTGCCGTCTGCGCCCACGCCATTCCACTCAAATTCTTCTATCCCACCCTTTGATGGACCTAAATTCAACGTTTTTACTAAAACACCGTTTTCATCATAAATCTTTACATCTACCCTATCCGCTTCCTGAGGCACGGCCACAGATGCCGTCATTGAACCGTTAGATAAACTTCCCATCTCAGAAGGCACAACAACCGTGCGCCCCACCATACTTGAAGCCTGCAGCGCTTGATTGGATTGCAGGGTTGATGCAACCTCGGAAAATGACTTCTGTAATTCAGCCACACCACCCGCCATATTGAACTGAGCCAGCTGACTTAAAAACTCACCATTTTCCATTGGCTGCATAGGGTCCTGATTTTGAATTTGCGCCAACATCAGGTGAAGAAATTGATCGGACTCGCTCATCGACGCTTTTTGGGTCGGCGAAGTGCGTAAGCCCAAACTTTCCAAATAAGTATTATTGGATACCCCTTCCATTTTCCCCTCCTACCTTTAGCTACCACCCAGCTGCAGGGTTTTCGCCATCAGCTGTTTGGATGTATTGATCACCTGAGCATTGGTTTCATAAGAACGGGATGCCGACATCATGTTTGCCATCTCTTCCACCACGTTGACATTCGGGTAATAAACGTACCCTTTTTCATCTGCCATGGGGTGGTTGGGGTTATACTGCATCTTCAGAGGCGCATCGCTCTCCACGACACCTTTTACCTCCACGCCGGCAACAGCTTGCCCCATCTGTTCATTCATCATGGTAGAAAAAATGGGATGACGTGCCCGGTAGGTTTGCTCTGCGCTGCTACTCACTGTATCCGCATTGGAGATATTGCTGGCGGTCGTATTTAAGCGCACCATTTGGGCGCTCATACCACTTCCAGCTATATCAAAAATATTAAATAGACTCATGGATTACTCTCCCCGGATCGCTTTCACCAAACCTTGCAGCTTTCGGTCCAAAAAAGTCAGACTTGCCTGATGGCGCATTGTATTCTCTGTAAACTTGGCCTTTTCCTGATGAAGATCGACGGTATTTCCATCAATAGAAGGTTGAAGTGGAGTGCTGTACATCACCTCAAACCCCATACTCCCTTCACCAGATAAATGCTTGCTGTTGGTCACTGACATCTGGCTAGCTTTCACGCCTGCTCCTACCCTGGCATCCGACAATGCACGCTGGAAATCAAAATCACGGGCTTTATAGCCTGGGGTATCCGCATTGGCGATATTGGCAGCAATCATCTCAGTACGCTTGGAACGTAACTTCACCGCCTGCTCATGCAGACCCAACACATTGTCTAAACTAATTGCCATCGCAACCTCCTCTACTTCACATCCCAAACGAAGCAATCGGTATGCCAAAGTTCCCTCTATACTGATGTAAATCAGCATAAGACCCCCATCTACCGCATTTACACAGCAACAAAGTAGAAAAGAAATCCACAGGAAGGACTTTAAAAAGCTAAAGGGCAGTTGACATGGATGCGTTAAGTCAATCTTGCAACACAATATTAAAGAACTTCTTCAGAGGCTCCTTAAATAAAAAGCGTGATAGGTAATGGGGAAACGGCAACGATTACCCGCTAGCTGGCATAACTAGCGGCAAATAATGATTATGGGATAGGAATAGCGAATATTTCCTAGGAGCGCAGCTTGTAAACTACACCCGCTGGCAATTTCACCATCTCGAAACGATTGGTATAGTTGGCAGTTGATTCTGAACCACCGAGAAATAGATATCCATTAGGCTTCAGAACGCCTGCAATTTTCTCAAGAATCTCTTTTTTCAGTTCAGCCGAAAAATAGATAAGCACGTTACGGCAAAATACGACATCAAATTTACCCAATAATGAATAGTTAGAAAGGAGATTTAATTCGCGGAAATTCACTCGCCGACGGATATCATCCCTCAGCTCCCAAATACTCTCGCCTGATACTTGATTGAAAAACCGATCTTTGCGCTCGGGGGATAATCCCCTAGCCATGGCAAGGCTATCATATTGCCCCTTGTTGGCCTCAGCTAAGACAGTACTGGAAATATCCGTTCCAACAATTTCAATATTACTAGGAAGCCCCCCTGGGCGAGACATCAGATACTCTTGAATCGTCATACTGATTGAGTAAGCTTCCTGGCCAGTAGAACTAGCAGCTGACCAGATACGTAGTTGATTTACGCGTTGAGAATTAAATTCAGGAAAAATCTCCTGCTTAAGAATATCGAAAGGATAACGATCACGAAACCACGACGTCTCATTAGTTGTCATCGCGTCCAATATACGATCACGTAGCCGCTTATCGAAATTAATTTTCTTAATCAGTGACTCAAAACTCTCGATTTTCTCTTCCGTCATCAAGCGATTGAGGCGACTTGTAATCAGGTACTGCTTATTATCACCTAAAACAATACCGCACGCCTTCTGCAGAAAGGTACGGAAATCATTGTATTCGGCCGCTGAAATTTGTCGTGAGTCCAAGGATACATCCAATCTACATATTATTATTTATAATCAAGGGGTAATATGTCACTATTCCCCGCTAGACTCAATAGCATGAACTTTTGCATCTTTCAGTGCGTTAAGCACCATTTGAGCTAATTCATCTGGATGGAACTTAGGTAAAAACTGATCAGCTCCAACCTTTTGCACCATCGATTTGTTGAAAACACCACTCAGCGAAGTGTGTAGTACAACATAAGCATCACGTAATGTCGGGTCTTTGCGAATCTCGGCGGTTAGCGTATAGCCATCCATCTTGGGCATTTCAACATCGGAGATGATCATCGAAACCGCTTTTGTGATATCCCCATGCTCTAGTGCTAATGATTTCAGCTTATTTAGTGCTTCGGCACCATCATTACACAGTGTTACATCGATTCCCAGCTGCTCAATAGTACGTTTGACCTGTTTACGTGCAACAGAAGAATCATCAACAACTAAGATATGGTACTTTTTCTCTTCATTACGCTGTTCTAGCAATTCATCAGAAACATCAGTCTTCTGCCCAACAATTTCAGACAGTACCTTCTCAACATCAATAATTTCAATAAGCTCATCTTCCACCTTAGTCACCGCGGTCATATAGGTACTTTTACCCATTCCCTCCGGTGGTGGCATAATATCTTTCCAGTTCATATTGACAATACGATCCACGCTACTCACCAGCATTCCCTGTACCTTGCGATTGAACTCGGTCACAATAACATAGCCTTGAGAGGGATCTTGTAATGGCATCTTCCCCATAGCCATAGCTAAATCAATAATACTGATGGTTTTACCACGAAGAGTAACGATTCCACGAACCGCACTGGCTGATTTGGGCATATTGGTGAGAGGTGGACACTGTATAACCTCTTGCACTTTGAAAACATTGATACCGTAGCGCTGCTTGCCACCTAGATGAAAGAGTAATAGCTCAAGGCGATTCTCACCCACCATCTGGGTGCGAGCATCTACTCCATCCATTATGCTAGCCATAGTGCCTCCCACATTGCCGAATTTTTTCTAGCAAGGTTATCGGCTCGCTCAATTATTACTTAACACTGCAAAAGGCCTATAATTTGCTGAATTATCATTACATTGGCTACCGATACGAAATAAGATTCATTATGAATAAAATAAATTCACCTTTTTTTCTATTACTCGCTTTACTATGGCTACCCCAGGCCTTACTGGCGGAAAGCGCCAATCTCCACCCTCATGTTGATATAGAGCAAGCGGTGCATGACTTTGTAGAACAACAAATTACGGCATTAGACAATTCGCAGAATACTGAAAGCGAAATTACCCTAGGACGCCTGGATAGCCGCCTAACACTCGCTAAGTGTGAAAATCCTTTAAAAGTTTTCAGCCTAGCGAAGTTTATACCCATAGGCCGTAATAATATCGGCGTTGAATGCACCACCCCACACTACTGGAAAGTATATATACCTGTTTCTATTAAGTTTTTTTCCACTGTTGTCGTAGCAGCCAAGCCACTTAGTCGAGGCACAACTCTGGATGTTGATGATCTGACACTGGATCGACGCCAGATTACCAACCACCTTGGAGGCTATTTCACCGACTTAGAGCAAGTAATCGGCCGCAAGGTACGACGCGCTATCCGCCTTGGTGACATAATCCAAGAAAATGCCACTGAAGCGGCAAAGTGGGTAAAGAAGGGGCAAATTGTTACCTTACGTAGCGGCAATAGCCGCTTTCAGGTAATCAGTAGTGGCAAAGCCCTCAGTGATGGTGCAGAAGGAGAAATCGTTCGTGTCAGCAATAGTAAATCCCAGCGTGTAGTTGAAGGCACCGTCGTCGCCCCTGGTATAGTGGAAATCCGTAATTAACGCTAAAATAGCCTAAAGGTTTTTATTTCGCTGGACGCTAAGGAGGCGTAAGGTGAAAAGGAGTAGCATAAAATGGCTATAGATATCAATGGGTTGGGTGCTGGCCACCAGGTCCAAACAAATAATGAAAATTCTCAAGTTAGTGTTGCTCGAAGTGAGCCAACAGCAGCTCAGCAAGAGACAGGCGGTTCATCCGCAACAGATACGGTCAGCCTGACAGACACAGCATCTCGTCTACAACGCCTGGAAAACAGTTTAGCTTCGCTGCCTGTGGTAGATACCAACCGAGTTGAGAGCGTCAAACAAGCCCTTAACGAGGGCTCGCTAAATATGGACAGTAAAGTCACTGCAGAGAAAATGTTAGGCATGGAGACGGCGCTAAGCGGTAGCTGATAATCACGGATGAGTAATAGCGCCAAGCAGCTACAATCTTTTCTTCAGGATCAGATCTCTGCATCTGAGGCATTTTTGCGCTTACTGCATGAGGAGCGTGAAGCTGTCTCGCAAAATCTCATAGATCAACTCCCCGAGATCACTGATCAGAAAATCTCCCAGATCGAATCGCTGACCCAAAACGAGATCAATATTCTCACATTACTGAAAGAGACAATTGGCGAGCGTGCTACTGAAGCCCCTGATGCCGCTATCCAGCAATTGGATCCCCAAGGTGAATTTCAGCTATTAAAACTACTCGGTCGAGTCCGCAAACTAGCATCGGAATGCAAAGGTCAAAACCAGATTAATAGCCAAATTATTGAGGGCTGTCGATTGCAAACTGAAAACACGCTCGATGTCTTATTGGGACGTAAGAAAAGCACGGTATACGGCGCCACGGGAAAAACCATCAAACACCGTGACAATAGCAGTAATAGTTTAGGCGAAGCCTGACCATCCTAAGCAATCCCCTTCAGCACCTGCCAACGCCGAAAATCCTCAACATCATCCACATCCCACACCTTATCCAGCAATATAGGTGAAACTGAAATTTTAGCTGCCTGCTTCAGGGTTTGTTCCATCACGTTTTCACTTCCCCACTCAATATGACGAAACATTCGGCTGTCACTGCGACAACAGCCCACCATGCCGTAACCACCATCTTCGGTAGGGATAAATAACCAGCCTTGTGTTGATGTCAATTTGCCCAAAGCTTGAGTCAAGTGATCAATTGTTATTGAGGGCACATCCCCTCCCATTAGCAGGGTTGGATTTCCACTATTCTGCATTAGCGCATGATGCATCTTTTGACCCAGTTCCTCGCCCCGCTGTGACTTTAGCTTCACTCCGTAACGATCCTGGCATTGTAAAAAGAAAGGATCATCACAATCCGGGGCACACCACAGCTCAATCGGACAAAGGTCTGCAGCACATAAACTATCCAGTGCATGCTCCACTAAGGATTTATGCAAATCAGCTGCAGCCATGGCACCAATATCGGGAATCAATCGTGTCTTCACCTTGCCGATGATAGGCGCCTTGGCAAACAGGAGAATTTTGGCTTGTGGGTATAACATCAGCGATACATCTTCACCAGTGACTCGGCATCTTTACCCAACCAATAAAGTAAGCGCAATTTCCACATTAACAATATTGTGCGTATCACCCCTCCTTTCTCCCAACGACGACTGGAGGTGACCAACGGGGTATCAATACTGGCAGGATGGGCATACCGCTTCAACCGTTTGCTAATTTCAATATCCTCCATCAGCGGCTGCTCGGGAAAACCACCTACCTCATCAAATAAATCTCGTTGAATGAATATTGCCTGATCTCCGGTTGCAATCCCGGTTAATGATGAACGCCAGTTCATCATATTTTCAACAATACGCAACAACCAGTGCCTCCCCGATAAGCGGACATCAAATCGTCCCCACCGGGAACGATGCACCGCCTCTTTAATCAGACACATAGACCCTTCCGGTAAGTGGGTATCCGCATGTAAAAATAACAGAATATCTCCTGCCGCCTGTACCGCCCCCGCATTCATCTGGCGTGCCCTTCCTGGTGTGGATACGATAACGATATCAGCACAAGCCTGAGCCAAAACCGCTGTGCCATCATCACTACCACCATCCACAACAATAATTTGATGCCCCATATCCCGATAAACTGCCAAAGAATTTAGCGTTTGAACAATCTCCTTTCCTTCATTCAACGCCGGGATGATAATAGAAATCTTCTGGCTCATTCGTTCAAAGCTCCACCACAGCTACTACCTTGTCCAGCCGTGCAGGCATAACAATGATCTCTCACCACAATTGGTTCTCCCTCTAGATTCCTCAGGCCTAATTGAGAAATATGTAGTGGTTTCCCACTCCCAGCCCCAAGTGGTAATTTCAACATCTGATTGAAATCACAATCATAGAGATATCCCTGCCAGTCTACACTTATCAGGGTGCGGCACATTACTGAGCGAAGATTAGCCTCACTGTATGCATCATGTAACAAAGACATATACTGATCAAACTCCCCCTTGGAGAGCAGCATGCTGCCAAACCGTTTAATAGGAACGTTGGTAATAGTGAAGAGCTGATTAAAGTAAATACCATACTGCGTCAGTAACTGCTCTTTATAAGCTTGCTGCAATGACTCTTGGGGCGGTGGCAAACACGGTCCCTGGGGGTTGTAAACCAGATTCAGTTGTAGTCCACTCCCTTCCATACCATACCCCAGACTATTCAGTTGCTTCAGACCATCGATACTTGCCTTAAATACTCCATTGCCACGCTGAGCATTCACATTCTCCTCCAAATAACAGGGAAGAGATGCCACTACCTCAACCCGATTTTCAGCGAGAAATTTACCCAACGCCTCACTCCCAGGCTCTTTCAAGATAGTCAAATTACAGCGATCAATCACATTGACATCAAGCTTACGGGCCTCTGTCACCAAATAACGAAAATGAGGATTAAGCTCCGGTGCGCCGCCAGTAAGATCCAAATTTTGGATATTATGATCGCGGATCGTAGATAATACTTGATCAATGGTCTCTCGACTCATCTCTTCAGTACGCTTGGGGCCAGCATTGACATGGCAATGCAAACATTGCAGATTACAGCGATAACCTAGATTCACCTGTAAAGTTTGCAGTGTCTCCCTCTGAATAGCAGGAAAATTGGTTGCCTCTAGCAAGGGCAAAGTATCTAGCATAGAAAACTCCCTTAATGAATGATAGTTGTCATCTAGATGCAACTATTGTTAGATTGTTACAACACAACATACCACAGGGAAAAAAGGCTTGTCTCACAACACACTACCTGAAGATCCTGAATTAATCAGGAAACTGCTGGAGAAAGATCAGGCAATTTACCTGAAAGTGGTTAAACACTACCATAACCCCATGCTCAATCTGGCCCGCAGTATTATTGGTGATGCCTTTGCTGACGAGGTGGTACAGGAGGCATGGATCTCCATGGCCAAGGGACTACCCAAATTTGAGGGACGCTCCAGTTTTAAAACCTGGCTGATGCGTATTGTGGCCAACGGCGCTAAATCTCGCCTGCGTAAAGAGTCCCGCCAGCTCCATCTGGGTGAACATACTCTAGACGATTCTCCTGTCGTCAATCCTGGGCGATTTGATAATCGGGGGCATTGGCAAAGCCCGCCTAAACATTGGGAGAGCGATGATCCTTCAGCCCTGCTCTCTACTCTGCAACTAGAAGATTGTCTGGACAAAACCCTAGATGCCCTTCCCCAGCAGCAACGGGCAGCGATGGAGATGTTTGACCAGCAGGAACTGCCCAGTGGGGAGATCTGTAATTTATTGGAGATTAGTGAGTCTAATTTAAGAGTGTTGTTACATCGTGCCCGTAGCCGCATTCGCAACATGATTGAACGCTTCCATGAGGATGGTACATGCTAAATTGTAAAGATGTTACTAAGCACGCTTGCGACTATCTAGAACAGCACCTGCCTCTCCATAAACGCCTGCAGATGAAACTACACCTAATCATGTGCCATCATTGTCGCCGCTATCTCCGACAAATGGCCACAACTATCGGCATACTGAAGTACCAAAAGAAACCTATCAGCGAGGAACAAGCAAAGCAGATTGTAAAAAAAATTATGGATGATGCCCGGTGAAGGCATAAATGACGCCTGGAATAGATTCCAACATCCGACCACTCTTTAAGAATAGTGCAAAAGGCCTTGTTAAATCAAAAAAATCACATTCTAGGTATTTGAATGAATTAGGGAACCTCTGAGGAAGTCCAATGGCCACTCTGTGTAGGCCTAAAGCGCACAGATGCCAAGTGCACTTCGTAGCGGAATGACAAGTCCTTTCCAAGAAGTACAACCTGCAGATGTGTGCTTTAGGCTGAGATCATCCACCGTAGAGGCTTGCAAGCGAATCCTAAAAAACGTTGTTCCTCTGCTTTCGACTCCCAACATGCCTCCCATGCTATCTAGCTAGCTATGATCGTAAGGAATAACATCCACACACCTCTTATCCTCCAATGCATCTTCAGCATGCTCAGCAAAGTGGCATGTCCCCTGAAAAATCACTACAGTCTCCTCGCCAGTGCATTACCACACAAACCACATCGACTCGGAGACTGTAAGAGACTTTTCCAACTGGCAGCTGGACAAATTTTGCCGTTAATTCACACTTCACACGCCTCTTTCAGTTCGATATCCTCATCAATTTCCTGCTCCTTGAGAATATCAGCAATGGCCTCCAGCATTGCATTATCGTCGATAATCGAAAAGTGATCAGTTGCATCCACCTCCGTCAAATTCAAGCCATCCAGCAGAAGTTTCCAACGATTCACACAATTGCTTTCCAGATAGTAGTGGTTCATTTTTTGTAGCGATGCAAAGTCAAAAACAGCTTCGTTAAAGAACTGCTCACGATGCCCCCGTGCAAAGTAATCTACCTCAAGCTGATCAGGGTGAGGCAATGGCCTTACGATATAATTACTCATGATCTCAGTATTCTTCTCACAGACCTCATTATACTGCCTGATCAATTGGACAATTTCTTCGTTATTTATCTTTAGCCCATAAGAAATTCCCAAACCGGCAAGATATACCAATAGTGCATCATCATCCGGCATCAACTCCACACCTTCAAATAATGCATTGTTGTGGGGAATAATATTATTTAACTGAAGTATATTTCCAAGAATCAGCGCTTTTTGAATCTGTGGTGACATATAGGAAATAATGGGTGGGTAGGGAGAGTCGATCATAATCAGTCGATCCACACTACGCCCACAAATCTGGAGTTGACGAGCAACCTCATAAGCAATGACCCCCCCTTGAGAGTATCCGCCTAAAATCACATCACCATTTGGTGTAACCGAATTAATCAGTTCCACATAATTCTGAGCAATAGATTGCATATTAGAATGTGGATTTATTGGATTTCTAATACCTTCAGACAAAATACAGTAAACGGGCTGGCCTTCATCAAGAGAGTTAATCAGCTTTCTGTAGCACTGAACGGTACCAAAGGTAGCATGAAATAAAAACAGAGGTGTACGCCCCTCCTGCCCTTTTTGAAAACATTCAATTTGCAAAGTATCTATAGTAGGTTTTTGGATACTCTCTTTGACCTGCTGCGAACTAACAGAAACAACTTGTAACTTGTGTTCTGTCTCTGGAGCACTTTTATCGTTAACGCCTTGTTGGAAGTCAGCATGATATCGATCCAGTAAATGGGCGCCGATGCTACTGAGTGAGGGGTATCGTAAAAACACCGATGCATCAAGTTTAAGAAATGGATATTTTGCGACAATCTCTTCAGCAAATCCGGTCAATGTAATCGAGTCGAGTCCATACTCACTCAAACTCTTATCCATGTCGACAGGCGTTCCAGCAGGTAATCCAACGGTTGTGGAAAGCACCTCTTTCAACGTCTTATAGAGGGCCGCTTCAGGCTTACTTGACTCACTCCCTGAAGATGAGGGTGCCCCTTTAATATATGATGAGTCCCAATTAAGCTGAATTGCTTGGGCATAGTTAGCTTTGGCACCTTCGTAATCCTCGGATGTAATCTCCCCTTGCTTCAATAAATTTTCAATACAGGACTCCCCCAGGCCAGCAAGAATACGGTATTTGAGCAGAGTTAATTCCGGATCATGACTATCGGTCTTGACATAGGATCGCTTAATCATCTCATCTAATTTCTGTCTCGCCTCAGGATCACTATGCGCTCCCTGCAGACGATATATCATTGGGAACGCGGGATAATTCATCAATTTCCAAAACGACTTGAAGTTGACATTAGGATCAGGAAACAGCCCCATCTTTAATCCAAAAATTACATTGGAAATTGGCCCCATAATCAGATAATGCTCTGCGGTAATTCGGGCCTCTCGCTCTTCATCGGTCAATTGGCATTTTCCAAGCAACATCTGCGCATACCAACGGGCCACCATTTCCATAAAGTAAAATGAGCCGGTAAAAGCAATCGGCAATACCGAAGTATTTACCAGCGTGGGATTCTTATGGTAGAAAATGCCGAGCGAAAACTCATCGCGCACGGAAATATCTTTCAGATAATTGAAACGCTTATCTGATCTACCGAAATTCTCATACCCTGTGCAATAAACAACGACATCGATATTCTCTAAGACTTCACCTTCTTTTGTATGACAACCGGTTTCAGCAAATTCTGCGATATCGCCCACCGGCGTCACTCGCCCAGCAATCACTTGATCAATAACTCTATCGTTAATGTGCACAATAGGATTCGCTTCGAATTCAGCTTGCGTTGGCAATAATCCGGTGGATTGATACTTTTCAAAATAATCCGGCATCGAATGTTTCAATCGCTGAATGATATTGATTCGGTTATTCTCGACTAACAATTGTGCTGGGGATTGAAAATCGTTGGGCACAAAACCAACCATGCGAGGCAAAATTAGCTTTTTGGACCGACGACTCCAATAAACCTCGCTCGCCACATCGCCTGCCTCTTCGGCAATATCCATTGCACTGACCCCATTGCCTATAACGAGGACCCGCTTTCCTTTAAATTTCTCATTATCAAAGTAGGTTGCAGAATGAATGGTCTCCCCGGTAAAGCACTCACTCCCTTTTATATAGGGGATATAGGGGTCCCAAAAACTCCCCTGACAGAGTGCAACACCATCAAATACCTCTGTTATCAGCTGATTATTCTTGCGGATTGTTACCTGCCACAACTCCCCCTTCTCTTCAACGGCAAGTACCTCAGTACCATGTTGAATACAAGGCCGCAGCTCAAAATGATCAGCATACTGCTGTAGATAAGCATGTACATCCCCTATTTCGAAAAATGGCATATCGAACTCTTCAGGACAAAAGTCTGAAAATACGCTGGTATATCTTGAACTTTGAAACTCTGTACTCTTATAAGCGCCAATAGTGCCGGGGGTTTTCAAATTCCACAACCCGCCAGGAGTGGGCTGTTTCTCAAACACAACCGGCTCGTGACCGCTTTCCAAAAGGGACTTCGCCATCACTAACCCTGAAGGTCCTGCGCCAACAACACAAATTCGCTTCTTTTCTCCTGATTGAGAGCTGAGTTTGGTATTGGTATTTTCTTCAATTGTGGAATAGTCACATGGCACTAGATTCAAATCTGCATCCGGCAGGGACTTACGGACTTGCGAATTGACCGGTTGCTGATACTCCTCAATGATGATGTGTGCATTGTTTCCTCCAGACCCGTAGGAGTGAAGACCTGCATATCTGACATGTCCGGATTTTTCCCAGACACGGTCTTCGGTCAACAACTGACATGGCCGCTCCGCCGTATCCAATTGATGATTAATACTTTCCAACCCATGAATCCGATGAATAGTATTCGTCTGAAAGCTTCTAATAATTCTGAAAAGCGCACCAAATGCAGAAACACATTCCATATGACCGATCTGAGGCTTTAACGTACTGACGGCACAGAAACCCGGTTTGTAGGATAAAGCTTTTTCCGAACACAGCTCTTGGAGAGCCTGATTGAACGCCTCCCATTCCACAGCATCTGCAGAAGGATTACCCATCCCCTGTGCTTCAATATAGGAAATATCGGTTGGATCTACACCTGCACCAGCGTAACACTGTTTAACCAATTCTTTATGCCGCAGAACATCTGGATAAGCGATAGATGCGGCTGAGCCATTGTAGTTGACTGCCGTATTTTTAATAACAGCAATGACTCTATCACCATCAGCTTGTGCCTTTCTAAGTGATTTGAGGAATATACTGGCAACGCCTTCTGAGCGGATATAACCATTCGCAGCCTCACCAAAGGAGTTCACTCGGCCAGAGGCACTCAATACTCTCAAACGTGCCAATGCACTATATGACGAGGGATTTTGTAATACTCGCGCACCACCAACAACAGCTTGATCCACCTCACCAGCCAAAATTGCTCGACAGGCATTATGCATAGCGTATGCCCCACTGGCACACATGGTATTCACAATCTGGCTAGGCCCTTTTAGATTAAAATAATATGAGAGCCGATTCGCGGCCATGCTCGGATGATGATTTAGTACATTGGTTCCTAATGGCACGTCATAGTGACGAAGGCAATGCAGATACTCATTTTCCTCAATGGCGATATAAACACCAGTATTACTATTCGATACCTCTGACTTACTATAGCCTGCATTATGAAAGCAGTTTAATACAGACATCAGTAACAGACGCTGTTGAGGATCAATCACACCAGCATCTTTCGGCAAAATACCAAAGTAAAATGGATCAAATGACTTAATATCCGGTATATATCCCCCATGAAAAAGCTTTGAATCTATATCATTCATCAACATTGCATTGTCATCATAAGCCCATGCAAAACGCTCTTGTGGCGGAGCATCAATTACTGACTTATCACCATCTACAATATTCCAAAAGTCATCGAGACCATTAGATCCTGGAAGAAAACCATGCATGCCAATAATAGCGATAGCGTCACTTTGTTCCTCTTCAACAGACTCTTTAAATGGCGCTTCCGATTTAGCGGAGTTTTGCATACTCTCCCTGACAATTCGGTTTTTCAGGCGTTCCAGGCGTTCTCTATTAGAGATATTCTTTTCGTTTTCAGACATATTAGTAATCCTGTACTTTTGTATTTACACGAGCGTCATATGACTCCTTGAGGGCAGTCAAATAAGGAAGTGACTCTAGAATAAAATTCTTATCCACACCAAAGTCCACTAAGCAGGCAATTTCATTGACCCCAATTTCAATAGCCTTATCGACAACCTTACATGCATCATTCACTGACCCAAACAACGCTCCGGTATGGAAATATCGTGAGTAGGAATACTCTACAATTTTGTCAATTTCATCTTGAGAAGGTCGCTCTTCTTTGTCCATACTCTGTATATGCCCGGTAACCGCACTACGAATATAATTCATGAACGGTTCTTTCACTTTGCTTTCTACTGAATCACAATCCTCATGCAGCATGGTATGTAGCATGAGTGATACGACCCCGGCATTAGGGTCAAAACCGTTTTCTGCACGGGCATTGCGATACAACTCAATTTTCTTTGCTAGTCCATCTAAGTCGGTCCCTTGTAACATCGTTAGAATGTTATAACCCTGCTCCCCAGCTTGGATAAAACTCTTCTCCTCACGAGTAATAACCACCCATACATCCAAGTTCGGTTGTTTCGGTCGTGGATACACACTCACCTCAACCTCATCACCTATGCCATTTTTGAAGGCGACTTTCTCCCCTCGCCACAATTTTTGAACAACAGGAATATTGTCAAACCAAATTTTTTTTCTATCTTGATAATTCTCAGGACTAACAATAAAGTCATTTGGGTTCCAGCCGCATGCAAACCCCAGATCCACACGACCATGGGATAAATTATCTACCATGGCCCACTGTTCAACAATTTGAGTCGGATGATGCAATGGCATCACTACGGAACCAGTACGCAGTCGTATCTGTTTAGTTTGAACTGCAATCGCAGAAGCCAATACAGCTGGGTCAGGATATATCCCCCCAAATGGATGAAAATGACGTTCTGGCAGCCAAATAGATGAAAATGCATTTTGATCTACATATTGAGCTACATCCATCAAAAACTTGTAGCGATCATTGAGATCATGCTGTGAATCTGAAAAAAAGATAATACTAAAATCAATTGCAGATTCCTGCCCGTTCTCTCCTGCCAATAACTGATTCATCTGCTCATTAGCCGCCTGACGGCGAGTATCAACAGCAACTTGGTTATACATGAGCTTTCTCCTTTGCTATTTTCTCACCAAGCAGCTCAATACTGGGATACTCCACTAGCCAAGCGGTAGGAATATCCAATCCAGTACGCGCTTTAATTGCCAACGTATATTGCGTTCCAGAAATTGAATCCAAGCCAAACTCCTGGAAAGAGTCTCTTTGGGATATCAGACCAGCATCCACTTTCAATATCTCCGCAAGAATCATTTTCAGATCTTCCTTCAAACTACCGCTCGTTCCAGTGGACTTTGGCTCTGCTACAACTTTTTCTGGGAATTGTGCTACTTCTACACTCTTATTTTTATCTTGCGAGGGGAAATAAATTTCCGATAAAACATCGATCTGTTCATTTGTCAGTGAATCTAGCTTAAGATCGGCAAGAATACGCTTGGCAATCTCCTCGCTCTCATTAGTCAATCGTCGTATCAGATTATTAAATTCTGCCTCAGACACATTTTCAGCCGCTTTCGCCACGTCAGCAATACTCACCTGCATAAGCTCAGCACTAGCCGAGTTAAAACGTTTTTCGTTCAACAAGCAGGGAATACCGTTGCGAACATTACCAACGCGACTCATCGCCATATCAAATAGCGCAATCCCGCTTTGTACATCATTAAACAGCAAGCCATATTCAGCTGCTGCAGATTGCGCCTGTTCACTGAATGCCGCATCAACACTATGGCTACCAGTGCCTAACCAACCCACCCAAGCAATATTGTGATAAATAGGATAGCCGTGTGCATTTTGATATTGAGTGAAATAATCAAAATACATATTTGCTAATCCATAGTCACTCATACCTTGAGCAAAACGAGGAATCTTCCCAGAGGTTGATGAAAATGTCACAAAGAAGTCCAATTCTTGTCCCTGTAATAATTCAGAGAGTGTTTCAACCCCATCAATCTTAGGTTCCAGTACTTGAGCAATACTCTTTAGCTCTTTTTTAGCAAAAGCAAACTCACTAGAACGAAGCGTCTTCATTGCTCCAGCACTGTGAACTACACCGTTTATTTCGCCATAATTGGTGGTAACATTTTGAATAAACATGCTCAGCTTAGCGCGATCGGTAAGAGAACCACTGTAAGGAATAACTGTTGCACCCAAATTTTCAAGTTTCAAAAACTCAGTTAATTTTTCCTTAACCTGATCAGAAACAGAATGATCGCTTAAAGATTTCTCCCACAGGTTTCGATCAGGCAACTCGGTTACCCCCATCAGGGCTAAAGTTCCAGCCCCCTGCTCTGCAAAGTGTTTGGCGATGTTTAACCCAATACCACTGGTCCCCCCGGTAATAAGGTAAGTACCCTTTTTCCTCAATTGGAAGGATGATCCCGCCTCTTCTTTCTCTACAACAGGCGTTGTTTCCATTTCAGGCACATAGCGAACTCCATTTCGGTAACACAATAACGAGTGTGTCTTACCTGCTGCACTTTCATTTACCACCCGACTCAACAACATAGTGCCACTTAAATCATGTCCATCTATATCCAGGCTTTTACAAGCAAGATGCGAATACTCACTACTCAACATTGCAAGCAACCCAACAATCTTTGATCCAGACATTGACTGGGTCTCAGAGTGACAAGCTTGTAGATTCTTTGTCACATGAACAATATTGATAGGTTTAAACTGCATCACCAGTTGTTGATAGAATGCGACCTGGCCAATCTTATCCTGCTCGTAAGATTGATTTTCATTGTGTAAATCGGTTAGATCAACAATATGATCAATTTGCGCAAATTCACCATTCAATTGCTGGTAAAATGCCACTGCACTATCCGGGTTATCCCAGCAAGGTGCAGAACGAATGACTGCTTGGCTAAAGTAGCTTGTTAAATCCAAACCGCCCAGAAGTGACTCACTATAGGCATTCACCAAAATCAGACAAAGACCGGACAGAGGTGGATCAATACTTGTGATATCTTCACGCTTCCAAACCTGATGTAACATGCTCATCGAAGCAACAACCGGCTCTTTTGCATGCAGCCAGCTCCCAATTATGGCTTGTGGCGTCATATCTCCTCTGGAGTCAGGCTTGACATACAAGGGCTGTACACCGTTTTTAACATCACACGGTGCTCCTTCAGCTAACACATCCCAAAGCAGCGAAGAACCTACTGCTGTCATGTTAGCTATCCATTGATCCGCTTTTGCTTGTATCAATATCACTTCATCGAAAGCACGTTTGTGTATTTCATGCTCAGCATCATCAATATGAGTAACAGTAAATTCAACCCCCGCCTTTTCAGAGCCTTGTTGGTAAGCATGTGCCAGCGACATACACAGTTGTGTCATATCAGTAATACGGCTTCTGCTTTGATCAATAATAAGAATATGTCGCCCGCTTTTCGCTTCCAGCAATGCCAGCCAATCGGGCTCGCCACTGGTTAAAGAAACGTTATTAACTGCAGAGATCGGTGTACTATGAACATTCAATTCCGCTTTCAATGGCTTAGAAATACCGTTTGTCTCCTCAACAGTTTGATCCCGGTTAATCCAGTATCTCTCTGTCGCAAACGCGTAGGTTGGAAGATCAATTATCCTTCCTCTGCTATCAGGCAGTGCTTCAGAAAACCGGATATCCACTCCCGTTGCCCACAATTTAGCCAGCGTATCAAGATCCCGCCCTTGCGCAACCATCTGGGTAATCATCGCTGGGGAATCATTAAGCATCATACCAACTGCATCTAGCTCTTTACGATTTCCCTGATAGTAGCCATGAGGCTCCGAAGAGAGAAATGCATGAAGTATTTCCAGACACTGCTCCCTTGAGGACGTCGCAAATGCCAATCGTACATTCATCGACTCACGCCCTTGTTGTAGCGTATAGGCAACGTCCTCCATGGATGCGTCATTATCACGAAGATATGCCATTAGCTTTTCAACTTGAGCTTTGAGCCGAGTCTCATTCTGTGCTGAGATCACAACAAGTACCGGTCCCGTCGAATCCACAATCTTACTCTGCTCTTCAAATGGCATATATTCAGATAAGATAAGATGCGCATTTGATCCACCAGCGCCAAAAGAACTCACACCCGCCGTTCTTGGACATTCACGCCCCTCGATGACAGGGCGCTCCCATTCTTCAAGGCTTTGCTGTACGGCAAATGCGCTCTCTTCAAAGTCAATATTCGGATTTAATACTTTACTATGAAGCGAAGGCACCAATTGACGGTGTTCAAACTGACACAACACTTTAGTCAGTGCCGCAATACCTGCAGCAGACTCACAATGCCCTATATTTGACTTTACTGAACCAATTGCACAGTGCGCTTCTTTGCTAAGCCCATAAGCTCGGTTCAACGCGCTTATTTCAATGGGATCTCCCAGACTGGTACCAGTGCCGTGAGCCTCAACATAGCTGATTTCCCGACTATCAATACCTGCTCGTCTAATCGCCTGGCCAATAACGTCAGCCTGCGCACTAGGGTTGGGTACCGTATAACCATTGGTCTTACCACCATGATTAAGTGCAGATCCTTTGATGACACCATAGATATGATCATTATCAGCTACTGCTGCCGACAGTGGCTTAAGCACCACACACCCCACGCCCTCACCGGGAATGTATCCATCCCCCCCAACCCCAAAGCTCTGACAAGCACCAGTGCTAGAGAGGAAATTCCCTTGATTCAACATCTGATATTTTTGAGGATGAATGCTAATGTTGACGCCACCAGCCAATGCCATCCCACAATCACCGTTCCTTAGACTTTCACAGGCTAAGTGGACCGTTGTCAATGAAGAGGAGCACATGGTATCTACTACCATACTTGGGCCACGTAAATCACAGAAATAAGAGACCCGGTTGGCAATACTTGCAGGGTTGTTACTCACTACACCATAGTGTTGATATTCTTCATACATCACACCAACATAGACGCCAACCCGGCTTTCAACCCGTTCTTTCAATCGTTCTCTGGTGTAACCACTATTTTCAAGTGCAGACCAAGCACACTGCAGAAACAAACGCTCCTGAGGCTCCATAAACTCAGCTTCACGAGGAGAAATGTTGAAAAACAACGGATCAAACTGATCAACGCCATCAATAAAGCCGCCTTTGCCAGGAATACCTGAGTAAGCATCTGCGTTCCATCTTGATTTCGGCACATCGGTTATACAGTCCACACCGGATTTAAGATTCTCCCAAAACGCAGCGACATCTTCTGCCATGGGGTAACGCCCACTCACACCAATAATAGCAATTTGCTCGAATTGGCCATCTCGGCAACTGTCTTCACGCGCTAGTCGCACATTGGTTCTCTCTAATTTCGCACGCCGCATTTGATTGTTATTAACCTCACTGTTAATAGAGAGTTTCTCCTGGTTGTCCTTCTCAACAGACATACCCCTAGGTTCATCAATACCTAATAACGATTCCAACTTTGCCTGATAATTAGCAATGAAATAGTTAGCTAATTCAGAAATATTTTGACATTCAAAGAACAATGTCTTGGGTAGCGATGAGAATACCTTTTCTAACTTTGATGTTAGCTCCAGTACCATCACTGAATCGATACCATACTTTTCAAAGCTATCCAGATCCGCCATCTTCTCGGGCTTAAGCTTAATCACACTCGACAACAGCTCTTTAAGATAAGAGACTGTTTTAGGGTAGAGGAGATGACTCATTCCGGAATCATTCGTTTTGATATCAACCCCATTACTTTCTTCTAACTGATAATCTGTCTCGATAAAGTGCGCTATACGATCAACATTGCCGTACATGACAAGACATTGGGATAAACTTGCAGAAAGCACTCCCCTGTAGGCATCCAAGCCTATGGAGGTTGGCAATGGTAAAATCCCCAAGGTGTTATACATCATCTCTTCTGTTACAGAATCGACATGCATGCCTCCTTGTAACCAAAGTGGCCAATTAATAGAAACCGTTCGCCCTGAGCGCATTCCTTTAGCAACCTTTGCATTTCTCAATTCCGCAAAGGCATCTAAATACCCATTAGCAGCGGCATAGTCAGCTTGCCCCATACTGCCTAATGCCGAAGCGAGTGAAGAAAATATCACCATAGAATCAAGATCATCATCTCCAATCACTTCATCCAAGTACTGAATGCCACTTACCTTTGGAGCAAAAACATCTTTGATCTGCGCTTCAGATTTCTTGAGAATAAATTCATCATGGATAATACCTGCACTATGAATAACGCTATTTATTGTTCCATAGGTATGCTTTATATATGCGTAAGCTTGTTCGACTGATTCCCTATTACTGACATCAGCCACCAGATAAACAATATCTGCAGAGGCCTTTGCTTTTATCTGCTCAAACTGTGTACGCTTCTCTCCCTGTAATTCAGATCTACCACTGAGAATAACAGTAGCGCCGGGTATACGACCATATAGTTCCGCCATATGCGTACCTAGCCCCCCCAGTCCACCGGTAATCCAATAGACACCTCCTTGCTCAACTTGGAACTCTGCGGATAGTGGTACATCAACCTCGGTCAATACTTTCACCTGACGTTGTTGATCGTTGAGATAACGGACCTCATCATGACCATCAAAAGAGCTAATCTCCTTAATCGCAAGTTGCAAGGGGGTCTTTTCCGTTAATGAAATGATCTTACCTCTGAAATTTGGGTTTTCGCGTCTAGCCGTTTTAAATAGTGATGCAAAAGCGCTGTTTGCAGTTGCCGGTAATGTCTGGGGACAAACCAACACCATCACCGATCCCGCCAGATCATCAGCTTTTAATGCATTCTGAATATTTTGAAATACACGAATAAACAGTGCTTCAAACGGTACCTCATCAGACAACGTCAATGATGGAATCCCTTCCTGTTGAAGACGTTCAGTCAACTGAAGTTGCGAGCCAATCATCAGCACCTGCACTCTATTTTCAGATCGGAGATCTTCGCCAAGATCTTTGGTCTCCCATTCAGGGGCATAACAGATAACTTCACCTGGCAACGAGGCTTTTTCATAACGCCGTAAATGCAGTCCGGTTATTTTCATCAATGCCTGCCCTTTCTCATCTGCTAACAGAAAATCAAAAATAGGTGCATCCGTGTCTGAGTTCACCAAAGAAACATATGCCAAGCATGACTTTGTAAA
This sequence comes from Thiohalomonadales bacterium, assembly GCA_050295955.1. Classification (GTDB taxonomy): domain Bacteria; phylum Pseudomonadota; class Gammaproteobacteria; order RBG-16-57-12; family RBG-16-57-12; genus JAFLJP01. The sequence continues at coordinate 31,785 of JBNKQQ010000014.1, forward strand.
TTTCGTCTGAATAGTCGTGATTGAGTCAATTCGATAAGGAACATATCCATAGGAATTTCCTTTCTCACTTAATACCGCCGAAACTGATTGGAAAACCGAATCGATTATTGATGGATGGAGATAAAAATCATCTGCATTAGAATTCAAAGAGTTAGGTAACACCAATTCACTTAGTGCTTCACTATCATTATAGGCAATCTCCTGTACACACCTGAATGAGATACCATATTCCAACCCCTGATCACCTAACATTCGATAGTGTTCAGTTCCACTAAGCGTATTCATCATACGAGAACGCACATCATCTGGATTAAAATCAACCCCATGTTCTACAGATGCATCCAATACTCGAGCTTCGGCCTGACAATAAACCGCCCCTGTATTAACGTTAGAGATATGGCATATGAAAGAATCCTCGTTTGGTTCCAATACATCTATCTCAACTTTTAATCCCAGCTCTTCGTTTCGATGAATAATTGGATTTGCCCAATGAAGATTTTGTAGATGAATAGCTGAATTCTCAGATGAGATCTTCATTGCAGCATAAAACATCTCTATACACGCTGCTGCAGGAAGAACCTTATTCCCGCCAACAATATGATCCATCAAGTAAAATTCACTGCCGTATAACAGTTTAGAAAATGCCTGCCCATTGAAGGTCGAGATATTTTCATCGATTAGTGGATGTAGCGAAGCCGTTCCGCCCTGACGCACGCGATCTTGAGGCTCATTCGACTCTATCCAATAGGACTCTCTGGCAAAAGGATAGGTTGGACTAGAAACAATTCGACGAGCAGCTAACGGATACATGTTTTGCCAACTTATCGATAAGCCACTAACCCATGCACGCGCTAACAATGCAAGCTTTCTTTTGCTCAACCAACTTTCCACCACCATAGGAAAATCTTCATCGTGATCTAGACTATTGGTTAATTTCTCCCGCTGGGTGATAACACCAGAATAGATTTCGTTATCCGAAGCATAATTCCCCTCTATCACGGCCGCCAGACGAGTCTCCAACTCTTCAGTTGAACTGACTACAAAAGCAACCCGATGATCAAAGGCCTCACGAGCACATTGCAGTGTATAGGCGAGTTGACTCAATGGAGTTTGTGGTGATCGTTGAATAAATCTCAGGAGGGTTTGTGCATATTCCTTGAGGCGCTCTTCATTGTGAGCTGATAGAACAATTAACTCTCGATCACCATTGGCAGGTGAGACCCTCTCCTGAGCCTCAGAAACATACTCTGAAACTATTAAGTGAGCATTCGATCCACCGGCACCAAATGAGCTAATCCCAGCAGTGCGCGGACACTCTTTACCATCCACTACTGGGCGCTGCCAATCACTTAGCTGCTGCTGAACCTTAAATGGCAGAGCAGAAAAATCGATATTGGGGTTAAGCACTTCACTATGCAGTGAAGGCACCAGTTGACGATGCTTGATCTGATACAGCACCTTGGTTAAAGCCGCAATTCCTGCCGCGGACTCACAGTGACCAATATTGGACTTTACTGAGCCGATGGCACAACACCCATCCTCATCCAAAGCATAGGCCTTATTCAAGGCGCGAATTTCAATAGGATCTCCCAGGCTAGTTCCGGTACCATGTGCCTCAATATAGCTAATCTCTCTAGGATCAATATCAGCATCCTGCAACGCTGCACTGATCACTGAAGCCTGAGCAACCGGATTTGGCACTGTGTATCCATTCGTCTTACCTCCATGATTCAATGCGGAGTTCTTAATCACACCGTAAATTTGGTCATTGTCAGCAATGGCAGCAGAAAGAGGTTTCAGTACAACACATCCCACCCCTTCACCCGGGATATAGCCATCACCGCCTTCACCAAAACTTTGACAAGTCCCAGTACTAGACAAGAAGTTACCTTGCTTTAACAACTGATATTTTTGCGGGTGAATGGTCACATTGACACCTCCCGCCAAAGCCATGCGGCACTCCCCTAACCTAAGACTTTCACAAGCAAGATGAATACTGGTAAGAGAGGAGGAACACATTGTATCGACAACCATACTTGGGCCGTGTAAATCGCAAAAATACGAGACGCGGTTTGCAATAGTCGCCGGGTTGTTGCTCACCACACCATAGTGTTGATATTCCTCATACATTACTCCTACATAGACACCCACGCGTCCCTCGATTTCCTCCCGGATACGCTGGCGGGTATATCCGCCATCTTCAAGAGCAGACCAAGCACACTGAAGAAATAGTCGTTCCTGGGGGTCCATTACTTCCGCTTCTCTAGGGGAGATATTGAAAAACATGGGATCGAACTCATCAACGCCATTGATAAAGCCCCCTTTGTTAGTCAATTCCGGGTATGCTTCCATCCGCCACCGAGAAGGGGGAACATCAGTAATGCAATCCTTTCCAGATTTTAGGTTCTCCCAAAAAGCGTCAAGATCATCCGCTTGTGGGTAGCGTCCACTAATGCCGACAATAGCAATAGGCTCATGAGTTGAAAGCTGTTTTTCCACTGTGTGAACAGGGGTACGTCCAATGGACTGTGGAATTACAGCTGGAGGTACCATACGATGAGATGCAGCGGCATTGCCTTGTATACTACTATCAAAATTAATGAGCTGGCTAAGCATCGCTGAATGCTGCTCAATAAAGTAATTGCATAATTCGGACAAAGTTTGATATTCGAAAAACAGTGTACTTGGCAACTTACCAAACACTTTTTCTAGCTCCGTGGTAAGAGACAGAATCATAACGGAATCGATTCCGTATTTTTCCAGCAGAGCATGCTCATCGATTTGATCTGAAGTGAGTTTCAATACTTCGGCAAGTCTCGACTTCATGTAGGTGACCACTTGCTCACGTTGCCTGCTTAAAGTATTTTCCGCCAACGGCTCAGTGGTCAACATTGTATGCTGACTCAAGCTTTGGTCAGCAGCGGGTGCTGCAGATACCTCCTCCCCAATATCAAAAGTAGATTTTATCTTTTCAACTTCACCATATAGAACCAAACATTGTGCTAGCCCACTAGCCAGTGCCCTCTCGAGGGCAATCAAACCTACTTGAGTCGGCATCGGAATCAAGCCACTTGTTCGTTTCATCATAGCAGCAGTGGCATCATCAACCTGCATTCCACCATCAGCCCATAACGGCCAATTAACAGATAACGTGAACCCTGAACGTTGTCCTCGCTGCCGCAGTTGGTTACGCCTTCTGGAAAAACCATCAAGATAGCCATTCGCCCCGGCATAATCAGCTTGACCAGCGCTGCCAAGTGCGGAAGAGAGTGAGGAGAACAGCACCATGTAGTCCAGCTGATCTTCACCTATAGCATGATCAAGATTATGAATACCGGATACCTTTGGTGCATATACATTGCGAATTTGCGCCTCGGTTTTCTTAAGAATGAAAGCATCTTCAATTACACCTGCGCTATGAATAATGCCATTCAGCTTGCCGTATTTATCTTTAATAGATGCATAAGCATTGGTCACAGAGGAAAGATCTGATACATCACACACTACATAGCTTATCTCTGCTTGGGCATTTTTCTGTAGTGTCTCAAGACGCGCAGAAGAGGCCGGTGTTAAATCTGAACGCCCGCTTAAAATCAACTTAACATCTTTAGCTTGAGCATAATATGTTGCAAGATGAAGTCCCAGCCCACCTAGTCCACCGGTAATCCAATAAACACCGCCTTCAGCGGTTACCGATAAACCATGACTAAAATCATTCACCTGAATGAAACGCTTATGCTCACGATGATTACTTTCAGTATAGCGAACCTCTATATCATCATTGAATGTAGTCAGCTCTTGAATACAGATCTCGTTTGGCAAATCGGCAGGAAAAGTAACAACTTTCCCCTGAAAGTGAGGGGACTCCCGCTTCGCTGTCTTAATCAAAGAGGCAATAGCACTTAATTCCGGGTCATCCAGATCTAATGCACTCACAATCACCAACGAGAACGGCTTAATCGCAGATGCCATTCCCCGCTTGATGTTATTGAATACCTCCAAGAACAGGTCAACAGCAGATTTATCGGCTGGCACAGTCACATATTCGGCGCCAATTGCAGTAAACCGCTGCTCCAACTCACTCGCCTGGCCAAGCAAAATGACTTTCACCTGGGATAATTCAACTTTCCGGCTTTCCTCTACAGAGAGAGGTGCATCGCGCCATTCAGGGGCTGCACATAATAAATCATGTCCAGTCATCGCCATCCCATCCTGTTTCCCCTGTTCCAACCAATAGCGCTTTTCCGCGTAAGGATAGGTAGGAATATGTAAGCGTTTCACCCTCTTCCCTTGATAGCCCTCTTGCCACATAATCCGATCACCATTAACCCAATGCTGAGCAATCTCGTCGGCAGACATACTATGAATCGTGATGTCATTTTTTGCTCCTTTTCTGGCCATTCCCGTATGCACACCACGGCCACTCTCCAACGCTTGGATAAGAGAGGAAATGGAATCTGCAACAACCGCTTTACGCACATCGTATGCATCTCTTCCTAGCTGTAATGTATAGGCAAAATCAATGGGTAAAATTTCATTCCCATGGGTTACCAAATACGTCCGATACATCTCGAGATAACGCTGCAAATCCTCTTCCGTTCTAGCGGAAAACACAAAGATATAATCTTCGCTATCTGATTGAGTAGAAGAAGCCTCATGCTGCGGACAATATTCTTCAAGCACAATATGTGCATTGACGCCGCCAAAACCGAAGCTACTTACCCCGGAACGCAGAGGCAACTCACGCCCATCCGCATCACGTGCAGCTTGCCACTCACGTCCCTCTTGAGTAATAAAGAATGGGGAACCCTCTAGCTGGATAAATTCATTGACCTGATCACAATGCAACGTCGGAGGCAATTCACGATGCTTTATCGCTAACACTGCCTTGATAATACCCGCGACACCAGCTGCCAATTCTAGGTGACCAATATTACTCTTAACACTCCCAATACCGCATTGACCGGCATCAAGCGTAACACCCTGCTCTTGCGCTAGCTGTGAAAATGCCTGCTTCAGAGCATTCACTTCGACAGGATCCCCCAACGCGGTACCTGTACCATGAGCTTCAACATAGCCAACCGAGTTAATAGGTATGTCCGACTTGCGATACGCTTCCAAAAGCAGCTCAGTCTGTGCCGCAGTATTTGGCGCAGTCAATGAATTGGCCCTTCCTCCATGGTTAACCGCACTTCCCTTAATAACAGCATAGATATTATCTCCATCACGCTCTGCAGCAGAGAGTCGTTTAAGCATCAAAATGCCGACTCCCTCACCACGAACATAACCATTTGCATGTTCAGAGAAAGTTTTACACAAACCATCTGGGGCAAGCATATTGGCTTTACTAAAGCTAATATGAACCTGCGGTGACATTAGTGTGTTTGCACCACCCACCAATGCAATATCACTACGCCCCAGAAGAATCGCTTGAATCCCACGGTCAATAGCTACTAATGCACTGGAACAAGCCGTTTCAACGGGCTCACTGGCACCATGTAAATTGAGTAAATAAGAGATGCGATTGGCGGCAAGCGATGGTACAACAGAGGTAGCGCTATAGCCTTCTATCGCCCTTCCCGGTTCCATAACCCGATTTTGGTAACCCGTGCTGGCCGTTCCCAAAAACAAGCAGGTATTCGTTCCTGATAAGTCACTTGTTGCATAACCGGCATCTTCAATTGCTCGCCAAGTGTGTTTCATCAGAAGCCGCTGCTGAGGGTCCATCAACTCTGCTTCAACAGGCGAGACCCCAAAAAACAAAGGATCAAACAGATCGATGTCATCAATGAAGCCCCCCCACTTACTGCTTGACTTATTCTTCTCTGAATGGGGGTTACCATAGATCGTCCGCCAATCCCAACGCGAAGCAGGGACTTCCGTTATACAGTTTTTACCCTGTATCAGGTTTTCCCAAAAATCATCCAGATTACCAGCAAGGGGAAACTCACCACTCATCCCAACAATCGCAATATCTTCATTATCAACATCGTGTTGTGGTACAACCGCAGATGGTTGGTAGAAAATTGTGCTATCGGGCTCTTTGACAGCATGAAGAGACAGTACGTCAGTAGGTGTCTGAGTGAGCGGCATCACATTGGTAACCGGTTCTTCAGAAGCGGCGAAGTATCCGGCCATCATCTCCCCATATGCATCACATAAATGCTCGGAAAAGCCTGACAACGTTGGAAACTCAAAAAATATGGTGGGATTCAGAGTAATACCAAATGTGCTAGAAACCTTATTGGCTAGCTCAGTTAATGTAATGGAATCCATGCCAAAGGTGCTGACCTCCTCCTCCAACAATATACTCTCTTCATCTACCTGAAGGATTTCACTGGCTGCTCGGCAAAGAAAAGCCTGAGTACTATCAAGGATAGACTCAGTCGACGCTGCAACTTCAGCAGCCTGTGATGCCACCACATTCTCTGCCAAAGATAATGTCTCGTCCGGCACTACCGGTGCCTTTTCCTCTTGATGTGACGCCGGTTTCTTAAACATGCGTACCATAAAACGCTTCACTTCTACGCATAAATCTCCCTTGTCGTTCAGCAGATGCACATTAAAGAACTCAGCACTATTCGCCCTACCCGCTTCCTTAGGACACAAGGTAACATAGGCATAAATATTTTTTGTCAGCGGCTGATGCAATACGCACTCATCGATAGAGAACGGTAGATGTGTCATTGAGGCATCAGTTAACTGCTTCTCAATAAAGAAACCAACTGTTGTTTGTAAAGCACCATCGAGCAGAGAAGGATGCAAGGTATATTCATCAAACTGGCCAATACAATTCTCGGGCAACGAAATTTTTGCCATCGCAAACCGATTTTTTCCGTAGAGAAGTTTTTCAATCACTTGAAAAGACTCCCCATAACCTAATCCCTTATCAAGAAAATATTGGTATACCTGGAATTTGTCCCAATGTGTATCAGCAGACTTCAGCGTTGAATCAATATCCAGGCGAGAGACTGGCGAAACAGGTGATTCAGCATTGCCATACACAAATCCATAACCACATACATCACCCTGATCATCAACAACTTCATATTTCAATCCACCATGCATGTCATGAAGTAATGTTTTAACCGCGACTGACCTCTCCACCATCAGTGGTTTTTGCCAAACTATATTTTTCACACAGGAAAAATCGGCTCCCTTAAGCAAGGCAGCCGCCTTCAACCCCATCTCCACATAGGCTGCGCCAGGCAATACTGGTGTCCCCTGAACCTGGTGATGTGCCAGAAAATATTCACTGCCATTAAATGTGGAGCACAATGCATTGCTATCCTTTGGATCTCGAGAGTGCAGCAACGGATGGAGTTTAGTATCCGTTAATTTAATATTTTGGGGAATGTGCATCCAATGACGTTGCGTTTTGAATGGATAAGTAGGTGCCGATATCACCGAGCAATTTTCTGCCGCAGATAATGCAGTCCAGGGAATATGTTTACCTGCCATCCATGCCTCTGCGATAAGAGAATCTTGATGTTCATGATGCCAGGCTATAAGCTGTTCTTCACTGATTGCTTCAACCTCTTCATCGTGACTCTCATTTTCCAACATACCAGCATATACAACTTCTTTTATAGGTTCCCCTTTCAGATAGCCCACAATCGCCTCACGTAATGACAATTGATCTTCAACAACAAAAAGAACGCGATATTTAAACTGCTCACGAGCAACCTGATAAGTAAATGCCAGATTCTTCAAAAAGTGATGCGATACAAAGTTTTTGCTATCTAAATAGTCAACTAACGATTCAAGCAGTGTAGTTAACTGCTGTTCAGATTTAGCAGAAATTGGTATATAAAAAGGGAGATCCTGTTTGTCATAGTGATAAGTACTCTCCTTCTCAGTGTACTCTTCGATAACAACATGGGCATTATTTCCCGTCATACCAAAAGAGCTGATACCCGCCAGTCTAGGCATCCCATCAGGAGAATCCCACTCAATCCGCTGCTCATTAATATATAAAGGAGATTTCGAAAAATTAATATACGGATTCAGCTTCTTAAACTGTGGCATTTTAGGAATGCTCTTATTCTTGAGCATCAATAGCACCTTGATAATAGACGCTAACCCTGCTGCCCCTTCCAAGTGCCCCATATGGGCCTTGGCAGATCCTATTGCACAACTTCCCTGTTGTACATTATAGGGTTTGAATGCTTGCTTCAGGGCATTAATCTCAATTGGATCACCCAATTCAGTACCAGTGCCATGTGCCTCTATATAACTAATTTTTGCTGGATCAATATCTGCATCTTTCCATGCTGACTGAATCACTGATGTCTGCAATTCAGGTCGAGGTGAATAAGGATTATTGGCTCTACCAACGTGATTGATTGCCGAACCTTTAACAATCCCATGGATGTTATTTCCATCCTTAAGCGCTTCTTTAAGTGGTTTTATCAAAACCGAAACCACGCCTTCACCCGGCACATAGCCATCCGCACTTGCATCAAAGGAACGACAACGCCCAGTAGGTGAAAGAGCTTGTAAGCGGGAGAAATAAACATAGTGCAAAGGACTTAGAATCAAATTCACACCAGCGATAAGCGCTTGCTTACACTCACCATTTCGGATTGCCTGACATCCTAAATGAAGTGCTGTCAGTGATGATGCACATGCATTGTCTAATGGGATCGCTGGTCCTTGAAGATCAAAATGGTATGAAACATTTCCAGCAATCGATGACATTGCAGCACTGTGAGCCTGATAATCTGAAAATGAAATACCATTACGGATAATTTCATCCCAATATTCCTGAAAACAACAGCCGACATATACCCCGGTTGCAGTCCCCTTGATAGTATTTATTACCCCTGCATCTTCAAACGTGGTATAAGCTGATTGAAGTAATAGACGAAGCTGTGGATCCATCCAATTTGCCATACGGGAAGAGATCCCAAAAAAGCCAGAATCGAACTGATCAACGCCATCAATAAAGCCACCCCACTTAGAGTAGGCTTTGTTCTCTGCATTACGGTCCCTATCAAACCATAAAGAGTGATCCCAACGATCATCCGGAATTTCTCGGACAAGGTCATCGCTACTCTTTAAGTGTTCCCAAAATTCATCAAGATTGGATGAATCAGGAAGATACGCGCTCATTCCCACTATTGCGATATCATCTAATCTAGAATTAGATTTTTGATGATCCATATTGAAATCAGAAACAGAAACCTTTGGAGTATCGTCAACTTCTTCATTCTTAGAATCATCGACGTCGGATATATTTAAAAAATCGGAAAACTCTGAGGCATGCTCTTCAACAAAAAATTCACATAAATCAAATATATTCTGCTTCTCAAAAAATAACGTTGGATAGAGTTCAATATCCACATCATCCTCGATACTTTTAACCAAACTCAACATATGATTGGAATCCAAGCCAAGGTCCATGAAATTTTTCTTACTGGATACTTCTTCTATTGTTTTTTCTAAAAGTTCTGCCACGTAGCGTTTTAGGTAAGCATCTATTGCTCCCTTTAAATCCATGCCCTTAATCGCCATCGGCTGAGATGTTCCTACTTTTTTAGATGTTCTCGAATCAGTTATTTCCGCACTATTATCTTTCCTTATTGGTGTACCAAAAAGTGCCTCTTCGCTAGGAATCTTCTTGGTTGTAAAACCCTCCATGCATACTACTGGAATTCCATCATCGTTATAAATAACGATATCAAACTCAGCAATCTCCTCATTCATCAGTTTCTTGTGAACTTCACAGTAGCCACGATTAAGCGTATGGTGATCGATTCCGGCATCAATAAATACCTTTTTAATCAGCAGCGGTACCCTGTGAAAAAGTATTGGTTCATCACCAAGGCAATAAGAGCTGGTAACATGTGCTGCATCAAATACTGCAGGATGAATATAGTAATCATTTCCCTCAGAAATCAAGGCTGTATCAATAGTGAACTCACCAAAAGCCATATCACCATTCAATCCAACACGATTAACGCTAAACAGGCTATCTCCGTAGTAGCACTGCTCTGGATGAGAATAGAAAAGCGAACCCGGATTTTCCGATACACACTCCCCAAACTTTTCAGAAGGATCCACTCTCTTAGCAGGTAATTTCTCTTCCGAGAAATGCAGCTTTTGCGTAGAAACCACCGATGGGGAAGAGCCATCATTCATATGACTTCTAACCGTTAACTCATAAGTGTTACGCTTCTCTTTATTTTCAACATTAATTCTACATTTCTGTCCAAATTCCAACTTAACAGCATTACTAAATACCACTTTATCAAATGCAATTGTGCTGTCGTCTTGATTGATCGTTAACGCATAATCTATACCTGTGCTTAGATATGCCACACCCATCAAAACCTGTTTTGAAAATATTTGGTGATCTTTAAGGATCAGCTCATCGTATTCAAATACTTTTTCTGCCATCACTTTGGTTTTTTCCAGCTGTGAAGAGTCTGTCTTACCAAGCCACAGACGCTTCTTCCTTGATGTTTCATTAGTCATGATGATATACCGTTATACATGTATTTTTGTGAATATGATTAACTAGCCAATGCATCTTCGACAATCATATGGCAGTTTGTTCCTCCAAAACCAAAAGATGAAATCGCAGCAATACGCTTACCATTTCGCCCCTCCCAAGGGACGCATTTAGTGATGGGATAAAATGGGGAATTTGAAAAATCAAAACGATCGTGAGGCATTTCGCAATGAATAGTTGGAACGATAGTCTTATTTTCCATGCATAAAAGCACCTTAATAAAACCTGCAACGCCCGCGGTTAGCATCGTATGGCCGATATTTGACTTCACAGAACCTAACGCGCAATAGTTGTTATTCTGCGTGTATGAACGATAAGCCTGAGTCATCGCTTTCACCTCGATAGGATCACCAAGCAATGTACCTGTACCATGGGCTTCATAATAAGTTATATCAGAGGGGTTTATCTCACCCTGAGCTAATGCCATCTCAATCAAGTTTTTTTGTTGTGACTGATTTGGCACAGTCAATCCAATGGTCTTACCATCATTATTAACCGCCGAACCTGAGACAGTAGCGATAATATTATCTCCATCCTGCACTGCTGTATCATAATCTTTAAGCAGAACCACACCAGCCCCCTCCGACAACACGATACCATTGGCACGCTTGTCAAATACATACGATTTTCCATCAGGAGACAATACATTCGCGTGTCCAAAACCAACATGCGTAAACGGATCGAGAAGCAATGAAACTCCCCCTGCAATCGCCATTGTATTCTCACCTGAAATTATTGATTCGGCAGCATCATGAATCGCTACTAAGGATGAAGAACAAGCAGTATCAATAGTTTTTACCGTACCACCAAAGTCAAAATGGTTTGCTACCCTTGCAGCAATCATGTTTCCAATGGTACTGACAATGCAATTTTTCAACGAACTTTGTGGTATATAGTGAAAATTTTCCTTTACGTAATTATTCTCTTTTGCACCGATATAGACTCCCATATTTCTGCAATAAGGATGATAATCTGTCTTCAGCTTACTATGTAAAAGTTCATCAACCAGTTCAAGCATAAGCCTCTGCTGGGGATCTAATACCATTGCCTCCTCTTCACTCATACCAAAGTATTGCGGATCAAATTCATCCAAGCCGTCAACAAATCCACCATATCTTGGATAATTGACTTCACCATTCTGGGTATATTGGTAAACTGAGTGCTCATTCCATCGATCCTCAGGAATTGCAGTCACCATATTTTTCCCATTACATAAATTCTGCCAGAACTCCTGACTATTATTTGATTGGGGAAGACGACATGCATGACCTATTATTGCAACTTTTTTAGAACCTTTTCGTGATGGTGAAGAAAATGTTGTAAAGGAACTTTTCGTAGAAAAATGGCTCTTGTAAGCTTCTTCCTCAATACGCTTTGGCTGAGGATTTTGGCTTACCTTTTCAACAACATTCTCTACGCTTTTGGGTAATGAGTATCCTTCATCTTTAAGATGTTCGCACAAACTATGAATCGTAGGAAACTCTGTCAATATCGCAGGGGCTAACGGTTTTTCAAAAAGTTTCTCAAGTTCATTCAAAATCTTCATCATCAATATTGAATCTACACCATATTCTTCAATATTCGTATCGACATCTATCTCTGTCGATGAAATAGACAATACACCTGAAAAGACTTCGAGTACCGATTCAATTTCAGATACTTGAGTTACATTAGCACTAGTGTCGTTAAGTGTATTAACGTCATCATTTACTGCCGATTTAATTGGCAGACAAAGATAGTTTTCAATCTTACCAAGATCACCAATCATGGGGATAAGTTGTGAATAGGTCCTTTGCCTTAAAGCCAACTCAATAATCTCAATTCCCTGTTTGCTGCTCAAAGTACTCATGCCAGTTTGTCGAGTAAACCATTCCAACTTTTGAGCATCAACGCCCATCCCTCCATCTGTCCATAATGGCCAATCCACAGAAATAGTAAATCCAGATTCTCCTGATTCGATTAATCGCTTGTTTCTAACACTAGCGAAGGTATCAAGGAATTGATTTGCCGATGCGTAATCCAGCTGCCCAACATTACCAGTGACACCAGCAATGGATGCAAATAACATCATAAAATCCAGATTTAAGTGCCGTGTGCAGGCATCCAAGTTCAATGTACCTTTTATCTTCGGCGCACAAACCTCTTCAATCTGATCTGCAGTTTTATTGTTAAGCATTGCATCTCGGATAACACCTGCAGCATGAAAAATACCATTAAGATTGCCATAGCGATTAGATATATCCTGAATTAAATTCGTCACCTCAACTCGATTAGCAATATCAACCTGTATATATTCAACTGAATCCGAATCACCGTGCAATGATGCTAATAAATCACGATTATCATCATTTATAGGCGAACGACCTACAAGAATAACAACAGCATCATATTGTTCCCGTAAATATCGACTAAGCAGTTGGCCTATTCCACCCAATCCACCGGAAATGAGATAGATGCCTTTTTGCTTCAGCATAGGTTTAAGTCCAGCAATATCCGTTAAAGTTGCCTTGGTATAGCGTTCCTCATATCGGGTAAACTCTTCATTATAATGAACTCCATGCACGTCGAAATTACTATTGAATTCCTGCTCCAATTGCTGAATCAACTTATCTTCCGGAAGTTGTTCAAGTGATTCAAATGTAATAGATTTTGCCGATATCTTTCGGTTCTCTTGAGTTACTGATTTAACCAAGCCTAGTAATGCAGAATAGGCAGGATGAGAATCTTCAGGCGTTACAAATAGGTAACAAAACTTCCTCCCCTCTCCCTGAGTGCCTATTTGATTCATCAATGTCACAGTGTTCCTCAGCAACATGGATACCTGCATACTCTCATCCACTGAAGCACAGTCAATCTGTTGATATTGCCAGCCATCATTATAGCTAAGCACCCGATTAATTTTTTCAGGCATATCAACACCAACAAGAATGTAATGATTATCTCCATCTATATTATTCTTTGGTATCAGTGGTGCAGCTAAACGGCAAGATGTCGCAAAATGGTAATCTCTTAGATTTTTATTCTTAAGCACATCCACAACAGGCCTTACTTGTTGGCTTTTAGGTGATGAAATCGTAGGATGGGTAGGGGTAGTCCAATATGCTTGCTCCGCAAACACATATCCTGGGAACATTGGCAATCGTTTAACATACATATTTTCATATAACTTAGACCATGGAATATCCACCCCGCTTAACCATACCTTAGCTAATTGGGAAAACTTCTTCTGCTCTATCCAAGCTGAAATAGTTTTTTCAAAATCAGGATCATTAAATAGTGCAGTAATTGCACTATTTACTTTTTCTTCAGTGGCACTATACAGGCCATCAATCTCTACCTGACCATCAATGTATGAATCTAATTTCATTATAAGATCATCGAGACTCTGATACTGAATCAGAAGTCGATATTTTCCACCGCTAGAATGAAGATACGTTGTGTAAGCCAATCTATCGACAATACCCTCAATATCACTAGACAAGTTTCTTAAATAGTTAGACACATTCTCAGCATATTTACGTAATTGACCTTCTGACGCAGCAGTAAGAACAAACGCTCTCTGATGTTCGCCATTATCAATCTGTGATGATTTTCGTGATTGGAACTCTTCGACCACTAGGTGTACATTGGTACCACTGTAGCCAAAACAATTCATCGCTGCCCGTCTTGGCTGATTCCCATAAGTCTTCCACGATTTCAACTCTGTATTGACATAAAATGGGCAGTTATCGATATCGATATGTTCATTTATATTGTTGAAGTGAATACTGGGAGGCAACATGTTGTGATACATGCTCAACAATATTTTTTGCAGTCCCACAATTCCAGCTGCGGCAGATGTATGACCAATATTGGTCTTCACTGAACCAATAGCACAATTCGCTTTAGGTACCCCATATGTTTCAAAGCTCTCGTTAAGTGCCTCTATCTCGATAGGATCACCAAGCTTTGTTCCGGTACCATGTGCTTCAACATAGTTAATAGAGTTAGGATCAATATCAAACTGTTCATATACACGCTTTTGCAAACGTGCCTGAGCAGCTGCGCTAGGAGCAGTAATACCGTTAGTTTTACCATCTTGATTTAGGCCGGAACCAATAACTACGCCATAGATATAATCATCATCTGCTATTGCATCTTCAAGCCGTTTCACAACAACGGCCGCAGCACCTTCTGCGGGAACAAACCCATCTGCCCGATTATCAAACGTATAGCAGTGTCCCGAATGTGAAAGCATGCCGGCATCGTGCATTCGGCTGTATCCATCCGGACTTAAATATAGTGTAACACCTCCCACAAGAGCCATATCCACATCTCTTGATCGTAGAGATTGACATGCCATGTGCAATGCAACCAGTGATGAAGAACACGCTGTATCAATAGCTAACGCAGGTCCATGAAGATTGAGTAAATAAGCAATTCTAGCAGCTAGAATAGCATTGGAATTGCCTGTTGCAGTCTGCGCAACTCCCCGTTTTTGAGAATCATCATATACGTATTCCCAATACTCATTCTGCATCACCCCTACGTACGTTCCACAATTAACACCATCCAATTTCTCTCGACTATAGCCGGCATCCTCAAAAGCCAACCAAGCCTGCTGCAAAAATAGACGTTGTTGGGGATCCATACAAGCTGCTTCAGTAGGAGATATATTGAAAAATAGTGGATCAAAGTTTTCAATATTACTCAGTGCTCCCATCCACCTTGGTTTACCCTCAGATGTTTTAACACCATCGCTATAAAATGCTTGTTCACTCCATCGTTTACCGACCACATCTGAAACAGAATCTTTTCCTTCTTTAAGATTTTCCCAAAATTCTGTTATATTGTCCGCACCTGGAAATTTTCCAGCCATCCCGACAATCGCAATTTTGTCACTCTTAACAGATTTGTTTTTTTGTGTTGCTTCACTACTTTTATTCTCCACTACTGGAGGGGGTGTTAATGTTATTTCGGTTGTCGGCTTGACCGAGGATAGTGTATTGGAAAGTTGAATCTTTGGACGTTTTATGGGTGTGGTATTCGATGAAACAGACACCTTTTCAGTCTGCTCTTTCACCAAATGTATCTCACCTTTTTGTTGTTCTAGAAGATTAGAAATATAGTTCGACAATTTCTGCAAACTTGGATAATCATATAACTTAGCAGCACTAAAGTTGATATTAAAGCACTGAGCAATACTCTTTGACCATTCAGCACCGATGATCGAATCCAGTCCAAGATCAATAAACACGGCATCTTCCGATATATCATCGGCTTCTAAGTATAGCAACGTGCTGAGTTGCGTTTTTAGTGCATCAAGAACTGGTGAGATATCTATCTTAACCAAGTCAATAACTGAATTACTTTTTTCTTCCTCATTAACTCGACATTTAGCGGAAACATCATGCATCGTATTATCCGATGCTTTTCCTTTAGTAGATGTCACAAATTCCGTCAATTTCAATATTGTAGGATAGTCGTATAACTTAGCGGCACTAAATGGTATGTTAAAATGCCGAGCTATATTTTTGCTCCACTCCGCCCCAATAATAGAATCCAGCCCCAGATCGACAAATACTGCGTCGTTAGATATCTCCTCAACCTCTAAGAATAAAAGCTCACTTAGCTGCTTCTTCAATGCTATTAAGTTCTCACCAAATATGTCGCTATTATCTACAAATTTAGGTGCGGAATTGGCTACTACTTCCTTCTTAGCTTCCACTTTCACATCGTTAGCATTTGTTTCCATACTACTATTTTGGGATTTTATGAATTCTGCCAATTTCTTAACTGTAGGATAATCGTACAACTTTGCGGCACTCAAATTGACAGAAAAGTGACGGCTAATCATTTTAGCCCATTCAGCTCCGATAATTGAGTCCAATCCCATATCAACAAATACAGCTTCTTCCTGCACTGCGGACTCATCCATATACAGCAATGACGCCAATTGTTTTTTTAGCTCAGAAACCACACTAACATCTAATGAGTTCTCTTTATGAATGACCTCTGAGAGTCTAACCTCAACTCTTTCAACTTTATTTTCAACAGAAGAAGAAGGCTGATTATCTAAACTGGAAAGACTTATTTTTTTTCTTTTTGAAGATTGTAATGGGTCAGTATTTTTTGGCGTTTCCATGAAATGTTTTTCCAATATTGAATCAAAACTGATTTCTTTAAGATTGAAGGGATAAGTTGGTAGAGAGACTCTTCTACAATCTTTCTTTCTGTATAATTCAGACCAATCTATATTTGTACCGGATACCCAGATACGTGCCAATTCAACTAAACAGCCATCAGATAGCCATTGTTGAACTTTCTGTGATTCATTCTTCTGCAAAGAGGTTTTCTCTCCAGAATAAAATATAGAATCACTCTCAATAGATTCCTGTTCATCATGAGAAATGATTTCTTCCAATCTCTTTAATAGTTCATCCTGATCTTCAACCAACAGCGCTATTCTATAGGGCATCGCATCCCTACCCACTGCCAGTGTGTAAGCCATATCTAACAGACTAAATTCCATGTCATTACGTTTCGTCATGACATACTCACGTAACTTTGATGCGTAGCGCTGTATACCTTGTTGATATCTAGAAGACCAAACAATCAGTAGAGGCCCAACATTAGGGTTTGAAGATAAGGGCTTCAGCTCGTGATATTCCTCAACAACCACAAATGCATTAGATCCTCCTGCACCAAATGAGCTTACACTAGCAATTTTTGGTTGAGACCATGTCTCTCTATGTTTTTGGATATATAGCCCGGATCCCTCAAGCTGGATATTCTCATTCAATGTCTCTGCATTAATTGAGGGAACTAGGGCATCATGCCTCATCTGCAACAGCACCTTAGTTAGTCCTGCAATACCTGCAGCAGCTTCCAGGTGTCCGATATTGGGTTTTACTGAACCAATAGCACAAGAAATCGGCTCGTTATAAAGTGTTTCAAATGCTGATTTAATCCCATTAATTTCAATAGGATCTCCCAGTGCTGTACCAGTACCATGTGCTTCAATATAACTTAACCGCCCCTCTCCGAGTTTCGCAGCGTTAAGTCCATCAACAATTAATTGCTTCTGTGCCTTGGGACTCGGTACCGTGTAACCATTGGTTCGACCACCATGATTAATAGAGGTCCCTCTTATCACCGCATAGATTTGATCACCATCTCTTCGAGCCTTGCTAAGAGGCTTTAACAATACCGCACCCACCCCTTCCCCAGGAACAAATCCACTACAGTTCTCACCGAAAGTCCGGCACTTTCCATCGTCGGATAACATCCTCATTTGTGATAAGTACAAATAGGTATCGGGGTGGAGATATAAGTTAACCCCACCCGCTATTGCTAAGTCACAATTTCCGGAATTGATATGAATACAAGCTTCATGCAATGCAGTTAATGATGCAGAGCACATGGTATCAATAGAAAGGCTAGGACCGTTTAGATTGAAAAAATAGGAAGCTCTATTTGCCATAGAGCTGAAAGAAGTTCGTGGATTGAATCCGTACTTTAACCCTCTTTCTGATCGATGCTGCTCAAAGCCAGTTTTGGTTGCCCCAACAAAAACTCCGGTGTTAGATGCGCTTAATTTACTTGCCGGTATTCCTGCGTCCTCAAACACTTCCCAACAGCATTGAAGAAACAAACGTTCCTGCGGATCAATATTCAGCGCCTCTTTCGGAGAAATATTGAAAAACTGGCAATCAAAATCATAGACGTTATCGAGGAACCCTCCCCATTTACTGTAGCTCTTCTGCTTTGATATCGCCTCATCACGTTGACAAATATAATGATCTTCAGCATTCCACCGGTCATTAGGAACCGTTTTTATTGCTTCCTCACCATTAACCAATAACTGCCAAAATTTTTCAAGATCATCTGCTCCAGGATAATGTCCAGCCAATCCTATTATTGCAATAAGTCCTTCATCACTATCCTCATCGCCATTTTTTTCGTTTGATTCCACAACATGAATTGCCGCATCATCACTCACTTCAGAATCCGTTATATCAAATGGCAAACTGCTCTGTTGCCACAAAACACATTCATCCCAGAAGTGATCCAGCAAATAATCAGTAAGCTCATTAATGTTGAGACATTCATACATAAATGTTTTAGAAAGCAATGGGAAGAACTCGCTAAGTATACGGTTTATGCGTATAACGATAATGGAATTAATACCATAGTCAGAAAACTCTCTAGCGGAATCAATTGCTTCTCTGTCTAATTTTACCGTATCAGCGATAATGGATATTAATTCCTCATTTACCGCTTGCTTTAAAATGTCAGTTTTTTCTTTATTTTTAACTATGGATTTATCATTAACCTTCTGAAGATCTTCTGTCTCAGCTACAGTTTGTGTTGCTTTCTTTTTAGTAGCTTCAAGACGATAACCGTAGTTGACACTCACTTGAGAAAAATCACTGTTAATTGCCTGATACAACGCCGATAATGCTTCCTGATTAGGCAACGGCAACATATTCAGCTTTTCGCGCATCTCTTTTTCAGTTTCACTATCTACCCCCATGCCACCGTCAGCCCATAATGGCCAGTTAATACTCAACGATTTGCTATTAGGGCATGCTTTTGATCTGGCAATCAGATAGCTATCCATAAATGCATTTGCTGCGGCATAATCTGCCTGGCCGGAATTCCCTTCTGCACCAACAAAAGATGAAAAACCCACAAATAGTTCAGGCTTGTCTTCTCGAGTTGCCATATCGAGATTAATCACTCCAGATACTTTCGGTGCCAATACCCTGCTAAACTGCGCTTCAGTTTTTCGAATAATGTAGTCGTCTTCGTGTATCCCCGCCGTATGTAACACCCCCGAAATACGACCAAAACAGGCACGTATATCCCTTACCGCATTTTCAACCACCTCTCTATTACATACATCCACTTGGTAATATTTAATATTCTTCGAATGATTTGAGAGAAAGTCCTTTTCCGACAGATGCATTGAATTAATTGCCCTGCGCCCCATCAGAGCAATATTAGCTTCCGGGCAAGATTTTAAAATCTGTTTGACAAGTAGTGATGCAATTTTTCCAACACCACCAGTGATAAGATAGATACCGTTGGCCTGCCAAGGAGGGTTTTCGGAATCACTCAGCGGTAACGCACTGCGAGTATAACGTTGGTTATTTTCATAACGTATAGCACGATCATCTGAATCGATATTGGAATTAAGTATTCGATAAATATCCTGCTTATTATCAGAAGATATTTCAATAAATTGAAATTTAAAGCGTGGGTTTTCTATCGCCGCTGTTTTGAATATTCCCAATACACCGTTGATCCAAGGTGCTCGCTCATCTAGTACAACCGCTACCTGTATAAACTCATCTGAAGAACCACTTTGCTTTGCTTTATAACGAACAAACCGAAAAGCCTCAATAGCCGCTTGCTCATACGCTTTGGCTGATTCCAACTCAAAGCGACATTCTATTTTAGTGAAGTCACCTTGATTAAATTCAAATCCAACGTCTTCAAAACCAATCAATACAACATGCCGAGAAACTGAAGTGCGCTTATCAACAATGTCAGTATCAGCGCAAACCCACTGAGGTACAGTTAGCGATAATTCAACTTTACCTTTCCCTATCCAGTAACGCTTTTCATCAAATTCGAACTCCTGTGCCGGGGAAAGGGTTCTCGCCCCTGGATATTCCTGAACAACCACATGAGCGTTAACGCCCCCATATCCAAAAGAACTCACCCCTGCCGCACGTAAAATTTCATTACCTGCACTATCACGCGGCTGCCAAGGTTGATTGTTATCCTGTAGATAAAAAGGACTATTATTAACATCAATGAGGGAATTAACTTCACCATAATTGATATTTCCAGGTAGCATTTTGTGCTGTATAGAAAGCACTAGTTTAAGCAACCCCGCCATCCCTGCTGCCGCTTCGAGATGTCCAAGCTGGGTCTTAACACTTCCTAGTCCGGTTCTTGCCACATCTATTGCCTCGTGGCCATATTCCTTGTACAAGATCTGGAACGCTTCACTCAGTGCCGAAAATTCAACTGGATCACCCAATGACGTTCCGGTACCGTGAGCCTCAATATAAGTCACTAGCGAGGGATCCAGCCCCGCCTTCCTGTATACATCTAAAAGGAGTGCAGATTGTGCTTTGGTATTCGGCGCGGTTAAACTCGTCGCCCGCCCGCCATGATTGATAGAAGTAGAAGAAATAACCGCCAGTATTTGATTGTCATCCGCAATCGCCTGTGGCAAGGACTTAATCATAATGACAGCAACACCTTCACCACGTACATAACCGTTTGCAGAGCGACAGAATGTCTTACAATGTGCATCCTCGCTCAACATACCGCTTTTACTAAAGGCAATGGATGTCCTAGCGGATGAGATAATATTAACGCCAGCAACAATCGCCTGGTCACACTCACCGGCATTTATCGCCTCTACCGCCTGATGCACAGCCACTAGTGAACTAGAACACGCTGTATCAATCGCCACACTTGGGCCGTGGCAGCCGAGAATGAACGACAAACGATTAGCTGCCATTGAGTGTGTATTGCCAATCGGTGTAAATGGCTCAACACTCGCCTCATTATCAAGCAGCAACTCCTGATAATCATTGTTCATAATTCCGACAAACACCCCTGTCCTACTACCCGCCAAACTGGATGGTTCAACACCAGCTTGTTTAAGGGTATGCCAGGTCTGTTGAAAAAGACGCCGATGTTGGGGGTCCATATACTCGGCTTCGATAGGAGTAATCTTGAAAAATTCAGCATCGAAATGATCTATATCATCAATCCACCCCCCTTTAGTGATCCATGGAAACTCTGGATGCTGTTCAGCCTGATGTAAAAAGTCGAAGCGGGATGGATCACCTGGTGATAGTTCACTAATACAGTCAATACCTTCACACAGATTATTCCAGTATTCATCCAGGTTAGCTGACTTGGGTAATTGCGCTGACATACCAATAATCGCAACACCACCTTTTGGCATTTCATCTTTGCGGGCAACACTAGCCTGAGAGACGGTGATATCACCATTCTGATTAATCAGGTACTCCGCCATTTCTGAAATAGTGGATACCCGATAAAAGATCTCCGGCGTCACTTTTATACCAAGACGTTGTGTCAGTTCGCTACAAGTCTCCCTTATCCCCATAGAATCCAGATTGAAATCACTAATACTTAGAGAAGGATCGAGAACTGAATGTTCCACCTCGATAACATCCGAGATCACTTCCTGAATGACCTTTACTACACTCTCTAAACCATCATTTCCTTGCTTTACCTCATTGGTCATACTGATTTCTTCATCCTGATTACGTCGCCCACCCCAAAATGTTTTATGCTCAAAGGAATAAGTCGGCAACGATATTCTATGTACATCTCTACCACGCCATAAAGTCTGCCAATCAACCTCTACCCCTGAAGTCCATTGGTTAGCCACGGTTAATAGATCGATATCTTGTACCGAAATAGAATTCTCAATACTGCTTTCCCTCTCGATAGCACTAAGCGATTCCAAGGAGTCTGTAGAGCTAAGAAATTCTGTAATCTGATCTATAAGTTGTTGTCTGCTCTGAGCAACAAAAGCGCAGCGATAACTCATCGCATCACGCCCTATCTGGAGCGTATAAGCAATATCATCTAATCGCTCATCGGGTGAATCTCCCATAAACCATAAAAACTGTTTTAAATATTCCTTTAAACTAGCCTTACTTTTTGCAGAAAAGATAAAAATAGCATCTCGCACTTGCCCATCTACCGACTCGCGAAGCATAGCAGGTGCCTCTTCCAACAACACATGCGCGTTAGTTCCGCCAATGCCAAATGAGCTTATCCCACACCGTAAAGGCAATGAGTCTTTTTCTTTTGTTAAATCACTGGGCCAGTGCTGGTTTGTAGTTGGAATGAAGAAAGGAGAATCTTTCAGGCTAACACCCGAATTCAGCTGATTATGATTAATTGTCGCGGGAATAGTTCGATGCTTAATGCAAGCCAATGCCTTGATCAGACCCGCAATCCCTGAAGCGGCTTCCAAGTGACCTATATTCGATTTTACCGAGCCAACAGCGCAACGTCTCTGAGTATCGCTGCTGCTACGCCCCGTATTCAGATGCTGCCACGCTTTAATCAGTGCTTTTAGTTCAATCGGATCTCCCACAGGCGTACCACTACCATGCGCCTCAATATAGTCAACGGAATCGAAATTAACATCAGCCGCGGAATATATCTTTGAGATTAATTCCGCTTGGGCCTCAATACTGGGAACCGTTAGCGCCTGCGAATGCCCGCAATGCATATGAGCAGCCCCACGAATCACAGCATAGACAGAATCCCCGTGCTCCAATGCAAGCGAATAAGGTTTAAGCAGCACTACACCACCACCTTCACCACGCACATATCCATTAGCCGCTTGATCGAAACTCCTGCATATACCATCAGCAGATAACATACCCGCCTTATAGTACGCCAAGGATTTATGATAAGAACAAATTAAGTTAATCCCACCAGCAATAGCGATATCACAATTGCCTGAGCGTATCTCCGAAACAGCCTGGCTGATAGCCACCAATGAGCTGGAAGAAGCAGTATCTATTAATACGCTTGGTCCATGAAAGTCAAAGAAATAGGAAACGCGATTAGC
Source organism: Thiohalomonadales bacterium (assembly GCA_050295955.1). Classification (GTDB taxonomy): domain Bacteria; phylum Pseudomonadota; class Gammaproteobacteria; order RBG-16-57-12; family RBG-16-57-12; genus JAFLJP01. The sequence goes on from JBNKQQ010000014.1 coordinate 54,929, forward strand.
AATGCCAAACAGGCCTCCAGCAGTATTGTGATGGGCTTCAATATTTTCCGGGTCCGACAGTGACAGGTCGAAATAGTCGGTATTACTTGCTCCAATATAAACGCCAGTATTTGTCCCACGAAATTCACTAGCTCTATGACCAGAGTCCTCGATACACTGCCACACTAATTCCAACATAAGGCGTTGCTGAGGATCCATCAACCTCGCTTCTTTAGGCGAAATTCGGAAAAACTCCGCATCAAACCCTGCAACATCCTCTAGATAACCACCATACTCAATTCCGGGTAAATTAGCGGCATCCATGCCAACCATGGATGACTTCAGCCTGGATGGCATCTCAGCCTTAATCGATGATCGATTTTTTTCGATCATTTCCCAGTATTTACTGAGATTGACACTCCCTCCTGGGAAATTGCACGCAACACCAACAATGGCAATAGCGTCTTTATACTGAGCTTCATCAACTGAAGTATGACTAACCACAGTTACCTCCGTGAATAACTTTCTTAATATCTTTTAGATATTGATAACAATCTTTATTGGTATAAACCCAATCCAGCAACTCACTTTCCGATTTGTTTTAACAAGAAAGTTACTTGGCCATCATTCCACTAAAAGCAGTGTTTAACTGATTAGCAGTTGCGTGAATCAGCTTTTCTCCCACAACGTTGACATGCCTGTTTCGCCAATCAGCCAATTCACTACCTGCGACCCATTCATTAAATGCACCAAGAGCCCCTCCTGTGTGAATTTGGAAGTTAGTTTTCTGGGAAACATCTCCTTCTCTAGCTAATCTTGATGAATGGATAAAGTACCAGCGAAAAACAAGCGACATTTTGTACTTAGGAGAACCTTCCGCTTTGATTATTTCTGATGGATTAGTGGTGTTGTAATAGTTTTTTGTTTCTTCATAAACTTTATCAAATGAGCGAGAGAAATAATTTTCTTCTATCTGCTGGCGGGTTTTCACATCAATCTCTTCCCATGATTGATGATTCTTCCAAAGCTCATATAACTTATTAGCACGACCAGGAAAAAATACGCCTTTCTTCAACACTTGAATCTTTGAACCAAATTCAAACATATCTCCGGCCGGAGCATAATCGGTATCATGGACACTCATCTGTGCAAGCATATCCTTAGCAACATCACTGATATCTGCTTCCACTGTACATTGATTGATTGATCCTGTAAGGATAAAGTCAGCGCCAAGCATAAAGGCCGATGCAGCAGATTCGGGGGATCCTATCCCCCCTGCGGCGCCTACCTGAATCGGCTGTCGATAGCCAAATTTTTCTGCATAGTTATGGGCCATTTTCTTAATTGCCGGGAATAAAATACATAGATTCCCCCGATCGGTATGTCCCCCCGAGTCGGCTTCCACACAGATGTCATCAGCCATAGGAACCAAGGAAGCCAATTTGGCTTGCTGAGGTGTAATCAGTCCTTTTTCCAATAATGCATCGACAATAGCTTTTGGTGCAGGAGACAAGAATGCCTCAGCAACTTCAGGCCTAGAAATTTTTGCCAAGATACGGTTGGTGCAATAAGCAGTTCCATCCACATTCTCTTTGAGACCTGTAAGGCGATATCTCACAAGTGCCTCACTCATACGAATAAATGCTGCAGCTTCAATTTTATTGACACCATGCTTGAGCAACATATCAACCGTGCGCATCTCAGCATTTTCATCCTGAAGATTTGCGATAAGATTGATTCCGTACTGACCTGATACTTTAAGATGATCTTTGATATACTGGATATCTTTCTCAAGCTTTTCGCTGCTAACACCTCCTGCCCCATAAAATCCCATCAATCCTGAGTTACCCAATTTCACGACCATCTCTTTGGAAGCAATAGCTTTATACATTGCTCCAGCGACATATGCATATTTGACGTTATATGCTTTTCTAAAATTTGATGAACCTAAATTTTCAGCAGTAAAAATAGGTGCTGTTGAAATATTATCCGGTTTATTTTCAAGAGGCTTTACCACATCAGGAATGGAAAAACCTTTTTTTATGTCGGTACGAGGTGTATAACTACGTTTTATTGCGGCTACCAGCTTTTCTAATACATTCCCCGGACCTATCTCAACAAACTCACTCACACCTCTATCAAGGGCATATTCCACGCTTTCACTCCATAATACGGAGTTGAAAATCTGTTTCTTTAAGCAGAGTTGTATCTCTTTAGGAACATAAAGAGAGGCATTCAGATTTGATATCACAGGTATTTTAGGTGTGTTGAAATGCACCCTAGATAGAGCAATAGCATACTCATTTGCTGCACCTTCCATATATCTTGAGTGAAATGCTCCACTAACATTGAGTGGTACATAATAAGCATCATTCTTCTCAAAGATAGGCTGAGCTCGATTTATCTCATCTACATTTCCCGAAATAACAGTCTGAGAAGGCGAGTTATAATTTGCAATATCGATATTATTAAGTTGGTTTTCCTTAAGTAATCGCTTAATTACTTCCGCAGAGCAATTTATCACTGCCGCCATGCCACCATCTTTTACATGAGACATGATTTCGCCGCGTTTTTTCACCAAAGACAAGCCATCAAGAAAGCTCATGCAACCTGCAGCATATAATGCATTGTATTCCCCTAGACTGTGCCCGAGAACACAGTCAGGCTCATCCCCTTTTCGATGATCAATATAATCGTGATAGCTGAGTGCATTAACAACATACAATGCCGGCTGAGTATAGGCAGTATTATTAAGTAATCCCTTTTCATCACGTAGGCATAAGTCTTCAATAGAGTATCCTAAAAAATCATTTGCCATTGAGACCATTTGTGGATACTTTTCGAATAAATTTTCGCCCATTCCGACAAACTGAGATCCCTGTCCGGGGAACATAAATGCTAACATGTGACACCACCCATATTACGCTGAGTTGAATTAATAATATCTGAAAGGGATTTTATTTTTTCCATCTCCCCCCCATAAGGACTCATTAATGGAAAAATTCTCTCTTTATTTTCTCTAAATATATTCTTAGCAAACGTTGCCATGGTTCCACTGGGCCCTAAATCAATAAAATTAGCATGATCAATGTTGATACTTCGCACCGTGTCGTAAAAGCAAATAGGTTCACGAAATGCTTGCCAAAAGTGTTGTGCTGAATCAACATCCATACTAGAAGGCGGTGAGCATGAATAATAAGTAACAAGAGGCTTAGAAAAATTAACCATTTGTAAGTATTGAGAAATTTCCGCCTTTGCAGGTTCTATCAAAGATGAATGAAAAGCATAGTCAACCGGTAATATTTGAGATATAGCGTTATTCGCTGACAACCAGTTTTTCAGCTCATTAATTACGGATATCTCTCCCGAAACAACAAAATGCTCCTTATAATTAACACCAGCCACTTCTAAATCAGAAGACATCCCCGACTGATTTAATAGCCCAATATCACCAATTACCGCCAACATCGCCCCATTACTACAAGTTGATTCAACGGCATTTGCATTATTATTGACAAGCTGTAATGCTTGGTCGACTGTCAACATATTTGAGACACATGCAGCAGCAATCTCACCTAGACTTGCACCAACTACCACATCTGGTCGAATACCTTGATCAGAAATAACCTGAGTCATCGCATACTCGACCATAAATATCGCGAAATGGGTTATTCTAAGATCCCGAAAAGGATCTGAAGATTTAAATTCTGGATTGTAGATTTCAGGAACAACATGAAATGAATACAGCTGATATATAAGATCATCAAGCTCATCCATAACTAAACGAAACCGTCCATGATTATGGTACAGTTGTGATCCCATATGGTAATACTGTGAGCCCTGTCCAGAATAAAGAAACACATTTTTCATTGTTCCCCCCCCAGATAAGAAGTAATCCTTTGGGATACCTCTGGGCGATGAAATGTGGCACCATGCATAATTAACTCAGAAGCTACTACATCATTCAGTTCATTTATTATATTTTTAGTTAAATGTGCTTTAAGCGTCACCAGTGAAATACGCGGTTTATCCGCCATTTCCGATGCGATATTCATGGCCTCTCTTAGCAACATATCTTTTTCCAAAACCGTAACATCCGCTCCTCTGGATTTCAGATCGCCTCCTGCATATTTTTTTCCGCTAAAAAGCATTTCATTTCCTAAACTACGACCAAATAGCTTAGGAATGATAAGGGTTGAACCAAATCCAGGGGTAAATCCAAAATTCATAAAATTTGTCGAATAATAAGCACGCTTATCTAATAACACGACATCGGCAAAACAACCAAAGACAAATCCTCCACCTAGTGCATGCCCCTGCATTGCAGAAATAACCGGAACAGGGCACCTTAATAAAATATCGTGAACCCCAAGCTCAGTGAAATCATATTTTGATTCATGTATATCCATTAACTCTTTTGATGTTCCACCACAGCAAAAATAGTTTTCATAACCTCTAAGAATGACAACTTTAATAGATTCATCATACTCAATTTCTTTAAAAACGCTCTTTAGACCACTAAGCAATGAATCTGAAAACATATTCTTATGTTTTCTATCCTGCATAGTCACTGTTGCTATATGATCAGAAACGGATAGTGTTACAACATCAAAAAAAACTTTTGTCATTTCACTCTCCTTTTGAAGACTGCTGCCAAGGTAAATCACTATTTTTTACATAGTTAATAATATTTCTTTTCACCGAGTCATCGGCCATAAGCATTCCAATTTCTTGAATAGCAGTATTTTCCATCTCTTCTGAGACAATCCACATTTTTCTAAGAAAGATTTTCATTCTCTTAATTGTTTTTGTATCAATTCTATTTAATCGCAATGATAAACGTCGAATTACTTTCTCTGGGTTTTCTGTTAATTCATCTACTAGATTTATCTTCAATGCCTTATCTGCATCGATCGGTAGAGTGGAAAGCACCATCCTTGAGGCATTCTGAAAACCGACACGCCTTATTAAGTAAGGTGTAACACATGCAGGAAGAAGTCCCCAAAGGGGTTCTGGCAAACTAAATTTTGATGCTGGTGTAGCAACAACAAAATCTGATGCAGAAACCAAACCTACTCCTCCAGCAATAACATCTCCATCTACCTCTGAGATAATAAACCTTGGAAACAAGGTGAGCCGCTTTATGGTTTGAAGATAGGCTTCTGATAATAATGATTGAGTATCACAACATTGCTCTCCATCAACTCGACTTAGACTTTCTGCTGCCTCAGAAAAATCCATTCCTGAGCAAAAAACACCTGGAGTTCCTTTAATTACTACTACACCAGGCTCATTTTTCATCTCAATGCTATCTAACACATGGTTAAACTCTTCGAGAAACTGTGAGGTAATACTATTTCTCTGGCTAGGTCGATTAAATATAATTACATACCCACTTGGCGTAGATTCCAGATTTAGAGTGTTATATCCCACTATTCACACCACTTATGATTAACGAACTATTAACACCGGCAAAGCCAAACGAGTTATTAATGACATGTTTCAGTTTTGAAAACTCTGATTTCTTTCCAACAAAGTTTATTTTCCCACTGACAGCATTATCCAGATAGGGATTTCCATGTAGAAACTCTCCTCTAATTTGAAGAATAGAAGCTATTGCCTCCACAATACCTGCCGAAAATAGACAATGACCAATCAGCGACTTCGTTGAATTTACTTTTGGTAAATTTTTTTCTTTCTTAAATACTTCGTAAATAGCCGATACTTCAATTTCATCACCCAATGTTGTCCCGGTTCCATGAGCATTAACATAATCAATATCAGAAGGCGTTAAACCGGCAATATCTATGGCTTCCTTCATAACATGACTCTCCCCTTCTTCGGAAGGATCTGTCATACGATTGGCATCGAGAAATATCGCTCCTGACGCTATTTTTGCTAGCGGATCTACATTTCGTTTTATAGCTGAATCTGATGCTTCCAAAATGACACAACCACTTGCCTGACCTAAGCAAAATCCAGAGCATCTTTCATCAAAAGGTTGAGCAGCACCTTCAGAAACAGAAATAGACAGATCCTTCAATATAACGCCAATATTTTTTAGTGACTGAAGAAAAAAATCTGACGGTTCTGTCATTGCTCCCACGACAACGCAACAATCAACAGTGCCAGACTTCACCATCTGCCAACCTTTAATTAACGCTACGTTACCGCTTGCGGAGGTTCCACTGAGACAAAAACCTTCTCCCTTAATTCCTAGTACATCACTAGTAATACCTAGCAGATCTGTATTGAGGATCTCTAATATTACCTTTGGTGATAAAAGTTCAGGTACATCACTATATTTAGCCAGATGTGAAATTAGGGATTGTTGCGCGGAAACTTCGGATACACATATTAAGCCTATTCTGCGAGGATCTAATGGGCTTACGTGTAATTGGGCTTGATGCCATGCTTCCATTGCTGAAGCGATAGCCGTTTTAACATATAGGTCACTTCTTGCAACATACTTCCGTAACAAGTTTCCCATATTAGGAGTGAGACCTGGGATAGATCTCAGTGCATTTTCGAAATCATAGCCCTTTACAAGAGCAGCGGGATACAACGCACCAAGATGATCCTGAAATGCCGCATCCTCAATACCAACAGAAGAATGCTTCAACGAATCTGAAAACTCATCAATTGAAGTACCAACAGATGATACCACTCCCATTCCAGATACAATAACATCCCCTTTATCCACAGTCCCTTCTCCTTATAGTAGACAGTTAACTTTCAAGAATTCGGTCTACTAATTCACCTACATTTTTTGTTCCAGCAAGTTTCAACAAAGGTACTTGAATACCTAAAGCTTCAATTGTCATAGTAACAATTTCCATTCTGTCCATGGAGTTTGCACCAAGATTTACCAACTGAACATCTGGCTGAACCTGAGATGGATCAACAGATGGCAATACAATTGTTACACTCTCTCTTACTGCATTTAGAATCGCTTCTCTATCCATATAAACACCTATATTATTATTTATTTCCAATCGTAAACACGATGGTAATCATTAATTTCTTTTAAATAGGCAACAGGAATCCCATCTTCTCTACCCCCTATTAATGAAAGAAATTCCGTATCCAAGACACGATTTCTCGTACCGAACTTGACTTGATCCCCTCTTTTAAGAATTTCTTCATATAACTCCATAGATATTACTTCTCTACTATCTAGGTGTTTACTTGCTTTTGTTTTATGAATAATTTCCTTACTTTCTTTTGATGCTGTACCACTGTAGAACTCTGAACAGCATCCTGAACCATAAGAAAATACTCCTATCCTTACAGGATTATTTATAGGAGCATTATCAATAGTGCTGAATATAGATAACAGAGAAGTTCCTCCCATAATATTTCCAACCCTCTGGCAATATGTAAGTCCGGGAACAACACGATTCAAAAAATCCGTCTCCAAAGTTTGTGCATCAGATCGATATAATTTTCTCATCAATTTTCTATGTGCACCCTTAACCATACCTCCAAATGGGGTATGAAATGCAAGATACTGAAAAGTGCTTGCATAGTCGACGTCACCTACTCGATCACAATACTCTCTATAGGTATTCTCCACACAATCCAAGTAGGACATTAGTGATAAGTCTGCATTACCTGCCTCACTATCTGGAACGGGGCGGCAGGTATCCATAACTTCATAGCCATAATAGCCATTCGCACCAGGATCAATTTTAAACACTCGAGGATTTTCACTTACCAAAACTGCAACGGAGCCGGCACCTGAGCTAGGCTCGGCAAATGACCAATCCATATTCAAAACATCGTTATTCTCTACAGTCATGAATCGGGAAATATCCGTCGCCACCACCAATGCCTTCGCACCAGGAGATACTTGAGATAAGACAAAATTGACTGCCATTTGAATTCCAGCCGTACCTGAATAACAGGCTTGTTTCAATTCAAACAATCGACAATTTCTATTGAGCCCTAAATAATGATGAATATAGGTACTCATGGATTTCCCAAAATCAATACCTGATTCACTACATGTAATCAGTAACTCTATCTTAGATTTATCCTCTTCAGAGAGCTGATCGACAATTGGCTTTGCGGCATTAATTGCAAAACTAACGGGATCTTCATTCGGTAATGCGACAGATTTTTCATTCATTAATAGATTTTGGAATCGAGCCGTATCCAAATTTCGCCATTCTGCCAATTTTTCCACTTCCAGGCATACGCTTCCGCCATAGACATTTATTGCTTCAAAACCCACTTCAAGCATTGCATTTCCCTTATATACCCCTTCAATTTGGGGTGACATTGCTGTTATTCTTAAACTAAATAGCTCTGTTTTTTTAATCAACCAGGCATAAGAAATCAACGATTCGAGAAATTCTCGAATCGTTGATAATTTATGTGATTTTATGTCTTATTCTGTAGTTACAAGAATCTTCTTATAACCACTAAATGTGGGAATGGATTTGCGCTCAAGATCCTGATCAACAAGCTTTAACACAGGGAATGCTTCTAGTATTTTTTGGAAGGTTGTTTGTATTTCCATCCTTGCCAGATGAATACCTAAACAGTGGTGTGCTCCACCACCAAATGCCAGATGAGAAGGTCCCTTTCTGGTAATGTCAAATTCATGAGGATTTTCATAAACATTGGGATCGTGATTAACGCCAGCAAGATTCATAGTGAGCGTCTGCCCCTTACTAATCGGACAGCCACTTACCTCTACATCTTTAGACAAAAAACGAGGAATTTCGGTAACCGGAGGATCATAGCGCAGCATTTCTTCTGCCGCGTCTTTAATCATATCCATATTATTTCGCAATAAATCCATCTGTTGAGGATCTTTTAGCAAAGCAACCATTCCATTTCCAATAAGATCTGCAGAGGTAATATTTCCGGCCACAATGAGTTGCAAACAAATAGTTACAATCTCATCTTTGCTTAGCATATTCTCACCAGATTCATGAATAATCTTAGATATCAAATCATCTTTTGGATTAGCCATCCGTTCATCAACTGCTTTATCGAAGTAACGAGTCAATGCCATGCTGGCATCACTTGCCCTTTTTGCATCATCAGCTGAAAGATCTGGATCACAGATATACACCCACTCATCGGACCAATTTTTAAAATCTTCTTGATCCTCTTTGTCCACACCTAAAATTTCAGCCATAACCAGCGTAGGTAGAGGCGCAGCTATTTCCGCTATAAAATCAAAGGTTTTCTTTCCTTTTAAATTTTCGATAAGTTCGTCAGCGATAGCATCCAGTCTGGGTTTAAGCTTTTCGATGTTTTTACGAGAAAAAGACTCCTCAAGTGGACCACGTAAACGGCGGTGCTCCTCACCATCAGAGTCCACCATTCCAAACTTACCATCTCTTGAAGTAACTACATCACCCCAAGTACCCTCTGAAGAAACTTCCCAATCACGGCCACAAGCATCGCTGGTAAACAATTTCTTAGCTTCTTTTAGGTCCGTTACAATCCAACGATTAAATGTTTCATCCTTGTAAGGACAACCACCGCGAATTTGATCCAGAACTTCATGCATATGGTAACGATAATGTTCATCTTTTGCGGTTAAGTCATTTCCTTGTGGCATTTTTTTATCACTTACATCTTTCACAGAATTCTCCATATTTCTCAATTTATTATTTTGTAACAATACTAGCATCTGGCAAAACCTAGCTAGGATTTCCATAACTATCTGCAAATAATACCCAAAAGTACAATCGTCACCTGACACCAACTTGGATTGAGTATTCATCCATGCCATACCTGATGACCTGAATTCCTACTTAAATTATCCAGTCAATTTACACAGGCAATCTTGTTTTATCGCAGTAAACGGAAAACCGTCAATTAAATAAATTTAATTGTTTCTTTCAAACTACGATAAAAATATAAAAACCTATATACCTATAAAAATTACACCTTATGAAAAATAGTTAGCAAAAATATCAGTACAGACTCCGGACATTGAATCTTCTTAAACCTCTAAAAACCGAAATTAAAAAACTGTTATTTTTATTGGTTAAATTTTTCAGAATTCATTTACTGGAAATATTCTCATCCAATCACCAATCCTTACCAGCATTGATTATGGATGGAAATACTATTCCAATTAATTAATATATTCTCACTATTTACAGAGCTTATATTAAAACCACAAAAATTCACTTATGTATCTACAGAAGAGGTTTTTATATTAAAAACACCAGAAAAATTCAGATGCATATCAAAAAGTTACAACACATTATGGGAATATAAACATCCATAATATGGACAACACAAAAAATCATTTTAATGATAATTAATACAGCAAATTAAATAAGAAATATTTCAATTTAATGAATTAAAAATAACACTCTTAGATACCACACTAGACGTATAGTATTCATGCTTATTAAAGCTCATTCAACAACAATAATTTTGCAAAATTTATTATCAACAAGTGTAAATAAAACCATAAAAACCACATAAAATGAAAAGTTTAAGCGAAATATATATCAATACTTTTAATTAAAATTTTATTTTAATTAAAATTGGTAAATTTTTTCTAATAGCAATATTAAGCCAGCATCAAATTATAATTAATAATACATTGGCCACTTTACACACTATAAATTCATAAAAAACTTATTCTAAGGTTATTATTTGTAGAATAACCACATAAAATAACCATGTAATTTATACGCTTTTATAGTGTGGTAATAGTGGGTAAATAAATAGATATCGGATGCAAAACAATCATCTATTTTATAGAATGTGTACTAACAGTTTATAAAAATCAATTCTACAGATAGTATCTTAATGGCAATCTCTTTAATCAATTTACCTGCATCAGATTCCATATAAAAACAAGTGGAAAACTTTTCGTGAATATTCATAATAATCAGATCCACATATGGATGACTAATGAAGAAAAGATAAAAGATCCAGAATTGTTATCTAATTATTATGAATTACTTGACAATGAAGAGCGCGAACGCTACAGCCGATTTCACTTTGAACGTGATCGCCACCAATACCTAATTACCCGTTCTTTAGTAAGAAATACCTTATCTTTATACTCGAGCGAAACTTCCCCTAGTGATTGGCGATTTGAAAAGAATAAGTATGGGAAACCTTATATAAAAAATGACAATTTAGATATAGAATTTAACGTCACACACACCAATGGAATGATCGTTTTAGCACTTGCATCTAGGTGTAATATTGGTGTCGATGCCGAGTATACAAAGCGTAAAATACAACATAGCTTAATGGCAAAGAATTTATTTTCACCTGCAGAAGAAATTGATTTTTCAAAACTCATAAATTCAAAAAAAGACAATCACTTCTTCTCTTTATGGACATTAAAAGAGGCTTATACAAAAGCATACGGAATGGGCTTGTCAATTCCATTTAATCACCTCACCTTTAAACTTGATGCTAATAAGATCGATATTACTTTTAACAAGGAATGGAATGACAACCCTTCCTTCTGGAAGTTTTGGCAATTCGATATAGGGCAAGATCATAAGCTTGCTATAGCTGCCAGAAGTAAAACGGAAAATATTATGGCTATAAAGCCAATTTTTCGAACAACCATACCTATGGTTTATTCATCACCGCCTAGCAATTATCCTTAATGCTTTTCTTGCCTTGTTGTTATAGCAATGAGAAGTTCTGGTATGGATACATCGATCCGTGAGCGACGTTCTACAAATGGAATGTTCCAACCCCATTTACTGATAGTTGCCATCCCCCCCCCCTTTTTCTTGCTAAACAAATAAAAGGTTCTTTTGGAGGCATTCCAAACTGGATTTATTGCAATCAACAGAAAAGGTGGAACCTATAAGCGACTGTTTGGAAAAGAAAAAATGGCGCCCCCGAGACGATTCGAACGTCCGACCTACCCCTTAGGAGGGGGTTGCTCTATCCAGCTGAGCTACAGGGGCGAAGATGAATCGCTACTTTATCATCATAGCGCCACCATCTCCACCCCCAGCCACTATTAACAATATATTTTCAATTGTTTAATCCCAACCAAAGCCTTCGGAGAACAGTGCCAAGCAAGCGTCCACGACCTCCGCATCAAAAACAGCACCCTGCTTCTGCTTAATCTCTTCCAAGGCAAGCTCAATACCAAGGCCAGGGCGGTACGGACGATGGGAGCTCATTGCTTCCACCACATCAGCAACAGCAACAATACGGGCTTCCAAGCAAATTTGATTTCCCTTCAACCCCTGAGGATAACCGCTACCATCCATACGTTCATGATGCTGATGGGCAATCTTAGCAACCGGCCAGGGAAAATGGATATCCCGTAGAATCTCATACCCTACGGTGCTGTGCCCCTGAATCAACTGGTATTCAATCTCTGAGAGCCGTGAGGGCTTAGCGAGTAACTCAGCAGGAATCTGGATCTTTCCAATATCGTGGATAGTTGCCCCCATGTTGATCCCCTCCACCGTATCTTCATCCAACCCCATCTTACGAGCAATACTACAAGCTAATTCCGCCACCCTTCTCTGGTGACCTGCAGTATAAGGGTCCCTAGCCTCTACCGCCTTGGAGATAGCCACCACAGTCTGATGAAGTGTTTCATGCATCTGCCCGAGGTGCTGCTCATTAAGCTGCATTGCTTGATCGCGCTCCTGGCGAATACGCAGGGATTGAATGCCGAAGGCAAGATCTCCTGCCATCTCTTCCAATAGCCGTACCTCTTTCTCCGCAAAAGCGCTCTTCTCATCAGCAAAGACATGCAACATCCCCAGCACCATCCCCTCCACTTTCAGCGGCAAAATAATACTGGAGTGATAATCATGTTGCTGAAATGATTCCCGGTTGGCACGGTAAAGCGGGTCATTATGAATCTCTGTATAAATAGCCGTTTTTCCAATACTAATCAGCTGCGCATACTGTGTCATTTCAGAAGAGGAGAACCCTTTGGCAATCTGCTGAAGTAGGCCATCTCCATCACCAGCGCTGCCCATGAGCTGAATCTGCTCCTGATCAGGCAACAGATAACCAACCAGTGCCAATTGATAATCCCGGTTCTCAACCACTGCCCGGCATATCGCATTCAGCAGCGCAATCTCATTGCTGGCATGCATAAGCTCCCGATTGACTGTACTTAGAGCATGTAAGGCCCGATTAGCATGAAGCGTGGCCTGTTGAGCATTCTTGCGATCAGTCACATCGCTAACCACACCATTCCAAAGACTCTCACCATTCTCCAGAATCACCGGTGATGAATCAATTTTCAGCCAGCGTACTTCACCAGCCACCAGAAAACGTCCCTCCCAGGCAAACAGTTTCTGCCCTAAAAAAGCTTGGCGATTGGCTTCCATCAGAGCAGGAAAGTCATCCGGGTGTGATTGTTCAAAGGCAAGGCGGGGATTTTCCAACACTGCCAGCTGATCAATACCCAAGATCTTGCAAAACTGTGGGCTGACATAATCAAAGCGATCGCGACCATCCGCCATGAAATGATAAAGATAGATGCCCACAGGAATACGTTGTACCAAATCATCATATCGCTGTTTACTCTCCTGCAGAGCCATCTCTGCCTGCTTTCGGTGACTGATATCCTGAACGGTACCATTGGAGCGTAGTGCCTTACCTGTTTCATCGAAAACGGTTTCACAACGCTCTACCACATACTTAATACGACCATCTGGCATCAATAAGCGATGCTCAATCTCGTAGTTATCTTGTCTGATCAATGAATCCCGATAGACTTGATCTACCCGCTCCCGATCACCGGGATGGATTATCTTCAAAAAGCCTTCATAGTTAGTACTGAACGCCTCCCTATCCAATTCGAATATCCGGTATACCTCATCTGACCAGGAGAGGGTATCGGTTACCAGGTCCAGCTCCCAACTACCAATATGGGAGATCCGCTGTGCCTCCTCCAAGGCATGTTCACTTTGAATAAGTTTGATGGCTTCCTGACGGCTATTCGTAATATCTAGTGAGATACCCAACAGGTGGGTTGCCTTACCCTGCTCATTATAAAGACCCACTTTAAATGTATGCAGCCAGTGCTCTTGACCATCTGCAGTGGTAATAGGCTCCTCAGGAATCTCCTCCACCTTAAGACTATCAAGCACCTCACGATCCTTGCGGGTGAAAAAATCCGCCTGCTCACTGGGAAAAAAATCATAATCGTTACAACCCAGCAAGTTATCACGCGACATGCCAAGTATCCTTTCGCCGGCACGGTTGAGCAATTCGAAGCGCAGCTCATCTGCACTCTTCACAAAAATCATTGCTGGAACATATTCCACAATCGAATTCAGCAACCGCTGAGACTGTTTCAACTCTTCACTGATACGTTTCTGCTCGGTGATATCCATAAAGGTCACTACCCCACCGACACACTCCCCCTGACGAATCACCGGATATGACCAGTAAGCGACGGGAAAGCAGCTCCCATCCAGCTTACAAAATGACTGATCATCCACATGGAAAGCGGTTAATTCCCGCATACAGCGGCAGATTGGTGAGAGATTTTCTGCACAAGAGTGTTCATCCATAGAGTGGTGAATCTGTTGGTACATATTCTTTCCAAGCAACGCTGATTCTGTCGTAAACCCCAGCATCTCAATACAAGCCTGATTGGCGAAGGTGCATCGCCCCTGCAGATCGATGCCAAAAATAGCATGGGCAATCGAGTTAGTGAGCAGCTTAAGTTCAATCTCACTCCGATCTACAGCCAGCTGCGCATGCTGCTGGCTGCGCCCTCCCACAAACAGTCCCAGCACCCCCAATCCCCAGATAATAAGATGGGCGATAACAATCGTGGTCATTTCACGGTAATAGGCAGGCAGCAACGGCTCCATGGGAATAGTAATGCTAATTCCACCTCGAATATCACCCACCTGATCACCGTAAGCTGCGTGACACTTCAGGCACCCCTCTTCTGTCACCATAGGGCGCATATAGCGAAAATGAGGCTTACCCGATATTTCCACCCACCCTTCGCTGATCTCTTTACCCCCCTGCTCAAACACCCGCAATGCAGTCTCCTCCCAATCATCTGGCAGGTTATCAGTATTGATAGGATTTAAACTCGCAATGTTGCCGTATAGCTGCTCTCCATGAGCCGCCATAAGATGATGTATTTGGCGCATAGCATAAGAGGAGTTAAGTAGTGTTAACGGTTTTCCGGAAGGTGTTGTAATATCCCGCTCGGGAAGGTGTGCCAGAGCTGGGCTAGGAGGCGTTTCTTCAGTTATTGGTACATAGACACCACCATGACCAATAATCCAATTGCGAAATTCGATATCAGTGCTGTAGAGCACCTTGGCTTCACTTAGCAAAGAATCGGAAAATCCTTGCTGTTTTTGTGCTAAGTTAGAGAGCAGAGAAATACTCAGTACGCCACTCCACACTACCATCAATAACAGCGTATAGCGGCGAATACGTTGAACCTGATCCTGCCTGCCACTCATCAATATCTATCCCTATATTCTGATTATAAGTTGCTATTAAGCAAGCAGAACACTTATGCCCATAGACACTTTCTACCATATCGGGTCAGCAGTGCTGTACTTAAGGGATTGCTTCCTTCTCATGTTGTTTTCTGTCATATTCAAAGCAATAGCCGTCACGAGAGAGATCATGACCAGCAGACTCTGCATTATTCGCCATGGTGAAACCGACTGGAATCGAGAACAACGTATTCAGGGACAAATTGACATCCCCTTAAATGAAACCGGACGGGCACAAGCCCTGGCAATGGCCTTCAATGCTGCCCACCATAGCTTTTCTACCATTTACTGTAGCGACCTTAAGCGTGCGATGGAGACCGCCCATGCGCTGGCAGAGAGAGAGGGGCTAGAGGTCAAACCCATGGCCCAGCTTCGTGAGCGCCATTACGGCATTTTCCAAAACGTAGTGAAGGATGAGGCAAAATCCCTCCATCCAGCGGCCTACCAATACTATATTGATCGAGATATGGACTATGATTTTGAAAATGGTGAAAGCTTGAGGGAATTTGCCAAACGGGTATTGGACGCCTTTCAGTGGCTGGCCCGCCACCACGAGAATCAACTCATCGCAGTGGTTTGCCATGCCGGCCTGTTGGATGTGATGTATCGACAAGCCACGGGGCGTCTACTGACTACCGCCAGGGATTTTCATATCCCTAACTGTGCCCTCAACTGGTTTCGCCATGACAGTCAAGGCTGGCATCTGGAAGCGTGGGACGACCACCACCACCTGAGCCAGGTACTAATGGACTCTGTTGAGTAAAGTGAATGGGTTATCGTCTTGTACTACTTCGCCACGGCCACAGTGAATGGAACTTATGTAATCGATTCACGGGCTGGACCGACATCGCCCTCACCAAAGTGGGCCTGGATGAAGCGACAAAAGCTGGACGGCTGATAGCCAATGTCGGCTTACACTTCGATGAGATACACCTATCTCTCCTACAGCGCACCCATCAGACAGCCAAACAACTGCTCCATGCCGCCAATCATCCTGATATTCCCCATCACACCAGCTGGCGGCTTAATGAGCGTCACTATGGCCGCCTTCAGGGGATGAATAAGGAAGAGATTTTCGCCAGCTGGGGAGTAGAACAATCCCGACGCTGGTGGCGTGGCTTCCATGAACCACCACCTGCCCTTGACCTTGATGATCCCCGCCATCCCCGTTTTGATCCTCTCTATCACAGACTCCCTGTCTCGTTACTTCCCCATAGTGAAAGCCTCGCCCAATGCCAGCAACGTCTACTCCCCTACTGGCACGAAACCCTCGCACCACGCATTCGATCCGGCCGAGCACTTTTGGTTATCAGCCACGGCAACACCCTGCGCAGCCTGCGAATGTACCTAGAGAAGATGGACCCTGCAGCCATCGAAAAAGTAGAGATCCCATCTGCCGTTCCACTTATCTACCAGTTTGACCGACACATGCGATTACAGAAAATCGACTGGCTGGAACATAAGGATACTGAAAAAATTCGTTAACCATTGACACACCGGAAAAGATCAGCTGTGCTGGTTCAGCATCTGCTCTGCCATGGTACGACAAGCCTCCAATACCTCATCAGCCACACCATCATCACTCACCGCTCTGGCCACTGCCACACTTCCAATCATCATTGCGCTGAGTGCCAGTACCTGCTGTCGTCCAAACTCCGATAATGAGTGGGTACGCTGCTCAATCGCTTGGTTCATCCCATGGTAAAGATCGGTATAAGTCTCCCGCACCTCACTGTTACGAATTGCCGCATCACTTGCCAGACAAGCCAATGGACATGGGGTTTTAGCCCGCTCCACATGCCCCCGGCTCATATATCGATGCAATAGCAACTTAAGCCACTCGACCTCCGAAATGTCTTCCGGTTTCTCTTCCAGCAGGACACTTTCATTCACCGCAGCGATGATAGACTGGCGATAGAGAGCATTCTTATTTTTAAAATGAGCATAGAAAGCACCACGGGTCAGTCCTGCCTCCGCCATTACCTGGTCAATAGAGACGGCATCATACCCGTTACGGGAAAACAGCTTATAGGCACTGGCCAAGATTTTTTCACGACTTCGTTGTTTATGTTCTGGAGAAAGCGGCATCACACGTCCCTACTGGATAATATGATCTTGATCATATTATATTTCCCCCTATGATGGCGACTATTCCATAACAACAAATCAGGATGTCACCATGGACCAAACACTACTACTGTATCCACTGGGCGTTATGGCCTTTTTTACACTGTTTATCGGGCTAAAGATGCTCTTTGCACGGATTGAAGCGGTAAAAAAGGGGGAGATGAAAAGAGCCTATTTTGCGCTGAATCAGGGAGATGAATCGGAAAAGGCCAGGAAATTCAGGCAGCATTATGAAAACCTATTTGAATGCCCAATCCTATTTTATGTGGTGATAGTGCTTTTGCTCTCACTACAGCTCGGTGATCTCGCCTACCTGATCCTGGCATGGAGCTATGTGGGACTGCGCCTTGCCCACGGCTATGTACACACCACCTATAACTACATCCCCCATAGAATGATCACCTTCCTTGCCAGCACCGTTGTCCTGTATGTCATTTGGGGGCGGTTGCTTATACAGATTAGCTTTGCCTAACGAGACTTCTGCATCAGCTCTGCAACGGCCTGTTGATGCTGACATTCGCTATTGCGCAGATTGCTAATGATGCGTTGTTGATCGGCATCGGAGCGGTTTTGGCTCAGTTTAAATTGAGCCTCCATCCGCTCCACTGTAATATCAAAGCCAACAATCATCTCAAGCTGTTTCTCAGAATAAACTGGCGTTGCAGGTGATGGCATATCCTGCTCGTGATGCTCTGTCAGTCGATGGATAATCTCAGCCAGCTCCACCCGGTCTTGAATCAGCCGAGCACTCCCTAGCATATGAACCGCAGTATAGTTCCAAGTGGGAACGCCGCCATTGGTATAGTAAGAGGGAGAGATGTAACAGTGAGGACCTTGGAAAATCACCAGCACAGGCTCCCCAGCTACCAATTGCTGCCACTGGGGATTTGCCTTAGCCATGTGACCGTATAGATGAACAGCCTCCCCCTCCTCAATCATCACCGGAATGTGCGAGGCAGACGGTACACCCTCTTTACTACTAATGATGGTGGCAAAAGCGTGTTGTTTTGCGAAAGCAAGAATTTGCTGTTGGTCCGATTCAGCATAATAGGAAGGAATATACATGCCATTGATCCTTTTTCTTATTGTTAAAGATTCCTCTACCCTAACAAAAAAACGGGCCCCAAAAGGACCCGCTTTTAGGTACATCCAATTACCTGAATCAGGCTTGTGGACGCATATGAGGGAACAACAACACATCACGAATTGATGGTGAATCGGTAAACAGCATTACCAGTCGATCAATACCAATACCTTCACCTGCAGTGGGTGGTAAGCCGTGCTCCAAAGCAACGATATAATCTTCATCGTAATGCATCGCTTCATCATCCCCGGCATCTTTCTCTTCTACCTGCTTACGGAAGCGCTCTGCCTGATCCTCAGCATCATTCAGCTCCGAGAAGCCATTGGCCACTTCACGTCCACCCACAAAAAATTCGAAACGATCAGTCACAAAAGGATCTTTATCATTACGACGCGCCAGCGGTGATACCTCAGTAGGATAAGCAGTGATGAAGGTTGGGTTCATCAAACGGCTTTCCACCGTCTTTTCAAAGATCTCAATCTGCACTTTGCCCAGACCGTAGCTATCTTTCAGTGGGATATCCAAAGCCTCAGCCACTTTACGTGCCTCTTCCAGGCTTTCCAGCTGCTCTGCCTTCAGGTCAGGGTTGTAATGCAGGATAGACTCTTTCACTGTCATACGAACAAAGGGCTTGCCGAAGTCATATTCATCCCCTTGATAAGGCACAGTTGTGGAGCCCAATACCTCTTGAGCCAAGCCACGCAGCATCTCTTCGGTAATATCCATCAAGTCGTTATAGTCAGCATAAGCCTCGTAGAACTCCAACATGGTGAACTCAGGGTTATGGCGTGTGGAGAGACCTTCGTTACGGAAGTTACGATTGATCTCGAATACTTTCTCAAAGCCACCAACAACTAGGCGCTTAAGATAAAGCTCTGGTGCAATACGCAGGAACATCTCCATATCCAGCGCATTGTGGGTCGTCACAAATGGACGGGCTGTAGCACCACCAGGGATGCATTGCATCATCGGGGTCTCCACTTCCAAAAAGCCCTTGCGCTCTAGGAAATGACGAATGAAGCTGACACACTTACTGCGCACCTTGAAGGTGTTACGAGTAGGCTCATTCATAATCAGATCAACATAGCGCTGACGATAGCGGGTCTCTTGGTCTTCCAGACCGTGGAATTTGTCCGGCAGAGGACGCAAAGATTTGGTCAGCAGACGAATATCATCCGCTTTTACAGAAAGTTCGCCCTTCTGGGTGCGGAAAATCACGCCTTCTACACCGATGATGTCACCGATATCCCATTTTTTGAACTCTTCATATGCGCCTTCAGGAAGTGCAGCACCTTGAATATAAACTTGCATGCGACCAGACATATCCTGAAGTGTTGCGAAACTGGCTTTACCCATGATGCGCTGTAGCATCATGCGGCCAGCAATCTTCACACGTACTGGTTCAGCGTTATCAATGGCTTCTTTGTCCAGGTTTTCAAACTTGGCATGCAGCTCGCCTGCAACGACGTTACGACGGAAATCGTTAGGAAAAGCAATACCGTTATCACGCAACTCAGCCAATTTAGCACGGCGCTCGGCAATTAATTTATTTTCGTCAACTACTTCAATCTGTTCTTGTTCGCTCATGGCTTTCTCTTGCTTCATTGTTTCGTAGGAGCCTGCTTGCAGGCGATATGGGTGAAAAACAATCGCCTGCAAGCAGGCTCCTACAATATTCACTAACCCAATGCTGAGATACTAAGGTGTGGAGTGTGTTCTTGCTATCAACTCTCTGAGCCTCGGCGCCTCTACGTTAGGTGTTAATGTTTTTACAGCCCACTCTTCAGAGAGGCCTCGATAAACTGGTTCAACTCACCATCCAATACCGCCTGGGTATTGCCGGTTTCGACACCGGTACGCAGATCTTTGATACGTGATGAATCCAACACATAGGAGCGAATTTGGCTGCCCCAACCGATATCAGATTTGGAATCCTCCAGCGCTTGCTTCTCTTCATTGCGCTTCATCATCTCCAATTCATACAGCTTGGCTTTAAGCTGTTTCATCGCCGCATCTTTGTTCTTATGCTGGGAGCGATCATTCTGGCACTGCACCACAGTATTGGTTGGGATATGGGTAATACGTACTGCAGAATCGGTACGGTTAACGTGCTGACCACCCGCCCCCGAGGCACGGTAGGTATCGATACGCAGATCTGCCGGATTAATGTCAATATCCACATTATCATCCACCTCAGGGGAGACAAATACCGAGGTAAAGGAGGTGTGGCGACGGTTACCAGAATCAAAGGGGGATTTACGCACCAGACGGTGAACCCCTATCTCAGTCCGCAACCAGCCGAAAGCATACTCACCTTTTACATGAATAGTGGCGCTCTTGATGCCCGCCACATCGCCCGCGGAACATTCAACCAACTCGCAATCGAAGCCATTTTTCTCGCCCCAGCGCAAATACATGCGCAGCAGCATCTCAGCCCAATCCTGCGCCTCGGTACCACCTGAGCCGGCCTGAATGTCCAGATAAGCATTATTGGCATCCATTTCACCAGAGAACATACGGCGGAATTCCAGACTGGCCAGCTCCTTCTCCATGCCATCCAGATCGCGCTCTACCGAAGCAACACTGTCCGCGTCCTTCTCTTCGGCGGCCATCTCCAACAACTCTTTGGCATCCGCCAGACCAGACACCATATTATCGATGGTCTTCACCACCGCCTCCAGAGAAGCGCGCTCACGCCCCAGCTCCTGGGCACGTTCCGGGTTATCCCACACGCTGGACTCACCCAGCTCGTGCTCTACCTCTTCAAGGCGCTCTTTCTTGTTGTCATAGTCAAAGATACCCCCTCAGCGCGTTGGTGCGCTCGAGCATATCGCCAATCATTCTATATATAGGGTTCAGTTCCATATCTGCTCAAAAATCGGAAATTCACAGAAAGGGGCTAATGATACTACAGCCCCCACAATGAAGCATCCGCAATTCATCCGCCAACGGTAGATAATTGCCAACTAGCTCCCCAATCTTCAATAAACAAGGATTTATACCAAGCCATCCACGACAGTGAAAAGCCATAAAAATATCAAATTTTTCAAAAAGCTACTAAATGGATTGTAGTCATCACCGATAACCAAGCAAGCCGGTACACTAATACGGCAATAAAAATAATACTCAGTGTATTCGAAATGATTAGCGATAGCCGCTAGCAAGAAGAAATTCAGCTAAGGGACTCAACATGAAAATAAGTCAAAAAATGATCTTGGGATCCACCTTATTGGTTGCTATCCCCCTACTTATTGCCTCGATCAGCTCGACTATTGGCTCCTCGATGGAGTCAGAAAAGGCCATTACCCAGCAGATTGAGAATCGTCTGGTTGCCATACGAGAAATGCAAAAATCACATATCCAAGACTATTTTGACTCCATTAAAAACCAGATTATCACCCTCTCAAGCCAGAGCCTCACCACTGAGGCGATGAGAGCCTTCAAAGTGGGGTTCGACAACTATGCTGAGCAGAGTGCGAATCTATCCTACGACGATGCAAAAAACGGTATAGAACACTATTACAATGGCGCTTTCAGTAGTACCTATAAGAAGGTCAATGAGGACACATCTGTAGAAACCCGCCGCATGATCGAACTACTCGATCAAACCAGTACCGAATTGCAGTATGCCTATATTGCCAATAACCGCTATCCACTAGGTGAAAAAAATAAGCTACAAGCCGCAAATGACCAAACGTTATATAGCCAAGCCCACAGCCAGTTCCATCGGGAGTTTAATGATTTTCTGGAAACCTTTGGCTACTACGATATCTTTCTGGTGGATATGCAAGGCAATGTGGTTTATAGCGTCTTTAAAGAGGTCGATTTCGCCACCAATCTCATCAATGGCCCCTATGCGAATAGTGGCTTGGCTGAAGCCTTTGAAGCCTCAAAAGTTGCCTCTGGCACAGATCATTTTGACTTTGTAGATTTTGCCCCCTACCTCCCCTCATACAACGCCCCTGCCTCCTTTATCTCTTCCCCCATCTTTGATGATGGCCAGCAGATTGGCACACTGATATTCCAAATGCCTATCGATAACATTAATAAGATTATGACCATGGAAGGTAACTGGAAAGCGGCAGGCCTAGGTGTCTCTGGCGAGGTATATCTAGTCGGTGATGACTACAAGGCGCGTTCACTTAGCCGCTTCCTGATGGAGGATGAAAAAGGCTTCTTTGGTGCCTTAAAACAGGCAGGTATTGACAATACAGCTATTACCGCCATTCAAGGAAAAGGAACCAATATTGGCATTCAGGTGATTCAAACCCACGCAGTCGACCAAGCATTAAGTGGTAAAAGTGGCATTGAGGTGATTCGGGACTACCGCGATGTAGAGGTACTCGCTGCTTATGCGCCGATCACCATCTTGGGCAACCAATGGGCTATTCTGAGTGAAATTGATGAAGAAGAGGCTTTTGCCGCAATCAACACACTAGAAAACCGCCTAATGCGGGATGCACTAATCGCCTTTATCCTACTCCTCAGTCTTGGTGCCTGGGCTGGCTTACTCTTTTCCCGCGCCATCACTAATCCTATCAGCCGACTGACGACCTCTATTGACCTGATTGAGTCCAACTCAGACCTAACAGCTCGCCTCTCTATTTCCAGTCAGGATGAATTAGGCGCAATGGCAAACAGCCTGAACCGTATGCTAGAAAAATTTCAGCAAAGCATGAGTAAAGTAAGCCGTACCACTGAACGCCTGGCCACCACCTCTGAAGAATTGACTGCCGTCACCCGTGAAACAACCGATGCGGTTAATCGACAGAGGAGTGAAACCGACTCTGTTGCCGCAGCCATGAACGAGATGAATGCAACAGTACAGGAAGTTTCCAACAATGCCAGTAACGCGGCTAACTCAGCCAGCGAAGCTAATCAGCAAACACTCCATGGTAAGCAGATTGTTAACGACTCTATCGCTGCTATAGAGCGACTGGCCGAAGAGATTAGTAAAGCTTCTGAAGTGATTAACCATCTGGAAAAAGACAGTGAAGCGATCGGCTCTGTATTGGATGTCATACGTGGTATCGCCGAACAGACAAACCTCCTGGCACTAAATGCAGCTATTGAAGCCGCACGCGCTGGTGAACAAGGGCGAGGCTTCGCTGTTGTAGCAGACGAGGTGCGTACCCTGGCCAGCCGCACACAAGAGTCAACGCAAGAGATCCAAGTAATGATCGAGCGTCTACAAGATGGTTCACGCAGAGCAGTCGCCGCGATGGAAGAAGGTGCAAATCAGGCTTCTGTTAGCGTGGAATATGCCAGTAAAGCCGGTGATGCACTGGAGACGATTACCCAGGCTGTTGGCCAAATCTCAGAAATGAATACTCTCATCGCCACTGCGGCGGAAGAACAAAGTGCCGTTGCGGAAGAGATCAATGCCAATGTTAGCAACATCAGTCATGTGGCAGATGATACGGCGACCGGTGCCAACCAAGTTACCAGTGAGAGTGAAAAGCTCGCCCAGGTTGCCGTTGAGCTTCAGACGATGGTAAATCAGTTCAAGATATAAAAATGCAAATCAATCTGGTATGCCGGACTTAATCCGGTGTGCCAATTTGCTGACCACCTAGATTCCTGCATTCGCAGAAATAATGAAATGTAAACTTTCTTAAACTCGGTATATCCCTGTTGTCCCGTCCCCTATAATCAACCGAACAGATTTGAAAAATTTACCCAATCCCCCTTAGCACTATAGCGCCCCCTATTCAGGCTAATAGTGCAAAAGCGCCTCCTAAACATTGAGGAGGCGCTCTTTTATTGACGACTATAAATTACGGTCCGTCATCATAGTGGTTTGTGGTAACTGCAAATATTCGAACAATTGATCCGTTCCCTGCTTCATGCTGGGATGATGCTGAGTTTTGTAGAGGGTCTGATTAAGTAGTTCTGACAAATTAAGTGAGAGGGCGAAAAATAGCTTTTGCTGCTTCTCTGATGTGCCATCGCTAGGGTGATAACCTCGGGAACCATACCCGACTCCCAACTCCACATAGCGTAGATAGGGATTATTGGAAAATGTAGAAAATCCGTTCAATTTTGCCATCAGCAGGTAGGTTTGCCCAGAGTAGTCAGATAGCACATCCCCCTTATTCATCCGTTTTGAATCACCCGATTGACGGTAATAAAAGCGGAAGTCGAAACGCTGATCCCACCACTCATTCGACTCCATAAAACGTGCCGCCGCAATACCTGCCAAATTGAAAACCAGATCCTCGTAGCTGAAACCGAACTCTTCGGTGTAACCATCCAATACCTCAACACCAAAGGAGGTTAAACCTACCGTCCAACTGGCGTAGTTAAGGGATTTCTGAGGAGAGTTACCTAATGCCACCAGGCCATCGCTTAAAAGCCGTGTACTCAGGTAAGTGGTATACATGTGACCAAATTTATCGGCACCACCACGGTAGCTGTCACTCTCCAACCACCCTTCATCAACGGTATGAAATGTTCTGCTATTGTCATTCCACCAAGCGTTATAGCCCACAATAGCAACGGCTGTAGAGTAACCCGCTAACAACCAGCTACTTTTCGGAGTTAATTTGCCCTCTTCCTCCGGTTGGGCTACAACAGCAGAGCTCACTAGCAATAGCAACCCAAGCAAACACCATTGAAAAATTACCCGTTTCACACCCCACCTACTTGGAAGCGTTTAGTCTCTACTCATAGCGGCTCAATGTAGCGGATCATCAGCTGCAGTGAACGAGCACCTCGAAATTCATTGATATCCAACTGATAGGCAATATTCACCTGCCGCACTTCAGCAGGCCACTCCTGATCTGTCTGATTAAAAGCAATACCATCCACTGCCTGGCCTAGCTCTGGGTGCCCCAGCTGCAATTTAAGATGCTTCTCCCCGACAATTCGACGAGACTGCAGGGTAAATACCCCATCAAAAATAGGCTCAGGAAAGGCTTGCCCCCAGGGGCTAGCATGACGTAATTGCTCTGCCATCTGCTGGTTAAAGTCCTCTGCTGAGAGTTCGCCATCACTGTGGAAACCCCCCGCAGTTGATCACGTGCCAAGTGCTTTTGCACCTCGCCATCAAAGGCCTCACAAAATTGGGAATAGCGCTCAGCATCCAGCGTCAAGCCAGCCGCCATAGCGTGACCACCAAACTTATTCAGCAGTCCTGGGTATTGACTGGCAATCGCATCCAATACATCCCGGATATGCACACCGCTGACGGAACGGGCCGACCCTTTGATCAGACCACTATCATCATCAGCCGGTGCAAAGGCGATTACCGGCCGATGCAGCTTCTCTTTGATTCGTGACGCCAGGATACCAATCACCCCTTGGTGCCAACTCTCCTCATACAAACAGAGTCCCACCGGCAGATCTTCTGACAGTCCCATTTGATCAAGAATTGTTAACGCCTGCTGCTGCATCCCCTGCTCAATGGAACGACGCTCCCGGTTCAGGCTATCCAGCTCACGGGCCATCTCCAAGGCTATATTGATATCATCACACAGCAGGCACTCTATCCCCAGGGACATATCATCAAGACGCCCTGCCGCATTTAAACGGGGGCCCAATACAAAACCTAGATCGGTAGAGTTAATTTGATCGATAGGACGTCCCGCCACCTGCAGTAATGCCTGGATACCACTACAACAACGGCTACGACGGATGCGTGCCAACCCCTGGCTCACCAGAATACGGTTGTTGTGATCTAACGCGACCACATCAGCAACCGTACCCAATGCCACCAGATCCAGTAGCTGCCCTAAGTTAGGCTCAGGAATTCCTTGCCGCTCAAACCATGCGGTCTCTCGCAGTCGGCTTCTCAGAGCTAACAGCAGATAAAAGATCACCCCTACACCCGCTAGATTTTTAGAGGGAAAGCTATCCCCTGGCTGGTTAGGATTCACAATGGCACAGGCATCCGGCAGCATTGCCGGTGCCAAATGGTGGTCCGTCACCAATACGTCAATACCTGATGCCTTTGCGGCTTCAACACCCTCAATACTGGCGATGCCGTTATCCACGGTAATAATCAGATCTGGCTGTCGCTCAGCCGCCACTGCCACAATTTCAGATGAAAGCCCGTAGCCATACTCAAAACGATTGGGGACAATATAGTCCAGGTGACTTGCACCCAGCATCGACAAGCCACGTAGGGCAACCGCGCAGGATGTCGCACCATCCGCGTCAAAATCAGCCACCACCAAAATACGCTGCTGCTCATTCAGCGCCTGTTCCAGGCGAAGAACCGCTTGCTTAACCCCTTTTAATTTGGACGGAGGTATCAGCTGCTCCAAGCCATTATCCAACTGCTGGGAAGTTGTCACACCTCTGGAGGCATAGATGCGAGCTAGCAGAGGCGGTAACGCCTCAAGGCCGCTCAAACCTTCGGGGACAGGACGGCGCCTCTCTATATGAATACTCATAGCAGTGATGCCAAAGGGCGGCTGCGTCGCCACCAGCGACTTTGAATACGTCGACTGAATTGATAAATATGCCCATTACCAGGCAACAACTCAATAGAAGCCAATTTGCCGCTGGAAAGCGCATCCGACAAGGGGGTAATCCACTGTTCTTCGAACCAGATAGGATCTTCAAGGGTAGGAATCACTACCAGATGATGCCCTGGCGTTACTTGCTGCTGTAGCCAATCTGCACCGCTAGCAGGAATGTCACTGCGCGGAATACCGGCATATTTCGCCAAGCCAAGCGCCAAAGCGTCACCACTCCACACCTGAACAAAGTCACAAGCAGGCTTTGCTGGTAATTCACCGCCCCCCCACAACCACAGAGTAGAGACTGGCAATTGACGATGTTGTAAGCGTTGTTGATTGGAAAAATTGGAGTGCAACAACATTTCAATCTCACTCAAGGAGCGATGAAAAGTGGTTTGCCCTTCACACTCAGGAAGCAACTTGTGAATGTCCTTGCCCAGTACCTGGGAGAGTGGACGGCTCTTTACTTTCATCCTCTTTGGTAGGCGTAGATACCAACGCTGTGGTGTGGCAGCAATAAACTCCCAGCCATCCTCAGCAAACAGCCAATTGAGGTCTGCTGTCATTTTCTGTGCCTCGTCCAGGGTCAAATCAAGACTAGAGGCCACCATAATCACCTGATCACGACTGGCCTGACAGTGTACTGGATCAGCCCGTAGCAGATTGGCTGGAGCAGGCTCTCCGGTATCCAATTCATAGGTCAAAGCAGCTATTGGCAACTCAGCCTTTGCGGGGATCAAAAGATTGAATAGGGAAAATAACTCCCGCTCAATCCCGCCTTTTGCCGCCTTTCCCTTATCAGCACGACTTAACAGTCGCTGTAACAACGGCATCGGTGGCTGCAGTTTGGCAAAGTGGTGAAGACCGGGGATATATAGGGTTAAATGGCTTGTTTTTTTACTCATCCTGCCATTATATCGTAATCCGTCATGGCTTCATCTGCTGATTAACACATATTGGCAACTGCCTGATAAGCAAGAGACTCTTCTCCCCCCATCACCCGAAAGGTACCTTTGCCTGCTCGCTTGGCCTGGTACATCATCAAGTCCGCTTTATGAACAAGCGACTTGATATCTTTAACTTTGCGCAACTCGTAACTATTGAGATAAAGCACCCCAATACTTGCAGATATGTTAACTTCTGAGCCCGCGACCCGGTATGGCAAAGAAAGTGCGTCAACGAGGTATCCAGCAACTCGCGCAGCCGCATCACAGTCATTCAAAAATTGCAGAGTAACAGCAAATTCATCCCCACCAATGCGAGCTACAGTGTCGGTTCCCCTGACGCACTGCTGCATACGCTTAGCGACCTGCTGCAGTAAAGTATCACCGGCTGCATGACCCAAATTATCATTCACAACCTTGAAATCATCCAGATCGATAAACAGCAAACCCAACCCTTCATCTTTCCGTATCGCCAGCTTTTGCCCCTGGATCAATCGGTCATAAAACAGCGTCCGATTTGCCAGCTTAGTCAGGGGGTCATAATTAGCGAGAAAGCGAATCTCCTCCTCCTTCGCTTTCAGCTTGCTGATATCGGAGAAGATCGCCACATAATGCTGAGTGCTCCCTGCTCCATCCTCTATCACACTTATAGAGAGCCATTCAGGAAAAATCTCTCCATTATGACGGCGATTCCACACCTCACCGCGCCATTTTTTCTCTTTGTGCAATGTTGCCCACAAGCGGTGATAGAAGGACTTATCATGACGCCCAGAACTCAGTATGCTGGGATTACATCCCAATACTTCCTGTTCTCCATAGCCCGTTATCTGTGTAAAGGCGGGATTCACACGAATAATTTGGTTTTTTTCATCAGTCACCATTATCGCTTCATTGCTTTGCATGAATACAGTTTCGGTGATTGATAGCTCATCATTCGCTGCCTCTAACGCCTTCATAGTATTCTGCATAGGCCTGAAAAAGAAGAGATAAAGCAACGGATAGAGGAAAATAACCAATAACATGGCATCGATCAGACTCCCGGCAAATGAGGCATGGGCATGACCCGGTACCAGGCTTCCCAACATCAACATCACGGTCAGCTCAATAGAGAAGATTGAGACCACCAGGAAAAAAAGTAGCTTATGAGTGTTTTTCACCATTCAATACCCGACCCTATTATTACCTTATATTTTCGGACATATTAGACAGTGTGTAAGTGAACAATTGTTAACTTATAATCCAGTCAACAAAAAAGCGTAAGGGGATGCTCATCACCTTACGCTTCTTCTATGTCGAGGGTAAATACACGGCAAAGATACCGCCCTCCGATATTTTTACTTAAGCCCCTAGAAAGCCCAGAATCTCTTTTTCAATATCCTGCTTATCAATCACTGTTTTTTGCGCAATCTCTTTATCAAACAGCGCGGCAATCTGAGTAGGAATCGAAATATTCGCTTTCTTGGCGATCATTTCCAAAGCATCAATATCATGCTCAAAAGCTTGACCGGTTAAGGCATTTGCAATGACAGGCGAGAACTTGGTCCACTCTGCTGTTGAGTAAGCAATAGTCTTAATTGATTTATCATCTCGACAAGTATCATAGGCCTTGAAGCAAGTCGCAGTGTGAGGACACATCAGATAACCTGCCTGGTCAAACGCCTGCTTGATATACTTTAAGCCCTCTTCATCACGACAAAAATCAGCGGCAAAGTACTCTTGAAGCGTGCTTAATTCATCTGCCGTAAGCTCATAACATTTCTCAGTATCAAGCTTGTGCATCAGCTCTTTGTTACGCTCTGCACCAAACAGGTCAAACAATACACGTTCAACGTTGGAAGATTTCAAGATATCCATTGCCGGTGAAGTCGTAGGAATAACACTGGCATCTTTTATGTCATAACGACCGGTCTTAATGAGCTTGGTGAGCACATTATTGTTATTTGATGCAATATGGATCTGCTTAACAGGTAATCCCATCTTCCAGGCGTAGTAACCACCCAGAGCATTGCCGAAGTTACCGCTTGGTACATTTAAATAGACCTTCTCACCTAACTGAATTGCCTCTTTGCGTACTAATTCCAGATAGCTATAAACGTGATAGATGATTTGGAAAATAATGCGACCAAAGTTAACTGAGTTCGCAGCGGATAGTGAGATATCGTGGGCTTTTAGTGCACTACCAAAAGCATCAGAAACCAACAGTGACTTTAATGCGCTCTGAGCATCATCAAAATCACCATGAATACCAATTACCTTTAGGTTAGCTGCATTTTCAGTCACCATCTGTAAACGCTGTACGTCCGAGGTGCCGCCATCAGGATAGAGACAGGCAACTTGAACATTTTCGCGATTCTTAAAGGTCTCCAACGCCGCAGGCCCAGTGTCACCACTGGTTGCTGCCAAAATCAGATACTTTTCACCGCGCGCCTGAGCAACCGCAGATAAAACCTTGCCGAAAGGCTGAAGCGCCATATCTTTAAATGCACGGGTTGGGCCGTGATATAGCTCACTTACATAAAGATCGTCGTAAACTTTTTCCACCGGCACAGGATTGTTTGGATCATCAAACTCATCGTACAGACTCAGTGCAGCATCAATCACAGAAGACTCGATATCCACATCAAACGCCTGCAATATATCTTTGGCCAGGGTTTTATAGCCAGAGTGAATATGTGTCTTAAAAAACGCCTCGTCCAAGGCAGGCAAGGTTTCTGGTGAATAAATGCCTCCAAACGAAGACATTGGGCTTAAGATTGCTTGAGAAAAGGTAATAGAGGCAGGCTTTTTGCCATCATTACCCCGAGTTTCAATAAACTTCATGTTGAACCTATCTGTCGATATTTAGGTTTGCGCAAATTACAGCGAAATAATTAAGCACCCAGTGCTTCCATACGAATGCGAGTCACCTCACCTTCGATGCTATCCAGCGCCTCAATAGCGATGATTGCGTCATTCATGCTCTTCTCCTTTACCTTATGGGTCAGCATGATAATAGTGGCCGTGCTCTCGCCCTCTTCCACCTCTTTCTGAATCATCGCCTCAATACTGATGTCACGGTCACCGAGGATCTTAGTCAACTCGGCCATCACACCAGCACGATCTGCAGCCGTCATACGCAGGTAGTAGCTGGTCTCAACCTCACCCATATCCAGAATCGGCAAATCAGAAAGCGCATCAGCCTGGAAGCCCAGAGCGGGTACACGATACTCAGTATCACAACCCATAGTGCGCACCACATCCACCACATCAGCAACCACAGCAGAAGCTGTCGGTTCATCACCCGCACCAGGACCATAGTAAAGGGTTGGGCCAACAGCATCGCCCTGTACCAATACCGCGTTCATTACACCATCCACATTAGCAATTAGACGACGCTCTGGAATCAAGGTGGGATGAACACGTAGTTCCACACCCTTATCGGTACGGCGGGAGATACCCAAGTGTTTAATGCGGTAACCCAACTTCTCAGCATACTCCACATCTTCACGGGTAATTTTGGTAATTCCTTCGGTATAGGCCTTATCAAACTGCAGCGGCATACCGAAGGCGATAGAGGCTAGAATGGTCAACTTATGAGCTGCATCGATACCCTCTACATCGAAGGTAGGATCCGCTTCTGCATAGCCCAGGCGCTGTGCCTCAGCCAGTACGTCGGCAAAGTCAGAGCCATTATCACGCATCTCCGTCAGAATAAAGTTACCGGTGCCATTGATGATGCCCGCCAGCCACTGGATACGGTTGGCAGAAAGACCCTCACGCACTGATTTAATGATGGGTATGCCACCGGCAACTGCCGCCTCATAGGCCACCATCACCCCCTTCTCCTGAGCCTTGGCAAAAATCTCGTTGCCGTGTTTAGCAATCAGTGCCTTGTTAGCCGTTACCACATGCTTGCCTTGCTCGATAGCAGCCAGCACCATATCTTTGGCTAGGCCATCACCACCGATCAATTCGACAACAACCTGAACCTCGGGGTCGTTAACCACCTCAGCAGGGTTGGTAGTTAATTTGATACCTGTGGTATCGCAGATACGGGGCTTGTTCAGATCACGGGCTGCGGCATGCACCACCACAATCTCACTGCCAGCACGGCGGCTAATCTCTTCTGCATTACGTGTTAATACGTTTACGGTGCCACCACCTACGGTACCCAGGCCCAACAGACCTACTTTAACCTGACTCACTAAACTCTCCTCTAACCGTACTGACCTTTACTGGGTCTTTATCAACCCATCCTTACGGAACATGTCGCGGATACCGCGAATCGCCTGACGGGTACGGTGTTCGTTCTCGATTAATCCAAAACGCACATGATCATCACCATATTCACCAAAGCCCACCCCTGGTGAGACCGCTACCTTAGCGTCTTCCAGCAGTTTCTTCGAGAACTCCAGTGACCCCATGTGCTTATAGGGCTCCGGAATCGGCGCCCAAACAAACATTGTCGCCTTAGGTGGTTTGACTTCCCAACCCACACTATTTAAACCATCGCACAACACATCCCGGCGCTTGCGATACATATCACAGATCTCATGCACACACTCTTGTGGTCCTTCCAGCGCCTCAATGGCAGCCACTTGTACGGGCGTAAACATGCCATAGTCGAGATAGGATTTCATGCGCGCCAGGGCGCTAACCAGTATGGGATTCCCCACCATAAAGCCCACACGCCAACCAGGCATGTTGTAACTTTTCGACAGGGTAAAGAACTCGACAGCCACATCTTTGGCCCCGTCAACCTGCATAATAGAAGGCGCCTTATAGCCGTCAAAGACGATATCGGCATAAGCCAAATCCTGAATCACCCAGATTCCGTGCTCTTTAGCGATTGCCACAACCTTTTCAAAAAACTCCAGCTCAACACACTGAGTGGTAGGGTTTCCTGGGAAATTAAGCACCAGCATCTTTGGCTTGGGATAAGAGTCCTTGATTGCTTTTTCCAGCTCTTCAAAGAAATCCACATCCGGTGTCATCGGTACGTGACGAATATCCGCCCCGGCAATCACAAAGCCATAAGGATGGATTGGATAAGATGGATTTGGTACCAACACCGCATCACCCGGCCCCATTGTTGCCAATGCTAAATGGGCCAATCCCTCTTTCGAGCCGATAGTCACAATAGCTTCTGTCTCTGGGTTCAGATCCACATCATAGCGACTCTTATACCAGTTGCAGATCGCACGACGCAGACGAGGAATACCCTTGGAAACCGAATAACGGTGGGTATTGCTCCGTTGCGCCACTTCCACCATCTTATCGACGATATGCTGTGGCGTAGGTTGATCAGGATTTCCCATGCCAAAGTCGATGATATCCTCACCACGAGCACGGGCTTTTGCCTTCAATTCACCGACAATATTGAACACATAAGGCGGCAAACGCTTAATTCTAGGAAATTCTTCTATCAAGGGGTTCACTCAATCGTTTTGGGTTGATAGTTGGCTTTTCAAATAAACGGGCAATTTTAACCCATCTGGCCTGCTTATCTCAATCAAACATGTTATTTTAAGGACAGATTTCCAACGATTAAGGTCAATTATGCAGATTCACCAAGATTTTAACCCCGAAGTCATTGCCATTCGCAGTTATTCTGACGGTATCGTGCAAATTATCTTGCCGATCACCGAACGGGATGAAGATGGTAAGCCCATTATCCAGCGACAAAGTCTAAGTAATAGCTCGGTGATTATTGGTGATAAAGTGATTAATCCATGGCCGGTAAATTGTGTTGAAGAGCTCAAATCGGAACATCTGGAAATGCTGATAGAACTGGACCCAGAGGTCATTCTGGTAGGCACAGGTGACAAACTGCGCTTCCCACACCCCAGTACCGCCCAGCCTTTGTTGCAAGCGGGCATTGGTGTCGATTACATGGATGTCGGTGCAGCTTGCCGCACCTACAACATCCTGACTGCAGAAGGACGACGCGTCGCTGTCGCCCTGATTTTAGAGAAATAAAAAAGGCCGCATTTGCGGCCTTCTTCAAAAAGCACATCATCCTTTAGCCATTGCCTAATAAGGCATCCATTGAAAATCCTTCGCGCTCCATAATATCACGCAGCCGCTTCAAAGCCTCCAGCTGAATCTGACGCACCCGTTCACGGGTTACACCCAACTCTTCACCCACCTCTTCCAGAGTAAAAACATCATAACCATTCAGGCCAAAACGACGAGCCAACACCTCTCGCTGCTTCTCATTCAACATGCCTAACCAGTGCTCGATATTGCTACGCACATCTTCGTCCTGCAGACAAACATCTGGCTCCTGCCCATGATCATCAGGGATAGCATCCAAGATAGAGCGTTCAGAATCCCGTCCTAATGGCGCATCCACTGAAGTCACCCGCTCATTGAGCCCCAACATACGCTGGATATCCTCAACCGGCTTGTCCAACATCTCCGCAATTTCTTCGGTAGTAGGCTCGTGATCCAGAGTCTGTGACAAATGACGACCCGCTCGGAGGTAGACGTTAATCTCTTTCACTACGTGGATCGGTAAACGGATCGTGCGAGTTTGATTCATGATGGCGCGCTCAATGGTCTGCCGGATCCACCAAGTCGCATAAGTAGAAAAACGGAATCCCCGCTCAGGGTCAAACTTCTCTACCGCCTTAATTAATCCCAAATTTCCTTCTTCAATCAAATCCAGTAATGCCAAACCACGATTTAGGTAGCGACGCGCAATCTTCACCACTAATCGCAGATTACTCTCAATCATACGTTTGCGGCAGTTCATATCCCCACGCTGAGCCCAGCGAGAATAGTGAACCTCCTCCTGCGCCGTCAACAGAGGTGTAAAGCCAATTTCATTAAGATAGAGGCGGGTTGCATCCAGATCAGCATCAGGCATTTCCCCTGCATCGAACTTGATCTCTTCGTCTTCCTCTTCATCATCCAGATCAAGTTCACTATCTAGATCAAAAGCATCCACATCCTGATTCAGTTCGCTATCCTTACCTTTGCTCTTTTCCCGCTTTGCCACCATAACCATCTATACCTACTTAACGCTATTTTGGGCCGGGTAATAACTTCAGCGGATTAACCGGCTTGCCTTCGCGTCTTATCTCAAAATGCAATATCACCTGATCAGCACCGGAACTTCCCATTTGTGCGATCAGCTCCCCCTTTTTAACCTGCTGGCCTTCTTTCACCAGAATTTGCTCATTATGAGCGTAAGCACTTAAATAAGTTGGCGAGTGATTGATGATGACCAGTTTCCCCATCCCAACCAGCCCGGTACCACTGTAGACCACTTTACCACCGGCGGCGGCCACAACATCCTGCCCACGCTCTCCTGCTATATCGATCCCTTTATTTAGTTTTGAAGAGGAAAAGTAATTTATTACTTTCCCCTTTGTCGGCCACTGCCAACTTACTTTGCTTGTACTATCGACGGAAGATTCTCGAGAAACTTGAGCTTGAGGTACCGCTTTTGCCACCTTATTCTCAGCTTTGGCGATGTATTGAGAAGGAGGAACTGCTGACCATTCCCCTTTATTTGGCATGGCAACACGAATTCGCTGCCCTGAATGAACATGGTAAGGTTCTGGTATGCCATTCCATTTAGCAATTTCTCGGTAATCATATCCATATATCCAGCTAATAGAGTAGAGCGTCTCCCCCGGTTCGACAACATGGTAAACATGACCACCACATCCCGAAATAAGCAGAGACAAGCCCAACAACCACTTTTTTCTGTTGATGATACCTGACACTATAAATGTTATTCCCTTAGCGCAGAAGCACGTAGGCTAACACTGCCAGTACTAAAACCATCCAGCCAACAGTATCGATGTGTCGACGAAGTGCAGATTCCATTCGATCACCGCCCAGCACAATCAATCCCGCCACCAGAAAAAAGCGTGCACCGCGGCCAATCAAAGATGCTATTACAAAAGGCAGAAATGACATAGAAATGACGCCTGCCGTAATAGTAAACACTTTATAGGGGATAGGTGAAAATCCAGCTAACAGAATCGCCCACACTCCCCACTCATCAAACCACTGTTGCGCCAGCAGATAGCCATCCCAGTAGCGCTGATGCCCCTGTAACCATCCCTCGATAATCTCAAAAGAGAACATACCAATGAGATAACCTAACACGCCTCCCAGTACAGATGCTACTGTCGTAATCAGAGCGAACCACCAAGCTCTGCTACGTTGCGCCAATGCCATTGGTGCCAACATGACATCTGGCGGAATTGGAAAAAAAGACGACTCCGCAAAACTCAACCCGGCAAGCCCCCATTGAGCATGGCGATGGGCGGCCCAGCGCAGGGCCATTTCATATAATCGTGAAAACACTAACGAGCTCCTCCAAGCAGCGGGACAAAACTAACATAATCCAACACCTGCTGCTCAAAACCCGCTTCTGTACGAGTCATCACGACCAGATCTTGTCTCCCTTGCGGGCCTACAGGTATAACCAGTCTTCCCCCCATTGCCAGCTGCTCCTTTAATGCTTCAGGCACGCTCTCTGGCGCAGCTGCCACTAAAATCCCATCAAATGGGGCTTTTTCCGGCAATCCCCAGGTACCATCACTATGACTGACCCTGACATTTCGAATACGTAATTCACGCAAATTACGTTGCGCAATTTGCACCAGCGGCTCAATACGCTCAACACTATATACCTGTTCCACGAGTTGGGAGAGTACCGCCGCCTGATAACCACACCCCGTCCCCACCTCTAACACCTTCTTGAGAGCGCCCTGCACCAATAGAAGTTCCGTCATTCTAGCCACTACATAAGGCTGGGAAATTGTCTGCCCGTAACCGATAGGTAGTGCAGTATCCTCATAGGCTCGACTAGCTAGCGCCTCCTCTACAAAGATGTGTCTTGGGATAGTTCGCATTACCTCCAGCACCCGTGGATTCTGAATTCCTTCCTCCATCAACCGTTTAACCAAGCGGTCTCGGGTTCGCTGGGAGGTCATACCGATCCCTTGATGAATGCTCTTCATTACCACTCCAACCCTTCAACCCGCTTAGCTAACTCTTCCAACAGGCTATGCTGAGTAAGATCGACATGCAGCGGAGTCAATGAAACATAATGGTGCTTTAATGCATAAAAGTCGGTACCGGGTCCCGCATCCTGCTCAGGACCGGCAGGCCCCACCCAGTATACCTGACGACCACGGGGGTCAGTCATCTTAACCACAGGCTCAGCACGATGGCGCTGCCCCAACCGGGTCACCTGAACCCCCTGAAGCTTATCAATGGGAATATCGGGCACATTTATGTTAAGTATTGTACTGGGGGGTAAATCAGAAAGATCAAGCCGCTTAAGTAGTTTAATAACCACTTCACAAGCCGTAGAAAAATGTTGATATGGATACTTACCCACTAAGGAGACGGCAATAGCGGGTAACCCAAGAAAACGCCCCTCCATCGCCGCAGCGACTGTGCCAGAGTAGAGCGTATCATCCCCCATGTTGGCCCCAGCATTGACGCCAGATAGCACGATATCCGGCTCATAGTCTAATAGGCCAGTCACCGCCAAGTGAACGCAATCCGTTGGCGTACCATCCACACAATAGGCATTGTCCTCAACTTTTGTCACCCGCAGAGGTCGATCCAAGGTTAACGAATTACTCGCGCCACTACGATCACGATCGGGGGCAACCACGCATACCTGACCGACTTCAGATAGGGCTCGGGCCAATGCATTAATGCCTGGAGCCAAATAGCCATCATCATTACTTAGTAGTATTTTCACACATCAAATATTGTTTTGGTTGTCACAGCCCCATAGATTACAATGAATTATGCAGTTAAGGAATCTTTGGCTACCCCCAATTGCTTCAGGGCTTCTTAAATCAACTCTCTTTCATTAATAATGGCCAATGAAAAAAAATACCCGTCCCCCACTCTCATCAGTGACAGCTGAAGAGTCAGCCCTGTTCCGAGAGAGCATCGGAGAAATTACCCCCATCCACTACGACAAGGTCAGCCATCCCAAGCGACGCATTCGTAGCCACCACCGCAAACAGCCTCCCCTGCACGCCCCTCACTCCCCCGAAGAGCTGAAAAAATTTGATATTCAGCCTCTCAAGCGAGACAAAAAGGTACTCCGCAAACTCAAAAGTGGCCAATTTCCCATTGATGGAAAGCTGGATTTACATGGCAAAACGCAGATTCAAGCTGAACTCGCCCTCAAACAATTCCTGGAACAAGCCATTTATCTGGGCAGCCAGTGTATTTTGATCGTGCATGGCAAAGGACACAATTCATCACAGCACATACCCATTATCAAAGAGACCACCCGCTATATATTGAGCCAACACCCAGGTGTAGTGGCATATGCCAGCGCAACAGCCAAACATGGTGGTAGCGGCGCCAGTTACGTATTACTTAGCCCTAATCATAATTATTTATAAGGAGCTAAATTAATAAATCTTTTCTATTGAAGTGACTGCACACCAGAACGATATACCATGAAATATTAAATGAAATGGACGGATGGAACATGAAAATAAAAAAGCAGGCTCAAGTGATTACAGAGGAAAATGAAGAAGAGACTTCCAATCAGCAAGACTCCATCCCCGAGGTCCAAACCTACGCAGATCTCATCGTTAACTATCTCATTCAGCTGGATGTTGACTATCTATTTGGTGTACCCGGTGGGGCCATAGAACCACTCTACAATGCGGTAGGTCGCCACCTCAAAGCACGAAACTGTCCGTCCTTACAGACTAATCCCAGCATTGTCCCGCTCAGACAACGCAGAAGCAGTCACGGTATCAAACCCATTGTCGCTCGTCACGAAGCTGGCGCAGCCTATATGGCGGATGGCTATGCACGGGAGACCGGTAAGCTTGGTGTCTGCTGTGCCACCACCGGCCCTGGGGCGACCAACCTGATTACAGGCGTTGCTTCAGCCTATGCAGATCGTATTCCTATGCTGGTAATTACCCCGCAAACAGCGTTACCAGACTTCGGCAAAATGGGGCTACAAGAATCCTCCATGGATGCCATCGACATTGTCGCAATGTTTGAACAGTGTACCCGCTACAACACTTTGGTATCTCACCCGGATCAACTAGAAGGCAAGCTCTACAATGCGCTAATTAACGCTTATCGTCACCCTCGGGGCCCGGTCCATCTCAGTATCCCCATGGATATCATGAATACACCGATCAACAAATCATCTATGGGCTACCCTGTTGCTCACCTCTTCCGTCAAATGGAGACGGTGGATGAAAATACATATGCCCATTTAATTGACACCATATTCAACAGCAAAAAAATTGTGCTGTTTGTTGGAGGAGGCAGTAAAACTGCCATCAACCACATTACCCAATTTGCTGACATGGTCGATGCTGAAATTGTCTCAACCCCATCAGGCAAACGCTGGATGAACTCTTACAATCCACGCTACAAAGGCGTTTTTGGTTTTGCAGGTCATCCCTCAGCAATGGAAACCGTCATGCAAGAGGACGTGGATATGATCCTTGCCGTGGGCACCTGTCTAGGCGAGTTATCCACCTCTGGCTGGAATGAGTCACTACTTAATTACAAACTGGCGCATATCGCACAAACCCCAGAAGATTTTGCTCGCTCACCCATGGCGGGGCTCCATGTCTTGGGAGACATCCGCTGCATCTTCAAACACCTCACCAGTGACCTCAGCATCCTCAATAAAATGGAAATTCCTGCAGTAAAACACTTTGACGCACCAATAATTGAGGATAAACCACAATATCTTCCCAATAACCTGAAGTTACATAACCCTAACAGCATTCGCTCTGAATCAGCCCCCCTCAAACCCCAGCGGGTTATGAAGGAACTCGCGGAACGATTACCCAAAGATACTCGCTATATTTGCGATGCAGGCAATAGCTGGGCATGGGTGACCCACTATCTCATGAACAGAGCCCTTAACACCCAGCGGGTTGGATTTGGCTTTGGAGCGATGGGCTGGGCCGTGGGGGCCTCAATAGGCACCGCATTGGGCAATCATAACCACCCTGTTGTCTGTATCACCGGCGATGGTAGCTATCTAATGAGTGGTCAAGAGATCACGGTTGCCGTTCAAGAAAAAATCCCCGTAATCTATATTGTTCTCAATGACCAAGCCTTAGGCATGGTCAAACATGGTCAACGCATGACTGGTGCCGAGCGAATTTGTCATGATTTGCCCCCCGTCGACTTTGCCATGATGGCAAAGTCCGTCGGTGCCAATGGCTTCACTATCAAATGCCCAGCCGATTTTGCCAAACTTAACATCAACAAAATGCTAAATGACAATAAACCTTCGCTA
This sequence comes from Thiohalomonadales bacterium, assembly GCA_050295955.1. Classification (GTDB taxonomy): domain Bacteria; phylum Pseudomonadota; class Gammaproteobacteria; order RBG-16-57-12; family RBG-16-57-12; genus JAFLJP01. The sequence goes on from JBNKQQ010000014.1 coordinate 95,254, forward strand.
TTAGACATTTATATCGACCCAGAAGAGACACCACCAATGGGGGCAAGAGTCAAAACCTTAAATCGCGGCAATAAAACAGAGTAATGTCCGCACCAAAGCTTCAGGATGGAAAACATAGCCATCCTGAAGCCGCATTTAATAAAGCCGCTGAGCAATAGGCTACACTTAGCCCATGACCAAAGACCTGATTATCAAGCGGCTAAAACTTCAGCCGCACCCACACGAAGGTGGCTATTTTTCAAGAACCTACACCTCAAAATACAGCCTGACAACCCGCCTTGGCGAAAGAAAAATCTTCAGCTCTATCTACTATCTACTTTGTGATGAACAACCTATCGGATACCTCCACCGTAATCGATCAGATATCCTTCACTACTTCCATAGCGGTTATCCTCTACGCTACCTACTGCTATTCCCAGATGGCTCCTGGGAAGAACACTGGCTAGGCAATGACCTGCTGGCCGGACAGGTACCCCAGCTACTTGTCCCTGGCGGCGTATGGAAAGCCACTATTTTAGAAGACGGTGACTTCGCACTTATTAGCGAAGCTGTTAGCCCTGGATTTGACTATATCGACAACGAATTAGCAGACCAGCAAACACTCTCCCAGCACAGCGCAGCGGTGCAACGCCAATTTCTTCCTTTTATAAAGCCTTAAGCTATAGGCCAAACAAAATGCTTTAGTTATAATCCCCCCATGGCTAAGAAAAAACCTAAAACACCCAGCAACAACATCGCCTTTAATAAAAAGGCGCGTCATGACTACAGTATCGAAGAAAAATTCGAGGCTGGCTTAGTACTCCAAGGTTGGGAGGTCAAAAGCCTCCGCGAAGGCAAGTGCCAAATGGTCGACAGCTACGTCTTCGTTAAAAATGGGGAAGCGTGGGTCTCAAATTTGCTCATCACCCCTCTCATTACCGCCTCAACCCATATCAAGGCAGAAGGCACACGGGTGCGCAAGCTACTGCTCCACCGCACCCAAATTGACAAACTGATAGGGGCTGTCGAGCGCAAAGGTTACACCATCGTCCCGCTATCCATGTACTGGTCAAATGGCCGCGCCAAACTCGAGATTGGCCTCGCAAAAGGTAAAGCAGAACATGACAAACGGGCGACCGCCAAAGACAGGGATTGGCAGCGAGATAAACAAAGGCTCATGAAAGCCCGTTAAACTGGCTTGGAACCTCTGACTAGGTTACAATGTCACACTTATACTCTTGGGGCTGTCACGGCTTCGACGTGGATCACAAAACCTAAGGGGCATGCCGAGGTGCGAAATCCTCGTAAACACTTTCGCAAAACTTATAGTTGCCAACGACGACAACTACGCTCTAGCAGCTTAATAACCTGCATAGTGCCCTCGGCCTGTGTCTGTGCCTATGCACACAGCAACCGGGGTCGACTCTCATAGGATCGCGACGGCGGCTTGTCTGGGGCCAAAGCGCTAAACAGTACCAGAATCGTCATTCGTCTTCCCTGTCGATCGGGTAGCGGATGCCTAAAACCAAAGACCGACTAAGCATGTAGAACCGAAGGCGGAGGATTTGCGGACGCGGGTTCGACTCCCGCCAGCTCCACCAATACCAGAGGGTCTGGAGACCATTCCAGACCACTCTATCCCTTAAAAAACAACTCCTTAATACATTCTCTCATTCCTAGGCATTTGGTCTGGAGTGGTCTATTTGAGTCCCTGTTTGGTCACATATTGGGCACATCCTCACGGGGTGCTGCCGTATGATCGACAAGCTCGTTCTACGCTGTCAGTTTAAAGACCCACGATCTGTAAAAAATTCAGAATTGAACCAGATCGACATTTTTGACCTGCTTGAAAAAGATGACTCGAAGCAACTTTTCCAAGATTCACCATATTGGCAATGGGCTGATTTTGATATGACCAAGCTCGGTATTCCCCTGGAAGGCTCAATTGACCCCTCTGATAATTCTGTTTCAAACCTTCGCCATGCCTGGGAATCAATTCCGTCCAGCTATCATAACCTGGCGTTTAAATTCTTCTTTAGCCCAAACAACAAGATTTGTGACCACCCCTATATAGAGATCAAGGCAAGCCCGGCCTATATGATACAAGGACACAACGTATTCGGTTCTCTAGACCTAAAAGAGTGTGCTTTGGCTATCATTGAACCGCTATATCTCCAGTATCCCGACCTTGTAGAGTATTTGGATGAGAAATCCTGGGAAGTAGCTCAAATGGATCTGACATTTGCTTCCTTCGCACCTTCGGAACGAGATGCAGAACAATTTATCCACGCCCTAAAAGGCTTATCACGTGGTCACACAAAAGCACGCTCAGGCTTTGCTACAACTGCCTACTTTGGTCAGTCAGGCACTAAATACAAGGCGTTACGGATATATCTAAAGTTACTTGAAGTAATTGAAAAAATTAAAGAATTGGATAAAAAAGGAAATGCCACGCAACGTAATATATACGATGAGAAACTTGTAGACTGGTGCCGGCGCATGATTCGCTGGGAAGCTATAATAAAAAAGCGCTGGCTTGAACGTCGCGGATATAACACAAATTTAAAAAATCTAATCGATATCTGGTCTGATGAATTAGCAATTGAGTTTTGGAAAGAGGCCAACAGAGATCTGTTTAAAATGCTGAGTGGACAAGAAATGCGCATTGTAACCGATGATAAAGTAAGAGATAAGCTAAGAGCCTGTTTTGGAAAGATAAATCAGAGAACTGGCAAGATGAGTTACTCCCGTGCTGACGCCGTTTATAAATCCTATCGATGCATGAAATCCGATGGATATGAAGAATGGCATCAACTCACATCAAGCAGCACCAGATCCCGGCACCTCAATGATCTACTTGAAATAGGGATATCACAGGCCTACCTCCAACAATTTAAAGGCGACGGCCTCGCCCATGAGGTCGTTCCCATGATCCGTTACATCAACGTTGACTTCTCTGCTCAACGTCCTGCCTGGGCAGCATAGTGTATTAAATTTCAATAAGTTATATGAAATTATCAGAATATAACCAATATTGTGAACCACCACTCAAGTAATTTTGCCTAACCGCCGATACAATTAATAATCAGATAATTTTTTGTAAAATACTCTGAGTAGAGTATAATGTAAAAATTGAAGTATCATCTAATAGATGTAGGAGTCAACACATGGCAGCATTACTTGAACGAAAAGATCAATCTGTTTCTATTACCGACTTTACTCGCACTGCGAAGCGCTTCTTTGATGCTCTGACTAGTGGGAAACAGGATCGCTACGTGGTTATGAAGAACAATAACCCTTCTGCTGTTGTACTACCAGTGGATACATTTGAAGCTATGCAAAACGAATTAGAAGAATTGCGCCTTCTAACAGTAGCCGCTACACGATTAACTAGTTTTGATCAGACAAAAGCTATCAGTCATGCTGATATGATGGCACGCTACGCAGATGATGCTAATGAGGACTAGGCCGAATGACATGGACTGTTACCTATCACCATGAAGTACAAGATGATTTAGATAATCTGGGAAAAGCCAAAGCTCGCCGCATTCTAAAAGTTATTAATGATAGGATCATTAATGGTTCTCCTGACAAAACCGGCAAGCCTTTGAGCGGTAATTTAGCAAATTGCCGTCGCATCCGAAGTGGATCATACCGAATCGTTTACAAAATTGATGGTGAGAAAATAGAAGTTTTGGTATTAGCCATCGGCCCACGACACAACAAAGAGGTATATAACCTCGCAAGTAAGCGCAAATAATACCGCATTCCAGATCAAAGCTATTCAGTGCTAGGTCCACGTATATAACAAGTGGACCTTTGTCCCATGGTGGGAATTCCCCCTCATTGGATTAGAAGCAAATACAGCTATCAAATTCCATACTATATTCATCAATAGGAAGAAAGTCCCAATCTGGGCAGAAGTGTAATTTTGAGCCACAGGCTATTCTATGTTCCTCAGTTATACTTCCCGATCGATCCCTTTCTAGGGCCTGTTAACACTAATTTTGATAAGATTGGTGAATGGAAATTACACGCACCGAATTCAAGAAGATAGAAAAACTTCTTCCATTACAACGAGGTAACGTTAAGTTATCTAACATACAGGTCCTAAACGCGATTTTGT
>JBNKQQ010000015.1:0-145434 GCA_050295955.1 Thiohalomonadales bacterium
ATTTCAAAGTATAGATGATGGTGGTGATCCCTCCTGGAAATGTATAAATGGATGTACTAAAGATGTTTTTAAAACAATCAAATCTGAAACTCTTGAATCTGGTTGTTAAGAAAAATGCTTTTATAATTGACACCAAGGAGGTGAAATGTGCCTAACATCTATATGACCCCGTCTGTCAACCAGCCGAGTGATATTAGAAACCGGGATTAATTATCTCGGTTTTTTATTAAATACAAGTCATGCTCCCACTTCGAACCTGTTAAACGGTTTTGCAGTTGTGGCTGCAAACAAACATCTATTGAGCATCTGCCTGAGTGCGGCGTTAGCCGCACTCAAGTGTCTTTCTAAGAAAGACGTACTAGAACATTGTCCGTTACCCTATGCCAGTCCACTCACGAGAATCGGGCTTACCTAAAGGCATCCAGTTATTATGCGGTTCAAGCATAGAGGCAGTCACAAGTAATAACAGGCCACCCACCATTTAAAATACTGTGATGAGAAAGTTTCCCGTAGATGTGGCGGGATTTTGCTTGTTTGACTTGATAAATGTACTTTGGAATTGGGTGAATAGTTGGGGGTTGGGGCAGGAATGGGGGAAAAACCAGATAGAAGGCGTGCGGTATTCTCCAGTGACTGGATGATATTTTCTGAGTGGCTTGAGTTGTCTGTATATACGCTAACTAGGCTGGAGTTTATATAAGCGTCTTGATGCGCTTGTGCCTTTTAGCCATTGCTGCTTAAGTTTGGCTGCCACATCTTTTAGTTTTTCAATAGTACCAATCGCCAGGTTAAAGCGTTTTTCAAATTCAGTGACATTCTCTAGCCAGTTTTCTGGCGAAATACCTAAACGATCTAAAATAGGGGCCATGTGAGCGGGAATATAGCCTCGTTTATTTTCTACAATTGCTCTGCCTGTGGTATCGATGAGTTGCAGATAATCAGAGAGCGAGAATGAAATGCCCTGTTGTTCTTGGTTCGATCTTTCATTACCCAAAAAGTGTTGTAACTTGATGGGATAGCACTTGGTTGACTGTTTTTCATTGGCTTTGATGCGGGATTGAATTGAGGTGTAGTCAGAACCTTCAGGTGTTTCTGCCATTTTGGCTCGGATTGGGTTGAGATCAACATAGGTCATACAGGTAAGCAGCGCTGCTTCATCTAAAAGGGCTTGTGACTTATATCTCCCTTCCCAGAATCTACCAGTGCATTGATCCTCTTCATTTGCCATGCGAGCAACAGATTCATTGAGGTAACGCATAAACCAGCTAATGTCATAAAGTCGGTTACGCCAGCGGCGGACCAATGTCTCTATCAGTAGATGCTCTGCTTTAGACAGGAGTTCACCTTGGGTATATCTCTCCACTGTTAAGGGTAACTTTGCGAGGCGCTTCCAACGATCGATTACTTCGTCTTTGTCCAGTATTAACGCAGCTTGTTGGTTGATATGTAGCACCAGATGATAGTGGTTACTCATGATGGCGTAGGCGGCAATATCGATGCAGAAAATCTCTGCCAACTCCGCAAGTCGATTAGCGATCCAATCCCGTCGATGTTCGTAGCTTTGTCCAGATAGACTATCTAAACCACAGAGAAAGGCCCGGCGTACACAACGTGAAGTAATATGATAGTAAGGTGTAGCTTCCAGACAGATCTGCTGGCGACGAGGCTTGGCCATGATGCACTCCTTGTGCTGTATAAATATCCATGCCTTGTAGCTTATCGCTGATGTATTAAACTGTCAAATGGTGGGTGTCCATGAATCAACGTCCATGAATTAACGCAAAAATAATAGGCCACCCACCATTTAAAATTGCTTAAAATTTATAGAATAGCTAAATGGATTTATTTTTGTAGAAAATAGGCTGATGGAAACGACAATTTGAGAAAGTGAAATCTGATTTTTCTTAGGTTATTGCAGGGGAAGTAGCTGAATTTTTCTCCTTTCGAGTATAAGTCATTCTTCAGGCATCTGAATAAGGGGGGGAATGTTTTGGAATGGGCGTTGAGATGTAATTAACTAGGCTGCAGCTTATAGAGCTGTCTCGAAGCATTCGCCCCTTTCAGCCATTTCTGTTTTAGTTGCTTTGCAACCACTTGTAGTTTTTCGATAGTGCCAATGGCCAGACCAAATCGTGTTTCAAACTTTGTTACGTTATCTAGCCAATTTTCAGGCTCAATCCCCAGTCGTTGTAGAATAGGAGAAAGGTGTTGAGGAATTGATCCTCGTTTGTTTTCAACAATAGCTCTGCCGGTGGTATCCACAATCTGAAGATAATCATGATAGTCAAAAGGAATTCCCTCTGATTGATTTACTTTTTCGTTGCCAAGAAAGTATTGTAGTTTGATGGGCTGGCAATGTGGCTGTTGAGTTTGATTGGCTTTTATCCGAGACTGGATAGAGGTAAAGTCAGATTCCTCTGGAGTCAGCGCCATTTCAGCTCGAATAGGATTAAGATCAACGTAAGTCATACAGGTAAGTAATGCTGCTTCATCTAGTAAGGCCTGGGATTTATACCTACCTTCCCAGAATCGACCTGTACAGTTATCCTCTTCGTTAGCCATGCGAGCAATCGACTCATTGAGATAACGCATAAACCAGCTAATATCATAGAGACGTTTTCGCCAACGTTGGACCAGGGTATGAATAACGATCTTCTCTACTTCTGTGATGTCTTCTCCCTTTTGTTGTCGTTGTATAATGAGCGGAAGCTTAGCCAGCTTTTTCCAGCGCGAAATGATCTCATCATTGGTGAGTGAGAGAGCCGCTTTTTGATTAATATACAATACCAAATGGTAGTGGTTACTCATGATGGCATAGGCTGCAATATCAATACAAAACACCTCTGCCAGCTCCGCAATACGCTGGGCTACCCAGTCCCGGCGATACTCATAATCCTCGCCTGTGAGATGATCCAGCCCACAAAGAAAGGCTCTGCGGACACAACGTGAGGTAATGTGATAATAGGGTGTGGCTTCCAGACAGATTTGCTGGCAGCGTGGCTTGGCCATGATGTGCTTCCTTTACTGTATAAATATCCATGCCTTGTAGCTTATCGCTGATGTATTAAACTGTCAAATGGTGGGTGTCCATGAATCAACGTTAAACTGTCAAATGGTGGGTGTCCATGAATCAACGTCCATGAATTAACGCATGAATCAACGGTTTATGAGCTCCTCTCGGCGTTAGCCAAAAGTCCATGGATATCCCTAAGGACACCCGAATTCACCATATAGGCAATTTCAGTCTAGTTAGCTTTATCAATTATGTAAGAATAGCTGTTTCCCCTATTAAGCTTATTCTTTTTCAAGATGATGAATCCATTATAAAGAAGTCAGATTAGATTATGTGCCATGAAAGTTTGTCCATATCAGTCATTGACAGTGGTAAAAAAGTGAAATGGAAAACGCCTGATGGCAATACGATCAATACACCCAACTGTGAACTAACAAACAGATGACCAACGCTATAATCTTAAATAAGGGATGCGGCTCATCAGTGGGCAGTATCCCTTTTCAATTGAACAATCAATGAGGGGGCACCTATATTTTGACATTGTAGGGATGAGTTTGTTTGGCGATACTGTAGCCAGTACTGAAGAGTTAACGGAGCGGAGATGGGCAGTATTTAATAGTATGTTTGAATCATTTGAAGTATTAAGCTCAAAATATAAAATTTAACCAATCATTCCACCCGATATCTATTGGCAGTTTATGATGGGAAAAATAATAACGCAGCCACCACTTAAAATCCTGATCGCCTTAAAAAAATAACTATAATTTAAAGAGTGTGGTCTTCTTCCATCTTTCTGGACAAAGTAAATTAGCTTTTACTTGTAATATTTTTTTTAAAATTTCTGGTCTATATTTGCTTCTCTAACAGTAATTTTAATCTTAAAAGAGGCCACGGATGTCTACTGAAAAATTCACGCCAGCAACCCCTCCTGTCTACACACAATACATGTCAAGCCATATTCACGGCGGCACAGCTCATTTGCGTAATGATTCAGAGCAGCTGCGTCAAAAATCTCCCGAACAAATTTTATTTCATCAATATGAAGAGGCTAGTTCACCCCATGGTCCAGCGCTATATGCCGTAAAAGGAGAACATTGGAATGGTGTTTGCCCGGCATTTTTAGACTTTATCAATAATTTTAAATTCAAGCGTGAAGACATGGGCTATTCAGAGTGTGGCTACGGTATTCAGCGACATAGAGATTTTATGCGGAAACTGATAATCGCAGAGCATCATTTGGAAAAACGGCAAGCACACCCAGATTTAGAAATAGATGTAGGCTGCTTATCAATGACTACCCGCATGGCAATGTATGATCTTGCAAAAGTAGCCTATCGTGAATCTAGGCTAAAATATCCGAATAAATCACCAGTCGCACTAGTCCCTACGCCATCATGGGACTATCGCGGAATTTTTAAAGATGTTGGTTTTGAAGTTGTCTTTTTACCCATCAAACCTGATAGCGGTTGGTTACCCAATCTAACCGAATGGTCTGAAATCATCAAAGATGTTGAACACAGTAATGATTCTCACGTTGCATTGGCGGTCAGTAATCCACAACACAACCCCACCGGAATGCAATGGCCTGGAGAGGTAACCAAATTTCTACTAAAATTATGCGCCAGAAATTTAGGCTATCTGCTTCTGGATGATGCTTATTATAACGTACACGACCCTCGTACTCCCCTAGTCAATGGCCTTAAAACTCTATTAGACGCTTTTGATGAAAATGATGGTAACAATGAACTAAGTCGTTCTGGGCAATTTGAACGCTGGGTTGCCACGCGCCCATTTGGCAAGCAATTCAGTTGCAACACCATGGGTGTCGCTGCCATCACAACGTCACCAAAATTACTGGCTCAGTTAGGACGGGAATCATGGATTAATCGATATCACTGCAACACCCACAATGCCGAAATAATGTGTAACTGGTTGTCGCAACCTGAAGCTGCCGATTGGACCTTAGAAACTGGCTTGCGTTATACACGGCAAAAAGAGCGGGTTAAACAAAAGCTGATGGATGATATGGGTTGGAGCCAAGAAAATATCTGTGTAGGTCCCTCCACATCATACATGCTGATAGAAATCCCTAAAGTTTATCAAGTCTCATCGGGGGGGATTGATCGTTTTCGGGATGATTTATTCTACGCAACAGGCACCCTGGTATCGGCATCATTGTTTAACCAAACCGCCCGAGTGCCATTTGTACGATTACATGTTGGTAGTCACCCTGATGTTATCGAAGAATTCATGCGACGCTGGTATGCCGCAGGGCTTAACTTTAATCAAACAGATATGTTCCCTGGTAAAGATTCATTAAATAGCCCAATAGAGAAACTGAAATTCAGGCAGCAGAAATTAGAATAAATATTGCTGGTTTAAAATAACTGGGTGTACATATTTATGCGCCCAGTTGTAATCAAAGGAATACTAGGCCACCCACCATTTGATTCCCGCTTACCTGGTGTCCCGTTATTTGCTTTCCGTTATTTTGCAACGAGAAAGGTGTAATATGGGATTTTTGAGGTTCAGTGATAAAATTTGAGTCATGAATAGATCAAGCGAACACCTTCCTGTGAAAAAATAGCAAGAATTACAAAGGGCTATCGAAATCATTCGAGAAGAAATTGAACTCGATATGCTTATTCTGTTTGGTAGTTATGCACGTGGTGACTGGGTGGAAGACCTGGATCCGGTTAGAAAAACTGGCTCAAAGAGTCAGTAGCATTGAGCCAAGGTTTCTATCCGTATTTCCAAAAGCTACAGAAGAAGAAAAAGAGTGTTTTAAGTTGTTGCGTAAGGCTTATGTCGATGCGCGGTATAAGCCGAGCTACGCCATAACAAAAGAACAATTGGGATGGTTGGCTGAATGGGTCACTTTATTGAAAGGGTTAGCAGAAACTTTGTGCAAAGAGAAAATTGAGAGTTTTTAAACCCTAAAAGGCATAAGTAGTGGCCTGTGGCGTTAATACCTTTAATGAATTCTACTTAGTAAATCTGCTTAACTTTATCCCTTGTCACAGAGGATAATGTTGGTTTGTGGGGGAGAGGCTGTCTTTTGAAAATAAGAAAATATGGTGCCGAGGAGAGGACTTGAACCTCCACGGGGTTTCCCCCACTAGCACCTGAAGCTAGCGTGTCTACCAATTTCACCACCTCGGCATTGGGATGATGAGATCAAGTCAGTGGCTTGATGGGTGCGCACTATACCGATCTCTCATGGTTCTGTAAAGCGCTTTGTTAGTGATTTTTAGCTGTTTGATTTTTATGCATTTTCTCTTGGATGTATGAATGCTTATTTTGATGCTTTAACCAGTTGGTTATTGATTATTTTCGTGAACAACACGGCCCGAATTATTTGAGGTTCGGCTTGATGAATGCTCCTCTATTTATTTGGCACTAATAATCATAAAACTTCTAAAAAAATAAATGTAATTGCTTGTTATATGACATGTTTTTTGAGGTTGTTTATCGCGTCTCATTGGTATGTAATGATTCGACTTTCTCAATAATCGTGATATTCAGAGTTCCAGGAGGAGCGGATGATTCATCAGGTTATTCAACATGTAGTTAGTGAATTGGATACCTATCTTAATTTGCGTTCGCCTTCACTTGCTCAGGACCGCGTGGTGCTGGATAGTCTTGTGGATGGCAGTGGTAGTCCCAATGCAAATGCCAAGGAAAAAGTGGTCTTATCGCTGGTGAATATTCAAGAAGATTCCATTTACCAGTCGGTAGAAACTTATGAGAAGCGGCCAGACGGCAAGGCTGAATTGGTCCGGCCTGAGCTCAGGGTAAATCTATTTCTTCTATTTATCGCTAACTTCTCCAATTATGCTGAGTCCATCAAGGCACTGGAATATGTCATCAGCTTTTTCCAAACTCGCCACGTATTTAACTATTCTGCTATACCGGCTCTAACTGGTCAGCAAGGCAGAATGGTATTTGATCTCTACTCTATGACTTTTGAGCAGCAGAACCATTTATGGGGGGCACTGGGCTCAAAGTATCAGCCGTCAGTGATGTATAAAATTAGCCTTGTCGCTATTCAGGATCGTCAGATTGAAGCAGAGATTCGACCTGTTGAGCAAATTGTGATTAACGAATAGATACTATGAAGCTTTGTTATCAACCACTTTTTCAGGTGCAGCTACGCCATACTTTTTACCGGCAGGGTGAGAGTGTGTCAGATTTTCAGGTCTGCCCGACAAGTGATACGAAAGCTTTTTTGGAGGAGAGAGGGCTACGGTTTCGTTTTGAGCCGGGTCGTTTCTCGGTTTACGCTGAAATTATCCCAGATAGCGATCCGGCAATGTTGATGCGCAGTATCGGTAGTGAAAATGTCACTATGCGCTTCATGCTAAAACCGCTGCATCCTTATCTGTTTAATATCTCTCAGTTTGATGACTATTTTATGGGGCGGGAAGTTTTCTGTTTTGACAACCTCCGCAATGATCAGGCAGATGGTCGCCGCTATTTGGGTGATACTATTGCTGGATCACGTTTGGGTGAGCCGGTTTCATTGCAAACGGCTGAGATATTGGATTACCAATTTTCACTCCCCGTCGCCAGTGCTCAGTTGACCTTATTTAATCGTTTTGACAAGCAGATAGACACTGTTCTGGTAACTGCGCCACAGGGTGTGTCGACGATTGATCGTTATCGTTATGACCTTTCCAAGGTTTCCGCCATGACGCCTGGGCGTTATCGATTGGTAGACAATCATGGTGGGGAAACAACTTTCTTTTATGATCCCAATCAGTTTGGCGAGAATGTGTTTGGGATGATAGAACTTTTTAATCGCACTGATCAATTGACGCCAGACGTGAGCAATCGGGTGCCTAATGATTACCGCTACCTGATTGGAGATGAACTGGTTCCCCAGCAGCAATTCTCTTTGCAAATAGAGCGTCGTGCTACTCGTTGGCGCTACACCGTTATTAAAAAATACGATAACAACCCTATCTCGTTAGCTCAGTTAAGCATCACTGGGCCAGTGGTTTTCAGTGGTGTGAATGGAAGCCAACAAGTGGTCTTTACCGCGAATGATCCACTCCCGCTGGCGGAAAGTCAGCAGGATATTTTGTTGTTACATGATGGTTCGGAAATACGGAGCCTGCCCAATCCCTCACCATCGAGTCCGGTGGATGGCACGACTGCCGAGGGAATTAAATACTCTGATATGTACGTTTACGTTTAACCAAGGGATGAACAGAAGGAAGAGACTATGGCCTACAATACACCCGGTGTCTACATCAAGGAAATCTCGGTATTTCCCCCATCAGTGGCCGAAGTTGAAACGGCCATACCCGCCTTTATCGGTTATACGGAAAAGGCTGAAGAGAAGGGGGAAAGCCTTACCAACAAACCCAAGCGCATTAAATCACTGGTGGAATATGAGCAGTACTTTGGTGCTGCCGCATCGCCTAAAACGTTGAAGGTGACGTTAGATGCCAACAATACGCCTACCAAGGTGGAGGTTGCTCATCACTACCAGCTCTATTATTCACTTCGCCTCTTTTTCGATAACGGCGGCGGTGATTGCTATATCGTTTCCGTTGGCAACTATGCTAATGGTGGGACTAAGAGCAAGGCGGATTTAGAGGCCGGTATCGATGCGGTTAAAAAATACGATGAGCCTACATTGTTGCTTTTCCCTGATGCGGCGCTGATGGGCGGTAGTGATCTTACTGATCTACAGAAGAAGGCGTTGGGGCAGTGTGCAGAGCTGCAGGATCGCTTTGGGGTATTTGATCTGGATAGCACTGTGAGTCATAGCACTGCAGTCTCAAACTTCCGCACAAACATCGGTATTAATGATCTGAAATATGGCGCAGCTTATACGCCACATCTTCAAACCACTATCCCGGTTCAGCACGTATATCAGGATATCACTCTAGAGCAGGGTGGCTCACCGACTGATCTCTCAACAGTCACTGATGCGGCCAATATTGATGATACCACTGTCGATGCGATCGACACGGCAGTCACTAATGGTGATCCGCAGGCGACCATTGATGCATTGGCCGTTGATCTAAAAAATACTAACTCTATCTATGCCAGCATTTTGATCGCCATTCAGGGCGCAGGTATGGTGCTGCCACCAAGCGGTGCGGTAGTGGGTGTTTATGCCAAGATAGATAATGACCGTGGTGTGTGGAAAGCGCCTGCTAATGTCAGCTTGAACAAGGTACTCAAACCAGTTGAGTTGATTGATGACAAGGACCAAGAGAGTCTCAATATTGATGTCAATGCCGGCAAATCAATCAATGCAATCCGTGCCTTTGCCGGTAAAGGTGTGCTGATCTGGGGCGCACGCACCCTGGCGGGTAATGATAACGAATGGCGCTATGTGCCGGTACGCCGCTTCTTCAATATGGTTGAAGAGTCGGTGAAAAAATCCACTGGTTGGGCTGTGTTCGAGCCTAATGCCGCACCGTTGTGGGTAAAAGTAAAGAGCATGATTGAGAATTACCTGATCCAGAAATGGCGTGAAGGTGCATTGGCCGGCGCTAAGCCTGAAGAGGCATTCTTCGTTAAGGTGGGCCTGGGTGAGACTATGACTGCTCAGGATATTCTGGAAGGGCGCATGATTGTTGAGATCGGCATGGCTGTGGTTCGTCCAGCGGAATTCATTATCCTGAAGTTCTCTCACAAGATGCAGGAATCCTAATTGTTAGTAGATGAGGGGCGATAGGGCTGGCCTCTATCGTCAACGGAAACGATTAATTAAACGGAATCAATCCTATGGCATATCCATTACCCGTATTCCACTTTTCTGTCGATTGGGGTGGTACCCAAATGACCTTTTCTGAAGTGACTGGCTTGAACATGGAGGTTCAGGTGATTGAGTATCGCGATGGTCTCAGTCCGGAATTTTCCACTAAGAAGATGCCAGGCCTGAAAAAGTACGGAAACATTACCTTGAAACGCGGTGTGTTTGCTGGTGATAACGAATATTTTAACTGGTTGAATGAGACCAAACTCAACAAGCCTGAGCGTCGCGACATTATCATCAGCCTGCTCAATGAAGAGCATGCACCAGTGATGGTGTGGAAGGTGCTGAATGCCTGGCCTACTAAAATTACCTCGCCGGATCTGAAGGCCAGTGGCAATGAGGCGGCAATTGAAACTCTGGAGATTGCGCACGAAGGTATTTCTATCGAAAACGGCTGATGCTAAGTGCTGAGATGCCTTTGATACCGTCTGGATCAAAACATTATGTATGAGATACCTGCAGTCTTTCACTTCAAGGTTGAATTCCGTCTTGGTGAGCCTGAATCGGATAACCGTTTTCAGGAGGTTACCGGACTGAGTGCGGAGGTGACTGTTGAGGAGGTTAAAGAGGGCGGCTTGAATGAGTATGTCCATAAACTTCCCAATGGTGCCAAGTACGGCAACCTAGTATTGAAGCGTGGTTTTATTACTGACTCTTCGGTTACTGATTGGTGTCGTGATGCGGTGGAAGCATTTGACTTTGATCCCCGCGATGTCAGTGTTTCATTGCTTGATGAGAAGCATGAGCCACTGGCGTCGTGGGAGTTCATGGGAGCATGGCCGGTGAAGTGGTCTATTTCTGATTTCAAGGCGCAAGAGAATGCCTTGGCCGTTGAGTCCATGGAGTTGGCCTATCGCATGTTTCGCAGAGTGAAGTGAGATGCCGGTCGAGATTCGTGAGCTGATTATTCGTACCAGTGTGCAGTCTGGTGAATCCCAGGGGCAATCCAAAGGGAAGAAAGGTGCCGGTGAACTGAGTGAAGAGCTGATCGCTGAGTGTGTAGAGCAGGTATTAGAGATACTGCGTAAAGAGAGAGAGCGCTGATGTCTGGGGAACTGAAAAAACTATTGATCGAAGCCTATAAAGAGCCGGATTACTCCGGGGCGGTGGCAGATTCGTTCAGTGTGATGTTCAACCCCACCAGCTTCAGTCGTAAGTATGAGGTGGAGTATGAAGATCGCCAGGGAGCCGGGGATAGTTCCAGCCCTCAAGTATTCGGCAAGATAAAACCTCAGGAATATAGCTTTGAATTTCTCTTTGACGGTACGGGTACCGCAGCGGAAAAGGTAGATGTGCAAGACACCGTCGATCGCTTTTTAACGGTGACCGGCAAGTTGGATGGTGAGATTCACCGCCCTATGTATCTGAAGCTTTCATGGGGAGCACTGCTCTCCAAGTGTGTACTGAAATCAGCTGAGACCACTTATACCTTGTTCAAGCCAGATGGTTTTCCACTTCGTGCCAAAGTTAAGGCCACCTTTGCGGAAAATGTTGAAGATGCATTGCGGGTTGCGGAGGAGCGAAAGAGCTCTCCTGATCTGACCCACAGCCGGGTGGTAAAACAGGGAGATCACCTTTCGTTGATGTGTCACCGTATCTATGGTGATCCCGGTTATTACTTGCAAGTTGCTCGTTTCAACCGGCTAAAAAATTACCGGCACCTGGCTGCGGGGCAGGTGTTGCTGTTTCCGCCGGTAAAGGATTTGCCGGATGCCTGAAGAGAGGATGATCCCTACGCCGGCACCTGCTGATCTGCCGTCGTTTAAGATTCTGGTGGGTGGTCAAGCGGTGAGCCCTGAGTATCAGATCCAGGGTGTTGCAGTGAGTCGTAGCTTTAACCGTGTTGCTGAGGCGCAGTTGTTGATTCTGGATGGAGATGCTGCTTCTGAGGATTTTAAGGTCAGTGCGGCCGATGAGTTTGTGCCGGGTAATGAGGTGGAGATTAAAGCCGGTTACCACGGTGAAGAGGAGACTCTATTTAAAGGGATCATCGTGCAGCATGGTTTGCGTGTGTACCAAAATCGCCCAGCCGTTTTGCGGGTGGAGTGCAAGGATGCTGCATTCAAGCTAACAGTGGGGCGAAACAGTGGCTACTACTACGAGATGACCGATACCGAGATCATCGAGGAGTTGGCCAATAAAGCGGGTGTGACACCGGAGGTGGACTCTACCAATGTGACCCATCCCGGCATGGTCTGTTTCTATGCTTCCGATTGGGATTTTATTTTGACCCGGGCTGAGGCAAACGGGCTGTTGGTGAGCACTTATGACGGCACCTTAGCGGTAAAGGCGCCTGATGCCAGTGGTGATCCAGTTTTGAGTCTGACCTATGGCGGAAATATCCTCGATTTTGAAGCTCGTATGGATGCGCGCTTTCAATATGACACGGCTAAGGCCTATGCCTGGGATATGGCGAACCAGGAGATGCTGGAGCTGGAGGGGGCGGACGCTGGTGCGGAGTCCCCCGGGAATATTGGTGAGTCAGATCTTGCTGGCGTGGTGGGATTGAATGATGGCCGTGTGTTGAAACATGGTGGCCAGTTGAGTGATGCGGAGTTGCAGGCGTGGGCAGATGGGCAGCGCCTGAAAAGTGGTTACTCCAAAGTACGTGGGCGGGTGCGTATTCAAGGGTTTTCCCAGGTGAAGCCCGGCGACATGATTGAGCTCAATGGCGTTGGGGATCGCTTTAACGGCAAGGTATTGGTCTCTGGTGTTCGTCATGAGATCAACAGCAAAAACTGGGAGAGCGACATTAGCTTTGGCATTGATCCTGAGTGGTTCGGCACCACCCAGCGGGATATTGTCGAAGCACCAGCCAATGGTTTATTACCAGGGATTCAGGGGTTGCATATCGGGCTGGTGACGGCTCTGGAGGGTGACCCCGATGGGGAAGATCGTATCCAGGTGCGTATCCCCATGATTGATCCAGCAGAAGAGGGGATTTGGGCGAGAATCGCCACTCTGGATGCAGGAGAGGAGCGGGGCAGCTTTTTTCGTCCCGAAATCGGTGATGAGGTACTGCTGGGCTTTTTAAATAACGACCCGCGCAACCCAGTGGTATTGGGAATGATGAATAGCAGTGCCAAGCCTGCACCATTGGTAGCATCGGATGATAATCATGAGAAAGGTTTTGTCACCCGTAGCGGAATAAAACTGATCTTCAATGATGATACCAAAACCGTATTGGTTGAGACGCCAGGGGCTCATCGCTTAGTGATGGATGATGATGCTGGAGAGGTTACTATCGAAGATAGTAACGGCAATATCATCACCATGGATAGTGCCGGAATCACCATGGAGAGTGCTGCAGATATCAACATCAAAGCCTCTGGTGATATCAATTTGGAGGGGACCAACCTCAATGGTAGCGCCTCGGCACAGGCCAAGGTGGAGGGGAGTGCTAGCGCTGAGTTCTCCTCTGGTGGCAGTACCACTGTTAAGGGTTCCATCGTACAGATCAATTAGGATTCAAGGGAGAGATCATGCCCCCAGCAGGACGAGTTGGAGATTTAAGCACACATGGCGGTACTGTCATCGGACCGGGCGAGCCCACGGTACTGATTGGTGGAATGCCTGCCGCCGTTGCGGGGGATAACCACGTTTGCCCGCTACCACCTATTGTCCATCAGCCGACGGTCAGTCCATTTCCCATGGGCAGTGCAACGGTGCTGATTGGCGGCAAGCCCGCAGTTAGGGTGGGGGATGTCTGTATCTGTGGTGCGGCACCAGCAATTGGCTGCCCAACGGTAATTATTGGATAGGGATCATGGCGGACGATCGTTCATTTTTAGGTACCGGCTGGGGCTTTCCTCCCACCTTTATCCGACAGGGGCAGGATGGCGCTGTGGCCATGACCTCTGACGAGGAGGATATCCGTGCCAGTCTGGCCATCTTGCTTTCTACCCAAGTAGGGGAGCGGGTGATGCAGCCCAAGTATGGTTGTAGTTTGGAACGTATGCTATTTGAGCCGCTGGATAGTGGCCTGAAAACCTATATGAAGGATCTGATTCGTACTGCCATTCTCTATTTTGAGCCCCGAATTATCCTTGATGGCATTAGCCTGGAGTTCCTTCAGAACGAAGGGCGGGTGGATATCACACTGGAGTATACCGTGGCGACCACTAATACCCGTTATAACTTTGTTTACCCGTTCTACGTTGAAGAGGGTAGCGGAGTCGTGAAATGAGTCTGGATCGTTGCAATCCCCATCCTATCCAGCACGATGGCACTAGCCAGCGGCAGCGGGCAGTGGAAGCACAGGCACCGGAGAACAATCCGGTGGATGGGCGCAGTTTGGCTGAGTTGATCAGTTATGCAGAGCGTTATGCCAAGGTTTTGCAGTATTGGAATAATAGTGATGTCCGGGAGGGGGATTGGCGAGGTTTTCTTAAAAGGGATATCAGCACGCTAATTGCTCATGTGTTGCAGCAGGACATTCCTAAGCTACGCAGTGACTTCGAGCAGCAGAGTGAATTGGTAGAGACAATGACCGGTCCAGGCTTGGCCCGGGAGTTGGGTGAGCTGTATGGAATGGTGTTACAGATTGCCCTTCGTTTGGATGAGTGGTATCGCAACGCACCAACTGAGATGACACTTTACCGGGAATTGAGTGGCTGGATTGCTTCCACCTTGGGAGAGGCAATGCGCACCGTTGTTGCACAGGCGGCTCGAGCTCGCTCGATCAATCCTCGAGTACCAGAGCTGGAGAGTGATCGGCTACATAGTGCCTGGCAGGTGGATGGTGTGCTGCCAGATACTTCTTTGTTCAGCCATGGCCGGCTTAACCATCCCGAGGATCTGACGGAGGCACTGATTCAGATGGCCCAGGCCCATGGTCAGTTTCTGATGGTGCTGGAGCAGCTTCTCGCTAGTGGAAATGCCTTCATGGAGGAGAGCCTGACTGTCTATCCCAACCATCAACCTCACATGGCACTGTTATTAGCTTTCCTTCAGCTTTTTGGTCATGCCCAGCAACACCTCAATAGTCTCACTGCCAAACACCTCCAATTTTATTATCGTAGGGTATTGGGCCTTAAACCTGCCGATGCGATTCCAGACCAGGCACATTTGGTTATCGAGCCTGCCAAGATATTGCAAGATGATCCTGTGGTTGCTGCGGCTACGGCCTTTAAAGGGGGCAAGGATGCCAGTGGGGTAGCGTTGATCTACAACGCTGATGAGGAGTTGGTACTCAATCAGGCACAGGTAGATGAACAGGGGCTGAAGTCAGTCTATGTGGCGCTGGACAGCAAAGGGGAAGTGGAGAATATCTATGCTGCCACTGATGCTGATTCGGCTGATGGTCTGGGGGCTGATCTAGAGACTGAGGATGGTCAATGGCATACCTTCGGTAATGAGACCATGCCTTATGCCACACTGGGCTTTGCGGTGGCATCCCCAATGCTCTGTCTGGCAGAAGGGGATCGAACTATAACGATCCGCTTTTACCTGCAAAGTCTTAATCTTCCCGATGGCATCGATAGCGATAGCCTGAAGAAAGAGTTGCGCCTGAATATAACCGCCGAGGGAAGTGGTGAAAAGGGGTGGGTTGAAATTCCTATCCATGAGGTCACACTGGGTAAAGGGAGGGACCCCTGTCTAGAGTTTCGCCTCTTTTTGGATGCCTCAGAGGCAGCATTAACCGCTTATAACAGTGAGGTACATGAAGGGGGATATGACACTACTTATCCTGTAGTACGTTTTGTCTTGGATAATGAAGGGCTACCCGCTTCGGTTTTGGAAGAGGAGGTGAAGATTGATGAGCCCAACGATCCACCTTGCGAATTAGTAATTCAGTCCAGAGACCACATCCATTGGACACCAGAAATGTTTCGTGCTGGCTTGGCACGCCGCAATGATCTATTTAAAGGTCGTACAAAATTATTTGATGACAAAATGGGCTTTTATGACATTGGCTCGTTGGTGAAGTATAAAGGTACACTCTATCGTTCCTTGCAGGTAATTGAGAAGCCAGGCTTTCGTCCAGTATTGAATCCGCAGTTGTGGCAAAAGCAGAAGATTGCGTACCCCTATCGCTATCTGAAGGATCTGGTGATTACCGGATTGAAAGTGAGTGTCAAAGTTCGTGGCATGCGTAACCTGATTCTGGAAAACGATCAGGGCATACTGGATCCCGCTAAGCCCTTTATGCCCTTTGGTGCAATACCGAAGGCGGGCAGTGCCTTTCTCATTGGTAGTTCAGAGGTGTTCAGCAAAACGTTGGATTCATTACGCCTGGATGTGACATGGGTAGATCTACCTCAAGAGACTTTCTTGGCTTATTACAGCGAATATGGCGATGATCTGAAACCGACAGACAATCAATACTTCACAGCAAATGCAGAGTTTTTGAAGGATGGCGCATGGCAGAGTGGGGGGAGTGCCGAGGCGCTATTCAGTGATATTGGTGGGGGTAGCATTTTACCAAGTGAGAATCGCTGCTTTTCCTATCCCCTGAAAGAAAGTAATACCGCTATCCTCCCCCGTAATCGGGAGCTGGGAAATTTTTCACGCTATCAGGCAGGGATGCGTCAGGGTTTTATGCGTTTTCAGTTAAATCAATCTTTTGGTCATGCTGCCTACCCGATTGTCTTGGCGAAGGCGGCGATCAGCCCAAAAACAAATAGCGTGCCCAATGCACCTTATACGCCGCAAATTTCAGGGCTGACCCTGGGCTATGAAGCTCACGAAGAGATCGACTTTCAGCGTTATAACGCTGATGCAGAGCTGGTTGAAAAAGTGTTTCAACTCTGGCCATTTGGCTATCGCCAAAGCTGGCCTGCCTTCAGTGAGGGCAATCCGGTTTTTCATCGACTGCTTCCTCACTTTGAAGTGACTGGCAGTAATGACCAACCACAGCTAGCCCAGGGCACGCTCTATGTGGGATTCAATAAGCTCGATTTGTCTGCCGGTGCTAAAAATCTTTCCCTGCTAGTCCAGCTTGCGGAAGGGAGTGCAGATCCTGAGTTACCGGTAGAGCCAGTGGTGTGGTCCTATCTGGTGGATGATGAGTGGCACGACTTCAAAAGTACTGAGATTCTGGCGGATGGCACTAATGGCCTGTTGCGTTCGGGGATTATCCGCTTTGCCATGCCGAAAACCATGAGTGATAACAATAGTCTGTTACCTGCTGGCGTTCATTGGATCAAGGTGAGTGTGGCTCGTAATTCAACAGCAGTTTGCAAGCTGATTGCACTGCATACCCAAGCGTTGACTGTCACCATGGAAGATCAGGGGAATGACCCCACTCACCTTGCTACACCATTAGCTGCCGGCACTATCAGTAAATTGAAGGAACGCCTGGCTGCGGTCAAAAAGGTTGCTCAGCCCTACGCCTCCTTTGGTGGTCGCATGGCGGAGAATGATTCGGAGTTCAATGTTCGGGTGAGCGAGCGGCTGCGCCATAAAGGCCGTGCAGTGACCCTGTTTGATTATGAGCGGCTAGTGTTACAGCAGTTTCCCGATATTTACAAAGTAAAGTGCATCAACCACAGCAGCCGTCAGCAGGAACATGTGCCGGGCAGTGTACGGGTGATTGTGGTGCCAGATTTGCGTAATCGAAATGCGGTAGATCCGTTAAAGCCGATGGCCAGTCTCGATACCCTGGATCAGATTCACGACTATCTGGATGAACTCACCAATGACTTTACCCAGCTGGAGGTGAGTAACCCAGACTATGAGGCGATCCGAGTACAGTTCCAGGTTCGTTTTCATCAGGGATACGACGAAGGTTACTACCTAAGCCAAGTGGTACAAGATATCCAGGACTACCTCTCTCCATGGCTGCATGATGACAGTGCTGACATCCGTTTTGGTGGCACGATCCACCGCTCCAAGGTGCTACTGTTTGTTGAACAGCTCGCTTATGTGGACTTTGTAACGGAGTTTCGTATGGATCAGCAAGTAGCGGATAGCGATAGCTGGTTATTGGATGTGGAGGAGGCCGTAGCCAGTAATGCTGGTGCTGTGTTGGTTTCAGCTCCCGCTGAGGCGTACCAGATTGGCACTAATATTATCTCCTGTGAGGATTTATCGGAGAGTGACGCCAGTGATGCTGTTCCACAGCAGGAAATGGATCAGGTGGTATTGGGTCCCCGCTATCTGGGGAATACCAGCAGCCGTGAATTACATGATCTTAATCGACTAACATCGAGATGCCACATCGACAAGATTGATATGGATAGGCGATACCGTTTTTATACCGTGGACGAGGCACAGGCGATGGGGTACGACCTTTGTGCCCACTGCTTTGGCCGCGAGCTCTCAAAGCGTTAGGGCCTGTTAATACTAATGAGAAATCAGCGTTGCAGCCCTAAACGGGCCAGGCAAGGCGTGAGGAGAGAAGTTTGGTGGTTCCAAATGAACGACGAGTAACATGGCATGTTTTTAACTAGTGTTAACTGGCCCTAAGCAATGGATGAAGGGATGAGCAAACAACTCTACATTGCAAAGCACCCGATACTGGAGCCCAGCCAGGACTATGTCTCGCTGCGCAAAGAGGGTATTGCCTATATTGAAAAGCTGGCCCATAAGTTGTGGACCGATTACAACGTCCACGACCCGGGTATTACCTTTTTGGAATTGGCTTGCTATGCCATCACTGATCTGGGCTATCGTACTGCTTATCCCATTGAGGATCTGCTGACCCGTGAGGAGGATGGCACTGCAATCTCTCTGGGCGACTTTCATACTGCCCGTAACGTCTTGAGTTGTAATCCGGTTAATTTCTACGACCTGGCGAAGCTGCTGGTGGATATCCCAGGGGTACGTAACGCCTGGATTGAGATCAACCGGGAGTACCAGCTCTGCCTGGACCGACAGGAGCAGGCGTTGGTTTATTGCAGTGAAAATAGCAGTGAGCCACAGACGCTGAATGGCCTCTACGATGTTTATATCGAGTATGAAGAGGAGCGTATTCGGGACCAGTTGGCACCCCACCATGCAGGATTAGGTAAGAAGCTGGCCAGAGAGGGGGGCTATATTGCAGCGAATCGGGCTGGCATCGTATTTGATGCTGAGGCACCGTTTACCCTGGAGTCGGTCAGTGTCTATGCCGAGGCAGCTGGGACAGTAACGATCCGGCTGCTTAACCGCCGGGGCAAGGTGGTACAAACGGTAGATCGAGATATCAACATTGCTGATAAAAAAGTGCGTCTCGATCTGGGCTTTAAGGTAACGCCAGGCAAAGGTTACCGTCTGGAAGCTCAGGGGAGTATTAAGCTTTACCGTAACAAGGTTATTCCTGGTGTGGTTGAGTTCCCTATGGGGCTGGACCGCCTGATTACCCTGAGAGGCGGGTTCAAGGAGGCCAAGAAGATCAATGATATCTACTACTTCTTCTATGATTGGATAATCAGCTTTCTTCCCGAATCACAAGGGGATGGGGTACAGCCTCAGGATGTACAGCTGTTACGTCGCCAAGTGGAACGGCAGATCCGTGACCGTCTACACGCCTACCGCAATCTCTGTGAAGAACCGGTGAGGTTATGCAAGTTGATACCGGAAGAGGTAGGGGTCTGTGCCGATCTGGAACTGGCGCCCGGGGCGGATGCTGAACAGGTGCTGACAGAGATTTTTGTGCGGCTACGTCAGCATGTCTCTCCACCGGTACGGTTTTACAGCCTTCAAGAGATGGTGGATAAGGGGTGCAGCAGTGAAGAGATCTTCTCTGGCCCTCCACTGGATCATGGCTTTATTGATGATCATGAGTTTAAGAAACGGCGCCAGCGTTGTGAAATTCGTGCCTCGGATGTGATCAATATCATTATGAGTGTGGAGGGGGTGCTGGCTGTCCATAAGCTGAGCCTGCTGGCTTTCCAGGAGGGGACGAAACAGCCCCATGCCCAGGCGGAGTGGCTGTTGCCTCTGAAAGGGGATAAGAGCTATGCCCCAAGCTTTAAGTGGCAGCGCTCAAAGATCATTTTCTATCAAAAGAAGTTGCCTCGATATCCCGATCGTAAGCGGGTAGAGACCCTGTTGCGGGAACGTCACGAAGGGGATGTACGCCGTCGTATGCGCAGTGAGGAAGAGCCCCATGATCTGCCGGTACCTACCGGGGCTGATCGTGACCTCGCTGATTTCTATCCCGCGCAGAATGAGCTTCCCATGACCTATCGGGTGGGTCAGCACCGGGTATCGGAATACGCGCCACCACTACGGCATGCCCAGGCCAAACAGCTGAAAGCGTACCTCATGTTCTTTGAACAGTTCCTGGCCAACTACCTTAGTCAGCTGCAGCAGATGTACAAACTGTTTAGCTGGCAGGAGGTCGATAACCGCACCTATTTTACCCAGTTAGTGGATGGGGTGAGTGATAGGGATCAGCTTTATCTGCAGACCCTGGCTGATGAGGGGGATCTGCTGAATAAATTGCGGGCCATCATCGAAGATGAGTCGACAGCCGCAACTCGCCGTAATCAGTTCCTTGATCACCTGTTAGGGCGTTTCTGCGAATCACTCACCGATTACAGTCTGATTGTCTATGAACGCTACGGCAAAGATTTTGCTTCTCAGCAACGGATGATCGAGACCAAGCGGGCATTTCTACAGAATTACCCTGCGGCCAGTGCGGCCAGGGGTAAGGCTCATGATTACCGTGATGCCACACTGCCAGGCATGCTCTCCGGCTTCCAGTATCGCCTTTACCATTTATTGGGTTTTGGTGCGTTGCAGCGTCGAAATCTGGCAGGTCATGAGATTGAGATCGAAAAAGATGAGTTACAGCCAGACCAGCCCTGGCGCTTTGTATTGAAGCTGAAGGCTGAGGGAGCAAACAGTAAAAAAGTGGTGTTTGTCAGTGGTGGCTGCGAGGATCGTGACTCTATCGTGGTACTGCTGGATATTGCTTTGCAACTGGCTGGGGATGAGGCCAATTACCGCAAGGTTGGATCCCGTTATGAGTTAGTGGTGCGCTGTGAGGACAGGGAGCCTCAGGTGATTGGAACCACCACGCCACAGGGCAGGCTGGAACAGATAGTGGCCTATTTTGATGCCCTTTCCAAAGCGAAGGGTTTTCACCTCATCGAAAACATTCTACTGCGGCCTCGCGGCGATGATGACCCACTCATGCCGGTACAGCTATTGGGAGAAGCCGTAGGGGAGTGCCACTGTGTAGAGGTGACTGACCCATACAGCTTCCGCATGAGCATTATCCTCCCCTCTTGGCCTGCAGACTTTCAAGAGAGTCGTTTCCGCGATTACGTGGAGGAGACGCTACGTCGTGAAAGCCCCTCCCATATCTTTCCCCGTATCTGCTGGGTCAGCCATGGGCAGATGCTGGAGTTTGAACAGGTATACCGAGCCTGGGAGCGAAGTCTGGCGCTGCTGATGGCCGAACAGCCCACCTGTGAGGCACCGGAGGTGGAGGCGTCACTACAGGCCGAGTACCGCGAGCGGCTGGGTGACCTCATCCGCGTTATGCATCAACTGGACAATGTGCATCCGTTGGCGCGTCTTTACGACTGTGACTCAACGGAAGGGGAGATCCCCCGGGTATTTCTCGATCACTCTAATCTGGGAACTTTTTGACCCAACGAGGCAAAAGCTATGGAAGAGATCCGTAACCATTTTCCAAACTTCGTACCGAATCAGGTACTGACCAGCGGGCAATTGAATGCCCTGCGGGAGTATCTTGACCAACAGGACCGTCTCAGTCGTGTCCGTCTAAGTGGCACCGGCGATCTGTGCGGCTTACACGTAGAGTGGTTGACAACAAGTAAAACGGTCAAGGTAAGCAATGGTCTGGGAATCAGTTCGGACGGCTATCTGCTGGAGTTGGCTGCCAGCCGCTTTAGCCACTATCGCAAATATATTGATCCAGGCAAGGATAAGGATGGGGTGCCTGATTACGCACCTTGGCGTGCTCGCCCCACGTTACGCAAACAGATTTCCATGGTTGAGCTTCTGACATCGGACGATGAGGCTGACGGTGCACTGAGTGCGGAGATGATAGCGGGCAAGGTGGTAGTGCTCTACCTGGAATTCAGCGAGCAGGATTTGCGATCCTGTCTGGTGACTGACTGTAATAATAACGGCTCACGTTATGTATTAACTCTCCGGGTGTTGCTAGTCAATGAGGCTGACCTTGAAGCCTTGCCGGGATGTGGTGAGGCACCCGAAGCCGTTGCGATTCCCCGACTCCATACGGTAGAGCCATTAAGCGCTATTACCACTGAGGCACAGCTCAATGGTAACTACCGTAAAATTGTCAAAGCACATCTGCCAACACTGGTAGAGCACCTCAACAGAGCCGTTAGACAATACAATCTGATTCTGCCTATTGGTGAGCGTGAAAATAGGGTTGTGGAGCGTTTTGAGCGACTGATGGAGCGGGCTATTGAACGTCGTGAGGTGAATCAATATCACTACGATCTACTGTGTGATATCGCCACTGCCTATAACGAATTTATTGTTGCGGCTTGTCGCTGGATACCGGACTGTCTCTCGGCGGAAGATCACCCTCGCCACCTGATGCTGGATCATCTGGATGGCAAACCCGGCTTTCGACACCATTTCCAGCCTGCCTCTATCCGTAGTCATTGGCAAGGGGATGTCTCAAGGGTGGCGGGCATGCTGCAAAGGCTGTTGATGTTGCTGGATGAGATAAACCTGGGAGCGGTGGATGCAATTCGTATTACTCCAAGTCATGTAGAGCAGGAGCCTCTGGGCGCACGGGCTGTCCCTCATTACTTTACCTTAAGCCGCAACGAACTTGGCCATTGGCGGCCAGACGATTGCTGCACACCTACACCACCCTGGCGCTACCACGGCCCGGATGACCAGCTTGATTGGGATTATCGACGCTGTTCTCTGATGCGTATTGAAGGGCATGTGGAGAAAGTGGTGGGTGAAGGACGTTATAAGATTTCAGCCCTTAGAAAACAGTTCAATGCAGAGTTTGACCTATTGATACTTTACCTGCGCGGTGCAGCGCGGCGGGAGACGGAGATACTGGAAAAACTGGGTAGTGAACGGGTTGCTCGTATCGAGGCTGAGAAAGTGCTGAGTGAGTTTCTGGTGAAGAGTGTCGAGGCTGATGCGTTAGCTAAGGAGAGTTTCCTTATCGATTACAAAGAGCGGCTTAGTTCACTGCGGGTTGTCGACGAGAAGGTTCGGCTATTTGAAAAAGCGCGCATTGAGCTGGCAGTTAAGTACAAACCGCTCTGTAGCCTGGGTCACCTGGAAGCGGATTATGGCGCACTGCGTACAGAGCTGATCTGCCTGTTTAACCATCTGCGTGGCAATCTGAAGTATATGCGTGATAGCCAGCTGCCTCGCTTCGGTACCGTGGCCACAGGTGATCGTATTGCTGCGATACGTGATGTGACGGATAGTTATAAAACAGTGGTCGCTGCGATTGAGGAAGAGACAAACAGTGCCCGTTTGGCTGAGTTGGAGCGCAAGCGCATGGCTGTTGAGGCGGAAAAGATCACCTTGGAGGCAGAGAGCACACTACTTTATGGTGCGCGGAAAATAACACCGCTGGCCATTACTAAAACTGCCGTAATCGATGTGGAAAATCTGGATCTCTCTGCCGCCAAAGCCCTGGAAAAAGTGAGCCTGATTCGCGAAGCCAGCGATGAGAGTGCGGTGAAAATGGCTGGCCACGTGACGGCACAGAGCGTGGAAGCGCTATTACTGCGGCTGCAGGATCAATTGCCAGAGAGCTTGGCAGCATTTGATCTAGGCGCCTTTATGGCTATCTATAAACAGCTGGTGAGTGCGCTCATTGAGTGGCGCCTGATGGTGCTGGCCACTTACACCATCATCATGGCGCGTATTGCGGCTGATAAGACCAGTGATGCCGAGCGGGTCATGTTGGTGGTGCTGATGAACAGCTTACGATTGGAGACCCAGGATCTACAGCATGCGGTAATGTCTCTGCAGCATGCCTGTCGCCGCAGTCAGCTGGTCTATCTCTACCATCTGTATCAATACCATAAAGAACACGACAGCGCTGACTTTGCCAGCTTTGCTGCACGCCATCCGGGTATGGAGCATCTGGCTGGTGTGGAGAAGGGGGGTACCTTTATCCTGGTTGCCGAAAATGATGAACCGGATGCCCGTATCGTCGCTGATTTTGCCCTTCGAGGAAAACTCGCCTGCTGCTGTACGTTGCCGGACCATCTCTGCCTACCACCGGTAGCTATACCTGATTACCGCATCGCCTATCTGCGCATTAGTAAAACAGGCCAAGGTTATCTTCCTGTGGTGTTGGATATGGATGTCTTGGGTAACGATTTTGACCCTAACCCGCCAGGGAAGCAGCGGATACGTCAAAAATGGGTTGAGTTACTCAGTGAGACTTCCGAGATGGGGGCGAAGCTGGAGTTAGATAATAGCGGTAGCGTGATTCACTACCGACTGGAAGGCGTAGAAACCGGTGGTGTGGATCGTTTCCGCTATCGGCTTAAGGCACGCAGTGAGCATTGCAGTGGTGATGATCTGGGCGAAGTGATGATACTGCTGGTACCCGAAATCAAGCCGGAGCCACAATTCGCTACCATCACTGGGAGAGTGACTTGGCATAAAGATGGTATCACTGATGCGGTTGTGGTGGTTCGTGAACTGAATCGCCAAGTACCGACAGGGGCAGAGGGTAACTACCTTATCGAAAACCTTCCTGCAGGAACCTATACCCTGGTAGCCGTCTTATGGGGTGGTGAAGTGAAAGGTGACCCTGTAACGGTAACTTTGGCGGCG
Source organism: Thiohalomonadales bacterium (assembly GCA_050295955.1). Lineage (GTDB taxonomy): Bacteria > Pseudomonadota > Gammaproteobacteria > RBG-16-57-12 > RBG-16-57-12 > JAFLJP01. Next base: position 24,492 of record JBNKQQ010000015.1, read on the forward strand.
GGCGAGACGGCGCAGGTCAATTTTGATTTGCCGGTTCAGCCTGAGCCTCAGCTGGGAGACTTTACTGCTAGGGTGGTAGATGGTGAGAAGCAGCCTATTAGTCGGGCAACAGTAAGCCTGTTGAATGCTAGCGGAAAAGCGGTAGCAACGACTAGCGTCATGGGCGCAGATAGCATCTATAGTCTCACTAGCGTGCCGGCAGGCACTTACACTCTTCAGGTGATCGCTGATGGCTTTACCCACTATATGGAGCGGGGGGTGACGATTACTACGGGTGTGGTCACTAGGCGAGTGGTGACTCTCTTGGTGGCGGCATATTTTGTACCAGAGCGAACCGTGGAGTTTGTCGCTATTGCCGATAATACCGACGATAAGACGGCTATCGAGAAGGTCAGCGAAGTCTATACAGACCGTCGGGCAGAGTATCTAAGTGCTATTGCTACGGCGGCTGAAGAGAGCGCCGTGGGCACCACCGACACCTATACCAAAGGTGAGGAGTTCGTGAGTAAAACCTTGCAGGATCCTACTGTGGATGAGAAGACGGTGATTCGCGAATATGAGACCGTTTCCAAGGCGATTGCCACCTCTGTAGAGGAGGCAGATGATGCTACCCGAACCGATTACCGTATCCTGCTGGAAAATGTGACCAAGGCATTTATGGACCGGGTTACCCTGGCCAATCCTGATACTGTAACGCCGGAGGCAGAAGCGGCATTGACTGAAATGAAGACTACCGTCAGCGGTGCCGGTATTGATACCAAGGTACTGAGTGAGAGTTGGAAAGGTGAAGAGCTGGGGAGCCGCTTGAATATTCGTACCATTGATGCCGTTACCACCCTGGCTGGGCGTAATAGTTAAAGGGTTATGGGATTGAGTGGGCAAACGCATATCATCCGTCGCCAGACCTTGGAGCTGCAGCTGACTGATGGGGCAGATGCCCATCAGCTTCAGGAGAGGGTGGCGCAGATTTTGAGCACTCAAGTTACACCGATTTTAGAGGCTGTAATGAATGATCGGGTGACTGAGTCGGAGTTGTTGCGTATTGATCAGCTTGAGATTGACCTGGGGATAGTCGAGTGGCAACGTTTAGATGAACAGTTGCCGCAACGCATCCGAGAAGGTTTTGAAAAGGCGTTAGATGAACAGCTTATTCAGGCACAGCATGGAGAGGTGCTTCCACTCTCTTGGGTAGCGCAATCTTCAGGAGAACCGTTGGCGCAGCCGCAACGGTTCTCTCCCCTGCAGGCTAAACTTCAATTGCTGATCCACTATCTACGTTACGGCGTACTCCCCTGGTGGTATAGCAATGCTGCCGAGTTTGATCTCGGTGAACTGTTGGCGTTTCAGCTTTCCAGCCAGCCTCAACGATTGGTTCAATACCTTAAAGCAATTCCCACCAACCTCGCGGTAAAACGTTTATCCCGGCAGCTTAGTTCACAGCACTTTGTACAGTTGATGCTGCAATTGATGATAGAGGAGGCTAATGCTACCAAGCAGATAGTGGAGGTTGTTATCGCATTGATCGAAGAGAATAAAACATTATTGTCTTCCAATCGGCTGTCACTGCGCGAGAGGTTGCTTCATGGGGTTATGCAATCTCAGCAGCCACTCAACGGTTGGCTGGAGCAACGGCTTGTGCAATGGACGGAGGAATCATTGTTGGAAGCCAAACCGCTTTACCATGCATTGTCTCAACTGGAGATGTCAGAGCTTTGGCTGGTCTCAGTTGTTCTACCCCAGCTACAGCGACAGATTGAGGTCAAGGTTGGTGAGGCTGGGAAGCCGTTTGAAAGTGATAAGGTCATCAGGCAGAAATCGGGGCAAGGTGCGCTGCAAAGTGAAGGTGCCTACAAAGAACAATCTTTTACTTCCCAGTCATCGACCCAGTTACGTGAACCCGTTGAAGGCGTGGGTATGGGGAAGGATTCGGGGGAGAGGGAGGCCTCCGATTCGATTGCCGCAATGGAAAATACTCACTTTGAATCCGAATCTGCTGAGCTGTCTCGGGATCACCTGAATTCTCCGCAGCGACCGGCCGCTGATTCCTCTTTACCTGCAGATAGCATAGCGGCTGAATCTTCATCCCTGACTGACGGTGAGCGAACTGCAATGCAAACCAATGCCCGTGAGGCATCTACTTCTTTGGTTGATGTGGATGCCGTTTCTTATACAGATAAGATTCCAAGGGATGAATTGCCTGATTTAGAGCATGGGGTCTATCTCAATAACGGGGGGCTGGTGCTGTTATGGAGTTATCTCCCTCTTTTTTTCAAATCCCTGGGCATAGTGGAGAACAACCGCTTTGTTGATGAGGCGGCCAAGGAGAAGGCACCCCTACTGTTGCAATATCTGCTGAATGGTGACACTCACTTTCAAGAGCATGAGCTACTCTTAAACAAGTTGTTATGTGGTTATCCCTTGGCTGAGCCCATTCATTGTCAGCTCGATCTGGACGACAAAATAGTGGCTGAAGCCGACGATTTGTTGGGTTCCGTTATTGCCAATTGGCAGGTGCTGAAAAATACCTCCAGAGACGGATTGCGAAGGGCATTTCTAATACGGGAAGGGCGTTTGAGTCAGGATGAGATGGGGTGGTTGCTAAAGGTTAATCGCCTGGGGATGGATGTGCTATTGGATAGCTTGCCGTGGGGTATTGGCCTGATTCGCCTGCCCTGGATGGAAGCCACATTAAGGGTGGAGTGGTAATGGATGTGCTGAATCGATTACATGCCAATGCCCAATTTTTGGAGCAGGAGCTGCGATGGGTGGCGGATCTTGTTGAGGCTCGTATCAATCTCTACTTTAGTCAGCAAGGTCAAGCTACCGATATACAGTCAGTGGTGCCGCCAGAGATTGATGGGGACCCCTCTATTTATGCCACCTTCCTCCGTCACTACGAGATGGAGCTGCCGGAGAGGTTGGCGATTATCCTTACCTTGCTACCTATCTTACGCCCCCAGCTGCTGGATGTTTTCCTGCAGGTTAATGAGAAGCTGAATCGTGGTTTTACCGAGTTTGGCGGAGTGCAGGGGAAATTTAGTGGTGGATTTCTGCCAACCGGTGAGACGCTACTGTTTCTGGTGGCAGGTAACGATCTGGGCGCGAGACTGGCAGTGCAGCAGATCTTTGATCGGGACCACTTCTTTGCCCGTCATAATCTCCTGCGTTTGGAATCGGTGCCCACGGGTGAATCTCCGCTGGCAGGACAGTTGGTGCTGGCAGATGAAATCGTTGATTACCTGACTCGGGGTGAGTTACGTAAGCCTGACTTCAGTCGCGATTTTCCTGCTCGCCTGATCACTACCGAGATGGAGTGGGAAGAGCTGGTGTTGCCCCATGGTTCTCTCTCCCAGCTTTATGAGCTGGAAGCTTGGGTCAAGCATGAAGAGACCTTGATGAAAGAGTGGGGGCTTTCGCGGCGATTAAGGCCTGGATACAAGGCACTTTTCTACGGCCCTCCCGGTACTGGGAAAACCCTGACAGCGGGGTTGCTAGGCAAGCGTATTGAGCGGGATGTCTACCGCATCTCCCTTTCAAGTGTGGTCTCCAAATATATTGGTGAGACAGAGAAGAATCTGGAGCGGATCTTTGATCGTGCAGAGAATATGAACTGCATGCTCTTCTTTGATGAGGCGGACTCTCTGTTTAGTAAGCGTACCAATATTAGTGATGCCCATGATCGCTATGCCAATCAGGAGGTCTCTTACCTGCTGCAGCGATTGGAGGAGTACTCTGGTGTCGTGATATTGGCCACCAACTACCGCGGCAATATCGATGACGCCTTTACCCGCCGCTTCCAGGCGATGGTGCACTTCCCTATGCCAGGACCTCGCGAGCGTCTGCGTATTTGGAAAGGGGCATTTTCCGAGCAATGCCAGCTGGCTGCAGACCTCTCCTTGGAGCAGGTGGCGGGTGAGTATGAGATCTCCGGCGGGGCGATCATGAATGCAGTACGTTACGCTTCATTAATGGCGTTGTCGGCAGGGCGGAGCGAAATAGCCCGCCAGGATGTGGTGGAAGGTGTCCGACGTGAGATTCAAAAAGAGGGCAAAACCCTTTAATTGGCAAATGGGATGACTTCGTGATGGAGGTCGAGGGATGAGCAGAGCAGCACAAAAAGGCACGGCTAATCATGCTACCCAGCAGAGCGTTGCTAACGCCAGTCGGGTGCAGGCCAAGCTCAGTGTCGGTAAAGCAGGAGATAGCTACGAGCGGGAGGCTGATCGAGTTGCTGATCAGGTGGTCTCTGGTCGTACCTCAGATGCCACAGCCGGTGGTGCCTCTCAATCTGTTGCACCTACCATTAGTCGATTAGTTTCCCGTAAGCCCGAAGCGCGCCTTTCGCCAGACTCTCTGATGAAAAGTGGAGAAGAGAAGGAAGAGCCTCAAGCCAAACTTCAGGCGAAAGAGAAAGAGGAAGAATCTCAGGCCAAACTGCAATGCCAGGAAGAAGAGGAGGCCCAAGCCAAACTCCAGGCCAAAGAGAAAAAGGAACAGCCTCAGGCTAAATTACAGTGTCAGGAGGAGGAAGAGGCCCAAACCAAACTGCAGACTAAGGAGAAGGAAGAGGAGCCTCAAGCCAAATTACAATGCCAGGAGGAGGCCCAAACCAAACTCCAGACAAAAGAGAAAGAGGAAGAGCCCCAAGCCAGGCTTCAGCCTAAGGGTGAAGAGGAAGAAGAGGCTGCCCAAACCAAACTGCAACCTAAAGGTATTGAGAAGGAGGAGAAGGAAAAGCCCCTCCAAGCCAAAGGTGAACCGCGGGCCAATGTGCGGGATAAACGCCACTACCCGGTGCTGGATCAGGTGGAGGATAAGCTTTTTGCCAACAAGGGGCGGGGAGAGACGCTTGATGACGAGACCCGCCGTCAGATGGAGGTGGGCTTCGGTGCCGATTTCAGTGGCGTGAAGATCCATACCGGAGGTGATGCGGAGGCGATGAGCCGAGACCTCAAGGCGCAGGCCTTCACCCACGGCAACGATATCTTTTTCAATAGCGGTAAGTATGCGCCTGAAAGCCTACACGGCAAGACCTTGTTGGCCCATGAGCTGACCCACGTTGTGCAGCAAGGCGCCGCCAAGCAAAAAGTCTCCCAAGAGCGAGTTGCTGAGAATGATGCCAAACGCAACCAAGCCCCACCAGAGCCCACCGATGTCCCCGCACGCCAAGCCGAAAAAGCCTCAGAGAAACAGGCTGCGGCCCTGGCTAAAGGGGCTCAGCCTGCTCCCACTACACCGGGGACGCTTGGCGATAGCACAGCCGCACCAATTAAGCCTGATGCTGAAGTTGCCGAAAAGCCCCAGGCTGAAGGAAAAGAGAAGCCCGAGGGTGAGGAGAAGGGAAAAGAAAAGGGAGTACCGGCAGCTGAAAAGGGTAAGGACGGCACGAAGAAGCAAGGAGCTGGTAAAGCCAAAGGGAAAAAGGGTGGGGGAATCGGTGCCTACCTGAGACAGGTAACCGAGAAGGTTTTCCAGAGTAAAAAATCCAAGATCACCCAGCTTGCCGGTAATGAAAAGAAGAAAGATCCGGCTGATGAAAAGCTCAAGCAGACTGAGTCGGCAGTGGTTCCGCCAGCTGCTGAAGGGGAGTCCCGCGCTAATGCTGGCCAGGTGGCCAAGGTAGAGCAGACGGAAGCCCCTAAACCTGATGAGAAAAAGGCCAAGGAGAGCTTTGATCAAGCCCTGGATAATGCTGTTCCCGCCACCTTAGAAGAGGTGGATAAATTCAAGGAGGAGGGCAAGGGGCGGGTTGTAGGTGAGGCGGTGAAAGGTGTAGTTTCCACCGATACTCAGGATGTAAAGAGCGCCTACCAGGAGGTGGAAAATGCCCCTGAGCCTGCCCCGCCAGAGCCTTCACAAGAGCTGCCCGAGGTAGAGGTGGCGCCGGAGACCGAGTCGATCGATCCCGGTGATGGTTTGGTGGCTGAGGTGAAACCAGAGCATGTGGACTTCAGCGAATACGAGAATGAATCCGATGAGATGCTTAAGAAGGAAGGGATTGAGCAGGAGCATCTGGATCTGGTGGATGAGGGTGAGCTGGCCGAAGCGAATAAGGAGCGCAAGCAGCTTAAGGCTCAGGTTAAGGATGGTCCATCAGAAGTCCGCGCCGAAGAGGCAAAAGAGAAGCAGCAGGTCAATGAGTCGCTGAAGAGAGAGGAGCTTGAGGGTCGCCAGAAAATGCGCGATCAGCGTCAGCAGGCACTACAGGGTGCCCGTGGTGATCAGCAGAAGACCAAGAGCGCCATGGAGCTGAAGCGTCAGCAGGTTACCGACCATATCAACGGCATCTATACTCGAGCCAATACCGCGGTTAAGCAGAAGCTGGAGAATCTGGAGAAGCAGTCCCTCAAAGCCTTTGACCAAGGGCAAGCCAAAGCCACCAAATCCTTCGAAAATAATGTTAATCGCCGCATCGATGCCTTTAAGGCTCGCCGTTACGACCGCATTGGCGGTAGCTTGTTATGGGCCAAGGATAAGCTGTTCGGCATGGATGACCTGCCCGAAGTGGAGAACATCTTCGAGTCAGAGAAGAGTCGCTTTGTTACCGCTGTCGATGGTTTGGTGAAAACCATTACTGAAGATAATAAACGGGTGGTGCAGGAGTGTCGCGAGATTGTTGCCAATGCTCGCAAAGAGATAGAGACCTACGTTGAGGGGCTGGGGCCAGCCTTGAAGCAGGTGGGCAGTGATGCCATGAAGGAGATGAAGGGCAAGCTGGATGCCCTGGATACACAGATCAATGATAAGGAGAAGGAACTACAGAAGAAACTGGCTGAAAAGCGCGAAGCGGCCATCAAAGCGATCGAAGAGAAGATCGAGAAGATGAAGGAGGCGATGTCCGGCCTCATCTCAAAGCTGGGCAACCTGCTGCTGGAAGCGATGATGAAGTTTTTCAAGTGGGCCTTGAAGAAGGCGGGCTACAGCCCCGACCAGCTGATGGAGATCATCAATAAAGGGAAGGCGGTGATCAAGAAGATTGTCGGTGACCCTATTGCCTTCCTCAAAAATATTGTCACGGCAGTAAAAAACGGCATCGGGCAGTTCAAGAAGAATATCAAAAAGCATCTGATTGCCGGAATGGTCAGCTGGCTTACCGGGGCGATGGCGGATGTGCCTATCCAGTTGCCAGAGAAGTGGGATCTAAAAGGGATTCTCCATCTGGTATTGCAGATCCTGGGGCTCACCTGGGATCGTATTCGTACCAAGCTGGTAAAACGTATTGGCGAAAAGGCGGTACGGGTGGCAGAAACCACAGTGGATATTGTTAAGCGTATTGTGGTGGAAGGGCCTATCGCCCTGTGGGAGATGATCAAAGAGAAGGCCGCCTCCATTAAACAACAGGTGATGGATGGTATCCGTAACTGGGCTATCACCCAGATCGTCAAGCAGGGGATTCTCAAGTTGGTGAGTATGCTTAATCCTGCTGGCGCTATTGTTCAGGCGGTTCTCGCCATCTACAACACCGTGATGTTCTTTGTGGAGAATTGGCAGCGTATCGTGGAGTTTGTGAAGAGTATCTTCAACTCTATCTCTGATATTGCCATGGGTAAACTCTCCAAGGCGGCACAGATGGTGGAGAATGCCATGGCGATGACCATTCCCATTATTATGGGATTCCTGGCCCGCTTTATCGGCCTTTCAGGCATAGGTAAAACCATTACTGATATCATCAAAAAGATCCGCAAGCCCATCGATAAAGTGGTTGATAAGGTTATCGACAAGGTGGTGGGAATGGCCAAAAAGCTGTTGATGAAAGGCAAGGCTGGCGTGAAAGCGCTCAAAGAGAAGGGGCTGGCTATCATTCAGTGGTGGAAAAAGCGTAAAAAGCTACAGACCAAAAACGGTGAATCTCACACCATCTACTTCAAGGGTAAGGGCAAGAGTGCCAAGCTGATGATCGCCAGTACCCCAACCGAATATACGGATTATGTCAGGGACCTCATTAAGGATCAGGGGCTGGATGCTAAAGACAGTAATGTGAAGAAGGCCCTGAAGATTGCTGATGATATCGATAAAGAGAAGGCTAAAACCGTTTCCAAAGATAAAGAGAAACAGCAAGCCAAAGATATCGCCGAGATGGTGGATAAACTGGTTACCGCCACAAAGGATCTGCCCCTGGCTGATGCGGGTGGTAAAAACACAGCTCCCTCCTATGGCCCGATTCGAAACGGCTGGGGCACCTTTGCTAAAGTGAAGTATCTGCAATCACCTCACGATATTGGCAGTGAGCCTAAAGTACCCAATGATCCCAACTTTGAGGCAATTAATATTCGTCGTAAGGATAAGGGATCGCTCTATGTGAAGGGGCATTTACTTAATGACAATCTGGGTGGCCCAGGTACCACCTGGAAAAATCTTACCCCCATTACTGGCGCTGCAAACTCTGACCATAAGGTCAATTTTGAGAAAATTCCCAAAATTGCCGTCAACGGCACCGATGCACGTATTACTAAAAGCCCGAAAACACCTATTGGTGCAATGGAGGACTTCCGTTGTGTGGCAACCTATGGTCGCTCCCTGCCGCCTGCTCATGCTGTGTTGAGTGATATGGAGAGTGAAACTTATCCGGCTGGATGGAAAGATGAGTGGGATGCGAAAACGGTAATCCGGATTTTGGAGGCGGAGCAGTTTGTACCCAATACCATCGAGTGTAGCGTTCGCTATAAAAACAAACTGGCTGATCCGTGGAAAACCCATGGTTATACGGTTAAAAATGACATCAGTTATGGTGATTTGAACAAATATCAGCTTGTTGCCTCGCCTAAAGTCACTTTTGAGTTTGCGAAAGAGATTGATTGGAGTAAGAGTGACTTCCGCCAAGCGATGGCAAAGGTGATGAAGTTAGAGCTGATTGGTGAAAAGCGGGCTAAAGCAATCTATGATCGTTTCATTGATAAGGGTAGCATTCACAGCTTCAAAGCGGTTACTGGCATCACCTTAAAAGCACTCTCCAGCAGGAACGAACGCTATAGCTTTAAGCTTGGTAATAAGTCGTAGGGGGTATGTAACAGATTCTATTTAGTTGATTTGTTTTGCGGGGAGGAGATTTATGGTGCCGAGGAGAGGACTTGAACCTCCACGGGGTTTCCCCCACTAGCACCTGAAGCTAGCGTGTCTACCAATTTCACCACCTCGGCATTGGGATGATGAATCAAGTCAGTGACTTGATGGGTGCGAACTATACCGACAGCCCTTTATTGTGTCAATACTCACTTTGTAAAAACATTACTTTTTATGGCAGGCTTGGCATGATGCTTCGCTTGGGTAGAGCACTATCAGATGCCCATAGTGTTCTGCATTATCGTCACTTCGTGTGGGGTTGTGGCAGGAGAGGCACTCTAGCTGCGCCAGTTTATGGCTGTCATCGATATCGCCGGCTATCGCCAGATGGCTTTGTTTGTGGCATTTTAGGCATTCGCTGTCCGCAGTTGCCGCTATTAGCGGGTTGCTAATTAGGTAGGTAATGAGAAGAAGTCTGTGGAAATATGCTGAAGGTTTCATTTTATCTCCATTTATATGGGGGAAGTGTAAAAAAATACCTGTTTTTTATAACATGTTGCCAAATAAGCAAGCTTAATTGTTCTGAACAGGTTAAAATGCCGCGACATATTAGAAAGATAGTAGAAGATAACGAGATTTCATGACTAAAACCCCACACGCAGATCCTCACGCTGAGCGCGAGGCCAATAAATACGACAATCCGATTCCCAGTCGTGAGTTTATCATTCAGCTCATTTCTGATGCTGGAAAACCTCTGACTCGTAAGCAGATCATCGAGGCGCTGGATCTTCAAGTGCCCGAACAGTTGGAGGCACTACGTCGTCGATTGCGTGCGATGGAGCGTGATGGGCAGTTGCTATATAACCGTCGCGGAGCCTATTGTTTGATTGATCAAACAGATCTGATTCGTGGGCGAGTAAGTGGTCATCCAGATGGTTTTGGTTTCCTGATTCCTGATGAGGGTGGCGACGATCTGTTTTTGTCAGACCGCCAGATGCGCCAGGTATTCCATGGTGATCGTGCAGTTGCTTATGTGTCAGGTGTGGACCGTCGCGGGCGCCGTGAAGGTTCTATTGTTGAAGTGCTGGAGCGTGCTCATTCTCAAGTGGTTGGGCGTTTCTATGTTGAAGATAGTATTGGCTTCATTCGCCCGGATAATAAACGTATTGCGCAGGATATCCTGGTGCCGGCAGACCAGTATGGTGGAGCCGTTCATGGGCAGTTCGTCGTATTGGAGCTGATTAGTCAGCCAACCTCGAAGCGTGAGGCGGTAGGTCGTGTGATTGAGGTGCTGGGAGACCATATGGGTCCCGGCATGGAGATTGATGTGGCTATCCGCTCCTATGGGTTGCCGGAAAAATGGCCGGAAGCGGTGCTGGAAGAGATCAAGAAATTCGGTGAGCATGTGCCGGAAGAAGCTAAGCAGGGGCGTGAGGATATTCGCCATCTGCCATTGGTGACGATCGATGGTGAAGATGCTCGTGATTTTGATGACGCGGTCTTCTGTGAACCACATGGTAAGGGGTGGCGTCTTCTGGTAGCGATTGCTGATGTGTCCGCCTATGTGGAGCCTGGTTCCCCTCTCGATGAAGAGGCCGTCGAGCGTGGTAACTCGGTCTATTTCCCTGAGCGTGTAGTGCCGATGCTTCCAGAAGTCCTTTCTAATGGCTTGTGTTCAATCAATCCCAAGGTGGATCGTCTTTGTATGGTGTGCGAGATGTTCGTCACCTCCCAAGGTGTCATTCGCAAGTACCGCTTCTTTGAGGGAGTGATGAACTCCCATGCACGCCTTACCTATAATAAGGTGGCGGCGATGGTGGTGGATCAGGATAAGGCATTGCGTGAAGAGTACGCTGATGTGCTGCCTCACGTGGAAGAACTACACCGTCTCTATCAGGCATTTGACCTGCGTCGTAAAAAGCGTGGTGCCATTGAGTTTGATACCGTAGAAACCCGTATCGTATTTGGTGATGATCGCAAGATTGAGCGAATTGTTCCCACCAACCGTAACGTTGCACACATGATGATTGAAGAGTGCATGTTGGCAGCTAATGTTTCTGCTGCTGATTATCTGCTGAAAGGGGAGATCGCGGCACTCTATCGTATTCACGAAGAGCCGCCTGCAGAGAAGGTGGAAGATCTTAAGTCCTTCCTGGCGGAGTTGGGTTTGAGCCTGCGCTGCCGCAACAGTCCGACAGCCGGTCACTATTCCAAGTTGCTGGAGAGTGTTCAGGAGCGTGAAGATAAGCATCTGATCCAAACCGTTATGCTGCGCAGTATGAGTCAGGCTGTCTATCACCCGGATAATGTTGGCCACTTTGGCCTCTCCTACGAAAGCTATACTCACTTTACCTCGCCTATTCGTCGTTACCCTGATCTCCTGGTGCATCGCGCCATTAAGCATTTGATTTCCGGTGAGCCGTTAAGCAAGTTCCGTTATTCCACGAATAATATGGCTAATCTGGGTGAACACTGCTCAATGACTGAACGTCGTGCAGATGAAGCAACTCGTGATGCGACCGACTGGCTCAAGTGTGAGTACATGCTGGATAAGGTGGGTGAAGAGTATGACGGTATTATCACCAGTGTTACCGGCTTTGGTCTTTTTGTAGAGCTGAAAGATATTTACGTTGAAGGTCTGGTGCATATCACCTCTCTGGATGATGATTACTTCCACTTTGATCCGACTAAGCATCGTTTGCTGGGAGAACGTACTGGTATCTCTTATCGCTTGGCGGATACGGTGCGGGTCCGGGTTGCCAGGGTGGACCTTGATGAGCGAAAGGTGGATTTCGATCTGGTTATTTCTGAAGAGCAGCGTGAGCAGATAGCTGCCGCTAAGCCGAAAAAGCCCCGTCGTAACCGCAAGCCTAAGGGTGGCAAGGGCAAGTTGGAGGTTGTAGAGCCAGTAGTGGCCTCCGACGAAGAGGTGTCTAAGCCGAAAAAAGCGAAGCCAAAGCGTAAGCGTAAACCTAAGCCCAGAAAGCCAAAAAATCAGGATTAATTAATGGCAGCTGAACAGGTTATTTTCGGCTTGCATGCTGTGCGCTCATTATTGCTGCAGAATGCCAAGCTAGTGCTGGAGTTACAGGTTGCGGCTAAGCGTAGTGATGAGCGTATTGCTCAGATTATCGAGTTGGCCGAGGGTGCGGGTATTGCGATTCAGCAGCTTTCTCGAGATGAGCTGGATAAACGTACATCGGGTGGTCGTCATCAAGGAGTGCTTGCGCTGTGTAAGCAGAGCCCTAGTTATCACGAGAAGGACCTTCCTTATCTATTAGATGGTGTTGATGAGGCTCCACTCTTATTAATACTGGATGGTGTGACGGATCCTCATAACCTTGGTGCCTGCCTGCGCACCGCTGATGGGGCGGGTGTCCATGCTGTTATTGCCCCCAAGGACAAGGCTGCTGGCCTCAATGCCACCGTAAGAAAGGTGGCTTGTGGTGCGGCTGAGCATGTGCCATTTTTTCAGGTAACCAATTTGGCTCGCACTATGCGCATGCTGCAAGAGCGCGGTATATGGATTGTCGGTACGGCAGGTGAGGCAGATTGTGGTCTGCATCAGGCGGATATGAAAGGCCCATTGGCGATGGTGATGGGTAATGAAGGGAAGGGGATGCGTCGTCTGACCCGTGAACATTGTGATCTGCTTGTGAATATTCCTATGGCGGGATCTGTATCTAGCCTGAATGTTTCAGTTGCAACTGGTGTATGCCTGTTTGAGGTAGTTCGTCAGCGGCAAAATAATGCCTAAACCTTGATGCAGCGCCGTCCGGCGTTGCAAAACTCACCCGGTTTCAGTAGAATTCGCACTCTCGTACGCCTATGTGCGGGTTTTTATATTAACTCCTTGCCTTTTCGCCTGCGGGCAAAAGGCCAGATAAAGTCCGAAGGGAGCTTTAAATGAAACATTATGAAATCGTGTTTCTGGTTCACCCAGATCAAAGCGAGCAGGTAAATGCGATGGTTGAGCGTTACCGCGCCATCATCGAAGCCGATGGCGGTAAAATCCACCGTCTGGAAGATTGGGGCCGTCGCCAGCTGGCTTATCCTATTAACAAAGTTCACAAAGCACACTATGTGCTGATGAATGTAGAGTGCGGTAAAGGTGCTCTGGAAGAGTTGGACAGCGCATTCCGCTTCAATGACGCAGTACTGCGTAACATGGTTCTGAGTATGAAGGGCCCTGTTGTTGACGCTTCTCCTCTGGCACGTCGCGAAGATAGCCAAGAGCGTACTGAAGAAGCTCAGGTTGCTGCTGAGTAATCCACTCCAGATTATTGAATTTTATAGAATAGGATACAAAGATGGCTCGTTATTTCCGTCGTAGAAAGTTCTGCCGCTTCACTGCGGAAGGTGTTACCGAAATCGATTACAAAGATCTTAACACCTTGAAAAATTATGTTACCGAAACCGGTAAAATTGTTCCTAGCCGTATCACTGGCACCAAGGCTCGTTATCAGCGTCAACTGTCGACCGCTATCAAGCGTGCTCGTTACCTGGCTCTGCTGCCTTATTGCGATGCGCACGAGAACTAAGCCGACTTACAAAGTAGGTATTTAACTATGCGGTCATTGGCATCTTTTGTAATGCTGGGCCGTATGCAGGCGGTCCTGATCACGATGCTTTTTGCTGGACTGTCGATGCTGCTGCCACCTGTGATCTATTTAAGTGGTGGCGCAGTAGCTCTAGTGACATTACGTTTGGGCCCTCAACAGGGGCTGTCGGTGATAGCAATCTCCGGCTTATTAATGTCACTGTTATCCATGATTGCAGCGGGCACTCCGGTTCCCGGCCTGGTGATTTTGGCCGTGATATGGCTGCCGGTTTGGTTTCTTTCGACCATGCTGAGGCAAACCATTTCACTGGGTTACGTAATCACTGTGGTATGTGGTCTGGGGTTGTTGTTAACGGGCATAACTCATCTACTGCTGGGAGACCCGGTAGCATGGTGGCAACAGGTGCTGGATCAGGTATTGGCACCGATGCTCGAAGAAGGCAATCCTCAAGCAGCGCAGATTCAGGCTGCTGGGGAGCAAGTTGCCCGACTGATGACAGCAATTGTCGTGGTGGCACTTACGCTGAATATTTTGTTCAGTTTGTTTGTTGGTCGCTGGTGGCAGGCGTTGCTTTATAACCCCGGCGGTTTTAGGGCAGAGTTTCATCAGTTACGACTGCCCAAGGCACTTTCATGGATAGCAATTGCGGTAATGCTAGTATCGATGTTTGCCCAACAGGGTGCGGGGATGCTGGCGGGCAATTTAATGATTGTCCTGGTGTTTTTCTACCTCCTGCAAGGTTTGGCGATTTGCCACAATGTGGTTGCTGAACGGGAGTTGAGTACAGGCTGGTTAATTGGCCTCTACTTATTGTTGTTGATTGCACTGCCGCAGATGACAGCACTGCTGATGCTGCTTGGAGTAAGTGATGCCTGGCTTGATATACGCAAGCGACTGGCGAAAGACAAGCCGCAGCAGAAGCAAGATGATCAGGACGGCGCTGACTGAATTTAATGATTAAACAAGAGGTGTTTTGAGATGGACGTGATTCTTCTCGAGAAAGTACGCAACCTGGGTAACCTGGGTGACAAGGTTGCTGTAAAAGCAGGTTACGGTCGTAACTTTCTGATTCCACAAGGCAAAGCAGTTCCTGCCACTAAGAGCAACGTAGAAGCTTTTGAAGCACGTCGCGCTGAGTTGGAAAAACAAGCTACTGAAGCGCTGGCGGCAGCACAAGCTCGTGCAGAAAAGCTGGAAGGCCTGACTGTTACCATTACCGGTAATGCTGGTGATGAAGGCAAGCTGTTCGGTTCCATTGGTACTGCGGATATTGCTGATGCAGTGACTGCAGCAGGCGTTGAACTGTCTAAAGCTGAAGTACGCATGCCAGAAGGTGCTATTCGTGCGATCGGTGAGTATGACGTTGCTGTTCACCTGCACGTAGATGTTGATGCGACTGTAAAAGTAGTTGTTGCTGCTGAGTAGCTAGCATCGATCTATTGCATCGGGTAATTTCCTGGTGTAATTGTGCCAAAAAGCGACCTCCCATTATTGGGAAGTCGCTTTTTTGTTATTCCTCAATAAGGTACAGTTCTTTCTGCTTTTTTCTATGAGTGAGTTATCAGGCGGCTTTTCTCTCGACGCGCACCCTGATACATCATCTGCGTTATTCAATTGGGTAAGTTGTAGTTGGGCTTACGGAAAAGTGATAGCTTGAAGTTCCAATGGATGGGGAAATTTACACTATCCAGCCTGCCCCGATGGGGGAGATTATGATAATCTCTCACTCTTGATTAGCTTGTCTTTAGGTTAAGTTTCGCCATGTCATCCAAGAGAAATTTCGATAAATCCCGCTTTGATAAGCCTAGCGATGAATCCACTGCGGCGCTAAAGGTGCCGCCACATTCCATTGAGGCGGAACAGTCGGTACTGGGTGGTCTGATGTTGGATAACAATGCCTGGGACCAAGTGGTGGATCTGCTGTCTGAGAATGACTTCTACCGCCATGATCATCGGATGATTTTTAATGCCATTTCTCGCCTTACGGCACGCACGGAACCGTTTGATGTTATTACCCTCTCTGAGGAGTTGAATAGACTTGGAGAGTTGGACGAGGTAGGTGGCTTGCCTCAGCTGGGCAATCTGGCAAAAAATACACCGAGTGCGGCAAATATTCGTGCCTATGCAGAAATCGTCCGTGAAAAATCGGTGTTGCGGCAGTTGATAGAGGTAGGTACCGAGGTGGCTAATAGTGGCTACCAGCCGGATGGTCGTACCAGCAGTGAATTGCTGGATGTGGCTGAGAGTATGGTGTTTAAGATTGCTGAGCAGGGGAATAAATCCAAAGAGGGCTTCAAGGACATTAATACTCTACTGGTGGCGACAGTCGATAAGATTGACACTCTTTATAACACCGATGAACCTTTGACTGGAACCCCGACGGGCTTTGTGGATTTTGATAAGCAGACCTCAGGTCTGCAGCCCTCCGATTTGATCATTGTGGCAGGTCGTCCATCCATGGGTAAGACGACCTTCTCGATGAATATCGCGGAAAATGCTGCTGTCAAAACCAAAAAGCCGGTGGCTATCTTCAGTATGGAGATGCCCGGGGAGCAGCTCACAATGCGTATGCTCTCCTCATTTGGTCGTATTGACCAGCATCGCCTGCGTTCTGGTAAGCTGGAGGATGAGGATTGGCCCCGTCTGACTTCTGCCGTTTCACTGTTACAACAGACAAAGATCTTTATCGACGATACGGGTGGTCTGAGTCCCAATGAATTACGTGCCCGTGCCCGCCGACTGGTGCGTGAGCATGGTGAGCTGGCCTTGATCGTTATCGATTATCTGCAGCTGATGCAGATTCCTGGCTATAAAGAGGGGCGTACCAATGAGATTTCGGAGATCTCCCGCTCACTTAAGGCATTGGCGAAAGAGTTGAACGTGCCGGTGATTGCTCTGTCTCAGTTGAACCGAAGTTTGGAGAATCGTCCCAATAAGCGCCCGGTTAACTCCGATTTACGTGAATCAGGCGCGATTGAGCAGGATGCGGACGTTATTGTCTTCATCTACCGTGATGAGGTGTATAACGAGGACAGTCCGGATAAGGGGATAGCTGAAATTATCGTAGGTAAACAGCGTAACGGCCCGATCGGTACCACTCGCCTAACCTTCCTGGGTAAATTTACTAAGTTTGAAAACTATGCAGGCCCTGCCTATGACGATGAGGGCTTGGCGTGAGTCGTCGTGCTTGGGCCAAGGTCAACCTGGCCGCATTACGTCATAATCTACAAGTGGCGAGAGAGGCAGCGCCCTCAAGCCGTATTCTTGCCATCATTAAGGCCAATGGATATGGCCATGGGATGATTGAGGTGGCGCAAGCTCTCCATCAAGCAGACGGCTTTGGTGTGGCCTGCTTGGAGGAGGCGATCAAGCTGCGGGAAGCAGGTATTCAAAAGCCAATTTTGCTGCTGGAAGGGCCATTCTCAGCGACAGAGCTAAGTGTAATTAGCCAATATCGACTCTCTATTATTGTCCACCAGACACAACAGGTGGAGTGGCTGGAGCGATGGCAGGGAACGCCCATTTCTGTATGGCTAAAGTTGGATAGCGGTATGCACCGACTTGGCTTTTCTAACAAGGATTTCCCACTGGCATTACAACGATTAAAAAGTGCCCAGATGGTAGCCGATGAGATCTGCCTGATGACTCATTTTGCGAATGCGGATGATCCTGAGCATCCCATGAACCAGCAGCAGATTAGCCTGTTTGATGTGGTGTGTGATGAACAGGCACCTCGTAGTCTGGCTAACTCTGCGGCATTGCTGGCAATGTCGCAAACTCATGGAGATTGGGTGCGTCCAGGGATCATGCTTTATGGTAGTAATCCGTTTGTTGAGGGTGAGGCTGCTGATTGGCAATTAAAGCCGGTCATGACACTTTACGCACGGCTAATCGCGATCAAACAGCTGAAAGAGGGCGATGCCATTGGTTACGGCAGCAGCTGGCAGTGTCCTGAAGATATGCCGATAGGGGTGGTTTCCATCGGTTATGGTGATGGCTACCCTCGGCATGCGGGGAGTGGCACCCCAGTATTGATAAATGGAATTGAGTGTCCGATTGTTGGGCGGGTATCCATGGATATGATCTGTGTCGATTTAAGAAATGCACCACAGGCGGCACTGGATAGTGAGGTGCGGCTTTGGGGGGAAGGATTGCCTATCGAGCGAATCGCTGATGCGGCAGAGACCATTGCCTATGAGCTATTGTGTGGTGTGACAGCTCGGGTTGATTTTGAGTACTGCGAGGAGCCGCTGGATGGCTAAGGCAAAAATGATCTACGCTTGCACCGAGTGTGGTGCCCAGGCTAGCAAGTGGGCAGGGCAGTGCCATGAGTGCGGTGCATGGAACAGCATGGTAGAGGAGACCTTTGCTGCACCGACAGCTGCGAGTGCCCATCCCCGATTTGCGGGTTATAGCGGTAGTCGCTCAAAGGTGCAGGTGCTTTCGGAAGTGGAACAACAAACCGAATTACGCACCCGTACCGGCATCAAGGAATTGGACCGGGTATTGGGAGACGGGTTGGTACACGGGGCCGTCATTATGCTGGGAGGCGATCCCGGTATTGGGAAATCGACTTTGCTGTTGCAGGCGATTGCAGCACTCAGTGACCAGCTACCCTGTCTCTATATTACAGGCGAGGAGTCTCTCTATCAGGTCAGTATGCGGGCTCAGCGCCTTGATCTGCACTTAGATAAGCTGAAGCTGCTGGCTGAGACTTGCGTTGAGCGTATTCTGGATACCGCAAAGAGCGAAAAGCCCCGGGTATTGGTGATTGACTCGATTCAGACCATGTATACTGAGGTACTTAGCTCTGCTCCCGGTGCTGTTGCACAATTGCGAGAGAGTGCAGCAATGTTGGTGCGTTATGCCAAGCAGACGAATACCTCCATCTTCCTGGTGGGTCATGTTACTAAGGAGGGAACTCTGGCTGGCCCAAGGGTACTTGAGCATATGGTGGATACTGTACTCTATTTTGAGGGTGAACCAAGCAGTTCATTTAGAGCTGTACGGGCGATCAAAAATCGCTTTGGTGCGGTCAATGAATTGGGCATGTTCGCCATGACAGAGAAGGGATTGCGGGCGGTCAGCAATCCGTCGGCGATGTTCCTTTCCCGCCACCCGGAGCCGGTTCCTGGCAGTGTGGTAATGGTGACCCGCGAAGGCACTCGTCCTCTGTTGGTAGAGGTGCAGGCGCTGGTGGACGAGAGCCATCTGGCAAATCCCCGCCGGGTAAGCATTGGCCTGGAACACAATCGTTTGGCGATGCTGCTGGCCGTGCTTCACCGTCACGGTGGTGTGGCGACGTTTGATCAGGATGTGTTTGTGAATGTTGTAGGTGGTGTGCGGGTGACAGAGACCGCTGCTGATTTGCCCGTCATTATGTCAGTACTATCCAGTCTGCGTAACCGCCCATTGGATAATGCAACCATTGCTTTTGGTGAAGTAGGACTTTCTGGTGAGATTCGTCCTGTTCAAAGTGGGCAGGAGCGACTGAAAGAGGCAGTCAAACACGGTTTGAAGCGGGCCATTGTGCCCAAAGCAAACGCGCCAAAGCCGGGATCGATTGATGGGCTGGAAGTGATACCGGTGAGTCGCTTGAGTGAGGCTTTGGGTTACCTGTAGAGAACAAAAACCCCGCCGCAGAGACGGGGCTGATATCTATTCGTTGTGACTCTCTATTAGTGCCGATAATTCACGATCCAGTATTCGGTCATCGCCAAGGTTGAGTTCAATCAGGCGACGCAGATGGGTGATGCTATCCAGACCAATATGCTGGCAGCTGAAGCCGATATGGTTGTTTTCCATATGGGCAACTTCCACTTCCATACGAATGGCAATGTCGCTCTCACTTTCATCTAGATTGAGTTCAATCAGATAGTGATCACCAATCTTTCCCTCCCAGTTTTCTGCTTGTTCTACTAGTGCTCCTTTGAGGGAGATATCGACTAGTGGGGCATACCAGCTACCCATTGCATTCACAATATGTGCGGTGGCAGAGAAGGGGATGCGGGTAAAGCGTCGTTTCTCATCGGATTCTGTCATGTGCGCATTCTCGCAGGTTTAATCAGAGTCTCTTTAAGTATTGCAGCCACTTTGGTTTATGCAATAGTTTTAGATATCTCGTTATGTCAGTAGATTTTCCAGGATACGATTATAAACCTCGGTAAGAGTATCCAAATCTTTACTGCGAACGCACTCATTCACCTTATGAATGGTTGCATTAACGGGGCCCAATTCGACAACCTGTGCGCCGGTGGGTGCAATAAATCGGCCATCTGAGGTACCACCGGAAGTGGATAGCTCAGTGGTGTAACCCGTGATATGCTGGATGGCTTCACAGGCCGCATCCACTAAGGCTCCCGCATCAGTCAGGAAAGGTAAACCGGAAAGATTCCACTCCAACTCATAATCCAGGTCATGCTTATTTAGAATCGCCTCGACACGCTTTTGTAGCTGCTCATGGGTAGTCTCAGTGGAGTAGCGGAAGTTGAAGATGACCTCACACTCTCCAGGAATGACATTGGTTGCGCCAGTTCCGCTGTTGATATTGGAAATTTGGAAAGAGGTAGCAGGGAAAAAGTCATTACCCTGATCCCATTCGATCGCACTGAGTTCGGCTAGAGCGGGGGCGGCTTTATGTATGGGGTTAACGGCAAGATGTGGATAGGCTACATGCCCTTGCACCCCTTTTACCAGCAGTGTGCCACCCAAGGAGCCGCGGCGGCCATTTTTGATTATATCGCCCAGCTTTTCTGTGCTGGAGGGTTCGCCCACCAAGCAGCACTCCATCTTGATACCTTGTTGTTCCAACCATTCGACCACCTTTACTGTGCCATTTTTAGCAGGGCCTTCTTCGTCACTGGTGATTAAGAATCCAATGGCCCCTTTATGGTCTGGGTGTTGGGAGATAAACCGTTCACAGGCAATGACCATGGCCGCCAGACTACCTTTCATGTCAGCAGCACCACGCCCATAGAGATAGCCATCGACTTCAGTTGCTTCAAATGGGGGAGTGTTCCAGGCCTCTAAGGGACCACTTGGTACTACGTCAGTGTGTCCGGCGAAGGCAAACAGTGGCTTTGCTTCTCCTCGTTGTGCCCAAAAGTTATCGACTTCGCCAAAAGGGAGGCGGGTGATTTGAAATCCGATGGCTTCAAGGCGGGAGATCATCAGATCATGACATCCACCATCAGAGGGGGTGACCGATTCCAGGTTGATGAGTTGTTTGGCAAGTGCGAGGGTTTCAGAGCTCATTGAATCTCATTTCATTAAAGTAGTTTTCAATTTCGCCATCATACCAGAAAGAGGGAATTGCGTCAGAGATGCGCTTGTATTGTCCTTTATAGCGATTCAATCGAAAATTGTCTGTTTTTTGTGCATGGCATGGTATGAGAACTGCATTAATTTTTTCCAGGTTGCCATGGCTATTTGTCGATGGTAAGGCATAAAACAGTGTAAAACCATTTCGTTAGAGTACCCATAAAACCTTAATTTTATTATTGCAAGTGAGTGGAAATGTGTGATGTTTTATTTTTGCTTGCCGATACTAAAAGGTGTCTAACATCACAAGTGTCTCCTAAATGATTAAGAGAGAACTGATATGAAGAAGAATTTTCCCGTAACGGGGCGGGAGGTTGATTACCCTGATAATGCAAATATCCTTTCAACCACGGATGTGAAAGGTCAAATTACCTACATCAATGAAGATTTTATCGAGATCAGTGGATTTACAAAAGAGGAGCTGTTGGGACAGAGCCATAACATCGTTAGGCATCCTGATATGCCATCAGCGGCGTTTGCTGATCTATGGGCAACGTTGAAGCGAGGTGAAGCTTGGAAAGGCATTGTGAAAAATCGCTGCAAAAATGGCGACCACTATTGGGTTGATGCATTTGTTACTCCCATTATGGAGGATGGGCGTTTGGTTGAGTACCAGTCTGTTCGTACCAAGCCAAGCCGTGAAGATGTTACTAGAGCGGAAAAGGCATATAAGCTACTTAATGAAGGTAAGCAGCCATTTTCCACGAGTAAAATTTCCTCTACACATAAGGTGCAAGTTGGCTGTTTTAGTGCACTGTTACCCATGCTGGCGGCAGGCTGGTATAACGATGTGCCATTACTTAGTCTTTTGTCTGCATTTATTCTTGGGGCCGCCATTATTGCGGTCGTGGGTTACATCGTATTGAAGCCGCAGCGTGAAATGGAAAGTATTGCAGCCCAAATTGTTACTAACCCGCTGATGCAGCATATCTACACTGGACGCAGCGATGAGATAGGGCATACGGAATTAGCGTTGAAAATGGTGAAATCGCGGATGGGGGCTGTCAATGGGCGCATGGAAGATACTATTAAGCAGATCAATGGAACGGCACTGACCACCGCAAATATCATGAGCCAAGCTACTGAGAGTGTGGATCGCCAGCGTGTTGATTTACAGCAATTAGCTGGAGCGATGGAAGAGATGGTAAGCAGTATGAGTGAGGTAAGTGACAATGTGAATATTGCCTCTGATGCCTCTCGTTCATGCCATGAAGATGCCTTGGTAGGGCGTGATGCTGTGACTAATGTGGTCTCTTCTATTGGGGAGTTGGCGGATGAGGTGGATCGTGCTGCACAGGTGATTGCGGCGTTGGGTGAAGCCAGCGATAACATTGGTTCAGTATTGGATGTGATTCGCGGTATTGCCGAACAGACCAACCTATTAGCGCTGAATGCGGCAATTGAGGCGGCAAGGGCGGGTGATCTCGGGCGGGGGTTTGCCGTGGTGGCTGACGAAGTGAGAACGTTAGCGACTCGTACTCACGCATCCACTCAAGAGATTCAGACAATGATCGCGCAGCTACAGCAGCGTTCATCTGAAGGGGTAGAGGTGATGCAGCGTAGCCGTAAATCAGCGGATAGCAGTGTCGATCAGGTCGAAGAGGCAAAGCGTGTTCTTGAAAGCATTATTAACGGCATTACCCAAGTTAATGAGATGAATAGCAATATTGCTCAGGTAATGAATCAGCAGAAAGATGTGGTTAATGAAGTTAACCAAAACTTGGTGAGGGTGCATGAGGCGGCAGAAGAGACCTCAGCAGGGGCTAATCAGACTGCGGAAGCGACAAGCGAACTACTTCATGAGACAGAAGGCAGCATGCGGTTGATTAAGGAGTTCCGCAAGTATTAAGCATGTGCTTTGCATATATTGAAGGGCGCAGGTGGCGCCCTTATTTTTATCTAAAAATTGAGTTCAATACCACTTCGATAACTGATGTCGTAATCTTTTACCTCAAGCGGTGGTTGGCTATCATATTTACCATCAACTCCGATGGTCAGATTTAGATTCTCTGCCATTTTCACTTTCACCCCCGCTTTTAATAATACGCGGTAGTCACCACTATCACTTAGCTTAGGCTGATAATAAAGGGTAGAGAAGAGGCGGCTTTGGTCATTCAGGGTATGGCCTGTAATACCGTAGAGATTTCCTCGCCAGTTGTTACTGCGTCTCTCTTCTGGTGTAGTGATGTTTGCATCTTCTTTCAAGCGTTCTTCTTCAAAAAAGGCACCTACACCGAAAATATACCGGTTATCACCAAAGTCCTGCTTATGGCGGAAGCCACCACCTACTAAGCGACGTAGCGATAGTCGGGCAAAACGGTCATTTTGCAGCTGACCAAATAACTCCCAGGCATAGTGATGATTGATATGGTGGATATGGCGCAGATGGAGAAAGGCTTCATCGCTGTTAATCTGCTGATTCGCTTCTCCATAGCTATAGTCGGCCAGCAGAATATTTCGGTAGTCGGTATTATTCCACTGTAGCTGACTGGCCAGCGTAGTATCACTCTTTTCGCTGTTGCCTTTTGTCCCGCTAAACTCCAAGCCAACTGTACCACTGAAGCCAGGTTTTATCTCCTGAGTGTGGATATCTTGGAGGTTGACAATGGCATGGACGGGGAGTGAGAGGGTAATCAATGTGGCTAATAAGGCGATTTTTTTCATGATGTCATATAAATAGTATGTTTAATTTGGACGCGAGCTTAACAGATAATACAAAGTGAGCTCAAATCGTGCCGATATGCCCTAAAGGAATCCATCGATTGGAGAACATTTATGCCTGACACTACTCTCCCGCAAGCTATCAACGATTACTATCTTAAAGATGAAGAGGAGGTCGTAAAACAGCTCTTGGAAGAGGCGGAATCGCTGGCCATGGATCGGGGCGCGATAAATCGAGAAGCAGCCCAGTGGGTAAGTGAGATGCGGCAGCACCGCAAAGCGAGTGCGCTGAATGAAGCTTTCATGCGTGAGTATGACCTCTCCAGTGAAGAGGGCATTATTCTGATGGCCATGGCAGAAGCGCTGCTGCGTATTCCTGATGGAGCCAGCGCAGAACAGTTAATTCACGACTACCTGAGTAAGGGGAATTGGCTAGAGCACCTGGGACACAGCGATTCCAATCTGGTGAATTTTGCCAGTTGGGGGTTAAAAGTGGGTAGTCAGTTTGCCACACTGACAGATCAACAGGCCCCCGCTTTATGGCGTTCCCTAGCAAGCCGTTTGGGGGCACCACTGATGCGTCAGGCGATTTCAGCTGCGATGGGTGTATTGGGTTATCAATTTGTGATGGGGCAGACCATCGATGATGCCTTAAAGCGTTCTGCCAAAAGCCGTTCAAACGTTTGTCTACACTCCTTTGATATGCTGGGTGAAGCGGCCGTTTGTCAGGCTGATGTGGAGCACTATTTCAACGCTTACCAGCAGGCGATCAATGCGTTAGCCAAGCTGCCTCAGCAGGAGTTAGGCCTTTACCAACGTGAAGGGATCTCAGTAAAGCTTTCTGCTCTGCATCCTCGCTATGAGCTGGCACAGCGCCAACGGGTAATGAAGGAGCTGATACCGCGACTTCTGGAATTAGCCCAACTGGCGATGGCGGCTGAGATTACATTGACGCTGGATGCCGAAGAGTGTGACCGGCTGGAACTCTCTTTGGAAATTTTTTTAGAGATCTACAATCACGCCTCATTGGCTCATTGGGGAGGGTTTGGATTAGCGGTGCAAGCCTACCAAAAACGGGCACTACCAGTGGTGAAGTGGTTGGTGAATTTGAGTCAGCAGAGCCAACGAAAGATTCCTGTAAGGCTGGTGAAGGGGGCCTATTGGGATAATGAGATCAAACGTGCTCAGCAGCAAGGTCTACAAGGCTATCCAGTCTTTACCCGTAAACAATCGACAGACCTGAGCTATCTGGTTTGTGCCAGTCACTTGTTGTCTGCTCCCTATATCTACTGTCAATTCGCTACCCATAACGCCCACACCATTGCGGCTATCTCTGATATGGCACCTGTTGAGGCAGAATTTGAGTTTCAGCGCCTGCATGGCATGGGAGAGAGTCTCTATCGATTGGTTAATAGCTATGGTCGGCAGATCCCCGTTAGAGTCTACTCACCGGTAGGTGGCCATCGCGAGTTACTGCCTTATCTGGTTCGACGGCTTTTGGAGAACGGAGCGAACAGCTCATTTGTTAACCGTATCTGGGATGAGCAGATCGAGCCGCAGGAGGTAGTCGCTGACCCTATCAGCTATGTGAAATCATTACAGAATCTACCTCATCCACAAATACCTCTGCCTGAACAAATGTATGGTGAGGAGCGGCTTAACTCCAAAGGGTTGAATCTGGGGGATAGCCATGAATTACAACGTCTGCAGCAGGCGATATCAGGTGCTTTGTTACCTGAATATATCGTTACCCCTCGGGGGGCTGGAATGGGGAGTGGCGAGAAGCGGCAGGATATTGTCTCTCCTGCCGATGTCTCCAAGCTGTTGGGTTACTGTGAGTTGGCGGATGAGAAACAGTTACAGCTCGCTATGGACAGTGCATTGGCTGCCCATACCGATTGGCAAGGTGTTAGTGTTGCAAAGCGAGCTGAGATCCTTCTTCACTGTGCTGAGTTACTGGAACACCACCACGTAGAGTTATTGGCTCTGATGACCGCTGAAGCGGGTAAAACACTCCCAGATGGGGTAGCTGAATTACGCGAGGCTGTGGATTTCTGTCGTTACTACGCGCAGCAGATTCAGGAGAAGTTCTCGGCCCCACTGACACTGCCTGGACCAGTGGGGGAGGAGAACCAACTCTATCTCAGTGGGCGAGGGGTGTTTGTGACCATCAGCCCCTGGAACTTTCCCATCGCGATCTTTACCGGACAGATTGCTGCAGCATTAGCGGCAGGAAACTGTGTACTGGCCAAGCCTGCTCATCAGACCACCATCGTTGCTGATAGAGTGGTCCAGCTATTCTACCAAGCGGGCGTGCCACAGGAAGTGTTATACCTGTTGCCTTCCAGCGGACGAATGATCAGCCAGCAGCTATTATCCCATCCGAAAATAGCAGGTGTCGCCTTTACCGGTTCCACCGATACCGCACAGAGCATTAACCTGGCATTGGCATCTCGCAAAGGGGCTATCGCGCCATTGATTGCTGAAACGGGTGGACAGAATGCCATGCTTGTTGATAGCTCTGCACTACCGGAACAGGTGGTCAAAGATGTAATACGTTCTGCTTTCAATAGTGCAGGGCAGCGTTGTTCCGCCTTACGGGTACTTTACCTGCAGGAGGAGATTGCTGAGGCGGTGATCAAGTTACTGACTGGGGCGATGGCAGAGCTAATCATAGGCAATCCCGCAGAGATACATACCGATGTGGGGCCAGTGATCGACGAAGAGGCCTATGATAAGCTGGTATTGCATGCTGCACAGTTAGAGGCGAAAGGCCAACTACTTTATCAAACACCCCTTCCAGAAGGGCTTAATGGCTATTTTGTTGCTCCCTCTCTGTTTGAAATCAACACTATCAGTGACCTGCCCCATGAAGTATTTGGTCCCATGTTGCATGTAATCCGCTATCGATCCAAGTCATTGGATAAAGTGATGGATGAGATTAATGATTGTGGTTATGGCCTCACTCTGGGGGTTCACAGTCGCATTCAACAACGTATTGATGCTGTGCGTAAACGCGCCCATGTGGGCAATCTCTACATTAATCGTGATATGGTAGGCGCCGTGGTTGGAGTACAGCCTTTTGGTGGTGAGGGATTATCCGGTACCGGCTTCAAGGCGGGTGGGCCCCACTATCTCTACCGCTTTTGTACCGAACGTAGCGTGAGCATCAACAGCGCGGCGATCGGTGGTAATACGCAGCTTTTGAACTTAGAGGATTCTGATTAATGTCGCAGCATAGCTTCTCCGTTGCCCGTCTTCCCCGTGTTGAGTTTGGTGAGGGCAGTTTTGCCAAGTTACCCATGATACTGAACAGCTATGGCAAGCGAATCTTATTGGTGACGGGGGCTAAATCTCTGCAGCAGAAATCCCAATGGCAATGGCTACAAGATGCACTACAGGTAGAAGGATTCGGCTGGCAGCAGGTTGTTATCGGTAGCGAGCCATCTCCGCAGTTGATTGACCAGATTGTTGCTCAGCAACAGGGGAATGAGTATGACGCCGTGTTGGCGATTGGTGGTGGCAGTGTATTGGATGGCGCCAAGGCGATTGCTGGTCTTTTAAAGCCCGGTAACTCCGTTATGGATCATCTGGAAGGGGTTGGGCCTGAATTACCCTATGAAGGTCCAGCCACTCCATTTATTGCTGTGCCTACCACTGCAGGTACTGGCAGTGAAGCCACCAAGAATGCCGTACTCAGTCAGCAAGGAGAGGGTGGCTTTAAAAAATCTTTCCGTGACGACAAGTTGGTGGCTGAATATGCCATTTTAGATCCAGCCCTATTGAAAGGGACACCTCCAATACAGATTGCCGGTAATGGCATGGATGCACTGACCCAACTGTTGGAATCCTATGTCTCCACCAAGGCCAATCCTTTTACTGACACCTTGGCCATGAGTGGTATGAAATCTATTAGAGATGGATTGCTTGAGTGGTATCAACAAGGGGATGATGCCGAAGAGGCCCATGGACTGCTTATCTACGCTGCTTGGTTATCAGGTATTACTTTGGCCCAGGTTGGGTTAGGTTCCGTCCATGGGCTTGCTGCACCACTAGGAGCCTTCTTTCCTATTCCACACGGTATTGCTTGTGGCACATTGGTTGCCAGCGCAACAGAGGTGAATATCCAAGTAATGCAACAGCGTGACCCAGAAAACCCCGCCTTAAAACGTTATGCCGATGTGGGCCGACTGTTCAGTCGTAAGCACCACCAAAGCGACCAACAAGCAATATCAGCGCTAATAACACAACTCTATGACTGGCGAGAGCAGATGCAACTGCCTGGCTTGTCGCATTATGGAATTACGCAAAGTGATTTCCCTAAACTTATCACCAACTGTCGCGGCAGTAGCATGAAAACCAATCCGGTAGAGCTAACTGATAATGAGGTGGGATTGGTGTTGTCTGCTTGTTTGTAGCCGGATTTGAATAGATCTTATTTTTCTTCTATGGGTAGGTTATGAGACTGAGCCTTATCTAGGAGAAGGCTCAGAAAATAGGCATTACATCACTCACTACATTTAGAACCCTAAAATCTCTGTTATTTTTATAGAATAAATAAAAATTGTTCTCAGAGTTGCAGAAATAACTACAAAACTCACCAAATATTTTAATCTATAAATTATTAAGAATAATAACTTATGCCATGATTGGCGTATTTTTATATTTTATTTCCAGCGTAGAGGGTTAACTAATATAAGATTGTGAGCTTGTTTATTATGTGATAGCACTGTTATCGGATATACAAAATTTTTGTGCCATAAATAGTGCCATACCAGCTTGTGGTACCTTTACTGCTTTGGCATGTGAGTTGTATAAATGCACCATCGGGAACATTAATAAGATATGTGCCATAGTTATAAAAATATGGACTCACTGATCCCTGTCCACTTATCCATATATAGCACGATGTTGGAATGGTATTTATATTCAAACCTAATGTCGCTGCTTGAGCATTCGTAGCAAAAGCTGAGCTAGCTAATAATAGTGTTGCTAAAAGTCCCTTAAAAACTGTTTTCATTTTTTATTCTCCGTTTTATTTAATAGCATAATTTTATTAGACAATTTTTTCTAAAT
Source organism: Thiohalomonadales bacterium (assembly GCA_050295955.1). Lineage (GTDB taxonomy): Bacteria > Pseudomonadota > Gammaproteobacteria > RBG-16-57-12 > RBG-16-57-12 > JAFLJP01. Next base: position 53,111 of record JBNKQQ010000015.1, read on the forward strand.
TCTAAAAATAAATTTAAAATTTTTTTGTCAGAAAGAATAACAGCACAGCAAAATTTTCTATTCAACGATAGGTTTATTAATGATATGTATTCAAGGGTACGCTTATTATTTTATGAAGCATTATTTGAAATGGTGTTTATGAAATGGAAATTAATGAATAATTGCTAATGATTGTGGATGATCGCTAGTGTTAGAGATGATTGGTTGGAACGGTATCGATAAGTGATGAGTAAGTAATGTGAATGCCAATAACACAAGTTCAGATTGGCGTTAACGGATATGGCTTCTGAATTTGTCGCAAGAGGGTTTACCCAAAATGATCTCCTTAAGTTTGTTGCTAATTTCCGTGGCAGTAACATGAAAACCAATCTGCTCGTCTTGAGTGATAATAAGGTTAAGTAAATTCTAATAAACTAATGGTTTGTTTATAGCAATTTCAACCCTCCGTCTCCTTCCCTGAAAATGGAGATTAATTTTTTCAGGGGTGTATTTATGTTTATTAGAAAACCCTAAATTTAAAATGTAATATTTGAAATCACATAATTCATGTGAGAGAATTAGCCCATACAGATCACCCGCGATAGATGTGGTGCCGAGATCTTTGAACGGGTTATACGGAAGCAATCCCCTGCCAGTAAAAGGGAATTTTCGCTTTATCGAATATTCATTCGTATCACCCGAAGGTAATTTATTGTCTCTCACTGCTTTGAGGGACAGAGTGTTGTATATGTGGAGAGGGTATGATGCGTAAAGAAATTGGTTTGTCATTGTTGATGATGATGGCGACAAATGTTGCTTGTGGTGCTTCATTGGTCAATGGTGATTTCTCGAGTGGCAGTACAGCTTGGACAGATGCGAGCTCGAGTGGAAGCGTTACGATGACAGATGGTTATGCGCAGCTTGATACTGGTTTTGGCGTCGATCCATATAGCTCAATATTGGTTCAAGGAGATGATGGGTTCTTCAATTTTGCCTCTCCTATTTCGATTGATTCATCCCTGAATTATCTTAGCTTTGATGTTTCTTTCATTGATTTAGGTATTGATGCAACAGAATCTGGTGGCTCTTCTTTTACGGATCACCTGCTGGTTAGTTTGTACGATGCTGTTGATTTTACCTTTGATCAGTATATCGACCCGATTGTTGATATTGACTTTGGTGATATTATGACGCGAATCACATTTGATATAAGTGGCTTGTCTGGTCGTGATGTGGCGCTATCATTTGAATTGGTTGATGAAAACGATGGTAGAAACTCACGGATCTTGCTGGATAATGTTGCATTCACGAGCAACCCTGAGATGATGTCTCCTGTACCACTTCCTCCCGCTATATATATGTTCTTCGCTGGTCTTGGTATGCTTTTTTGGCGTAGAAAAAAAGCAGGCTAGTATAAGGAAATCCAATTGCCACTCTGTGTTATGAATTCTTACCAGGCCGAGATATGCCAGCGAATTCATGCTTTAATTGCGAACCAGCCTAAAAGGCTAGCGGTGATTTGACTTACTTCTAAGGTAAAGGGCTTTGTCGACAATATTGCAGCATGTATCGAAATTTATCAGGCGGAGGTTTTTGGCAGAGTCAGTTCAGTAGGCAGAAGAGAAACCCGCTAAAGCAAGACAATGTGTAATACCGATTTCTGCTTTATTTAGGACTTAAATACCGGGCAGCTACATAGCCCTCGCTTCCTTTGATAGATACTTTTATCCGTACCCAGCCATCGCTGTTTTCTGGTTCGAGTAGATGGACCTGGGTGCCGTAAGCGAGACTTTGGATAATATTGTCGGTAATTTGGGGGCTTGATCTTAGATTTAATCCGTTTGCTGCAGAGACTCTGTAGAGATTATCGGTCGATTTTTCTTCGGTGGTGTTGAGCAGTTGCTTGGCAAGGTTTAATAATTGAGTCCGCTCTTCCAGGCCGTTGTAACCACCATTGACCCGCTTAGTTATCCCTTTGATATCATCATTATCAGCATAACTATTCAGATTGTGGGTATCCCAGAAGAAAAGCGAGGAGAGGAGGGGGAACTCTTCAGCAACGCGTTCGGGCTTATCCAACACATCTTCTCCTGACCATTCTGAGAATTTGCTGTAGTTATCTTTTCCAGTTAATTGAATAAAACCTCTTCCACAGTATCGATACCCATCGCCACTTGCTTCATCACCATTGCCCATTCGGTTAGCGTAGACCCGAGAGGCAATTTTTTCAGGCTGTCGGGCATACTCATTAGCAATATCATCATTAGGAAAATATTTTCCAAATACGCTCTTTAGTGCCTCAGCTGAATAATTTAAGCCCTCTTGAGTATATCGGCACATACCTGATTCATGAAGGATTTGTGCTAAAAAGTGGGACTGGCGCAATAAATCTTCAATACCATATTTGGGGAGTTCTTGAGTGAATAGCGGGCCAAATTTATCAGCATTTTCGCTGTTTACACCCATATTCCTTAAAATTTCTGAGTTAATTATCATGTGTTCGTTGCCTGTGAATGTGCTTGTTTTTGTTTCAGCTCTTTCACTATATAGGCAGAATGGCGAGAAATGTAAATGCTAAGCTAATTACGGGAAATTAAGGCAGCTGATAAAATTTTTATCGTCTTTGAAATAAGGAATGCTGTGAGTATCTTCCAGTAATTTTTATCAATTACAAATTCCCTGTTGAAGTTATTTGATAGGTTTGTCATGGTGTTTGGGTGGTGGATTTCGCTTGTTGGTATCGGTATGGCCTCATTACCAGTGCCCTTCATTCCAAGAGTGGAGTTTCCTCGTAGCAGATCTAAGTCAGGGGTAAGATGGGGGTAGGTTTTATACGAAACTGAAAATAGAGCAAAGGAAGAAAGTAGAACAGCCCATATATTGGGCCAGTTTGCCGTAAGGAGAAAGGGTGGATTGTTTGACAATATTTCTAAAAAGCCAGTGTTAGCCTTTACAGCTTCATTGAAATGGTCAAAGTTTAGAGCTCTATGTCCATCTTAAGCAGATACTCTCTGCACTGCCCAGTGTGGAATCTATTGGGCAGGTAGACTGTAAATGTCTGAATGCGACAAGAATGGGGTTTGGTGAGGGTTGTCTTTCCAATCCCCCCCCCATTACAAGTATAAAGCCTGTGGGCCATTCGTATTATTTATGCCTCGGGCTTTAAAAAAATATAATTTTTCACTGAAAGGTTGAGGGTTAGTGACCATAGAAGTTCTCACGCTCTTCATCCCTCAGTGTCAAAATCTCAAATCCATCATGGGTTACCAGAATGGTGTGTTCAAATTGTGCGGATAAGCGGCGGTCCTTGGTGGTTACTGTCCAGCCATCCTTATGTAGTTTGATATCCTTTCTTCCCTGATTGATCATTGGCTCGATTGTAAAGGTCATTCCTTCAGTTAGAGTTAGCCCTGCGCCAGGCTTTCCATAGTGTAATACTTGTGGTTCTTCATGCATTGAGCTACCAATTCCATGCCCACAATATTCTCTTACAACTGAATAACCATTGGCTTCTGCGTAAGTTTGGATAGTACTCCCGATATCCCCTAATGTGATACCAGGTTTTACAATTTTTATTGCTTTGTATAGGCACTCTTGAGTTATGTTTACCAGTTTCTGGGCATGAGGAGCTACTTCACCAACACAAAATGTTACACTGCTGTCGCCATAATAACCGTCTTTTTTTACGGTTACATCAACATTGACAATATCACCTTTCACTAGTTTTTTATCTGAAGGCCAGCCGTGGCATACTACGTGATTAACAGATGTGTTGACAGTATGAGGAAAGTCATATTGCCCCAGGCTGCCAGGTATAGCGTCAAGCGTATTGATAATATAATCATGGCAAAATTTATCGATATCAAGAGTGGTAATGCCTGGGCGAATAAATGTGCGAACAGCTTCAAGCACTTTGCCTGTTAAATGTCCAGCAACTTTCATCTTTTGAATTTCTTCAGGCCCTTTTATTATTACCATTTTACTTTTTGTCATCTACCGGTCTCCTCACCTGACATACAAAAGATTCGCTTGTCGTAACAAAAGCCCATCTCATTTGAGTGATAAGCGAAAGTTGATCGAAAATATTCCAACCGTCTGAAATTTATAAATTTTCTCAGATGGCTAATCTAGTTTTTACCAAAACACATACATATCTTGATGGTATTTGATATCGATAAAAAATGTGCAGGAAGGATTATAAACACCCTTACAAAAACATCAATGCTGTTATGTTCTCCATTTTAATATCACACACTTCATGGTGTATAGAGATGGATAAAGTCCATATCTCTATCAAGCTATCTTGTGATAGATCACAAATATTTATCCATTGTCTAGAGTGTAGTGGATCTGGTATTTATAGGTGTCTTGCTAAGTCCGTTTAATTATCTGGCTGACTAGATGGGCAATGGCAGATGAAAAGAAATGAAAGCAATAAAGTCAACGGTTGGAATAATGCTGAAACCGCAGATTTTAGTCATAAGTGCGCTGCATCTATTCATGCCGCTCGCACCATCTCGGTATAAATCTCTTCTGGCGTCCTAAAATTCAGTAATTTACTGTGCCGCTGGGGACGATATCCACTACGGCCTTCATTGCGCCTCACTTCTCTCTTTATCGTACTGACATGTCTGCCAAGTTTGTCTGCGATGTATTGATTGTTATAACCGGCTTTCTTATGTGCGTATATTTGGTATCGTTCTTCTTGGATCAGGGGGGGTATAGGGCTTCCTCATAAACTCTCTCACATTGTGTTTTGGTCGACCAATGAGTGTACCCACTGGCCCACTTTTTACAATGTGGCGCGCTTATGACTAAAATCTGCGTATTAATAACTGCTAAAATGAAACACTTAGTCGACAGTTAAAGTTGCATCTCTTTTTTGGAATGGCTCTAGGTTGGAAAGTTAGGAAGAGTATTAAAAAGTAACACATCACCTCATACAATTCAGGGGTACTGATAATTGAATTTGAGCGTCAGGATGCTTCAATTAATACGGTAGTCAACAATGAATAAGGAGAGGGAAATGGCTAGTAGATTACATTTGGGGCAAAGTTTATCACGCGGTGAGTAGTTGGTTTCTGAAAACGGTCGATACAGGCTGGTAATGCAGGATGACGGAAATTTAGTCTTGTATAGATATAATAATAAACCACGCTTGGAGTGGTGGAGCTCAAGGAAATTCTGGGGATAGCATAGTGCTTTAGGATGATGGAAATTTAGTGATTTATTACGACCCGGCGCCAAAAGCAATTTGGGCTGAAAATACAAGTCAATAAGGGGTTTTGCTTAGTATGGTGGATGTCTCCTGATAACTCAGGAGGTTATTAAGACCAAAGACCTAGCCTGAAAATTACGGGTGCATAAGTGAATTTTAAAGGCCTTTATGAATAAAGTTACCATTCTTGTTGATGTTCAGAATATCTACTACACAACCAGACAAGCTTATCAGTCTAGCTTGGACTACAACGAATTTTGGAAAAGGGCGACTTCAGATAGGGAAGTTGTTAAGGCAATTGCCTATTCAAGTGATCGCGGTGATCCGAAGCAGATGCAGTTTCAAAACATTCTCAGGGCCATTGGTTTTGAGGTGAAATTGAAGCCCTATATTCAGCGAGTCGATGGTTCATCTAAATGTGATTGGGATGTTGGTATCACTATTGATGCATTGGAGTTTGGTAGGGAGTCGGATATCTTGGTTCTAGCCAGTGGGGATGGTGACTTTGATTTGCTAGCTAGAAAATTGATTGATGATTATAAAACTTCCGTAGAAATATATGGTGTCCCAGGTTTGACAGCCGCGTCATTAATAAATTCGGCATCAAAGTATGTGCCTATTGAAGATGGCTTGTTGATCAAGAGATAGCGATATCTCAATATTTTTAACAAAAATTGACTTAGCCCTTTTATTAGCTTGCATGAAAGTTAATTATGTAAGCTTTACTACCCGTATGCTGTAGTGCTTGCTCATTTCCCAGTCAATCGACTACTTATTCATTCTGTTGCAAAACCTTCACATATCTGACATCTAATCACCATCGTTATGTCATGCATGACCTCTAAGCTAGGCTCAAATATATGAGGTTGTCTAGATGTCTATCTATCCCCTTGGGCGTACAGGCGTAGCGCCAGTTTACAGCCAGATTCGTGACATTCTTGCTAAGGAGATCAGTGAATGTTTCGAGGCGGGTGATGCTTTGCCGGCGGAGTCTGATCTTGCTGAGCGCTTTGGTGTGAATCGTCATACGCTACGGCGTGCTGTTGATCATCTGGTGGCGGATGGCGTGGTGGAGAGGCATCACGGAAAAGGGGTGTTTGTTTCCGAGCGTGTTGTGAAATACACCATTAGTGGCGCTACGCGGTTTACCGACATGTTGCAGTCAGAGGGAATGCAAAGCCATACCATCATATTACGAAAGGAGTACATTCCCGCTCATGGTGGTGTTGCCAATCAGTTGGGCCTGGATGAAGGGGCGGAGGTTGCGTTTATCGAGACGCTGCGTGAGGTGGAAGGGCGACCTTTTTGTGTGATCTCCCACTTCTTTTCTGCCGCCATGCTGCCAGACCTATTAGATAACTATCGTGGTGGCTCGCTACATGGTTTGTTAAACAGCCACTATGGCCTCTCTGTCATCCGTCGCGAGAGTTTTATCACTGCGGTGACGCCTAAAGATAATGATGTTGCGGTGCTTAAAATTCCGAGACAAATGCCTATTCTGCGCGTGAAAAGTGTAAACCTTAACGCAGATACCCTGCAGCCTATTGAGTATTCCATCAGCCGCTTTCGTGGCGATGCGGTTCAGTTATTTATCCAACCTTAAAAACGATGATGTGAGGAAACCAAGATGAAACTTAAGAATCTGCTTGCTGTGGGTATTGCAGGTGTAATGATGGTGGGTTCGGCAGTTGCTGCAAGTATGCCGGACGGTTCAAAAGAGCATCCACTGCGTGTTTTGATGATTCCAACGGATACCGGTAGTGATGATATTACCAAAGATTATATGCCGGTATTTAACGGTATTACCAAAAACTATGGCATTCACTTTGATGTAAAAGCGGGTAGCAGTTATGCCGCGGTGGTGGAGGGGATCTGTAATGATCAGGCGGATATCGCGTGGTTGGGTGCCTCTACCTTTGGTGAAGCCTATGACAAATGTGGTGTGGATCTACTGGCGGTGGATGTTATGAAAGGTGAATCCGTCTATTACTCGGGTATTTTTGTTCGCAAAGATAGTGGTATCAACTCCATTGATGAGCTGAAAGCCAAGAGCATGGCGTTTGGTAGTACTCACTCTACCTCTTCATTCAATTTCCCGGTTGCGATGTTGATTGCCGACGGTGTGGACCCTGTTAAGGATCTGCAGAAGGTGATAATTGCCGGTTCTCACTCGGCTTCGTTGGCGGCGTTGGCGGAAGGCAAAGTGGATGCGGCAGCTGCCTCTTATAACTCTTTCGGTAAGGCGGTAAAAAAAGGCGCGATTGATCCTGAACAATTTAAGCCGCTGGCTAAGTCACAGCCGATTCCGAATCCTCCAATGGCGATGAATAAAAATCTGACTGCTCAGCTGAAGAGAGAGTTGCGTGCGGCATTCAACGATATTCATAACAAGATTGATGCTTCCAAGATTCGTGGTTATGGCGGTAAAAAGGTGGATCGCTACGATGCCAGCTTCGATGAGCAGAAAATTTTTGATGCACTATCAAAATTGAATGCGGTTACCAAGGAAGTGAAAGAGGGCATGATCGCGAAAGCGGGCGAGCGCTAATGTGATTACCTTGGGGTGAGCTTCGGTTCACCCTTTGTTCTCATACCTTTGAGAATCTCAAAGGTATGGGTGCATCCCCACTCTTAAGTAGGTTTTGGTTATGTTGAATTTTAAATCGGTAAGCCGTGTTTACGATGACGGCACCAAGGCGGTGGATAACGTATCACTGCATATTCGTCAAGGTGAGTTTTGTGTGTTGCTGGGGCCATCCGGTGCCGGTAAATCCACGTTGATGAATATGGTGAATGGCGTGGTGGTGCCAACCAGTGGTGAGCTGACGCTGGGGGATTTACCCCTGAATAAAAAGCATCTTAAGCCGATCCAGCGGCGTATTGGCATGGTGCATCAGCAGTTGCATTTGGTGCCTCGTCTCTCTGTATTGCACAACGTATTGGCCGGGCTGTTGCCGGAGGTGGGGTTCTGGCGCAGTTTGATTAAGTCCTTTCCAAAAGCGGAGCAGTTACGGGCATTTGAACTGCTTAATGAAGTGGGGCTGGAGGAGCGTCACCTTACTCGTCGTGCCTCGGCGTTATCCGGTGGGCAGCAACAACGGGTGGCGATTGCACGCGCCTTTATCTCTAAACCCGATGTGGTGTTGGCGGATGAGCCGGTCGCCAGTCTTGACCCGGCAATGAGTCGTAGCGTTTTAGAGAGCTTAAAAAGCGCGGCCAAGCACCATGGTGTCACGGTGCTGTGTACGCTGCATCAAATGGAATATGCCTTGGAATTTGCCGATCGTATTGTGGCGTTACGTCACGGCAAGGTCTTTTTTGATGGCCATCCACGGGAGATGGATGCCAAGGCACAAGAGATGCTTTACCAACTTGCACAACCGGTGGTGGAAAACGCTGAACTGGAGGAGGCCGCATGAATCAGCCTCAAACGGTGCGTGACTGGCGCGAGTGGCAACTCTACCAAGCGGTGACACCAAAGACACTGCTCATCCTGTTTGTTGCGGTGGTGCTGCTCTCCTTTTCTGCTCACAACACAGAGATGGATAAGGCGTTTGTAGAAACCAGCAAAGCGGCACTATCGGTCGTGGGTGTCAGTGAATCTCAGGTACTGGATGGTGCCGTACGTTTTGCTGAGAACGCGTTTCCAATACAGCTTTCCAAGCGTACTGAACTCTCCCGAGTGGATGAGTTTGATGCTGATAATTTGCCGTTGTTTGCTTATGTGGAAACCGCGGAGCTGAAAGAGTATGACGCCCTCACCGAAACCTGGGAGATAGATCAGGTTGAGTTTTTAGTCGAGCCTATCGGCTATCTGCAATATGTTGCGGTCAAGATGTGGGAGACCATTGAGATGGGTTTTTGGGGCACGCTGATCTCGCTGATGCTCTCTCTGCCGTTGGCTTTTTTTGCCGCGACAAACTACACCCCTAACCGCATCTGTTATCTGATTGCACGCACTTGGCTAAGCTTTCATCGCGCGATGCCGGAGCTGATTGTGGCGCTGTTTTTGGTGTTGATCTACGGCTTCGGTCCCATCGCCGGGGTGTTGGCATTGGCGATCCATACCAGCGGCGTGTTGGGTAAGTTTATTGCTGATGAAATCGAGAACGCACCCAAAGGGCCGCAAACCGCGTTGGCGGCCTCCGGGGCTGGCAAGATGAAGGTATTACGCTACGCCGTATTGCCTCATATTTTCCCCGCCTCTATTGGCTTTGTGCAATACATCTTTGAGCGCAACATCCGTACCGCAACGGTGCTGGGGATCGTGGGTGCCGGAGGCATCGGTGTGGAGTTAAAGGGGCGCTGGGATCTGTTTGACTACGGCCACGTGGCCACCATTCTACTGGCAATTTTTGCCACCGTGATTCTGTTGGAAGTGTTCTCTCAACGTCTGCGTAAACACACCTTGTAATCGTTAGGAGTGAAGATTGATCTCACGTAATAAATGGGTGGCAGCGTTAACGGCCATACCCAACGATAAACTGCTCTCTACCGTCGCACAGCTTAGTGAAGGGTGGCAAATCAAAGCCAAGGCACTACCGCAATCTGGCTTAGGCATGTTGAAGATGCAGGACGGTGCTTTTGGCGAGCCTTTCTACCTGGGAGAGTTTCCACTCTCTACTGCATGGGTGGAGGTGAATACCCCGGAAGGTCATACCGCAGAGGGCGCAGCCCAAGTGATGGATGATCGCCCTGAGCTTATCGAAGCATTAGCACTCTGCGATGCCATTTTGGCAAATCAACTACCGGGTTGGCATGTTCTGGTGGATTTACTGGAAGCCGGGCAATCACAACGGCAAAACATCGCTAACGAGCGCAAACAGATTTTGGCCAGCACCATGGTGGACTTCTCCATGCTGGATGAAACGGAGGCGAGTGATGATTGAGTTGGATTCAGTTTGGCACCCAGAAACCCAGCAGGCCACGTTTCGCCAGATGCTGGAGGCCTATGCCCATCCGGGAAATGGCTACCCGATTCATCAACAGCCAGCGTCAGTACTCAGTCTGCTGGCGACTCTGCTGGATGGTGCGGTGAGCCTGGCGGATCCTCATCAGCTGCTCAGTGCGTCGGATTGGCCGATGCTGCAGGTGCAGCGGCGAGCCGTTGAGGAGGCGGATTATATCGTCTGTCGGGGTGATGCGTTACCGACCTTTTCTCCCAAGTTGGGCTCACTGGAAAACCCCGAGCACTCCGCAACCCTCATTGTGGTAGTGGAGGATTTAAGGCAAGGCGAATTAAGGCTAAGGGTGCAGGGGCCAGGTGTGAAGAGCCGTAACGAAATCACTCTCAATGGCCTGCACATTGAGTGGCTGGCACAGCGTCAGCAGTGGGTAGGTGAATTCCCGCTGGGGGTGGATCTGCTGTTGTTTGATGGCCTGCGCGTGGCGGCACTGCCGCGTACCAGCAAGGTAGAGGTGGTGTAATGGGTTACGTTGCCATTAAAGGTGGTGCCGAAGCGATCGAGGCGAGTAAGCATCTATTGGATTATCTGCGCTGTCGCCAAGCTAAAGGCGCGCCACTGGATCATAACGCCATCGAGAACCAGCTGCGCTTGTTGCATAGCCGGGTGATATCGGAAGGGGGCTTGTATCATCCCAAACTGGCTTCCCTGGCCATTAAGCAATCATTGGGTGATACCCTGGAGGCGGCCTTCGCCTTGCGCGCCTATCGCTCTACCCAGCCGCGCATTGCGGAAACACCACTATTGGATAGCACCAAGATGCGTCTAACCCGGCGTATCTCTGCGGCATTTAAAGACATTCCCGGCGGGCAAATGTTGGGGGCAACCACGGACTACCATCTTCGTTTGATGCGCCTGGAGCTATTGGATGAGTCGCCTGAGGCATTCCAGCAGGCCACCCAAAACTGGTTTGAGAATTGCTCCGACAACACCATTCCCGATAGCTTTCCGAAAGTGTTGGATGCACTGCGCCGTGAAGGTCTGTTGCCTGAGCTGGATCCTGCCCACGCAGAGAAAACACCCTTTGATATTACCCGCGAGCCGCTGATTTTTCCGGTCTCCCGTTCTGCTGCGCTATCCACAATGGCGCGAGGAGAGCAGGGTGGTCTGTTGGCCCTGGCCTACTCCAATATGCGGGGCTATGGGGATATCCACCCTACCGTGGCGGAGCTGAGGGTAGGTTATCTCCCGGTGATGATGCCTCACCCCATCACGGGTGAGCTGAGTGAGGTGGGCGAGGTGGAAATTACCGAATGCGAGGTTATCGCAGCTTATGGCGAAGGAGAGGGAGGGAAAACCCACTTCTCTCTAGGCTATGGCGTCTGCTTTGGCCATAACGAAGTGAAGGCCATTAGCATGGCGATTCTTGATCGCGCCCTGCAAACGGGTATGCAACATGGGCCGAGCAATCCATCGGAAGATCCGGAGTATGTGCTACTGCATATCGATGGCGTTGACTCCATGGGGTTCTGCACCCACTACAAGATGCCCCACTACGTGACTTTCCAATCCGATATGGATCGCCTGCGGGCAACACAGAAAAAGGCGTGTGACAATGCATCCTAGTCAATCCTTTGCTTATCTGGATGAACACGCCAAGAGAGAGGTGCGCCGCTCCATATTGAAGGCGGTGGCGATTCCCGGTTATCAAGTGCCTTACTCCAGTCGTGAGATGCCCATGGGCCGCGGTTTTGGTACCGGCGGTCTACAGCTCACCCTGTCGCTGATCGGTAAAGAGGATTGCCTCAAGGTGATTGACCAGGGATCAGATGATTCGGTGAATGCGGTAAATCTACGCTGTTTTATTGAAAGCACCTGTCCGGGTATCGATACCACCAGTAAAACTGCGGAGGCGAGTTTGATTCAATCCCGCCATCGGATTCCGGAAAAGCCCTTGCGGGAGGATCAGCTGCTGGTACTACAGGTGCCATACCCCGATCCCCTGGTGATTGTGGAGCCCTCAGAAGAGAAGCGTAAACAGCTGCACGGTTCTGGCGACTACTCCCGGCTGTTGGTGAAACTTTACGAGGATATGGTGAAGTATGATGAGATCACCCTTTCCCATCGTTATCCCACCCGTATCAATGGTCACTATGTGATCGACCCCTCGCCGATTCCCCGTTGGGATGTGCCTAAGCTCAACCAGTCACCCGCACTGATTTTGTTGGGGGCAGGCCGTGAGAAAAAGATCTATGCGGTGCCACCCTATACCGATGCCACACCGTTGGTGTTTGAGGATGTGCCGTTTCGTGTTGAGGATTTCCGGGACGAGACAGGGGAGCGACGCCGCTGCCATCGCTGCGGGTGTCATGGCAGCTTTTTAGATGAGTTTAGCGACGCGCACAGTGGCGAGAAGGTGTATCAATGCTCCGACGCTGATTGGTGTAGAGAGTATCGGGAGGTACACGGTGGATAAGGTATTAACGGTTAGCGCTCTTTCAAAGATTTACGGCCAGGGTTGTCCCCACTGCTATGCGCTGACAGGCCCTGAGTTTGACACCAACATCTGTCCCCGTTGCGGCAGTGTGGTGGCGGCTCATGATATCTCATTCGATCTTTACCAAGGGGAGATTCTCGGCATCATGGGGGAGTCTGGTTCAGGTAAATCTACCGCAGTGAAGTCCCTTAATTTTGATCAGCTTCCCACCTCGGGCAGTGCCACTTTTTATGATCAAGGTAAGGCCTACTCGCTGTTTGATCTCAACACTGCACAGCAGAAGGCACTGGCGAATCAGCGCTTTGGTATGGTCTATCAAAACCCCCATCTGGGGCTCAACTTTGAGATTACCGCAGGTGGCAATATCGCGGAACGACTGCTGATGGCCGGCGTGAGCCACTATGGCGAAATACGTCGCCGCGCAGCGGATCTGTTGGCCCGTACCGAGGTGTTGCGGGAGCGCATGGATGACTTTCCAAAGAACTTCTCCGGCGGGATGCAGCAGCGGGTTCAGATCGCCAAGGCGTTGGTGACTCAACCTCCGTTACTGTTTCTGGATGAGGTGACCACCGGTTTGGATCTCTCGGTGCAGGCGGCGATTCTCGATCTTATTCTTGAGATTCAGCAGGAGCTGGGCACCGCAATGATCGTGGTAACCCATGACCTGGGGGTGATTCGTCTGTTAACGGGGCGTGCCCTGGTGATGAAGTATGGCCGGGTGATTGAAGCGGGGTTAACCGACCAGATTTTGGAAGATCCCCAGCACGCCTATACCCAACGCTTAGTCGCTTCGGCGCTATGAGTATCACGGAGCGTCATGATATGCAGCCTTCTCCTATTTTACAGGTCAGCGGTTTCAGTAAGCAGTTTCTCCTCCATGAGCAGGGCAAGGCGATCCCCTCATCCACTCAGGTGAGCTTTGATGTCTATGCCGGGAGACTCACCGCGGTCATCGGCCCGACCGGGGCCGGTAAATCGTCGGTACTGAAAGGGATCTATCGCAGCTATCTGCCCAGCAGCGGTGAGCTCAATTATACAACCGCATCCGGCGAGGTGGTAGATCTGGCAACCCTGCCGGAACAGCAGATATTGGATCTGCGGCGTAATGAGATCAGCTTTGTTACCCAGTTTCTCCACGTACTGCCTCGCCAAGCCTGTGAAGAGGTGGTGGCCCAGCCGTTGCGGCAGCGAGGCATGGATAAAGCGCAAGCGATCGAGCTGGCCAGAGAGACGCTAAATTCCCTCAATGTGCCACAGCGGTTATGGGGCATCTCCCCCGCAACTTTCTCTGGCGGTGAGAAGCAGCGGGTGAATCTGGCAAGAGGCTTGGTTTCACGGCCCCGTCTGCTGCTGTTGGATGAACCCACCGCCAGCCTGGACCCGAAAACCACCGAACGGGTGGTAGACCAGATTAACCAATTGAAGCAACAAGGTACGGCGATACTCGCCATCTTTCACGATCTTAAACTGGTGGAGCGCATGGCTGACGATGTGGTTGAGCTGAGTTCACCCACTCCAAACCCATAACGCTCAGGAGTCCCTATGAAAACCTATCTTACCCATGCCCGCGTTGTGCTCGCGGATCAACTGCTTGATGATGCCTCGTTACTGATTGAAGAGGGTGTGATCACGGCCATCAATCCCACCTCGGTTGAAGGCGCGACTGAGATGAACCTGGAAGGCAAAATCCTCATGCCGGGGATGATCGACCTTCACTGTGATGCCTTGGAGAAAGAGGTAGAGCCGCGGCCCAATGTGCACTTTCCCTTGGATTTCGCCTGTGCACAAGCAGATAAACGTAATGCTGCCGCTGGGGTAACCACGGTCTATCATGCACTCTCTTTTGCCCACGAAGAGCTGGGAGTGCGTAATAACGAATTTGCCGCCAGAGTGGCTCGGGAAGTGCACCAATGGCAGCCCCATGCGTTGATCGATAACCGGGTCCACTGCCGTTACGAAATTACCGATCCCACAGGCTTGCCTATTCTGATGCAGCTGCTGGAAGAGGAGTCGATGCACATGATCTCCATGATGGATCACACGCCAGGACAGGGGCAGTTTAAGGATATGGCAGCCTATCGGGACTATCTGACCCGCACCTATAAGAAAACCGCCGACGAGGTGGATGTACTGGTGGAGCGCAAGCTGGAGCAGGCGACCGGCGCTTACGAACGTATGCAGGAGCTCGCCTATCATGCCCATAAAGCGGGTATCTCGGTGGCCAGTCACGATGATGACAGCGCCGAGCGTATCGATACCATGAGTGGTATCGGCTCCGATATCTCCGAGTTTCCTATCTATCTGGAAGCGGCGCAAGCCGCCAAGGCGGCAGGAATGCATACGGTATTTGGAGCACCTAATATATTACGGGGCAAGAGCCAGTCCGGTTCAATGCGCGCCATTGATGCCATCCATGAAGGGGTGGCCGACTGCTTGTGCGGAGACTATTCCCCCGCTGCATTGATGGTGGCGGTTTTCCGCCTGCCGGCGCTTACCGAGTTGAGCCTGGCCGATGCACTGCGTTTGGTCACCGTGAATCCTGCCAAGGCGGCACGCCTGGAGGATCGGGGCGAGATCGCCGTAGGCAAGCGCGCGGATCTGGTTGCCGTTGCGCAGCCCGGTGGTCTACCGCAAGCCAGTGAGGTGTGGAGTAACGGTAAGCTGGCCTATCAAACACGTTATGACCATGGCTAATCTCTACTACGTGATCGGTCCCTCGGGATCCGGCAAAGATAGTCTGCTGCAATATGTGCGTGACAACATGCCAGAGAATGCCGGGGTGGTGTTTGCTCATCGCTACATCACCCGCAGCGCAGGCGCGGGAGGGGAAAACCACATCGCCCTAAGCGAACAAGAGTTTTTACATCGCCAGCAGCAAGGCTGCTTTGCCATGCATTGGCGTAGCCACCAGACATACTACGGCTTGGGTGTGGAGATTGATATCTGGCTATCCAAGGGGCTAAGCGTCGTGATGAATGGCTCCCGGGAGTATCTGAACGAGGCGGCAAGGCGTTATGAAAATCTACTGCCGGTATTGATCTCTGTTGATCCCGGGATATTAGAAAAACGCCTACAGGCCCGCGCTCGGGAAGATGCCGCACAACAGCAGATGCGTCTAAAACAAGCTATTAAACTTCAGCAAAATATACGGCATCCGCGGTTATTTCGTATTGAGAATAATGGTGCCCTGGAGGCGGCGGGAGACAGGTTAATGACGCTAATTCTAGCCCCGTCACGTAGCGCATGAAACTCACCTTGCTTGGAACCGGCGACGCCACCGGCGTGCCCATGTATGGCTGTGACTGCCCACTCTGTACGCGGGCACAAACAGACCGCAGTTATCGACGTACCCCTTGCAGTGCATTGCTAGAGGTTAATGGTAAACGCTATTTGATTGATGGCGGGCAAACCGATTTGGCGGAGAGATTCCCTCATGGATCACTGGACGGCATCTTTCTCACCCACTTTCACCCTGATCATGTACAAGGGCTATTTCACCTGCGCTGGGGAATTGGGCAGAGCATCCCGGTTTACTGTCCGCCGGATAGCGAGGGATGCGGCGATCTATATAAAAATCCGGGCCGTTTGCAGTTTAAAACCCAAATGAAGTTTCAGACATTTATCCTGGGCGATCTAAGCGTGACGCCATTGCCTATGATTCACTCCAAGCCCACACACGGCTATCTGTTTTCTCATCAGGATCACCATCTTGCCTATCTCACAGATACTAAGGGCTTGCCCCCTAAAGTAATGGGCTGTCTGCAATCCATTCGCGTGAATACTCTGGTAATTGATACCACGGCCAAGCCGGGTGTCGACAATCGTAACCACAACAACTTGGGTGAAAGCCTCTTACTTGCCGAGCAACTTAAGGCGGAAAAGACCGTGCTCACCCATATCGGGCACGATTTAGCGGTGTGGTTGGAAACGTCTGGCCATGCCTTACCAGAGAGCGTAACGGCCTCGTGGGATATGCAAAAAATTGGACTCGAAGAAAAGTAAGCTGCGTAACTAAAAATTATTCAGTCAGTTATGCCGTTTAGTTTTACTGGCTAGGTGGGGTATATAGGCTTTACGAGCCTTAAAAGCATATGGTTTCCAGTTTACGCATTAGATATGACGCTATTATAGTAACGGATAATTTTCACTGGTTTGTCAAAAAATTAGCTGGTGCTAAGATATGCTTCATCATAGAGAATACTATTTCTGTAAGAGAGCTTTATGAAACATTTAATAATGGGAAATAAGAATTATTCTTCTCGGTCACTCAGGCCATGGTTATTAATGAAGGAGAAAGGGAGGCCATTTAAAGGAACTAGAATTCTTTTATATTTTGAAGGGAGTTTTGAGGCATTATCTAAATATTCCCCTTCTGGAGAAGTTCCTGTTTTGATAGATGGTGATACAGTGGTTTGGGATTCACTGTCAATCTGTGAGTATATCAATGAAGATATGCCCAGATGCTGGATGTTGGTCTAAGGAGTGTACAGTTTTGGCGTGTAAGATGAGATCTCTGTCTCAGAGGTAATGTAATTCCATTATGAAATACACAAACTGGTTGGCGCAGGTTTGAGATTTAATAACACTGCTCACGTTGATAGGTTGGGGAGTTTTGTTGTTCCCTTCAATGCTGGATATTATTTATGAACTGAAAAACTCAAACTCTATATTTCTAATTGAAATAAGATCGCCGTTTTTAAGTTGTGCGGATGAAGTGGCAGTGTTTCCATTAATGGTTGCTTCGCCCTTTTTTGTAACTTCCAGGTAAAATCCATCTTCTTTGTGTCTTAACGTGGCTGATACACTTGGTGCGAGGAAACCTTTTGTTTTAAAGTCACAGTTTTTTTCTTTTCCAATAGTGTAACTACGGTTCTCTAATGAATTCTTTTCACCATTGGAAAATACAATGGTTGATTTTTGATTGCCCTTTTCTCGAATAAGTTGACTGATAGTTTCTTGATCGATAACAACAGTCTCTGAAGTATCAAGGCTTGCATCATTCTTGGCCTTTGATTTCTCTTCACCTTCTTTAATCCAAGCAGTAAATTTCAGTGTATGTTTAAATATGGAAATAGAGTCGCCATATTTAATCTCTTTTCGATCGATTTTTTCCCCGTTAACAAAGGTACCATTTTTGCTGTTCTTATCTTCGATGAAGAAAGTACCATTTTCCGGCTGGATAACGGCGTGCTGTGAGGATACGCCTTGATTATCAATTTGTAGTTGGTTATCTGGTGTACGACCAATTGTCAAAGGTCCCTTAGGAAGTGTAACGGTTTGTTGAACTCTACCGTTAAAGAGAACTTGAATATATGCCATCAGAATAACCCTTACATTCATTTACATTTCATGTATCGACGAGCTGGTCTGTTGGATTAGAGGATTAGATAGGATTCTTGAGGGAGCTCACACTTTTGGTGTTTGGCTCTTTGGAAGAGGGTGGCCGAGTCGATAAATAAAGCAAATGAAAAGCGGAAAAATTTGTGCTGCGTGTTATCGTTCTAATGATCTTATTGGTAGGAATCATACTCTTAGGTCCGCTATCATATTTTGAGCGCATTGATACTGTTTTAATAAGTCAAATCAACAGATTAATGCCCCCGTCGGAGGGGGGGAGTCAGGTTCTGGTTGTCCAGTATGAACAAGAAGAGATCGAGAGTGAAGTGTTCAATCAAGCTGTTGATACACTAGTAAGCTCCTCCGCAAAGAGTGTCACTTTTTTTGACGTCCCACCAGGAATAGATTTGGATGTCATTGGAAAATCAAAAGTTTACACTGCTGCAGTACCTTATATTCCTATTGGGGTCTCGAGGGTAAACGATCCTCGAGGGATAACGTATCTGGCAGATGACTTGGTACAAGTTAAAAAAGGGGAGAGTTCATTGGGGGCTTATCTAATGGATTATCCCGCGATAATCTTACCTCAAGGAGAGAGAGGAAATTCGGTTAACTATCCTGCCTACTTGCCTAGCCAAGAGACTCTACTTCAGCCTTTATTTTGGCAGTATGGTGCGGCCTTGCTTCCTGACTTAGCCGTGATGCTGGCTGAAAATTATCTGGATGTAGTGCCTCAAAAATTCGTTTATAACCAAGCCAATTCATGGATCTATATTAAGCCGGCAGAGAAATCACCATTGATTATGCCTCTATCTGATATATCTGCACCCAATCTTAAAAATAAAATTGTTCTCATTGGCCAGAAAAGTCGCTCTGAAATGATGCATATTGCAGCACGAGTGGAAAGCCTTTTAGAAGGACAAGTGCTTGTTATTCCCAGTTGGTTTAACTGGGTGAGCTTGGGGATTTTGACAGTACTCTTTTTGTTTTCAATCACATTGGGTGCTAGGTTGAGTATTGGTGCTTTAGCCCTATCTTACTTGTTACTGTTAGTTGTTATATTATCCTGCATTATCATTTTAGCTGGATTTCAATCTCTTTGGGTGCCGATGGCACAGATGCTACTATTTCTTTTGGTCTCTTTGATAGTCACGGTTATTTGGAATTTTCAGAAGCAGTCTTTAAAGAGAGTGACTGATGAGAAAAATAGCGCACTAATTGCTGTGACAAGGTTTCATATAGCCGAGCGGGAGTTGGGTAAAGCCTATGCCAGTGCAGTGGCTAGTTACCCTCATCTGGATGCGGCAGACTTGATGTATGAAATTGGTATCGAATATGAAAAAAGGCGTCAATATGACAAAGCACTTGAATGCTTTCAGCACTTGAAACACATAAAAAAGCGATATAAAGACCTTAAAGAACATATTACTCATTTGCAAGGATTAGTTTTACCTCAAGCCAAACGGGATATGGGTGAAACGTTGGTGATGACTGCCATTTCACACCCACAGTTGGGGCGTTATGAGATAGAAAGTGAAATCGGCAGAGGGGCAATGGGGGTGGTCTATCTTGGTTATGACCCCAAAATACAGCGTCGTGTGGCGATTAAAACGCTGGATTATGATCAGCTCTCACATGAACAAATGGATGAGTGGCGCACTCGCTTTTTTCGTGAGGCAGAAGCTGCAGGACGATTGAGTCACCCAAACATTGTTACTGTCTACGATGTTGGTGAGGAGGGAAATCTTGGTTATATCGCCATGGATTATGTACCAGGTCCTACACTGGAAGAGTTTACGAATAAAAAGACACTACTGCCGCTACAGGAGTTATTGCCACTTATGGTTCAGGTGGCCAGGGCATTGGGCTATGCTCATCGACAAGGCATTATCCATCGAGATATCAAACCGGGTAATATTATTCTGAATCGAGAGGATAATCGGGTTAAAGTGACTGATTTTGGTGTGGCAAGAATTGGTGACACTTCTCAAACACGTACAGGAATTATTGTTGGTAGCCCCTCTTATATGGCGCCGGAACAGTTTAAGAAATCCAGAGTGGATGGTAAAGCAGACCTTTTTAGCTTAGGTGTTACCATATATCAGCTTTTATCAGGTCACCTACCTTTTGATAGCGATGACTTGGCAAAGACTGCTTACCTCATTACCAATGAAAAACATCGACCGATACGTGAGTTGCGTCAGGATCTGCCTCGAGCTATGTCCATTTTTATTAATAAGGCATTACAAAAACTGCCTAAGGACCGTTATGAAACGGGTGAAGAGATGGCTCAGGCACTCCAAAAGATGATAGAGAAAAGTAATCAGAGGGCCGCCAATGTACTTTAAAATCCATGGCGCTACTGATGTGGGACAGTGTCGAAACAATAATGAAGATTCATTTCGCTATCATCTGGTCGATGCCGAAGATTGGGGAGTGGTCGCTCTTGCTGATGGTGTTGGTGGCTATGCAGGAGGCGAGGTGGCTAGTGAATTGGTGGTAAATAGTTTTGTCAATGAGGTGCTTCAATCTGATCCAACAGTCGATCCAAGTGAGCTTATCAAGCGGGCTTTTGATTTCTGTAATAGCCAACTACTTCAGGCAAAGTCAGGGGCGAGGGAGTTTTCCCGTATGGGTACAACATTGGTGGCGGCTATTGCACAACATGACAATATAACGGTTGGCAATGTTGGGGATTCTCGTTGTTATAAAATAACCCCGCAGGGGATAGCGCAAATCACAAAAGACCACTCACTTTTTCAGGAGCTAAAAGATCAAGGCATAGAGCAAAATGAAAATGATGTGCCTTATAAAAACTGTATCACACGTGTTATGGGGTCAAATAAGCTTTACAAGGTGGATGTTTTTTCGGATAGGCTAAAGGAGGGCGATAGGTGCCTTTTTTGTTCTGATGGACTTAGCAACTTTCTATCCGAAGAGGAAATGACCAATATATTGCTCTCTGATAAGGATATTGTTGATATGGTTGACCAGCTTATTAGTGCGGCCAATTCTCATGGAGGGTCTGATAATATTACTGCTGTAATACTCGAATGTTGTTAATGAGTTATGAAATAAACGCTTTATCGCATAGCTTGAGGACTTTAAATATAGGATGGGCTTGATGTTAATTGGTAAATTATCAGACTCGATGGGCATCAGTTAAAAGGTGATTCTTCATTATGAAAAGATAGGGTTAATTCCCGCGCCAAGTAGAAAAGGATCTTATCGGGTTTATTCAGAAGGCTATATTCAAATGCTTAAGCTGATAAAAATGGCTTAGCTTGTTAGTTTTTCTCTATCTGAGTTACGTGACGTTGTATCAAAGAAGTTAGAAGGTGGTGAGTTTTCGATTCAGCTGACTTGTGAACGCATAGATAAAAATTAACGGAAATAGCGCCGGAATTAGAGCGACTTACCTAGCTGAGTGTAAGGCTAGAAGAGCTGAGGGAGAGTTTAGGAACCTCTGAAGAAGTCCAGTCGCCACTCTGTGTAGGTTTAAAGTGTGCAGATGCAAGGCGCACTTTGCAGTGGAATGGCGAGTCCTTTCCAAATAGTGTAGCGCAGCAGATGTATGCTTTAGGCCACGCCCGATCTGGGCAATGCCTGTATTACCTAGCAGAATGTTTAAAGGCTCTTCTACGGCATCTCCTAGTGGTGGTTGATGCTGCGTAACTCCAATGTCACTGTATGAGATGGCGCCTCTAAAATGTGCGAAAGCGATCTCCAAGGGATCAAATTTCGATAATATGCTCCTAGCCTATGAGTCCAGATCTTTGGTTTGGGATGCACGGCTTAGGTCTATTAATATATTGCAGGAATCAACCGATAGCGCACACGCTGCGCATAGTCTCTATACCCCGGTAACTCTTCATTTAAGGTCTGGTCTTCAAGGGCGGTTCTAATGACTGTGATGATTGATGCAAGCACCGCGGGGATCAGTGTCCATACCGAGCCCAACGCAAGAACAATACCGAACAGTGCGAGCATATTTCCGGCATAACCCGGATGCCGTACAAACTGGTATGGGCCACTGTCACACACCACATGCCCTCGATCCGTTTGAATACGCACTACGCCGGAGAAAAAGCGGTTCTCCGCCAATGCCCATGAGGCGAAAGCATATCCGAGTGAGATCAATATGATGCCAATTAGGATGAGCCATAACGGGAATTCCGGGGACCAATTGAAGCGATGATCTAACCCCGCCACTATGACCATAGGAAAGCTGATACTCACTGCCATTAGTGGAGCAAGCACTTTATCCCAGGTCTTTGCGTTTTTGATATTTTCAACATTTTGCCTTTCAGCCGTTAATCCTGGGTGTCGTTGTTCTGCCCACATGCGCCCACCAATACCCGATGCCAAGATCAGCAAGGCATATAACCATGCTGGCCACCAGCCGAGGTCCCCGGCGCATATCAATAAAATCAGCGGGATTAGGAGATACGCCACAACCAATCTGATCCACTGGCGAGGGGTTGTAGTTTGGGTTGTTTTTTCATTAACGGTGTTAGCTGGCATGCCATTCTCCAAAGTAAAATGGATTTGAGTGAGCTAGCTCGACTTTCTCGGGTGACCTATAGCCCAGCCCTGAAACAGCCTCTCTCAATTATAGAATCAAAATATTCGGCAATATGGAAACAGCCTCTACTTCATTGATTAATCGATGATGAATCCGCTTGGAATTCGCCATTTGTATCTGTTATTTGCTAACCCCTGAGATCATGGGTGCCCCCATTGCTCGCTATGGAATGTCTATTGCATCACCATATATAGTACCGGTCTATTCTGCCAGACAGTGATGACTTTTGTTTGATTCCTAACATAATTTTCATTTCCATCCTGAATTGGATAATGGGATATTGTTAGATTGACGACAAGTGGCCGGGCCCATCAATTGTAGTTAGCGCCCGGGAGGGAGAATGGACAAGATAGGCATGTTTTTTGGAACTGAAACTGGCACCACCCGCTTAATTGCCAAAAAGCTCCATAAGTTGTTTGGTGCAGATCTGGCGGATAAGCCAGTGAATGTGAATCGCATAAAGCCTGAAGACCTGTTGCAATATGACGCATTAATCCTCGGAACTCCCAGCTATGGGGTGGGGGATATTCCAGGGCTAAGCGCTGGCTGCCTGGAGCGCAACTGGGAGGAGTTTTTAGCCGATTTTGGAACGCCTGATTTGTCAGGAAAGCGTATCGCCATGTTTGGCCTGGGTGCTCAGGAACGCTATTCAGAACGCTTCGCTAGCTCCCTAATGGCCCTGTATAAAGTATTTGAGGATTTGGGGGCAGAGATGATCGGTGAGTGGCCTTTGGATGGTTATAGTTTTGAATATTCAGCTTCAGTGGCGGATGGAAAGTTTGTTGGCTTAGTCATCGACCAGCGTACTCAAGGCATGCACACAGAAGAGCGCCTTAAGGCTTGGACTGAACAGGTGAAGCCACAACTGCTGCAGAAAATTAATCCAACTGCGTAGTGGCAAGCTCGATACAGCGGGGGGATTTTTAAGAGAATGCTTAGAATTGTGGGATTACTACGATTGACTACCAATTAATCCATTCACTTGGAACATTTCTCCCCCCATTTTAACTGCTTCACCTTGCTTCATGTCCAGCCAGTAAAATGGTACATACGGAAGTGACTTAAATGTCAGAACACTCACTGTCGTCTACAATCCATAGCTTAGTGAGTGCCCTAGAGTAATAGAAAAAATTGACAGGGCACAATAGCCCAAAATTTCACCGCAGCTGATTTAACCATTTATACCTGCCATACCCCACTCATCATAGCGGTCACCCATAACTCGATCTGCCAGTGCATCCAAGGCCATCCGCTCATCACTGGACAACTCAACATCGTAAGCACCAAGGTTTGACTGAAGATTTTTCAACTTAGTTGTACTGGTAATGGCAAGTACGTGTTCACCACGGCTAATTATCCATGCCAATGCAATCTGAGCAGCGGTACATGATTTCTTCGCTGCCATGGCTTCTATCTCGTCAACAAGTGCCACATTGGCAGCATAGGCATCACCTTGGTAACGAGGCGTGGTCAAACGCCAATCATCATCACCCAGCTTTTCGGTTTTGAACTTGCCGGTTAGCATTCCCCTGCCAAGCGGGGAGTACGCAACCAGTGATGCGCCAATTTCAATACAGGCTGGAATGACATCAGTTTCGATATCACGACTAAAGATAGAATACTCAGACTGCACTGCGGAGATTGGATGAACCTTATTCGCTCGACGTATAGTGCTACCAGAAGCTTCAGAGAGGCCTATTGCACGCACCTTTCCTTCTTTCACAAGCTCAGCCATCGCACCGACTGTCTCTTCTATGGGAGTATTCGGGTCTACTCGATGAAGGTAATAAAGATCGATAACTTCAGTTTGTAGCCTATGTAGGGAGCCTTCAACAGCACGGCGACAATTTTCGGGTGACCCATCAAGACCCGTGAATTCCCCAGTCTTAACGTCTCTTGTCGGCCCAAATTTTGTTGCGATAAAAACGTTGTCTCTCCGGTCTGCAATCGCTTTACCCAGTAAAGACTCATTAGCGCTGCCTACGCCATACATTTCTGCCGTATCGAAGTGCTGAACACCAAGCTCAATGGCTTGATGGATTAACTGTATCGCCGCACTTTCTTCCATCGGTGCACCATAAAACTCCGATAGACCCATACAGCCAAAACCTATTGCCGGTAATTTACGGCCAGTATTACCTAATTTTCTTATTTTCATTGATGCTGCCTCCGACTTCATATTATTGAGTTGGTGATAACAAATGTTTCAACAATTGACTATATTTTTATCAAGATTATGTTTCATGGTTACGATCTAAGCTTCATGACTGAGAGGCTTCCTTGGAATTTATTTGAACTGCTTCGGCCTTGAACTCATAACCATAAGCTAAAGTGTATCCGGGCTGTGTATATTTTGGCATTTTGACACGTCCTCTTTAGTTAGGATTTCGTGTCCGTTAAAGCGGGTGAGGTTCACTATCCATGTGAGTTTTTTGTTAGCAGATTGATTGTATTTAGCATGAGCTAAATATTTAATTTTTGTATTCATCTAGAATGCTTTTAGCTTCATGTACATGCTTATTTACAATATCTAGCCATGGCATAACCGTTAGTTCAAGTATGACCAATATTAAAATGGCGATAGAGAACTCAATAAATGAGGACTGATAAAATTCAAGAGTATCTACCTGACTCCTAGTGAATATTTCTTTAGCAAAAAAAGCTATAGCTAGGAATATAATTGATATGGCCACACCAAGAGAAGCGATAAGGCGCCTTTTATGTTGTCCATGTTTCATGATAATTGGCGCTACTGAAAAAAAGAAAATCCCCGAGCTTAGCTCAAGATATATAGAGCTTTTGAATGAATCTGCGCTAGAATTATATGAGCAATACAAACAGGCAAAAGATGTAATAGGGAATATTATAAAGACAAGTACTTTGACTGAAGCATGCTGGAAATAATCAATCTCTGCCAGAATGGTCATTACTGGCTTCATTGCCTTATTTAAGCCATCAAGGCTTTCCAGAATACGATCTTCGTTCATATAACCCCTTCCTGCTAGCTATAAATATCCCCAATCTAGGACAATTAATCACCCCAATCTGGGGTAATCCACACATCCAATACTCCATGGTTTTCTTTTCAAGCAATAAGCATGAGCCTTTGAAGCTTATTAGCAGCCATTCCAACATACATCACAATAAATTTAGTCTATCACCATGAAGGTGAGAAACGCCAGATTGTCCTTTTCATACCTTGGGCTTATTGGTTAATCAAAGGTGTGTGTCATTGGCTTGAGCATGTGATATTTGATATTTGCATCATTACATCTATTTTTCTTGGGTTAATGTGTTTGTGAAAACATAATATGAATCGCGCTACACTTATGTGAAACAAAATAAATAAGGTTCTTATCAATGACCAATAACCAGCGTCGTTTGTTGATTATTCCCGCTATTGTTTTGGGTGTTGTTATTTTCATGTTGATGTCGGGGGGGGAGCAGGCGGTGCCTCGTGGGGTGAGTGGGGAGCATGCGACGCCGGTGAGATTTATGACTGTGCAGCTGCAGAGTGTTGTTCCGGTGGCTCAGGGGAATGGCAGTGTGGTGCCAACGCGGGTTTGGTCGGCAATTAGTCAGGTGCAGGGAAGGGTGGTGGAGTTGCCTCGGCAGTTCCGCGCAGGGGAGGTGATTCAAGCGGGGCAGTTGTTATTGAGGGTGGATGATACCGATTACCTTTTGGCTCAGGCCCAGGCTAAGGCTGCTATACAGGCGACGCAAGCGCAGCTGAATCAACTGACTTTGCAAGAGGGTAATCTCAATGCCTCTTTGAAGATTGAGCAGGCGCTGTATGACTCGGCCTATAAAGAGTGGCAGCGATTACAGACGCTGGCTAAGCAGGGAACAGTCTCTTCCAGCCAGTTGGATGCCCAGGAGCGAGCCTATTTGGCACAACGTCAGCAGCTTCAAAATGTGAAGAATAGTTTGGCACTCCTTCCTGCTGATCGATTGGTGTTGCAAGGGCAGTTGGCTCAGCAACAGGCCCAGTTGGCCCAGGCGGAGTTGAATTTGCAGCGCACGACATTGGTCGCCCCTTTTAATGCCCGCTTGGCAGAGATGAATGTGGAGCTGGATCAGTATGTGCGGGTGGGCGAGGTGTTAGCGGTGTTGGATGACATGGAGCAGGCCGAGGTGAAGGCGCAGTTTTCCATGGATCATTTCCGTCAGTTGTTTCAGCCCATCGATATCAAGAGCATGATGGCAAAGGGTGAGATGCCAAGTCCCCATATGTTGAATCTGACGGCGCAAGTACGTCTGGGTGGAAATGGTGAGACCATTCGCTGGCCTGCTATGTTTGTGCGTACTGATGCAGTGATTGATCCGCAGACCCGAACAGTGGGTGCGGTGGTGGCAGTGGATAAACCCTACGCTAACGCTATGCCGCCTTTGCGGCCACCACTGGTGAAGGGGATGTATGTGGAGGTGTGGCTAGCGGGAGCCGCCTATGCTGGGCAAATTGCGATTCCCCGGCATGCCCTGCATGGTGATGAGGTCTATCTGATCACGGATGAAAATCGTCTTGAGCGTCGTAAGGTGAAATTACAGTTACGCCAATCTGGCTTTGTCACTATTGCCTCGGGGGTTGAGGTGGGTGAACGGGTAGTGGTGTCAGACTTGATTCCCGCGGTGGATGGCATGTTGTTGGCCCCGGTTGAGGATGAGGCGTTGATTACCAGTTTGCATGCGCTGTTGAATGCCGGCATAGGGGAGTAGGCGATGATCCGTTTCTTTGCTGGTCACCCTACGGCAGCCAACTTATTAATGCTCATCCTGGTTATGGTAGGGGTGTTATCTCTGCCAGAGATGAAACGCGAGACCTTCCCAGAGTTTACGACTGGCACGGTACAGATCAGTGTTCCTTATCCTGGTGCCAATGCGGAAGAGGTGGAGGAGGGAATCTGTCGCATTATTGAGGACGCTCTGGATGCGGTGGAGAATCTGGATGAGTTGCGTTGTGAGTCTCGGGAGGGCTTGGCCATTGCGCGGGCAGATATTCAGGAGGGGGCGGATATGCAAATCTTCCTGGATGATGTGAATGCGGCGATAGATGCTGTGACCAATTTCCCGGCGCTGGCTGAGAATGTAGTGGTGCAAGAGCTGAATCGCACCGATCAGGTGGTTTCCATCGCGGTCACTGGTCCCATGACACCACCCCATCTTAAGCAGTATTGTGAGGATCTAAAGAGTCGCTTGTTGGCCCGCGGGGATATTCCTCAAATTACTGTCAGCGGTTTTTCTGATCACCAAATACGTATCGAGCTTAAGGCGGATACGCTTCGACAATATGGCCTCTCATCAGCGGCTATTGCGGATACCATCCGCCGTCAAAGTCTGGACCAACCCTTGGGGGAGATTAGCGGTAGCGAGCAGGAGCTGCTGCTGCGTTTTAGTGAGCAGCGCCGCACTCTCCAGGAGTTTGAGGCGCTGAATGTGGTGGCGGGAGAGAGTGGGGCAGTGTTGCGTTTGGGCGATCTGGCGACTATCACCGATACGTTTGCTGATGAAGAGAGTCAGGTGCTCTTTAATGGTGAGCGTGCTTGCTTGCTGACGATAACCAAAAACCGCAGCGAAGATACGCTGGAAGTATTTGATGCCGTGGAGAGAGGACTTCAGGCGGAGCAGATGATGACGCCGCCTACGGTCTCTCTCTACCTGACTCAGGACATGGCTTCGCTGGTGGAAGATCGCCTCAGCATGATTATCAAAAATGGCTGGCAGGGTTTGATTCTGGTGGGTCTAACCCTATGGCTCTTTTTTGGGTCTCGCTTCGCTTTTTGGGTGGCGATGGGTTTGCCTGTCTCTTTCCTCGGAGGCTTCTTTTTGATGGAGCTGATGGGGCAGTCAGTGAATATGATCTCCCTGGTGGCGCTGTTGGTGGCACTCGGTTTGCTGATGGATGATGCTATCGTGCTGGCGGAGAACATTGCCAGCCATCGGGAGCGAGGAAAATCCAGTCTGCAGGCCGCAATAGATGGCGCAGCCCAGGTGGCGCCAGGGGTCATTTCCTCTTTCCTGACCACGCTGGTCATTTTTGTGCCACTGGCCTTTTTGAGTGGGCAGATGGGGATGGTGTTGAAGGTGATCCCCATTGTTTTGATCTCGGTACTGTTTGTCTCTTTAATTGAGGCATTTTTGATTCTGCCAGCCCACCTTCACCACTCACTTGCTCACCATCAAGCTACGCCAAGTGGCTATCGTGCCAGCTTTGAAAACGGACTGGCTAATCTTCGGGAAAATGGGGTGGGGCGGTTAGTGGATAAGGCCATTGAGTGGCGCTATCTGACTGTTGGCCTGGTTATCGCGCTATTTCTTATTAGTCTGGGATTAGTGAGTAGCGGCGCCTTGAAGTTTCAGGGTTTTCCAGAGGTGGATGGGGATCAGGTGGAGGCGAGGGTGCTGTTACCTCAAGGCACGCCATTCCATAAAACCCAGTTGGTGGTGGCGGAGTTACAGCGCAGTATTGCGGAACTCAACAAAGCGCTTACGCCTCGCCAACCTGATCAGCAGTCGTTGGTACAAAATGTGATCGTTAAATATGGCGAAAACGGTGATGCCAACGAAAGCGGCCCCCATCTCGCGACGGTGAGTGTAGACCTATTGGGAGCGGAGGTGCGTAATGCCCGTATCAGTGAGATATTAAATCGCTGGCGTGAGTTGAGTGTGCTTCCGCCAGATGTGATTAATGTCTCCTTTAAAGAGCCGGGCCATGGCCCGGGTGGTACACCCATCAATATCCGCCTGCAGGGTGGTGGGCTGGATGAGATGAAGTCTGCCTCAATTTCACTGCAGCAGTGGCTGTCAGGCTATGCCGGGGTGAGTGATCTCTATGATGATCTGCGCCCTGGCAAGCCGGAACTGACTATCCGATTGAAGCCGGATGCTTTGAATCTGGGACTGGATGCCAACACCATTGCCAGTCAGTTGCGCAGCGGCTATTTGGGAACCACTGTTCAGGAGATTCAGGTAGGCGTGGAATCTTACGAGATTGATGTTCGTCTGGTGGCCTCTGATCGGGATCAGATTATCGACCTGGAGCGTTTTACTCTGCGCACCCCCAATGGTGCGGATGTACCCCTTAGCAGTGTTGCTTATATAGAGTGGGTGCGAGGCTATTCGCGAATCCAACATGTGGACGGCCAGCGTACTATCACGGTTCAGGGGAATCTGGATACCGAAGTGGGCAATGCCAATGAGATTCTTGCCGATACCCGACAACACTTTTTACCTCAGTTGCAAGCTCAGCATCCGAATGTTCAGGTGCTATTTGAAGGCTCAAGCCGAGAGGATGCCAAAACCGCAGGCTCAATGCTGCGAGCACTTTCGATTGGTTTGCTGGGTATATTCATTGTACTAAGCTTCCAATTCCGCAGTTACCGAGAGCCGATGTTGGTGATGGCCATCATTCCCACTGCTTTAATCGGTGTCTTTTGGGGGCACCTCGCTATGGGGTTAAATCTATCAATGCCTAGCATTCTCGGCATGATCTCCCTGGTGGGGATTGCCGTGAATGACTCCATTTTATTAGTCAGCTTCATTAAAGAGCACCGCAAAGCGGGTATGAGCCCCTACGATGCGGCACGCAATGCCGCCAGAGAACGGTTCCGTGCAGTGCTCCTAACCTCGACTACCACCGTAGTGGGACTTATTCCTATCTTGATGGAGAGCAGCATGCAGGCCCAGGTACTTATCCCACTTGTGGCCAGTATTGCCTTTGGGCTAGTGGCTACTACGGTAATGGTGCTATTTCTTATCCCGGTGCTATATCTTATTTTGGAGGATTGGGGTTGGGTCCAAGGCCATGAGCCGCAGGCGCTGACAGAATCGAAAAATAATATTTAAGAATATTTTTGTGGTGCCGATAGACCAGCCCGAGAGATTTTCAATATGAGGAGACGGGTAGGTATGAATAAAAAATTTATATGGACTGTAGGACTCTGTTTACCACTATGGGTGGGCGTGTTAGGCGTTTCTGTTGCCTTGTATTAGGTCCATCCTCCCCCTTGTTGACCCGATGAGACTGCATCAGTACTGGCTGGCAGTCTCATTTTTTTAATCTCACTCGTCTGCTGCACATTGCGAATAGAGGGCCAGTAAGGCAGTTAAGTGAATTTACCCTCAGTTATCCAGGTTATAGTAATGCCGGTTATTTGGATTGGTCTTGGAGCAGGGTAAAGAGCGACGAGTCAACTCTCAGCCATGGGTCTTTATGGCTGCTGTCTGGTATATGTGTAAAGCGCATTGATCGCTTTATGGTTAAATTCTGCTTCTTCACTCATTGATACATGCAATTGTTTTCCCCCAGGTAGTCACCCAGCTTTGCTGGGATGCAGCTGTATTCGATAGCAGTGTCTAAATCTTAGGGGATATGACTTTTGTCCTTTTTTGTCTGATGTGGGCTCCATGGGTTGGTTGAGCTGCCTTGTTGAGGCAGTAGGGGTGTTTGATCAGCAAAATAATGAGGTAATGTCGTATCTGCTTGATGTCTCTGTGCTGTGAATTAGGTATTTGTGATTGAACGCCGTTTTTCATTTTTTTGGGCTATAGGGCTTTGTGTCGGTCTATGTTATTGTTCTCAATGGCAATACTGAAATGGGTCTGGCTATATGAATAAGTCTGCTGCACAGCTTGTTAAGGCAAAACAGCACCTCCAGCAGGGGGATCTGGTTTCTGCAGAGAAGCTGGTTGGAAAGGTGGTCAAAAAGGAACGTAATAATCTGGAGGCATGGTTTCTTCTGGGTACTGTCAAAGGGGGGCTGGGAGTACATTCTCAGGCTCGTGATGCTTTTCAGCAGGTTTTGCGAATTAACCCAAAAGTTGCAGAGGCGTATTGCAATATTGGTCTTTCCTATATGCAGGAGCAGATGTGGCATGAGGCGATTGCGCCGTTGAAGCAGGCTGTTGCTCTTGCTCCTCAATATCAAAATGCATTAAGCGCACTCTCAGAGGTGATGGATAAGGAGGGGGACGCGGTAGGCGCATTGAGCTATGCTAAGCAGTGGCTACATCTAAATCCCGCCAGTCCCCAGGCATTGATTCGTGTCGCTATACTGGCCCAGGGCATGGAGGATTATGCTCAAGCGCGAGTGTGTTATCAGCAGGCAATCGATCAGGGTATTAATGAGTATTCGATATATCTAAATTATGGCGTGGCTGAGCAGATGGCTCGGGAGTTTGAACATGCTATTGCGCTTTTTGAAAAGGCGTTAAAAATCAATCCCCACTGCGCTGTTACTACTTATAATATGGCCTCTTGCTGCTACGCGCTGGGTGAGTACGAAAAGGGAGCGGTTCTTTGCGAAAAAGCTTTAGAACTCGATCCTTCTTTGCACCGGGCACGAGCCATGATTTTGCTAAATTTGAATTATCAATTGCCGTTTGATCCTGTTCGGGTGTGTCAGCGGCATAAGGCAATCGCTGAACAGATGGTGAGTGGTGAAGAGAATATTCATACCAATGATCGAGATCCCGACCGTAGGTTGAAAGTGGGTTATGTATCTGATGGTTTTCACAATAACCCAGTGGCTATTTTCATGCAGCCGTTATTGGCTAACCATGATCATGAGCAGTTCGAGATATTTTGTTATGCCGATGTGCCGGCACCTGATGAGGTAAGTGTGGCGCTGGCGGGGGATGTGGATCATTGGTGCAATGTATCCGCTATGGATGATGAGGCCTTTTATCAATGTATTAGGCAGGATGAGGTTGATATCCTTGTGGATCTTGATGGCTATCTCAATCCTCACTTTACCCGCTTTACTCATCAGCTTGCGCCCATTCAGGTAAGTTATCTTGGTTATCCCTGCACAACGGGAATGCCAACAATCCAGTATCGATTAACGGATGAGCTGGTTGACCCTCAAGAGGAGGGTGATAGCCACTATAGCGAAGTGTTGTTGCGTCTTGGCAATAATTTCTTTTGCTATCAACCACCTAAAAATGCCCCTGACGTTTTGCCTCTACCTGCTTTGGAGAAGGGGTGTATTACTTTCGGTAGCTTCAATAAGTGGCAGAAGTTGAATCATGAAGTGCTGAGTCTGTGGGCTGAGGTTTTGATGGCATTGCCATCAAGTCGTTTGTTGATGCAAAACCAGCTTGTGACCAGTGAGGTTGGTCAGAATAAAGTGCGCATGCTATTTTCCAAGCTAGGTGTTACTGAAGATCGATTGGTGTTTTTGCCGTTTGGCTCAATGAATGATTATCTGTTAGCTCATCATCAAGTTGATATGATGCTGGATAGTTTTCCCTGGAATGGGCATACCAATACTTGTCATGCGTTATGGATGGGAGTGCCGACCCTTACCCTTAAGGGAAATCATTTTAGTGGTCGATTTGGCTATGAAATCATGCATTCCATTGATTGCGACGCTTATGTTACGGAGAATTCGGCAGGGTATGTTGCCAGGGCGGTTGAGCTTGCTCAAGATATGGCATCATTAGCCGCATTGAGAGGTGATTTGCGCCAGAAATTGTTGGATTCGCCACTGTGTGATGGTAAGGGGCTGGCTGAGCGTGTTGAGGGACATTATCGTGATATTTGGCGCAAATGGTGTGATCAGGCTTGACCTAGTGCTCGGTTCCCCAGTCGGAAGAGCGCTTGAAAATGTAGCTGATGAGAAAACCGCCTGCAAAGGTTTCATTGGCGGTGGCAAGTGGACTGTCTGAGAAAGCTGCGCCACCCAGATTTTCATAGTAGATAAATCCTCTGAATACCCAGTTATCGGTTAGGTAGCGACGATAGCTGAACAGGGTTCGGTTTCCGCTATAGCCACTGCTTCCCTGGTAGCTTGGTCTCTGAGCGGTGGCTTCATTATCATCCACGCCAAAGAAGTAGTCGTGATAGGCGCTGTTGGCGAAAAGGGGGCCGATGGAGAGGGACATTTTCCAATGATCTCCGTGTGGTGGGTTTTGGTGTGACAATTCCAGGTGTGGGTAGAGAATCCACCCGTGGTGGTCACTGCGGTGTAAATCGGTGCTGATGACGCTCCGCAAAGGGAGTTTAAGCTTTATTAGGTCTTTTTGGTGTGGTGAGAGGTAAAGGAGGGCTGTAAGGGATGGGCCAAGCTCTAGTGTTGGGGCCAAATCTTCCATTCCCTGCCTGGCGGAGATATCGCTGCTGTTGACGGGGGGGCTGCCAAAGGCGCTGATGTCAATGTCAATGATTTCACCATCATAGAGGAAGCCTTTAATACCATCGCGCCCAATTTGTAGTCTTTCGCCTCTGTAGCTGATGTAGGGCAGGGGGAGCGTGTAGCTGCTATTCTCCTTTGAGGCTCGGTAGGCGGGTAGTGATAAACTGCCGATGCTTGCACCCAGCTCCCATCTTGGCAAATGGTCAGCTTCTGCGTTGGTGCATAGTAGCAAGATAAAGATAAGCAGTTGTGGTCTCATTATGCTATTTTGCGACCATTTGATTGAATAAGGCAAATGAGGAGGATGGGATGTCACGTCGTATACAAGTGGCCGATCTTACTCAGCTACAGGCTGAGCGTTACCGGGTAGTGTGTGATGGGGCGCTGCAGATTGCCGTGTATTACCATGATGGCGGTGTCTACGCCTTTGAAGATCGCTGTACTCATAATCCATGTCCTCTCTCTGGCGGACCAATGGTGGGTGATGAAATTGTCTGTGTGATGCATGGGGCAAGATTCAATATTAAGACGGGGGCGGTCACTATGCCCCCGGCCCGTTGCGATTTGAAAACCTTTCCTGTTGAAGTGGAGGGAGGAGAGGTTTGGTTGTTGCTTGAAGACTAGGCTTCTTCAGTCATATCTAACGTGAGTTTGTAGCCGAAACCGCGTACTGTCTCGATTTTGGCGCCGCCTTTTAAGCCGATTTTCTTACGTAGTGCGAAGACGCAGACATCGACGACATTGGTGAGTGGGTCGGTCTCTTGTCCCCAGACGTGCTTAAGGATATCTGCGCGGCTCAGTACGACACCGACATTGGACATGAAATAGTGAAGTAGGGCGTACTCTTTGGTGGTTAGGGGAACGGCTTCATTTTTGACGAATACCTGCTTGGTTGCATCATCAATGCGTACGTTGCCCAGTTGCAGATTACGGCTTTCACCTTTGGGCGCATTGCGGCGCAGTTGAGCCTCGATTCTGGCTAGCAATTCTGCGAAGGCAAAGGGTTTTGTGAGATAGTCATCAGCGCCAGAGCGGAGTCCATCTACTTTATCGTCCAGTGTGTCTAGGGCGGTTAGCATCAATATGGGCGTATCGATGCCTTGTTGGCGCAGTTGTTTGCATACTTCAAGCCCTGATATATCTGGCAGCATGACATCCAGAATGATTAACGATGGCATATTGTTAATCGCTTTGCTGATGCCAGCATGTCCTTCATCTGCATGGTCAACGATGAAACCTTCGGCTTCTAATCCTCGTTTGACAAAGCTTGTGATCCGCGGGTCATCTTCGATGATGAGAATCGACATTCCGGTTTTACCTCATAGTCTCATAGGGCAGGGTGATGGTGACCGTTGTCCCCTGGCCGCTTTTGCTGTTGATGGTGATCTCTCCACCATGGCTTTGTACGATCGCCTTCGCAAGAGGGAGGCCGAGTCCGCCTCCCTCTTTGGCGAGTTTTTGTGCGTTTTTACCTCGATAGTGGCGTTCAAAAACCTTTTCGAGATCCTCTTCGAGGATGCCAATCCCCTGATCTTTCACCGTGATGGTGACATAATCGGCTGAATTTGTCAGTTCTAGCTCAATAAGGCCTTTGGGGGGACTGTATTTGCAGGCGTTATCCAAAAGTATATGGATGAGCTGCTTTAATCTGCCTTTATCGCCTTCGAGAGGTTTGCTCTGTTGGATGTTGGCGTTGAGGCGAAGTTCCAACTGTTCCATTTTGGTGGCAATTTCAAGGGCGCACTCTTTAATTAGGCCATCTAATGAAACCGGCTCTTTCTCGTAGCTAACTCCGCCAGTTTGTGCGCGGGAGAGGTAGAAAAGATCATCCACAAGGCGGTTTAGTTGAATGGTTAGATCAACGGTTTGCTTTAATACATCCCGATAGATTGACTCGTCATGCCCTGTTTTTCGCAAGGTAACCTCTGCTTCGCCGCGAATAATGGTCAGTGGAGTGCGCAGTTCATGGCTAATGTCGGCAAAGAAAGCGGCTCGCATGGCATCAACACGTCTTAAGGATTCGTTGGCCTGACGCAGCTCTTCAGTGCGCTCTTCTACTTGTTGTTCCAATTCTCGATTGAGTTCCCGTAGGGTGTCATGTTGCTGCTTAAGGGTGGAGCTCATGGAGTTAAATTGTTTGGCTAGCTGGATGAATTCGTCATCTCCCAGGGCTTGTATTTGGTGGCCAAGTTGGCCTTCACGAATCGCATTAGCGCCAGCTGTGAGTTGGCTTAAAGGGAGGGTGATGGTTCGGTAGAGGTAGATGCCAATGATTATGCTAGCTAGTAGAGCTAGCTGTGAAATGGTGGTGGCGGTTTTGGTGAGCTGAGACGTGGCATGGTTTTCTTCGTCAGCCGCTATCTCTGCTTCTAGTCGCTGTTCATCCGCCATTTTTTCAATGAGTGGGCGGAGGCGATTTTGTAGTAACTGGTTGTATAGGTCGCTGATTTCGGCGATCGCTTTTTGACGTTCACCACTCTCTAGGAGTTTGTGGGCATGAATTGTCTTTTCCATTCCTAGTCGAATGATCTGCTCCAGCTGCTCAATGGCGGGTAGGCCCTGCTTGTTGTGCTGGCTATTCCTTAATTCAGTGACGGCGTGCCAAATTTCATTGGCAGAGATGTCGGTATTGGGTGTGCCGAGTGTGATGCTGGTCAGCTGTTGGTAGAAATATTGGTCTACTAGATCCATTAGTTCCAGTTGGGTGTTGAGGGTGTTTAGTGCTTTTTGGTTTAGGTCAAAGTAATACTCTGACTTTTGTGTGCCGAATAGCAGGGTAATGGTTAATGCCAAGGTAAGGGCAAAGAGTAGGCCGAGGACAAAGGTGAGTTTTAGCTTTAGCATGAAGGATTGTGTGCTTTTGTATTTGTCATAATGTCACCTAATTGTTTCGATTGTGCAAGTCGCTTTCTTTAGGCAGATTTTTAATTGGTGACAAAATTTGTTAGAATTCGCGCAATTTTCCATCTGTCCAGCATCACATTACCCCAGGGGTTATCCATGTTTGAGATTAGTCATGCGCGTTATGCCAGCGTGAAGAATGATGTTTTATCCGGTTTGACTGTCGCCTTAGCGCTGGTGCCTGAGGCGGTAGCGTTTGCGTTTGTTGCCGGCGTTCATCCTCTGGTGGGTCTGTATGCCGCAGCGATGGTGGGTTTTATCACCGCTTGTATTGGTGGGCGTCCTGGTATGATTTCTGGCGCCACGGGGGCTTTAGCGGTTGTTATGGTTTATCTGGTTGCCGAGCATGGGGTGGAGTACCTATTTGCCGCGGTGGTGCTGATGGGAATCATCCAAATACTGGCTGGGGTACTCAAGATGGGGGCCTTTATCCGCATGGTGCCCTATCCGGTCATGTTAGGTTTTGTAAACGGGTTGGCGATTGTTATCTTTTTAGCTCAGCTGGAGCAGTTTAAGGTGACTGATGAAAATGGTGTTGTGAGCTGGCTGGCTGGCAATGAACTGATGCTGATGCTGGCATTGATTGCTTTAACTATGGCCATTATCCATTTTTTACCGAAGCTGACCAAGGCGATCCCCTCATCCTTGGCTGCTATTATTATCGTTTCTGCATTGGTGATTTTCTTTGGAATGGATACCAAAACGGTTGGGGATGTGGCTTCAATTGCCGGCGGCCTGCCTGAGTTCCATATTCCAATGGTGCCATTTTCCTGGGAGACTTTGTGGATCATCCTGCCGTATTCTCTCATTTTTGCCGCAGTTGGTTTGATTGAGTCGCTATTAACCATGAATTTGATCGATGAGATTACTGAGACCCGAGGCCAGGGTAATCGAGAGTGTGTTGGTCAGGGCGTGGCTAATATTACAACAGGCTTTTTCGGAGGCATGGGGGGATGTGCCATGATCGGTCAGTCCATGATTAATATCAACTCGGGTGGATACGGTCGGCTTTCTGGTATCTCTGCTGCGGTTTTCCTGATGGGATTCATCCTATTTGCATCGGGATTGATTGAAATGATCCCGCTAGCAGCGCTGGTGGGGGTGATGTTTATTGTTGTACTGGGGACTTTTGAGTGGTCCAGTTTCCGTATCCTGAAGAAAATTCCAAAGGCGGATGCCTTTGTGTTGGTATTGGTATCTGGTGTAACGGTGGTGACAGATTTGGCGACGGCTGTAGTGACTGGCGTGATTGTTTCCGCGCTGGTATTTGCTTGGCGGACTGCTAAACATATGTGGGCAGAGCAATCGATTGATGAGAGTGGCAGTAAGGTTTATGTGCTTCATGGACCACTGTTTTTTGGTTCCATTCGCAGTTTCAACGACTTGTTCGATACCAAAAACGATCCGCAAGATGTGGTGATCGATTTTAAATATACTCGAGTTTATGACCATTCCGGCATGGAAGCGATTGATAGCCTGACTGAGCGTTATACCAAAGCCGGTAAAAAGGTACATTTGCGTCATTTAAGTCATGAGTGTCAGGAATTGCTGGAGAAATCCGGTGATTTGGTTGAGGTGAACATGGCGGAAGATATCCACTATCATGTGGAGACAGAAGCGAAACGCCATTAGTGTAAATATATAAATAGTATATGATACGGTCATCTCACGATGGCCGTCTCTGCTATGTCAGATCAAACATTACTCCAGCAGCTTTATGAACGTATCGACCAGTGTATGTTGGCCGATCAGTTTGCTTTGCGTAAACGTCTTAATGGTCTTCAGCGACGGGTTAAAGAGGGTAAGCCCGTTGATCAAGGCCTAGCTAAGTTGCAGCAATCCTTTGATGCTTCAGTTCAGCTGCGCTCCCGTCGCTTTGAGCAACTCCCCACGCCAGTTTATCCAGAAGGGCTGCCTGTCTCAGATAAGCGTGAAGACATCAAACAGGCGATTTCAGAAAATCAGGTGGTGATTGTTGCCGGGGAAACTGGCTCAGGTAAAACCACTCAGCTACCTAAGATCTGCCTGGAATTGGGGCGTGGCGTAAATGGCTATGTTGGTCATACTCAGCCACGTCGCTTGGCTGCACGTAGTCTGGCTTCCCGAATTGCTGATGAGCTTGGTAGTGAAGTGGGTCAGGCTGTCGGCTTTAAGGTGCGCTTCAGTGATCATACCCATGCTGAAAGCTATATTAAGATCATGACCGATGGTATCTTGCTGGCTGAAATGCAGCAGGATCACCTCCTTAATCATTACGATACGATTATTATCGATGAGGCCCATGAGCGCAGCCTGAATATCGATTTTATTTTGGGCTATCTCAAGCAGTTATTGCCGAAACGTCCTGACTTAAAGGTGATCATTACCTCGGCGACTATCGATACGGAAAGATTTTCCAAACATTTTGATAATGCGCCAGTGATTGAGGTTTCCGGCCGCAGTTATCCAGTTGAGATTCGTTATCGCCCGCTCTATGAAAGTGATGAGGGGGAGGGCGGTGATGTGGTGCAAGGGATACTTGAGGCTGTCGATGAAATTTCCCGCTTGGACCGACATGGGCATATTTTGGTGTTTTTGCCTGGAGAGCGTGAAATTCGTGAAACGGCTGAAGCATTGCGTAAACATCATCCTCAAGATAGTGAGATTCTTCCACTCTATGCGCGTTTGAGTGCGGCGGAACAGGCGCGTATATTCCAACACAGTCGCAAGCAACGTATTGTCCTCTCTACTAATGTGGCGGAAACCTCGCTGACGGTGCCCGGAATCCGTTATGTGGTGGATCCCGGATTGGCACGCATCAGTCGCTATAGCTATCGCAGTAAAGTTCAGCGGCTTCCCATTGAGCCTGTCTCCCAAGCGAGTGCAAATCAACGTGCTGGGCGCTGTGGGCGAGTTGCTCCCGGTGTCTGTATCCGTCTCTATTCAGAAGAGGACTTTAACGGCCGTCCTGAGTTTACGCCGCCAGAGATTCACCGGACCAATTTGGCGAGTGTGATACTACAGATGGCAAGTCTAGGCTTAGGGGAGATCCAGGCTTTCCCTTTTGTAGATTTACCTGATAGCCGTATGGTGAGCGATGGCTATAAGTTGCTGCAAGAGCTGGGAGCCATTGACAAAAAGCAAGCATTGACGGCATTAGGAAGAAAGCTTGCGCGTTTGCCAATTGATCCGCGCATTGGCCGTATGTTATTGGCGGCGATCGATGAAGGATCACTATCGGAAGTGTTGTTGATTGCATCCGCACTAAGTATTCAGGAGCCTAGAGAACGCCCGGCAGATAAACAGCAGGCAGCAGATGAGCGCCATCGTGAGTTTCGCGATGAGCGTTCCGATTTTCTCGCTTATCTCAATTTGTGGAACTGGTTCCAAGAGCAAAAAAAGCATCTTAGTCGTAACCAACTCCGCAAGCTTTGTAAAAAGCAGTTTGTTTCCTACCTGAGGATGATGGAGTGGGGAGACATTTATAAGCAGCTGGCCGGACAATTGAAAGAGATGGGATTCCATCCTAATAAAGAGCCGGCTGATTATGCGCAGATTCATCGTGCCTTGATGAGTGGCTTGCTAGGGAACCTTGCCTTCAAGCAAGAGGATAAAGAGTATCTTGGTGCGCGTAGTAAAAAACTGAAAATCTTCCCCGGATCAGGCCTGCGTAAAAAGCAGCCTAAGTGGATTGTCGCGGCAGAGTTGGTTGAAACCTCTCAGTTATTTGCCCGTACTGTGGCAAAAATAGAGCCAGAATGGGTTGAGCAGATTGCTGCGCCACTGTGTAAAAAAAGCTATAGCGATCCCCATTGGGAGAAACGCCGGGCACAGGTGGTTGCCTTTGAAAAGGTAACGCTTTATGGGTTGCCGATTGTTGCTAGGCGAAAGGTGCACTATGGGCCATTGGATCCCAAGGTGAGTCGGGAGATCTTTATTCGTCAGGGACTGATTGCTGGTGAGCTTCGCAGTCATGCAGCCTGTTTGAAGCATAACCGAGCGCTAGTGGAAGAGATAGAGCGGTTGGAGAGTAAGACCCGACGGCGTGACCTGCTGGTCGATGAGGAGTTGATCTTTGCTTTTTATGATCAGGCACTGCCAGAAAAGGTCCATAATGGTATTGGATTTGAGCGTTGGTACAAGCAAGCTGCCCGAAAAAATCCTCAGTTACTGAAGCTAAGTCGTGATGAGCTGTTGCAGCAGGATGTTTTCGCTTCTCAGCAAGCTTATCCTGATTCGTTACCCTATCATGGCGTACAGTTGGATCTGGAATACCACTTTGATCCTACTTACCATGCTGATGGTGTAAGTGTTAAGGTGCCACTGGCCATACTCAATCAACTCGATAGCAACTATTTTGAGTGGTTGGTGCCAGGTATGCTTCAAGAGAAGGTGGTGCATTTAATCAAAGCTCTACCCAAGGCTGTTCGGCGTAATTTTGTTCCAGCACCTGATTATGCCCAGGCTTGTGTCGAAGCACTATCAAGCGAGCGGGAGAGTAATCTGCTAGAGGCGGTTGCTCACCAATTAAATCGAATCTCAGGTGAACCACTGCCTGCAGATATTTGGCAGGCGCTGACTATTCCGGATCATTTGTGTATGAATTTTCAAGTGATAGATGAGCAGGGCGGGGTCGTTGCTCATGGGCGAAATTTGGATGCTCTCAAGCACCAGTGTGGCAGTTTGGCAAGTCAGCATTTTGTGACGCCAAAGGTGGCAAATCTTGAGCGGGATGGCATTACCCAGTGGGATTTTGGAAGCCTTCCAGAGATGGTGGAGATAAAAGAGCGAGGGCTGACCTTAAAGGCTTATCCGGCACTGCAGGCGGGGACTGACTTTGTCTCGATTAGGGTCTTTGATACACCTGAAAAGGCACAACAGGTTCATCATAAAGGATTGCAGCAACTGTTTGCGCTACAGTTAGCTGATAAGGTCAAATATCTACAAAAAAATATTCCTAATTTGCAGAGAATGGCACTCTGCTATCGAACTATCGGTAGTGCAGATCAATTGAAAGCGCAGATTATTCTCGCTGCCATCGAGCATTGCTTTCTCGAGGGGAGTGGAAATGTTCGGGATGAGGCAGAGTTTAACAACTGCTTGGAGCGGGGGAGGGGGCATCTGATTGATGTGGCTAATGAGCTATCCTGTGTTTTGGATGTAATATTGGGGCTTTATCATCAAATCAGGTTGTCAATCAAAGGTAACATTCCTGCTTTCTGGATTAATGCCGTTGCTGATATTCATCAGCAGTTGGAAGCATTGTTCGTCTCTGACTTTATCACAGCCACCCCCTATCTCTATCTCAGTCAATACCCTCGATACCTCAAAGCCATTCAGTTACGCTTGGAGAAGTTGAATCATAATCTGGATCGTGACCGTGTAGCCATGATGGATGTGGCGCGGGTATGGGAATTATACTTGAAGCTTTGCCAGGAAGATTCTGTTGAACGTAGAGCTAAATTGCTACCTTTGAGGTGGGATATCGAAGAGTTGCGTATATCCCTCTTTGCTCAGGAGGTAAAAACTTTACACCCTATCTCTGTTAAACGGCTTGAGAAAATGCTGAATGAGGTAAGGTAAGGCTAATAAGCTTAAGGGGAATTAAGTCGTGCTCAATGTGAAGGCGAATGCTAGTATTGAGTGATAATTA
Organism: Thiohalomonadales bacterium; assembly: GCA_050295955.1. GTDB lineage: Bacteria > Pseudomonadota > Gammaproteobacteria > RBG-16-57-12 > RBG-16-57-12 > JAFLJP01. The sequence goes on from JBNKQQ010000015.1 coordinate 95,296, forward strand.
TAATGTGGCAAAATTAGCCATACTATTTGCATGAAGATGGTTTAAATATGGATGGATTTTCAAGTTATCTGACGGCGTTAGTCGTTACTGTCATTGCAGTGGTTTTTTATATCCCTGTTGCTAAACGTATTGGCTTGATGGATTGTCCTGGTGGGCGAAAGTGCCATGAGGGGGCTGTTCCTCTGGTTGGTGGTATCTCCATGTTTAGTGGCCTTCTTTTTTCTGTGTTGGGGCTTCCCATCTCAATTGATGCCTATAGGGCGCTACTTGCTGGTTGTGCCTTAATGGTGATTATCGGCGTGATGGATGATCTGAAGGAACTCTCTGTTCGGATACGTTTCTCCGCTCAAGTTATCGCGGCACTGTTAATGATTTTATGGGGTGATGTACTCATTACAGGGTATGGTGAATTGCTTTATACGCAAGCTATTGATATTGGTGCTTGGGCAATACCATTTTCTGTATTTGTAGTGGTTGGGATCATTAATGCCACAAATATGACGGATGGAGTGGATGGTTTGGCTGGATCTATGCTGTTGGTGATTTTGTCTGCTTTTGCCTTTATCGCCTGGGAGGCGGGGTTATATAGTGATGCCATGGTATTGATGTGCTTTATCTCTGTAGTATTGGGCTTTCTCATCTTTAATTTCCCCTTCCCTGGGAGACGTCAGGCAAAGATATTTATGGGTGATGGCGGGAGTCTATTGCTTGGCTTTGTGATGGCTTGGTATACCATTGACCTTTGTCAGGGTGAAGATCCTGCAATCTCTCCTGCGGCAATGTTGTGGGTAGCTGGATTGCCCGTGATTGATACAATGGTCATTATGACGCGTCGAGTTATTCGGGGGCGTTCACCTTTCTCGGCTGATCGTGAACATTTTCATCATATCCTTCAGGTAGCTGGGTTTGGGAAGGCAAAAATCGTATTGACTATGATGACTATTAGTGGTGTTTTGGCATCAGTGGGAATTGTTGGCGAAAAGATTGGTATACCCTCTTATCTATTATTTTATGGATATGTGATTTTCCTGGCGCTCTATTTTTGGGGGATCATGCATGCCTGGAAAGTGATGAAGGTGATACGCAAGGTTGATGGCATTGCGAGTGGCGAAAGTAAGTAGAAAAGGAGGCAATGCCTCCTTTTCTATATAAGGTGTCTTATGTTTAAGGATGTACCCTATATAAAGTGTTTTTTGGTTGTGGGGCTGATGATGATTGTTGGCCTGGTTGTGGTATGTCTTATGCCTTTGCCCTTTTCAGAGTCAACTTTTAATGGAATTGATAAGATTGAGCATAGCTTAGCTTATTTATGTATTACGTTTTATTTTATGCAGATAGTAAAATCACGTTATTTTATTTCACTTGTTATCTTCTTTTTTCTGCTGGGAATAGCAATAGAATGTCTTCAGGGGTTAACAGCGTATCGACAGTTTGATGTTCTAGATATTGCTGCAAATTCTTTGGGAGTAATTGTTGCTTATGGATTGGCCCGACGCTATTCCAATCTTATTTTAAATTTTTTCAATCAAAACTAAGAGCTTTTTTGATAATTCTTTGTCGCTTTTTTGCACGTTTTTGTTTTTATGCCTATAATCTTGTTGAATAAAGTAAAACCATAGGGGAAAACAACCATGGCAGCAAAGAAAAAAGGTGTAACACGTAAAAAAGCGGTTACTAAAAAGAGTGCAATGAAAAAGGCTTCTGTTAAGCGGGCAGGACGCAAGAAAGCGTCTGTGAAGAAGAGTGTTGCTAAAGGCTATAATGTATTAATGAATGTTGAGCCAATTAATAAAGATCATGCTGATGCAATTCGTGCTTTGAAAAAGGCGGTGACAGCAAGTGAGCGTGCGGAGAAGGGTGTGGTTGCTGCAATGTCTAAAGTAGATGCGGCAAAAGAAAAAGTTAAGAAAGCGCGTGCTAATGCAGCGGCACGTAAGACCGCAGCAGCTAAGGCGGCAGTAATGCGTGCTCGTGAAGCGCTTGCGAAAGCTAACGCTGCATTGAGCCTTGCTAAGGTTAGCCTGAAAGAAGCTAAGGCAGTTGTTGCTCAAGCCGTCACAGAAGTGACTACAATCTTGAAGAAAGAGCAGGCTAAGCAGAAAGCTATTCAGGCATTCGCTGAAAAATGGGAAAAACAATATAACCGGAAAGTGAAAGCTAAAGTGAAAAAGAAAAGTACCCGAAAAAAAGCGGTACGTAAAAAAGCAGTTGCTAGCGCTTAATACTGACTAAGCTGTGTATGAGGTGCCTATTTCGTTAGAAATAGGCACCTTTTATTTTATGAGTCGCTTAATCTTATGTTAATTAATTATTTAATGTAGTCGTTGGCTGATCATGGGTAGTCAAAAATTCTTGCTGAGCGTGTTATTACGGGATGTTTCCCGCTCCTTTTACCTGACAATTAGGGTATTGCCATTACCTTTCCGTTTACCTATCGGCACAGCTTACTTGCTTGCTAGAGCGGCAGATACCATCGCTGATACAGCGTTGATTGATTCACGATTGCGTCAGCAGTTGTTGAGTGATTTTAGAAAAGTCATTCAAGGGGAGCTGGCTATTGGTGAGTATTGTGATTGCGTGAAGAAGTTGGTTTGTCAGCAGGATCAGCATGCTGAAGCATTATTATTGTTTAACCTGTCTAAGGTATTTTCGCTTTATCAGGCCTTGGATGAGAATGATCGCCGGTATGTTAGACAGGTTCTACTTATTCTAACTGAAGGAATGCTATTTGATTTGGCGCACTTTCCCAATGAGCAGTCAGGTGAAATTGTTGCATTAACAACACCGGAGCAATTGAAGAAGTATACCTACTGGGTGGCCGGGTGCGTGGGTGAGTTTTGGAGCAACATCTGTTATGCCCATGACAAGCGTTTAGGTGGTTGGGATATAGATCAGCAATGTCAATTAGGTATTAGATTTGGTCAAGCTTTGCAGCTGACTAATATTCTTCGTGATATGGAGGGGGATTTTGCCATTGGCCGTTGCTATTTGCCTGAAAAGCAGTTTGCCCAATTTGGTGTTAATGTGGTCAATGAGTGGGAGTTGGCAAAATTTAAGCAGCTTCGGCTTCATTGGTTAAGTGAGGCGGTGGAGCATTACCAGTCAGCTATTGAGTATATTCTTAGGGTGCCGAGACAAGCCTATCTACTGCGGTTATCAGTGTTGTGGCCAGTGGTGATTGGTTTGGAGACATTATCGCTGTTGGCGCAGCAATTAATATCAAACGAGATAATCGAGAGACCCATTAAGATCTCTCGTCAGAAGGTTTATGCTCTTGTTGCAAAATCGTTATATATTGCTCCTTCAAACGCATTAACCAATCAATGGCTGGGAAAGCTTTCAAATCGGGTGAGGGCGCAACTTAGTTACAATTCAATCTATTAACCACCTGACTGGCGTGTAACATCTACATACAGTGTAAGGCGTTGTCCTGGTTGCAGATATTTTCTAGGATTGATGCTATTCCAGCGCTGTAAATCTTTTACGGTAACTCGAAATTTTTGGGCGATACGTGCTAGTGAGTCGCCACGACGTACTTTGTAATTAATTTTTTGCAATTGACCTGCAGGGGTTGTGTTGGCGGCTGTTGCTTGAAGTGGTTGTTTGCTCCACACCACCAGTTTTTGTCCGGGACGTAGTGGGTCGCGTGGTGCCATTCCATTCCATTTTGCTAATTCTCTAACGCCTACTTTGTATTTGCGTGATATATCCCATAGCGTGTCGCCCATTTTTACCTTATGGGTAATTTTATATCCATTTCGTTTAGTTTGTTGGATTGCTTTTTTGCGTAATTCTGCTGACTTGCTGTAGGTGTCGAGATTACGTGTTGCGGTGGGAATTAATAGGTGTTGGCCAGCGCGTATCATGTTGCTCTGTAGATTATTGGTATCACGTAATAGGCTAACAGTGGTTTGGTACTTTTTGGAGATTGAGAGCAGGCTTTCTCCAGGCTTGATTTTATGCCTTACCCATTCAACACGTTCATTCTCAGGCAGTTGCTCTAATGCAGTGATGAACTGTTCAGCATTTTGCTTGGGAATAAGTAGATAGTGAGGGCCATCAGGGGCTGTTGCCCAGCGGTTGAAGCCGGGATTGAGATTGTAAAGCTCATCGGTTGTGAGCCCAGCAAGGTCAGCGGCAAGTGCCAGATCAATTTGGCCACCAGTATTGACGAGCTCAAAGTAGGGCTCATCATTAATCGGTGTGAGAGCGACGTTAAAAGCTAAAGGGTTAGCAATGATGTTGCTCAGTGCTAACAATTTGGGGACATAGCCTTCAGTTTCTTTAGGCAGGTCCAGGTTCCAATAATCAGTAGGTTTTCCTCGGCGTTTATTGCGTTTAATTGCTTTGGACACTGTGCCGGAACCAGAGTTGTATGCTGCTAGCGCCAGTAGCCAGTCGCCATCAAAGATCTTGTTTAGGTAAGTCAGATAATCCAGAGCTGCCTGGGTCGAGGCATAAACATCTCGCCTGCCGTCATACCACCAGTCTTGTTTGAGGCCGTAGAGTTTTCCTGTGCCAGGGATGAATTGCCATATTCCAGCTGCGCGTCCATGGGAGTAGGCAAAAGGCTGAAAGGCACTTTCAACGATAGGTAAGAGAGCAATCTCAGCAGGCATGCCGCGGGCTTCCACTTCACTTAAAATGTAGTGCATGTAAGGTTGTGCCCGTTTGGTCACTCTTTGAAGATACTCTGGGTGGGATGAGTACCATTTTTGATCTGCTAAAACGCCTTGATGATTTCGATCGGGTAAGGAAAAGCCTTGGCGAAGTCGTTGCCATAAATCGTGGGTTTGAGTGTCGGCGTAGAGATTGACAGGTTCGATGATAGAAAGAGATAACAGGTCAGGGGCCGGAGAGTATAGTGGTTGTGGTGCTGTATCCGGTTTGTCGTTGATAAGCGGTTCAACTTGTTCCTCGCCTGCTAATACTTCCAGCCCAGCGGAGGGTTGTAGATAACGGATGCTCTGGATGCTGCTCTCAACTTCTTCTATTTTGGCTTGTGGCGTCGTAACTATCTCTTGAGAGGGTGCTACAGTGTTTTGGGTTTCATGGTGGTTTTGTTGTAGTGCACAGCCTGTGATTAAGGTACTCATCGACAAGCTGATAAGAAGTTTGTTGTAATGCTGCAAGGTAGTTCCTACTTACTATAATTCTTTAATGGTTTCAGTCTAAATCGTCTTTCCACTGACGTACAGCAGCAAACACCTCTGCTGGGCTGTTAAGTTTCCGGTTGCAATAATTTGCCGCTGCTTCAATTAACAGAGGGTTATCCCAGCGCAGAAAGGGGTTGGTCTGTTTTTCAAGGCTGAGAAGACTGGGAACAGTTGCCTGATTTTTAGCGCGCAGCAGGGCCGTTTGTTGCTGGCGTGCAAGAATGGCTTGATTGTCTGGTTCAGCGATGCGAGCGAACTTGAGATTGTCAGCTGTGTATTCGTGTGCACAATAAAGTTGTGTGTCGTCATTAAGGGCGCGGATTTTGGATAAGCTGTGTTGCATCTGTTCGGCAGTACCTTCAAATAAGCGCCCGCAACCTGCCGCAAACAGTGTGTCGCCACAAAATAGTGAGCCGTGGCCATGATAACAGATGTGGCCAGATGTGTGTCCTGGTGTGTCGATAACCTTAAATAGGGCTTCTATCTCCTTAATATAGACGACATCTCCTTCTTTAAGTGGCTGGCTTATTCCATCAATGTTTTCATGGGCTGGCCCATAAACCACAATGTTCGGGTAGCTTTGGGTCAGTGTCGCAACACCATTAGTGTGGTCCCAGTGGTGGTGCGTGATAAGGATTGCGGTGGGTGTGATTTGATGTTCTCGGCAGTACTCAAGGACCGCATTACCGTCCCCTGGGTCGACTACGGCGGCATGGGGCTTTTCTCGATGTTGGATCATCCAGATATAATTATCTTGAAAGGCATTGACGGCTCGGATTGTGATCATAATCAGATATACGCTACTATCAAGTGATGAGAATAATATTGATTCTACGCAATGTTTAAAGCTTTCAGCAAGTTGAAGCGAGCAGAGAAATGCTATGACGAACTGCGTCGTAAGCTTAATCTTTGGTATTGTGGCCATATCGGACAGCAGTTTCTGGCGCTCTTCCAGTCCCGCTTGGATCAGGTTTTAAGTAATCTGTTTGGCTATCATCTACTGCAAATTGGCTCTCTTGGTAGTGCTGATTTGTTGAAAAATAGTCGAATTAAGCATCGTCTTATTCTAGATGGTCGGCAAAATGGCAAACATCCTAGCTATCTTACGATTCCTTGTGATGTGGATCGACTGGCAATAGCAACCGATAGTGTGGATGTTGTGGTATTGCCGCATACTTTGGAGATTCATGCCCAGGCTCATCAAGTATTGCGTGAGGTGGATCGCATTTTGGTCCCTGAGGGGAGAGTGGTCATTGTCGGTTTCAATCCATATAGCCTTTGGGGTTTTGTTATGTGGTTGCGGAATCTTTTCAAACGTCTCCCTTGGCACGGACGCTTTTTGAGTCCTCATCGGGTTAAGGATTGGTTTGCATTGCTCGGTTATGAGGTTGAACATTTTGAGACCTATTTCTATCGTCCGCCATTTGGGACACGGAATTTTAAGGAGCGCAGCTTGTTTTTTGAGCGCTTGGGCGCACGTTACTGGCCTATTTTTGGGGGAGGCTATATCCTTGTCGCCAAAAAACAGGTTGCTACGATGACGCCACTTCGTCCCAGTTGGAGGGTGCGCCGCCGTTTTCGTGCGATTGGGGTGACTCAATCCAGTTTGCAAAGAGATATTGATGAAAAAAATTGAGATGTTTACGGATGGTGCCTGCAAGGGAAATCCAGGGCCTGGTGGTTGGGGAGTGTTGTTGCGTTATAAAGGTCATGAAAAGAGCCTCTATGGCGGTGAGAGGGATACAACCAATAACCGAATGGAGTTGATGGCGGCAATTATGGGCTTGGAGAGCCTGAAGGAGTCTTGTGTGGTTGCTTTGACCACAGACTCCCAGTATGTCAAAAATGGAATCAACGAGTGGATTGCCAACTGGAAGAAGCGTGGCTGGAAAACCGCTAATAAACAACCGGTTAAGAACGTGGATCTTTGGCAGCGGCTTGATGAGGCTGTAGCGCGACACCAGGTGTCATGGCATTGGGTGCGAGGCCACACCGGTCATCGTGAGAATGAGATGGCGGATGAGTTGGCGAATAAGGGCATTAGTGAGCTATAGGCTCTTGAGCGAGGTATGAAATGCGTCAGATAATTCTTGATACGGAAACCACAGGTATTGATCCCAAATCAGGGCATCGAATCATTGAGATTGGTTGCGTTGAGATGATTAATCGTCGTTTGACGGGTAATAATTATCACCAGTATATCCAGCCGGAACGTGAAGTGCCTCAGGAGGCAATTGAGGTGCATGGGATTACCAATGAATTTTTGGCAGATAAGCCAGTTTTTTCAGCTGTTGCTAATGATTTTATGGCGTTTATCAAAGGGGCTGAATTGATTATTCATAATGCTCCCTTCGATATTGGCTTTATCAATCATGAATTCAAGCTACTGGATCCAGGGTTTGGGAATATTCTTGATTGTTGCAGTGTAATAGATACGCTGGAAATGGCCCGGAAAAAGCATCCGGGACAGAAAAATAATCTGGATGCGCTGTGTAAACGCTATTTCATCGATAACTCCAAGCGAGAGCTGCACGGGGCGCTGCTTGACTCCGAGATCTTGGCCGATGTTTATCTGGCGATGACGGGTGGGCAGAGTAAGCTCTCTCTGGATAGTCATAATGATGATGGTGCTGAAAGTAATGTGTCATCGATTCGGCGTCTTGAGGATTCGCGTCCACGATTGAGGGTGGTGAGGGCGGCGGAGGATGAGTTAAAAGCCCATGAAGAATCGCTTTCCCGGCTGGATAAGAAGAGTGGGGGTAATGTGGTTTGGCTAAAGCGGCCTGAAACGGAGACCTAAAAACGTTTACCTGTCACTAAATGGAAAATTTGCTGCAATAACTATTTGTTATCTTCAAGGCGTTGTTTATTTAGGGAGATATATGATGGGTTTCTATCAGAGTGAAAAAGAGCAGAAAGTCCATGAAAATGCCATTCAAGGGATATCAAGTCGATATCTGCTGGATCCTCAGTGGGTGCGCGAGATCTATCAGCAAGAGCTGCAACAGTTGAATAGTGAGGCTAAGGTTCGTCGCTTCTTGTCAGTGTTGAGTTGTCGGCATATCCATGAGCGTATTCGACATTTGAGCTCAGCAGAGTTAGCGTCCCATATGAGAAAGTAGCTGTTCCCACTTTCACCAATCGCGAAAGTGGGAGGTGGGCATTAAACTCTTTCAATGTACATTGTTTGGTCTTCGCCGCCGAATAGCTCGAGGAGTCGAGGGATGAATCTGGAAAGTTCCAGAGTCATCACCGTAAAGTCGTTATCAAAGGCGATAGCCGCGTCCTCTGCGCCTATATTGTTACTTTTCTCTAGGATTTCATCACTAAAACGCAGGCGCTTGATGGATAGGTCATCAGCAATGACGCAACTAAGCAGGTCATGCCACTCAATGGCTAGTTTGACCACTTGTTTTCCGGCGCTGAGATGACACTGCACCTCGTCACTTCCCAAGTCCTGGCGTTTACAGCGGATAATTCCCCCTTCTTCTGAGGGATCGCGCAGCTCACATTCATCTTGAATAATGATATCGCTGGGGGTCTGTTCACCAGATAGCCATTGGGTCATGGTAAATGATGGGGCTTGGGTCAGTGCTGGGGGAACCGCTGGGAGTGTCTCAAGTGCTTTGCGGAGTTCGCTGATGAGTTCTTCTGCCTTTTTCGTGCTGGCGGCATTAACAACGATTAGCTTCTCCTTGGGGGCAATGTAAGCGTAAGTATGGCTTGAGCGGCTAAAGGCTTTGGGCATCAGCTCAAAGGTGACTTCATCATGCATCTCTAGGCGCTCTTTACGGCGAACAGGGCGGCCTTGCTCCTCTTCAATCTGCGCTGCCTTTTCATTGACAATCTCTTTGATGACAGAGGCTGGCAGGATCTTCTCCTCTTTGCGCAGGCAAACCATGATATAGCCGTTAGCTGTATGAGTGAGCATTTCTCCATGCCTCCCTAGAGGGGAGACCCAGCCGAGGCTGGAAGGCTGTAAGCTGCCACAGGGCTGAAAGGCGTGGTTAGCTAGCTTCTGCTCTAGCTCTTCAGTGCTAAGGGTAAAGGATTTGGTGAGACGAAACAGCTGAAGGTTATTAAACCACATAGATAGTGCCTTTCTTTCTGATTGATCTGAAGAGGGGCGATTATTGCGGATCTTACAAGGTATTGCTAGGGGCAGTCAGTTTATATGCTGAAACATTAGGCAGTGCGAGGCGGTGGTTTGCCCACCACTTACAGCGGTGGGCGGGTGCGTCATTTTTGTGGGCGCTGCTGTGATAATTGCCTTGGGGATGCAATGCGAGCAGGGTGCGAGCCCCTTTGCTCTTCTTTTAGCCGTAACTCTTTAAGTAATTGCTGAATCTCTTCGGGATAATCATTGAGTAAGCCAGTTAGGCCGCCTAGGTTTGTTGAATCGTTCATCTCCTCTCTCCTGTGCTAGTTTGAGGAAAATCCTGTTATCAGGACCCGGGGGGGGGGTATGTAGCACTTTTGGCTTGTTCTATTTTTATTTGCCAAGAATATCAGATTATCGGGTCGTGATGGATTTGCAATTAAATTGTCATTATTTAATGTTATTTATTCTGGAGGGGTGAGCGGCTTGCTGAGTAATTCTTGGTAAAACAGTTGCTTGCTATGGGAGGTGAGTTTTACTGGTTTTAGGTGTGCTTGTTCGCTTTATGGTCAAAATGGCAAAAGTTGCCGGCGAATTGACGAAAAAAGCCACGCAGAGCGTGGCTTTTGGAGTGACCTGTGACCTATGAGGTGTTAAATCTTATGTGGCATCGCGATAGTGTGATAGCCACTATCTACATGAAGTACCTCGCCGGTTACGCCCATAGCCAGATCGGAGGCTAGGAATGCAGTGACATTGCCTACATCATCAATGGTGACATTACGGCGCATTGGTGAGTTTTCTTCAGCGTAATCCAGCATGCGGCGGAAATCGCTGATACCTGAGGCTGCCAGGGTACGGATTGGGCCGGCAGAAACGGCATTAACACGAATGCCCTCGGGACCAAGTGCATTGGCCATGTAGCGCACATTGGCTTCCAGGCTGGCTTTGGCAAGACCCATAACGTTGTAGTTAGGAATGTAGCGCTCAGCGCCCAGGTAGCTCATAGTGATCAGTGATGCGTTACGGCCTTGCATCATGTTGCGTCCCGCTTTGGCCAGAGCTGAGAATGAGTAAGAACTAATGTCGTGGGCCATTTTGAAGCCTTCACGGGTAACACACTCCAAGTAATCACCTTCCAGTTCTTCGCGTGGGGCAAAGGCAGCAGAGTGAACGATAATATCGATGTGATCCCAGTAGTCGTCTACGTGTTCAAATACCTTTTCGATCTCTTCATCACTGCTAACGTCACATGGGACGAAGATTTCGGAGCCACACTCAGAACCCAGTTTCTCAACGCGGCCGCGTAATTTTTCGTTTTGATAAGTAAATGCGAGTTCCGCTCCCTCTTTTTGCATCGCTTTGGCGACGCCGTAGGCGATGGATTTGTTGCTGGCCAGGCCAACGATGAGTGCGTTTTTACCGGTAAGAATGCCCATACTTTGAACCTTTTTAATCGTTATGCATAGAATATGTCGTAAACGGACGATACACTGCCGCCCAGTGATGCCAGCATTATAAAGTGGCTTAATGGGATTTTACAGCGCTTTTATCGATCTGCAATATCTACAATTTATCTGATAACATCGCTTGTTTTTCAGTAGTTTGCCCGGTATAACTGTGCAAATTCATAAAAATAATTGAGCAATGCGGATCTGGACTCTCACTCTTTTACTGCTTTTGATGGGAATGCTAGGGGGATGCGATAGCGCATGGAATAACCCTTATCCAGCTGATCACCGGGGCAAAAATATCCTCTACAGCTCATTTTCAGAGCGCCCTAAACATCTGGACCCCGCCATCTCATATAGCTCCAATGAAATTATCTTTACCGGGCAGATTTATGAGCCAGTGCTTCAATACCATTATCTAAAGCGCCCATACGAACTCATCCCACTCACTTCGAAAGGGAAGCCGACTGTTCTTTACTATGACCAAGCAGGGAATGAGAGTGATGCGACGGGTAGCGTTGCCTATAGCGTATACGAGATTACTATTCAGCCCGGCATTCGGTATCAGCCACACCCTGCTTTTGCCCGTGAAGGGGAGGCGTATCTCTACCATCAGCTCAGCGAAGTGGATTTGGAAAAGGTCTATAGCCTGTATGATCTGGAACAAACTGACAGCCGTGAGCTCACTGCGGAAGATTACATTTATCAAATAAAAAGGCTGGCCCATCCAGGATTACACTCTCCGATATTGGGCTTGATGAGTGAATATATTGATGGCCTGGCGGAGTTTAATAAGCAGCTTCAAGAGGCGCGCAAGCCTGATGAGTGGCTGGATTTGCGGAAGTTTGATCTGTCGGGCGTGGAGCTGGTTGACCGCTATACCTACCGCATCAAAATCAAAGGGAACTATCCTCAGTTTGTCTACTGGTTGGCAATGCCGTTTTTTGCACCAATCCCCTGGGAGGCGGATCGTATGCATAGTCAGCCGGGGTTAATAGAACGCAATATCACATTGGATTGGTATCCAGTAGGTACGGGTCCTTATATGTTAACAGTGAATAATCCCAATCTGCAGATGGTGATGGAGCGCAATCCTAATTTCCATGGTGAGACTTATCCCACTGAGGGGGAGCTTGGCGATGACGATGCAGAACTGTTGGCCGATGCGGGGAAACCACTGCCTTTTATCGATAAAGTTGTCTTCAGTCTCGATAAGGAGACGATACCTTTGTGGAATAAATTCTTACAGGGCTATTACGATGCCTCTGGGATTAGTTCTGATGCCTTTGATCAGGCCATTAGTTTTGATGCTGCTGGGCAGATGGAGCTAAGTGAAACCATGCAGGCGAAGGGGATACGCCTAAAAACGGCACCCTCCAGCTCTATTTTTTATACAGGCTTTAATATGCTGGACCCCGTGGTTGGCGGGGAGAGTGAATCAGCGAGGTTGTTGCGTCGTGCTATCGCCATTGCGGTGGACTACGAGGAGTATATTTCCATCTTTGCCAATGGTCGTGGAATTGCTGCGCAAGGGCCTATCGCTCCAGGTATCTTCGGCTATCGTAAGGGGCAAGAGGGGATTAACCCTTATGTCTATGAGTGGGAGGATGGCCAGAAAAAACGCCGTTCTATCGATGAGGCGAAGCACCTATTGGCCCAGGCAGGCTATCCCGATGGGCGTGACGCCAAGAGTGGTAAGCCGTTGATTATCCATTACGATGTCTCCGCTTCCGGTCCTGATGATAAGGCGTGGCTCAATTGGTACCGTAAGCAGTTTGAGAAGCTGGGAATCCAGTTGGTGGTGCGTAATACCGATTACAACCGTTTCCGAGAGAAGATGACTACCGGTAATGCCCAGCTGTTCAGTTGGGGATGGAATGCCGATTATCCTGATCCGGAAAATTTCCTATTTCTATTGTATGGGCCCAATGGCAAGGTCAAATATAGTGGTGAAAATGCCGCGAATTATGTCAATGCAGAATTTGATCGGTTATTCGAGCAGATGAAGGATATGCCGAATGGACCCGCTCGTCAGGCAGTAATCGATCAAATGGTGGAAATTGTCCGTCGTGACAGTCCATGGCTTTTTGGTTTCAACCCAGTAAGCTTCGCCTTGTATCATGAGTGGTACCAAAATCTAAAACGAAACATGATGGCCAATAATACCTTGAAGTATGCGCGTATCGACGCTGAACTTCGTGAGCAACATCGGGCACAGTGGAATGCACCTGTGATCTGGCCTATTTTGATGGTGTTCGTTGTGCTGCTGACTGTTATCGCACCGGCTTTCCTCGCTTATCGTCGTCATGAGAGGAGTGCCCCATGATTGCCTACATCATACGCCGCATGCTTTATGCGATCCCTATTCTTATAGGGGTGAATATTCTTACCTTCTGGCTTTTCTTCGTGGTAAATACCCCTGACGATATGGCTCATATGCAATTGGGTATGAAGCATGTGACTGAAGAGGCTGTGGCTGATTGGAAAGCTGAACGAGGCTATGATCGGCCGCTGTTCTATAACGGTGACGCTTCGGGCATGGCCAGTTTTACCAATACCATCTTCTTCGATAATTCGTTAAAGCTGTTTGTTTTTGAGTTTGGTCAGTCAGACGAGGGGAGAGACATAGGTCATGATATCTCTGAGAGAATGTGGGCTTCACTGGCCCTGGCAGTACCGACGCTGGTTATTGGTTTGTTGGTGAATATCACCTTTGCCATGCTGATGGCCTTTTTTCGCGGTAGCTATGTGGACCTGAGTGGCGTGATACTTTGTGTGGTTTTGATGTCCATTTCTGGGTTGTTTTATATCATTGGCGGCCAGTGGCTGGTCAGTAAGGTATTGCATCTGGTTCCTATCTCCGGTTATCAACATAGCTTGGAGGCATGGAAGTTTCTAATTCTACCCGTGATTATTGGCGTGATCGGTGGCATTGGCTCTGGTAGCCGTTGGTATCGTACGATCTTTTTGGAGGAGATCTCCCGCGATTATGTGCGTACCGCTCGCGCAAAAGGGCTAGGGGAGCAGTTGGTGTTGTTTCGCCATGTATTGAAAAATGCCCTGGTACCGATCCTGACGGGTGTCGTGGTGGTGATTCCGCTGTTATTTATGGGGAGTCTGGTGATGGAGTCCTTCTTCGGTATTCCTGGATTGGGAAGTTATACCATCGATGCCATCAATCGCCAGGACTTTGCCATTGTGCGCTCCATGGTGTTCCTGGGCTCGGTACTCTATATCATCGGCCTGATGCTGACGGACATCTCCTATACATTGGTTGATCCACGGATAAGGCTGAACTAATGGCTGAGTTAATAAAAAATCGTCGTCTTATTCTGTTGGCAGGCGTGTTACTTGTCATTGCTACTGCCGCGACGAGTGCACCGGTGAAATGGGTGGTGTTGTGGACCGATGCGCTAGTATTTGCTTTGATTGCCATCATTGTTGCAGGTGGCTGGCTGATTAAAAGCAAACCCTATCTGTTAGCGCCATGGAGACAGGTACTGAAAAGCCGGATTGCCGCGGCAGCGTTAGTTATTCTGTTGGGCTATGTGGCTATCGGCCTGCTGGACTCTATTCACTTTCGTGAGCCTCTGCCACCTCAGGAGGGGAGCACTGAAGTACACTATTCACCACAAGCATTAAGTGTACTGGATAAGCTACTGACACCGATTCGTGTGCAGACTGGAAAAAGCTATTCAGCACCCTTTGCAACACATCTTTTTTCAAAAGAAAACATCGAATTAGCAGATGGTTCTAATGTAAGGGATTATCCTCGGCTGCAGTATGGTGGCGCCCATTTACAAGCTTTGGAAGATAAGTCACAGGATATTGCCAATACCATCTTGATCGCTGGCTGTTATGCCATTTTAAGCTGGGTCATCATCTGCGCAGTGCTGATTTGGTTGTTGGCGCAACGCCATGGGCTTGCCTATCAACAGCAGTTTGAGCAGTTATGGCGAGGGGAGTTGGAGATACCCTGGAGAACGATACTGGTAACACTATTGGTTATGCTTGGTATCGGATTTGTTGCCATCATGCTTGGAATGAAATACCACATCTTTGGCACCGATAAAGTCGGGGAGGATGTCTTCTACCAAACATTGAAGAGTATCCGAACAGGTCTGGTGATTGGTACTTTGACCACTTTGGTGATGCTGCCTTTTGCGGTGGTGCTGGGTGTGGCCGCTGGCTATTTCCGTGGCTGGGTGGATGATGTTATTCAATATCTCTACACCACTTTGAACTCCATACCTGGCGTGTTGTTGATTGCAGCGGCCGTGCTAATTATGCAAGCCTATATCGCTAGTCATCCTGAGCTATTTGAAACTACCGAGGAGATGGCGGATATCCGTCTGCTGTTCCTATGTATGATTTTGGGTATTACCTCCTGGACCGGATTGTGTCGCTTGTTACGGGGGGAGGCCTTGAAGCTCCGAGAGTTGGATTATGTACAGGCTGCTCATGCTTTTGGTGTACGTCAGTCTACGATATTGTCACGACACATTTTTCCCAACGTATTGCATATTGTTTTGATTTCACTGGTATTGGATTTCAGCGGACTGGTGCTGGCAGAGGCGGTGCTCTCTTATGTCGGTATAGGTGTTGATCCAACCATGTACAGCTGGGGGAATATGATTAATGGCGCCCGCTTGGAGATGGCGAGAGAGCCCATGGTGTGGTGGTCGTTAATGGCTGCTTTTATCTTTATGTTTGTGCTGGTGTTAGCAGCTAACCTGTTTGCCGATGCGGTGCGGGATGCTTTTGATCCTAGGGCGCAACGATAAAAAACACCTTTAGTATTGAAATGTAGAGGATTAATGAATTGATAGGAATGGATGGCAAAGTGAAATTTATCTTCATTGTGATGGCTGGGGTTTTATGGTTAAGCGGGTGTTCAACAGTCGTTACCTCTCCCCGCCCAGCTAGTTACTACCAGAATCAAGGCGGGGAGGAGGTTAGTTCTCTATTTAGTGACAATGTAGAGGGATTGAGTGATGAGTCCATTAAAAATATATTGTCATATCGCTTAGCATTGCCTGAAGCTAACCGTATTGCGGTGCTTAACCTTAGCCAAAATAACTACTGGCGCTACTACTCAAGTGATTTTGTGAGGTTGGATGAGGAGGTGGTTAGTGATCTGATTACGCATCTAAAAGCATCCGAGCGGGTGTATGATGCCTCTTTCCTACCTTCTCTACTGGTACCAGGGAAAAAGACCTTGCCTGTGCTTAGGGCCGCGGCAGCACGCTATCAGGCTGATTTACTATTGGCTTATCGTAGTCAATGTCAAAGTTTTTCAAAGTATCAACTTCTCAACCCCAATATTTCTCGAGCCTACTGTACTGTTGAAGCGGTGGTGCTAGATGTGCGTTCGGGTATTGTGCCATTCACAGTGGTATCCACCAATGAGTATACCGCTGAGATGAAGCGTCAAGATGTGGATCTGCGAGAGACCAAGAGAAAGGCAGAAATGAAGGCGATCGGAGTGGGGCTCAAAGAGGTTTCGGTAGCTTTGCGCAATTTCGTAGAAGGACTACCGACGTTATAGTTGAGAGAATTATCATCTTGTGTGGTGTGTCCGCATTGGTAATGGTCATACTTAATCGAGCTGTAGTGCATGGTGGTTTTGTGCCTAGCGCTCAAGGGCTTTGCGCGAGATGTTTTAGAGAGAATTGAATGAACGACGCTTTACTACAAGTTAACGATTTGAAAACCTGGTTCGGAGGAAGCGGTGGTACAGCCCGGGCGGTGGATGGGGTCAGTTTTGATATTCGCCGTGGTGAGACCTTTGCTTTGCTGGGTGAATCTGGCTGCGGCAAATCGATGACCTCTCTCTCATTGATGCGTCTGATTCCAGAGGCTGGAAGGATTGTTTCTGGCTCGGTGTTGCTGGATGGTGTGGATCTGTTGAAGTTGCCTGAGCATCAGATGCGTGCCATGAGAGGCGGCAAGATCGGTATGATTTTCCAGGAGCCAATGACCAGTCTTAACCCGGTAATGACAATCGGGCGGCAAATTCAGGAGTCGGTAGAGCGTCATTTGGGACTACATAATAGTGCCGCTAAATCCCGAGTGCTTGAGCTGTTGGATGCAGTGGGGATTCCCGATCCTCAGCAGCGCTATGGAGAGTATCCTCACCAACTCTCAGGCGGGATGAAGCAGCGGGTGATGATTGCTATCGCCCTGGCGGGTGAGCCAGAGTTGTTGATCGCTGATGAGCCCACTACAGCGTTGGATGTGACTATCCAGGCACAGGTATTGGAGCTGATGGCAGACCTGCAACGTCAGACCGGCATGGCAATGCTGTTAATTACCCATGACCTGGGAGTGGTGGCAGAAGTAGCGGATCGTGTCGCGGTGATGTATGCCGGGCAGATTGTGGAGCAGGCAAGTCGTGAACAGTTCTTTGCTGATCCACAGCATCCTTATTCTAGAAAGCTGTTTGCCTCTATGCCGGATATTGAGAAGCGTGGGGAATCCCTGGCAGTGATTCGTGGCACTGTTCCTCCACTGACTACGGAGTTCCAAGGATGTCGATTTGAAGACCGCTGCGATTACGCCTGGGAGCTGTGCCGTAGTCAAGTTCCAGCATGGCATTTACAGGTAAATAGCCATGGTATTCGTTGCCATCTGATGGATGAGGCAAATCAGGGGCGAGAGCCGACGATTAGTGCACCGGTGGAGATGGCTGAGGTAGTGGCGGCAGAGGTGTCAGAGCAGTCCATTTTAAAGGTGGATGACCTAAAGGTGCACTTTCCGATTCGTAAGGGTTTATTTAAACGGGTAGTGGGCCATGTGCATGCTGTGGATGGTATCAATATTGATCTCAAACCCGGCCAGACGCTCGCTTTGGTGGGGGAATCCGGCTGTGGCAAGACTACGGTAGGAAAGGGGATACTCCAGCTGATTCGCCCAACGGGCGGCGAGGTGAATTTTGAATCACTGAATCTGACCCAGCTGAGCAATCGTCAACTGCGTCCTATGCGCAGTGATATCCAGATTATCTTTCAGGACCCTTTCTCCTCATTGAATCCCCGCATGCGGGTGGCGGAGATTATCGAGGAGGGAATGGTTGCGCAAAATAAGGGGGGGAATGCCCAGCAGCGACAGCAGCGTATCGATGAGCTGCTGGAGCAGGTCGGTTTACGGCCAGAGCATAAGCACCGCTATCCCCACGAATTTTCTGGTGGCCAACGCCAGCGTATCTGTATTGCCCGTGCTTTGGCGGTAGAGCCAAAGTTGATTGTCTGTGATGAGCCGACGAGTGCGTTGGATGTTTCGGTGCAGGCACAGATTCTTAATCTGCTGAAAAAACTACAGCGTGAGCTGGGATTGGCTTATCTGTTTATTACCCATGATATTTCGGTGGTGGAGTACCTGGCCCATCAGGTAGCTGTTATGTATCTGGGGCGAATTGTGGAGCAGGGGTGTGTTGAGGAGGTGTTATCTTCTCCAAGCCACCCCTATACCCAGGCACTACTTTCTGCTGTCCCCTCAATACGAGAAACAGGACGCGAAAAGCAACACCTGGAAGGGGAGTTGCCTTCTCCTATCAATCCACCACAGGGATGTCATTTCAATCCACGTTGCCCTCAGGTGATGGATACCTGTCGCCAAGTCTATCCCGCTGTTACTCAGCTAGAGGGGCAACATACGGTACGTTGTTACCTCTTTTCCAAGTGAATACTTCTCAGCAACAGCTGATACTGAAGCAGTTTGGTGCGCAGGCCATCTTCCATTATGAGGTGATCCAATCTTTGTGGAGTGGCTATGGTGAGATTGTGCGCCTTCATCTTGAGGGGGGCAGCCAGCTGACAGTCATCGCCAAGATGATCGCTTTGCCGCAAGAGGTGGTACATCCCCGAGGCTGGCACACCGATTTTTCTCACCAACGCAAAATACGCTCTTATGAGGTAGAGATGCATTGGTATCAGCGCTACGCATCGAAATGTGATGAGAGTTGTCGGATTGCTCGCTGTTTTCATGCCTCAGGTGATGAGCAGGCCAGTTTGATTCTATTGGAAGACCTGGATGCCGCAGGTTTTTCTTTGAGAAAATCCCATCTTAATCTGCAACAAGCGAAAGGCTGCCTTACCTGGCTAGCTAATTTTCATGCCACATTTATGGGTGATGCTACTGAGGGGTTATGGTCTGTGGGAAGTTATTGGCATTTGGATACTCGCCCGGATGAGTATCAGGTGATGGATGATGGGCCATTGAAGCGGAATGCGGAAGTCCTTGATCGCTTGCTTAATCGTTGCCGGTTTCAAACCGTGATTCATGGCGATGCCAAAGTAGCTAATTTCTGTTTTCACCAAAAAGATGAAGCCGTTGCTGCCGTAGATTTTCAATATGCAGGCAGAGGTTGTGGTATGCGTGATGTGGCTTATTTTATAGGGAGCGCATTAACTTCAGATGAGTGCTTTACCTGGCAAAATGGTTTGTTAGATCACTACTTTTCTCAAATAAGAAATAAACTTTATGCACTAGGCAAGTTTATAGACATGGATACATTGGAGCTTGAATGGCGACAACTCTATCCAGTTGCCTGGGCTGATTTTCAACGTTTTCTCATGGGCTGGATGCCTACGCATAAAAAGATCAATCTCTATAGTGAGGCAATGACTACTAAGGCCCTGCAATCTTTAGAATAAATCGCCCATCTTTTCCTGCGCTGCAAAAAACAATAAAAAAATTGTTAAATAGTTTGCATAATTTGTCGATACCTAATGTCGGGATGTCATTATGGATGCATTGGGGGTGACAATGTCTTACATTGAAGTGATCAGGGAGCAGCTCTCTTTCTTAATTGCCATTCGTGCAGTGATACCACCTAGCTTGTAGCACTCGCTATACCTTAACCATTCTTTACGTACCTTTTGGGCCTAATTGTTAAGGTCACGTCATTGTTATGCCTGAAAAATTTGGAGAAGAATATGAAAAAAATTACGACACTTGTTAGTGCCGCAGTTTTAGGGGGGAGTATTATTTCGTCCCAGGCATTGGCAGCGCCATATTATGTAGTGGAAAAAATCAGTGATAAGGCAGGAAGCCATGCATTCTTTGAAAAACTTGAAATAAATAATAAAGGGCAGGTGGCATGGCCATATGAAGCTGTAAATGGTGGGGTTATAGTGTATGAAAATGGTCAAGAGTATTTGTTTAATATATCTAATATATTTGGCCATGTTGTAACAGAAGCTGGTGTGCTACTTGATAATAGTATATTTAATAATGGTGCATTGATGCCTCATTTAGCAGCAGGATATGACTACTATGAGGCAAGCGATAATGGATACACCGTTGCTGGTGTTGGAAGTGGAGGTGGGCTTGCTATCTCTGATGGTAGCCAAATCACTTATCCCTGTGCAGATCAAATTGCCAATTTTCCAGGGCTAATAATGGGTTATCCAGATGTCAATGATGCGGGTGATGCCGCATTTTTGTTTCAAATGGCAGATTGGCAAACCACCGCTGCCGCTTGTGTTAATGGTAGCTTGGTCACCTTTGAAACATTCCCTTCAGGTATAACAAAGCAGGAAACTGTTACGATTAATAATAATGGAGATGTGGCTTGGTTTCAGCAAGATAGTACTGATTATAAGAATAATATTAACGTCTATAATGCCTATACCCAGCAACAAATAGCGCTGATTAAAACAGCGTGGAGCACTCAGTTGTATGGCCCTAATATGCCATCGCCTATTATGAATAATGCCGGGGATATATTGTATGAGGGGGCAGGATATGAACTCAGACTCTACTCCAATGGCATAAATACCCTTATTAGATCTGCTCCTGCACAAATATCAGACCCCATTAATTATGAGCACTATGCTTTGAATAATTTGGGTCAAGTAGCTTATTACAATGACCATGCCATCTATTTTTTTGACGGTGTACAAACTCGCCTCATTTCACCTCAGTTCGATAACAGTCTTTCAGTGACGTCATTAGATCTGAATGATCATGGTGCTATTGTATGGAACGAAGTCGGTTTTGGTGGTGAAGGTTACTTTGGCTCAGTATATCAAGCAACGGTTTATCCCCAAGCACCTCCTGTTGCAGAGGCTGGAGCTGATCAATCTGTTTATATCGATAGCATTGCACAGCTGGACGGTTCCGCTAGTTCTGATTTGGAAGGTGCCGCTTTATCCTATCAATGGACACTCACTGCACCAGATGGTAGTGATATTACTTCGGCGTTAAGTAATCCTTATGATGTGATGCCTTCATTTACACCTACTCAGTATGGAGATTATACCGCTACATTATTAGTCAATGATGGCGAGTTCGATAGTGTTGTGGCGGATGAGGTAATTATTACCTCTGTAAAATATATGGTTCAAGATGTAGGCCTTAATTATATTGAGGGGCCTGAGTCCTATATTCTTTTCAATGACAATGAAGACCTTTTGTGGGTGGATACTAACCCAGAGTTAGGTCAAGTTATGATGCATCTCTACAATGGAGAGCGCGTTGTTGATCTCGAAAAGCCATGGTTTAATACAGGCTCTAGCGTAGTACTTAACAACCAAGGGCATGTTGCATGGGTAACAGATACCTTTGACTTGTTTTTTTATGATGGTGTTACTTCAACTTGGATTGCTCAGGCTTCAGCAGATGCTCAGGTTTCTATGCTGGAGCATCGTATGTTGAACAATCAGGATGAGTTAACTTGGAGCATGCGAGATGGCGCTGGCGTACATCAGGTTTATCGATATAAAGATGGGATAACAACTCAAATCACCAATTACACCAACATTCAAGCGATGCCATTTCCACCAACGATTAATGATCATGGAGAGATTGCCTGGCTGCGAATCTCTATCGATGAGTTTACTGGTCAAGAGAGTTGGGGGGTCTATAAATACTCTCCAATTACGGGTGACATTATAACAGTCTACGATATATTTCCGCCTTCATTTATGGGGCATTTGTGGTTGTCTGATAATGGAGAGGTATTATTCCAGCCACCTGCTGATTGGTATTACCCTTCTGATCCTATGATGCCGATTACTAACCTGCTTGGTGATGTGATTATATCGAATGCAACGGATGGGATTACTGTTATGGAGGGGGGCGATAGTGACCTCTTAGAAGATATTGTTGATTATCCATTCCCTCATGCAACGCCAGAAAATCCCGAGAATGTTGCGTTTTATCAATTCGCAAGAATTAATAATAGAGGGAATATTGCGTGGGTGATGGATTATATGGATCCTGCAATTCCTTCAAAGATACTTATTGGTAAAAAATCTGATTCAATAGTGCTTACCGCAAATGCGGGTGTGGATCAGGCTGTTAATGAAACCAATAATGTGACATTGGATGGCTCATTGAGTCTTGCTAGTAGCGAAGCTACTTATACTTGGCTGCAGCTTAATGCCCCTTATGTCGCATTAGACCTTACTGATCCGATCAAACCTACCTTCGCTGCACCAGAAGTGGATGCTGCCGGTGCACTATTAACTTTCGAATTGACCGTGACTGATGGTGCTGCAAGTAGTACTGATACAGTAAGTGTGATGGTTAATAATGTTAACAAAGTGCCTGTAGCTCAAGCAGATGCTATGACAGTGGCAGAGGATTATTTTGTTAATGCTGATGTGATGGCCAATGATGATCAAGGTGATGGGCCTGCCGTTGTGGTAGCGGTCTCTGCTGCAGCCAATGGTGTAGTGACAACAGATGGCACAACAGTGACTTACACTCCGAATGCTGACTTCTTTGGTAGTGACAGCTTCAGCTATACCATTCAAGACAGTGATGGTGAGCAAAGTAGTGCAACAGTGACAGTAACCGTTGAGGCTGCGCCGGATATCCCGGTTGCGATGGTTGACCCGGTTTACTGGGCAGATAAGGGTGTGGTGATTACCTTTGATGGCAGTGCTTCATATGATGTAGATGGTGATGCACTGACTTATCAATGGAATTTTGGTGATGGCACTACTGCGTCTGGGGTTGTAGCAACACATAGCTATGCTGCATTGGGGCTTTATACCGGTACATTGGTAGTGAATGATGGTCAGTTTAATTCTGAGATCATTACCTTTACTGTGGAGATCTCCAAGTCGCCCAATAATGCGCCGTTGGCTAATGCAGGTGGTCCCTATAGTGGTGATATTAGTGTGACGGTGGATGGTTCAGCTTCATCCGATACGGATGGTGATGTATTGAGCTATAGCTGGGACTTCGGAGATGGCTCAATGGGTAGTGGTGCTAATGTTAACCATATCTACGAGCTGCCCGGTACCTATACGATCACACTGACAGTGAGCGATGGCATTGCATCCAGTCAGGCAACAAGTAGTGCAACTATTGCAGTGGGTAATAATGGCAATGCTGTTCCAGTTGCCAATCCTGGGGGGATCTATGAGTCCATTAAAGGTGGCGTAATCACTTTCGATGGCTCTGGCTCATCAGATGCCGATGGCGATGTGCTGACTTATCTGTGGGACTTCGGCGATGGCACCACTGCAACGGGTGTTAATCCAGTACACAGCTATGCTGCGGCAGGTGTCTATACGGTTACATTGATCGTTAATGATGGTCTGGTAAGTTCGGTTGCGGCAACAACAAAGGCCAATATTACCAATAACGGTACTATGAATCAGGCACCTGTTGCAGATGCTGGCGGTTCTTACAGTGGACTACACACTATCACCTTTGATGGCAGTGGTTCATTCGATCCTGATAATAAAGATGTGCTGACTTATTATTGGGATTTTGGTGATGGAACTACCGGTACGGGTATGATGCCAAACCATACTTACCAGAATGCAGGTACTTATACTGTAACGCTGGTGGTCAATGATGGCTTGGTTGATTCTGCTTCAGTGAGTACGACGGTGACGATTACCCAAGGCAATGGCAGCAACATGTTACCTGTGGCAAATGCAGGTATGGATCAATCCGTTGCCAAAGGGGATACCGTGGTACTGAATGGTATCGCCTCTTATGATAGTGATGGTTCAATTGTCAGCTATAGTTGGAGCCAAATTGGCGGGCCTAGTCTGAATTTGGGTAATAACGCCAATATGGTTTCCGTTGACTTTAAAGCACCTAACAGTCTTAAGCAGACAACGGTTTATCAGTTTGCGCTGACAGTGACTGATGATATGGGGGCTAGCCATAGTGATACCATGACCGTAACGGTGGTTGTACCTTAGCGTAAATTGCAACGAGTTGATGAAAGCCTTTCCAGTTGTCTGGAAAGGCTTTTTTGTTATTTTTAGATCACTGACAGGTAAAACTATTCGACTTCACCCCGTTTGATCAGCCACATAAATTGATAGGGCTTTAAGGTTGTGCAGGGCAGAATATCTGGTAACTCTTCCTGACTTACCAGATCAAACCAGATTGGTTTATCAGTGAGGTCTGGGCGTAGCGGTAAATTAATCTGCTGGGGTGCGGCGGTGACATTGTAGATGGCAAACAGCGGTTCACCACGCTCTTTATCTGTTCGGATGAAGGCAAACAAGCTGTGATTGATCTCGATAATCTCCTGAGGATTGTCAGGATGAAAGCAGGGTTCCTGTTTGCGGATTCGCAGGAGGTGCTTGAGGGTGTTGAAGACTTCGTGATTGGGTGTGTGGGGATTATCCAGTTGCCCGACCAACTCTTCATAGTTCCAGCGCTTGCGGTTGATCGAACGGGTGCGGCCCGTGACTTCTACACCGTGTAGATCGTTAGGCGTGGCAAGCAGGCTATGAATATAGATACCTGGAACGCCTTGCAGGCCTAGCATAATCCCCTGGGAGCAGAGAAACCGGTTTATCTGCCACTGGTCAGGACCTCGTCGGCTACCCTGTAACGCATCAAATAGCGATATGTTAATTTCGTAGGGTGTATCCTGACCATCCGCATTGGCTTTCATGCTGACAAAGCCACCAAAGCGATGCATACACTCTATCAGCTCATCAATTTCATGGCGATCCAGTATTCCTTCCAATCCTCGCAGGCCAATACCGTCATGAGAGGCGGTAAAGTTGAAGTAGGTGCAATGAGGGGGGAGATCACCTAGTGATTGAGCCCAGCGGGTGAGGTGCTGGGAGGTGCCACGGTTGAGGGCGTGTAGGGTGAGTGGTGGCAGCGAAAATTGGTAGACCATATGGGCTTCATCGCCATTACCAAAGTAGCTGATATTTTCCTGGTGGGGCACATTGGTTTCGGTAAGTAGGATGGAGCCCGGGGCAACATATGCCATTAGGTCACGGATCAGTTTGACCACCTCATGGGTTTCATTAAGGTGTATGCAAGAGGTGCCAAGTTGCTTCCATAAAAATGCAATGGCATCCAGGCGGACGATACGTGCGCCATTGCGGATATAAAGGAGCAGGATGTCCAGATACTCCAGCAGTACTTCCGGGTTGGCGAAGTTGACGTCAATCTGATCTTCACTAAAGGTGGCCCATACGTGGAGCATGCCACGACGTGTGGTGACCGGGACCAGTAGTGGCGAGTTACGGGGGCGGGTCACCTGACTGACATCGGTCTCTTGTGGGAGCTCGATGAAGTAATCCTTGGCAGGTGGCAAATTCGCCACGTAATCATAGAACCATAGGCTTTCCCGCGAAACGTGGTTGATAACCAAGTCAAACATTAGGCGATAATCGTTGCTGAGTTTTTTGACATCCCGCCAATCCCCTAACACCGGATTGACGACACGATAATCGATTACCGAGAAGCCATCATCCGAACTGAAGGGGAAGAAGGGGAGGATATGCACGCCTTTGACCGCATCTTCCACATGGGAGCGCAGGAAGTTGCGCAGTGCCTGCAGTGGGTGTTTCCCTTCCATAAGAATGGAATCACCATAGGTGATAAGGATGATATCCTGTTCACTCCATAGCCCTTCTGGTGCGGCAGTGGCGAGTTTGCCATAGCGCTCTATCAAGCCCATGACCCGTTTACTAACCTGTTGATAGTTGTCAGGGTAGATAATCTTCAGGTGGTTCTCTACGCGTTGTTGTAACTGTGCAAACGCTACTTCATTACTCATCTTCAGCCTGCCAAAAAGTCACTCTGTTCGCTTGCTGGGCAAGCACCTACGGGTTCGATCTGTTTTCAGGGACTAGTAATTATCCTCCTCAACCGCATCATAAAGTCGGTCCAGAATATCCGGTACGGCGCTAATTACCCGATTCCAACTGGGGATGAACGGGGTTTCCATTGGGTTCTCCAAAAAGGATTTGCCGGCAGCAAGGATGTTTTCGGCAAACAGCTCTACAGCAACTTCTTCTTCATGACGGTCGACGCTTAGGCCATTCATCACGGCATCGTTGTAATAGGTTTCGATAAAGTCCAGGGCAATGCGGTAATAGGTTGCCTTGATGGTGCGAAAGGTCTCATTGGTGAATATGACTCCTTGTGTTGCCAGTTTGCGGAATAGCGCTTTGGCAATGTCCGTACACATCTTGGAGAGGCCTGTATCCGGATTGTTTGGGGAGAGATTCTGGTGCTTGTGATCGTAGTTGTCAGCGATATCCACTTGGCACAGACGGTTGGTGGAATAGTTGCGCTTTACCTCAGAAAGGACGCCAACTTCCAGCCCCCAGTCGCTGGGGATGCGAATGTCGTTAAATACGTCAGCGCGCATAGAGAACTCCCCTGCTAATGGGTAGCGATAGCTATCCAGATACTCCAGAAATTCATCGTAGCCAAAAACTTTTTTCAGCGCACGAATCAGGGGTGTGACCAGAAGGCGACTGACCCGCCCGTTGAGCCGGCCATTGGCATGGCGAGCGTAGTAGCCTTTGCAGAACTCGTAGTTAAAGTTGGGGTTGGCTACCGGGTAGAGGAGGCGGGCCAGCATGGAGCGATCATAGGTGATGATGTCGCAATCGTGTAGGGCGACTGATTCGGCTTTACCTGAGGCGAGCACATAGCCGTAGCAATACCAGACGTTACGTCCTTTGCCCATCTCTTTTGGGGCGAGGTTTTTCTCTTGTAGGAGTTTATCCAGTTGGCGCAGTCGTGGGCCGTCATTCCATAGAATACGGTGATGCTGAGGCAGGCGAGAGAAGAATTCGTTGGCAAAGTGAAATTGTTGTTCGTCTGCGCGATCCAGACCAATAACAATTTCACTCAAATAGGGAACCTCTATCAACTCATTAATAATTCCGCTAAGTGCAGGGCCCTCTAATTCAGAGAATAGTGAGGGGAGTACCAATGACATGGGGCGTTGCTTGGAAAAACCCAGCAACTCTTTTTCAATATCTTCAGTTGAGCGTTTGGTCAGGTTGTGGAAATTGGTAATGATTCCATTTTGGTAAAAGTCACCCATGGTGAGGTCCTCATAATTGTGTATCGATAATTTGGTTGATGGCCTCATTCCAGCCTCGGGGGCCAGTATGAGATGGGCTGATAAGTTGCCTGAGGTGGCTAAGATTGGGAGCGGTTCCATGAGGGTTATGGATTAGTACCGGGATGTGGGCAGCTTCTAGCATCTGTACATCATTGAAGCTGTCGCCAAGGGCAACAGTAATCCATTCTGTATCCGGCTCCAGTTGTTGATATTGTTCCAACAGCCAGTTCATGGCGATTGCTTTGTTTAGCGGTTTCATCACATGGTAGAAGCGCCCTCCACGGGTTAGGCTTAACCCCTGTTTTTGCAGCTCCAGTCCAAAGGCGCTGAGCTCGCTTTCATCATCCAGCCATAAAATGGGTTCAGAGCAGAGGCGCTGGCAGGCCCTGCTAGCCTTGTCACTGCCTAGGCCAGTTTGTGCCATGACTCCCACGACACCAAGATCATTGAATCCGCAGAAGCGGTAAGAAAATGTTGTCCTCAATTGGTTCAAAATATCCAATATTTGCTGGTATTTGATGCCAAATAGGTGGGGGGTGTAGTGATTAATTGCTCTCTGGCCTGCTTCAAAATAGCCTTCCGGGATGGCCGCAAGGTTGCCATTTTCACAGACCATTGGGTGGATGTTACCTATCTCATTTGCTAGGCTGACTAGCTCTGCAAAGGTTTTGCTGGTGTTGAAGATAACCGGGAAACCTAGTCTCTCAAGGCGTTCGAGGGCTGGGCGTGCAGGGTGCCAGTTATAGTCTTCATGGTCCAGTAGCGTGCCATCCAGATCGGTGAAGATGAGCAGCTTTTTCATGGATGTTCCTTGCAAAATAGGCCGCTGATCTGGTGCCGGTCATCCAGTTTAATCAGGAGGTCAGCTTGTTCTGGCATCTTGGCTAAATTAGCTCGGGTAATCCGCTCGTAGTGCATGATGAAGCGGTTTAGGGCTGCATCATTCATCACGTATTGTGTATTGTTGGCTTCTTTGAGTTTTTGTTCTTGAAGTGTGCGCCACTCCAGTACCTTGTTGAAATCAGGGATCTCCAGCATGATCAGGCAGTTTAGGCGCTGAAATAGCTCGGCATACTCGCTGGTCAGTTGTTGGTTAACATAGCGTCGCCATGTGCCATCCTGATCTTCTTCTTGCTCCAGATGATTGATGGGGGGGGCGAGAGTGGATTCATCTTGTGGCTGTGAGCCAACACACCATCCTTCAAATAGTACGATATCCACTGGCAATTCGATTTTGCACCATGATGCTTGTTCGGCTCTGTCATCCTGGGATTTATCGAAACGAGGGACCTGTACTTCCCCGTTGGGGCAAGCCAGTTCTGTAAAGAGTCGTTGTCCCAGTGCGATATCATGGGTGCCGGGTACACCACGTGTGGCCAGTAGTGGATGTATCGATTTAGCTAGGGTTTGGCGGGCTGCTCGGGTGTGGTAAAGATCATCAATGGAGAGGGTGGCGACGCTTTTATTAAACCCCTGTTGCAGTATCAGTGAAAGTATTTTGCAAAGGGTGGATTTGCCTGATCCCTGAGCCCCATTGATACCCACATAGAAGGGGGTTGAGTCCTGCTGTTGCAATAGCCAGTGGGCAATGGGGAGGTAGTTATCCTGAAGTGATTGCTGGATATTTTCCATGTCGGCGATTTTTTCATCGCACAGCAATGCCCGAAATGGTGCGAGCAGCTGCTCAACCAGTTCTTGTCTCTGCTCAGTGGTAAGCTGACTTTGAAGTGGGTGAATGGTGGCTGCTCTGGTTTGTGACATAGTGCACCTTCGTATGAATGTTGTTTTTACTAAGGCATAAATCATGCCTCTTTGTTAACTTATTGTATTTAATTAAAAATAATAGTTTTATAAGTAGTGTGGGTATGTGTCGATGCTTTATATTAGTGCGTGATAGTATTGCTTTGGGGCGGGCCTGCCTACACTGCCAGTATAGGCTGAAATGCGGTAAGGCTGTCGCGAAGGGTGGTGTTACCCAGGCGATGGGAGGGAAATTGGGTGTCAAAGGTACCCTCAAGCCCATGTAGCGCCAGATAGTTTAGCGCCACGGTCTCCACTAGTAGGTTAACATTGTTGGCGGCTGGGGTGGCGGCGGTCTCCACGGAGCCATCACGACGGAAGTAGCCGATCTGTTGTTGTCTTAGTTGCTCATCAAGCGTTCCCCCACGTAATAGTGGTCTGCCTGTTGGGTTGTAGACCAGGAAGAATGAGGCTGCAGTGGAGGAGTTATCGCCTGTCCATACCCCTTTGCCACGGCCATTTTCACTGTCATCGATGGCACCATTGCTGAAGAGTGAGCCATCACTGAAGACATACATCATCAGTGGTTTGCCCATCCGTGCAGCATACTCCAGACAGGCGCCCATGCAGCGGCCGGCGCGGAGATCCCGCAGCTCACCGGTAGCTCGCTCTCCAGTGTGGTAGTCGTAGCCGCCCATGGTGATGGTGCCGGCGCCAGCATAGCCACTGATCACCATCTTCATCACTGATGCAGTTTTTCGGAATTCCCCATCACCATCAAATTCACTCTGGGTGAAGATGCCTGTGGGACCGACAATTTCGGGATCCAGTTCTGGATTCAGGGCGCTGGGATTGCCATAGCGATCTACTAGATCAGCGGTTTTGACATAGCCGCAGCGCAATAGGTCTTTAATCACTGCGTCTTGGGTGATGCCACTGTCGATGCGACCCAATTTGGCTTCGCTAATTCGCTGCACCGATTCCAGTACGGCGACGGCATCCGCCTGATCCAGCAGTCCTACCAATTTACCCGTGTCCACTAGGCCGGTGACATCACTGGGGCGGTCTACCTTAGTGGGGCGCCACTCTGTTTTCATTAGCGCGGACGGTGAAATGGAGTTGCCTCCAGAGTCAGAGTTGCGGGAGCCAATCAGTCGGAGTAGTTCACCATTGGCTCCCGCCTGGGCGATGGCGTACATAGGGTTATGGGGGTTGTTAGCTGTATCATTCTCTGAGCGGGCGGGAATGACCGCACCATTGATGTTAAGGCCTGTGGATTCGCTGATCTTCTCTTTGATGCCACGTAAAAAGGCGCTGTCGCTGTGAAAGGCCAATCCCAGGCTATCGTCGTAGTAGGGAAGCTGAGTATCAGGGTTGGTAAGTGATGGCAGCATATCACCGGGTAGTCCCAGGCGGTTGTACCCTTGAGTGCTGAGGAAGTCCAGTTGTCCACCTTGTTGGCCTACCAATATATTGGAACCGGCAATGCTGGCACCGCCAGCCAGATCAAAGCAGATGAAAGGGATCATGCCTGCACCAATACTCTGGATGCCACAACTTGCTTTCAATGCTGCGATATCGGATGAGAGAGCGGCGCGGGCTGAGTTGAATCCCAAAAAGCTGGGAGCGGCAAGTAAGGCACCGCCAGCTAATAATCCCTGGGCAAGAAAGTCACGCCGGGTATAGGGGCGATGATGATCTGGTAGGAGAATTGGCTGGTCTGGGGTCAGGTGTCTCTTTTTGGCCATCAGTGGCTCCTCACATCTTTGGGCATAGGCAGGGTGGATATCATTGAAGTACCATGACAGCACTGGCAAGTAGCGCAGCGCAGCTTCCCTTGGCGACAGATAAGGTGCGGTCAGCCGCACAGCTTCCAGTACAGATACTGAGGCGGTCGATCAATGCATTTAGCTCAATTTTGATGTCTGCTGGATTTGGTTGAGTGGCAAGGCTATTACCATTGAAGCGTTCTATTAGAGGATCTAGTAGTAGATCTCGGTTGGCTTGACTGGCAAAGGCTATGTCGACAGTTGTGGTGAAATCGAAGCCGGGAAATAACTGGCTGCGTAGGTCGGTATCCTCAATCAGAGCATTGCAGTACTCCACAGCCAATTGGGAGATGCCAATTTGATGTGAGGAGAGGAAACCGTCAATCTTCTCATCGGCCGGGAGCTGCTGGACAACAGCGCTGTAGGTAGCTTGCACATCAGTTTGGGTGATTGCCACGCCTGTCAGTTGTGAGAGGGTGGCATTGATTTCGGCAAAGGTGCGCAGACCAATCCGGGGTTGTGGTTCTCCATTAGTGGGATCTGCGGGTGTGGGTGGTACGGGATCCAGGATGACATTGGTGTGGTCGCCCAGCCGGCCAAAGCTGAGGAAGAATTCGTCCCACTCTGGCCCCTGTTGCAATGGGATAACAGTTCCCAATGAAGAGAGATCAGTGGGCGCGGCGTCGATAGTCAGGTCGAGATTTCGGTAGGCCTGCCCCACCTCTGATATCTCGCCATTGATACCGATGCGCATATCCTGGAGTGCAATATCCACGGTGCCTGGGTTGTCACTCAGAGAGATGAGGCGAGGTGAGTGGAAGAGGTAGCTATAGTTATCAAACTGGCTCACCTCCAGTACCACATAGCTCTCCGCTACATTCACCAGATCGCTGATACTGAATAGGAGGAAGTAGCGCTCTCCCACGCCAGCCTCCATATTTTGTTGAATCTGCTGTTGGGTCAACGCTTGTTCGTAGATAGCCACCAGGCGCAGTTTGCCTTGCCAAGGGGAGCTACTGTCCGCTTCTGCGCCAAACAGTAGGGTGAAGTTTTCGTCCCAGTCGTTCAAGTTGTCGTACTGACTTGCTGTTTCGCTGGCAACCAGTTCGCCGTTGACATAAATTCGTCGTCCATCCTGTGGGCTGAAAGTGATGGCAACATGTTGTTGTGTCGCTTGTAGCACTTCATCGGCATCCGGTGTGGAGAGCAGGGGAGCGCCGTTAGCATCACTGCTGCTGGAGCGCTGGGCGAAATCGTAATTGTAGAGGGTCTGGCCCAGAGTGAAATTGCGTAGCGTATTATTGGCAGAGTAGCTGATGATGCGGGCAGGTCCTTCCTGGGTCACATTAGCGGGGACCAGCCATGCTTCAATGGTGTAGGCATCACTGGCGGCAATACGCTGAGTCAGCTTGCTACTGCCGCTGACGGTGCCGCGAGCGGATGCTGAGAAGAGCTCAATCCCCCAGCCACCAACCCATTGGTAGTCGACGCCCTCTTCACCCGTTAGGGTGAGGTTGAGTTGTGGCGCTACCAGGCTACGGTCGTAGATAGTCGAACCGCTTCCAGAATCAAACTTATAGAGGGCAATTTGATTCTCGGTATAACGGCCCCCTTCGCTAGCGGGCGTGCCCTGGTAGAGGGTCTGGGCCTTGCTGTGGACCAGTGCTGGGTCAAGTGGTGTGGTGGGTATGCCATTGGCCATGGCAGTAATGGCTGCTTCGATTTCGTCAGCGTTGAGTTGACAGTCACTCCAGCAGTTGTGGAACTCCTCACTGAGACGTACTACCAGCCGGGAGTCGGCCGGATTGTTCAGGTCGATACGGCGTCCGCTGCGGGCTGCTTCGTAGGCGATAGTTACGTCGCTCTCGGCAATGTAGGGTGATTGTGGAATGTCCGCCTGGCTGCTGTGACATTGTGAGCAATAGTCAGTAAGGATTGGCCAGACGGTGGTTTCGAACAGGCCAGGGTCGTTGGGAAAGCTTTTGCCATCACTGGGGTCATAAAGCGTGGGAGGATCGTAGGTGATGTCATTGTTGGGCTCTGGGGCGGGTGGTGCTGGATTGAGCCAATTTTCCAGATAGGCCGTAATGGTCGCTGCACAGATGGAGATGCTGCCTAGCCAGTTATTGCAGTACTGCTCGGCATGACCGCTGCTGATCTTCTTGATGATGGTTGAGTTGATGGGTGTATTGATATCCACAACCGTCAGTATGGCGCTGTAGGCCTGGTTGATATCATCTTCCCGCACAAAAAGAGGCGTCTGCTGTTGGGTGCCATTTGTGCCGTGGCAGTTACCACAGCGGGAATTGGCGCGTAGATTGTTCCAGACATTTTGTTGGAATGCATTCACATCGCTGCTAGCCGCGGCAGGGCCGCTGTACTCATCAGGTGTATTGTCTTTAGGGGCAACATTTTCTTCATTATCCACACTCTTGCAGGCGGTTTGTGCTAGCGTGACGAGGATAAGGAGTAGTAGGGGGAGTCGCTTAGTCATCCGTTACTCCCCCATGCAGTAGACAGCGCTTTCTGCAAAGACGGTCTTTAGATTGTAATTGTTGGCTTTAAAAGTATCACTTATCTCTTTGATTTTATTGTGATCACTAATGCTTTCTGGTTCGCGTAGGCAGACGGTTTTGAAGACTTTCTTAACCTGGCAGTCAGCAAAGGCTTGGCTGTTGGCTAACTCGACGCCCAGGCTTTTGGCACCACTGCCTGCCGGGGGTAACGATTGGCTGTTGGTATCCCAGCCAAGTAAAGAGTTAGGGCCACTACGCCAGTAGTTACTCCAGCTGTCATCTGTCGTAACGAAGCCGTAAGGGAAGTTGTTGGCGTTGATCAGGTATTTGCCCTGAACCTGATTAGCGGTATAGATCAGTGAGCCAGATTCAGCATCGGGATCAGTGTCGCTGTTATATTGGTAGTCATAGTAGGCGTAGGCTTGAGCTAGTGGATCCATCCCGGCATGACAACCCATGCAAGCGTTCATGAAAATGCGACTATCGCCACCAGGGCTGCGGGAAACATCCTGCCGAATACGGTCGGTGGGGCGGGTATTATCCTTTATCTGTTCTAGATCAGTGCAGAGATGGTTAAGGATGGTGAAACGCAGCATGGCTCGATTGGTGCCATCTACAAAGAAGGCCTTGGCAGCCGCACGGCTGGTTACGACTCCGGCAGTGGCACTGCTGGGAATGCCGCTGTAGTCCGATTGAGCAACCCGCTGGAGGTGTTGTTGTAGGTCGATGCCTTGTTGCTCCATCTGTTCATAATGGTTGTTGTTGGTTTGGGAGTAGCCGGGCAGTCCTAAGCTAGCATCTCCGATATAGAGGATGTTTTCACTGAGGATGCCTCGAAAGTCCAGTTCGTCACGCACCATGCCGATGACGGTGGCGGTGTAATCGTTGAGGGGGGCGAATGGGGTTTGTGCTTCATTGGTCCATGGGGTGGCCAGGGTTTTCAGGGTGACGTTGTAGAAATCAGGATGGTTGAGGGCAATGTCTGCTGCAGCCAGGGGATCGCCGGATTGGATCAGATTGCTCATTTGCTGCAGGTCTGATGCGCTGGGCGGCACGCCCGTAATTCGGTCGTGGACGCGCTTTGCCTGCTCAAGGGAGCCCGCTTGAAGTGATGATGCAAAGCTCAGGCTAAGCAGGGTAACCACAAGATAGGTTTTTAATAACATCGTATCCTGAATTCCTTTTTGGCTTCTTCAAACCATACTGTCTTTTTAGGTTTCAGTGTGTGGGGTGTGTCACAGATAGCCAATGATGCCATTGCTATGGTTTAGACTCCAGGCGCAATTTTGTTTTTTATGGGTTACACTGTCGGCGTTGAGACATTGGCTCAAGGATGTTACGGGTGCAGTTGTTTTTTAAACTATTTCTATTACTGATGCTGGTGGGGCTAAGTGGCTGCGTTGAGGATGGCCAATCTCCCGATCCCGTACTTCAGGATTATCCCATCGCCTATGTTAAACGTCCCCTCTACGATGCTGATGGCAATGCCATTCCCCTTACTGGCCGTGACTGGCTGACTTTTCGCCCAGGTGGTGATCTGTTTCTGCGTGATCGTGCCTCGCCGAGTGCTGAGGAGCATAATCTGACTTATGCGACTACTTTGGGGCAGGGGGATGTCCGTGACCTTGAAGTCTCCCATGATGGCATCAAGCTGATCTTCTCTCTACGTATGCCAGAGGTCGAGGATGCTCCACCAGAGGAACAACCCACCTGGAATATCTGGGAATATAACCTGAAGAGCGCTCAATTAAGGCGGATTATCAGTAGCGATATCATTGCTGCGCAGGGTCAAGATATCGCACCGGCCTATCTGCCGGATGGCCGTATTGTTTTTAGCTCCACTCGACAGCGCGATGCAGGTAGATTGCTGCTGGATGAGGGCAAACCAATGTTCAGCGGAATTGATGAGTCCCGGCGGGAGAATGCGGCGGTACTGCATGTGATGGAGAGTGACGGCAGCAATATCCAGCAGATTTCCTTTAATCCTAGCCATGATTATGATCCCTCGGTGCTGATGGATGGGCGTATCCTATTTAGTCGCTGGGACAATATGGGTACTCAGAATGGGGTACGCCTCTATACCATTCGCCCGGATGGTACTGAGTTACAGATTTATTATGGCGCTCACAGTGCCCAAGTCGGGCATGGCAATACAGTCACCGATTACATGCAGCCCCGTGAGATGGAGAATGGGCAGATACTCGCAACCCAGGTGAGTCGGGGGCAGAATAATGTGGGTGGGGATTTGGTCGTCATTGACGGAAAAAACTACATCGATTATGACCAGCCTACGGCGCTTAATCAGGGTGTGTTAAATGGTCCTGGGCAGTGGCCTGCTACCGTGCTGGGTGTGGATCTGCAAGGGGAAACACTCTCCCTTGGTGGTCTGTTTGTCTCAGCTTATCCGCTGTGGGATGGGACACCACGCATCTTAACCAGCTGGACGCCTTGCCGTGTGGTGGTGAATGGCCTACGGCGAGAGTGTGAGGCAGAGCATCTCAATAACCCTGGTATTGAGGTGGCTGATCCGCTGTTTGGACTCTATGTCTATGATCTGTCTAATCACACTATGCGGCCGGTTCTCCTTGGCCAGGAGGGGGTGGTAATTGCTGATGTGGTAACACTGCGGGGGCGCAAGAGACCCTTTATTTTCTCTGATGGTGTCGCAGGAGATGGTCGCATTGATCGTGATCTTTACGATGCAGGCCTAGGCTTGCTACATATCCGTTCAGTTTATGATATGGACGGTGCGGTACATCCTGATCTCACTCAGGCGGGATTGATCATTGAGGATTTAGCCGATCCAATGCAATTCACTGCCGATGAGCGGCCGGTACGCTTTGTAAAGGTGATTAAGTCGGTTGCTATTCCCGATGACACGGTGCTGGACTTCGACCGTGCCGCCTTTGGTGTTACCAGCGCTGCCATGATGCGAGAGATATTGGGGTATGCCATGGTAGAACCGGATGGCTCTGTGTTGTTGGAGGTGCCCGCTAATCTGGCATTTAGCCTGAGCTTTCTGGATAAGCAGGGGCAACGTGTTTCCCGTCGCCATCAAATGTGGCTGCAACTACGACCCGGTGAAACGCTGGAGTGCGTTGGCTGTCACGACCATAATGAAGGGATTTCCCATGGCCGTAGTGATGGGGTAGCAGCTGTATATAGTGGTGCCGCAACCAGCGGTTTGTCATTTCCCAATACGGATTCTGGGCTGGTGGCGGAGATGGGCGAGACCATGGCACAAACCCGTGGTCGTATCAGTTGCGAAACGGATTGTGTTGCCCGCAAATTGACAGCCGATGTTATATTCGATGATGTCTGGACTGATCAGACACAGCGCCAGCCAGACCCCCCATTCTCTTATCGCTATACTTCGCTGGACAGTACCTTGAGTGCACCGGCCACGACTGCATGTCAGCAGTCGTGGAGCAGTCTCTGTCGAACCATCATCCACTATCCACAACATATTCATCCTCTGTGGAGTTTGCCCCGCAGCGATGCCGCTATGAATGATCGTACCTGTACCGCATGTCACACTGATACAGATAGCCAGGGTATGCTACAGGTGCCTGCAGGGCAGCTTCAGTTGGATGGGGGCGCTTCTCCCGAGGAGGCAATGCACCTGATCAGTTACCGTGAATTGTTATTCTCTGATTTCGCACAAGAGCTTCGGGATGGTGCTTTGCAGGATATTTTGCAACAGGCGACTGACGGTGATGGCAACTTGTTGTTTGAGACTGATGGGCAGGGAAATTTGATTCCCATTATGGAGTCAGTGGATGCACCAGGGCCATCAATGTCGCCACAGGGGGCCAATGTGGGCTATTTCCTTTCGCTGTTTGAGGCGGGAAGCGGGGATGCAATCCATGAAGGGTTGCTCACGCCCATTGAGATGCGCCTGATTGCTGAATGGTTGGATCTGGGAGCGCAGTACTACAACAACCCCTATGATGTTCCCCTGGAGTAACTGATGCGGGGCGTTAGCTGGTTTATTATTCTGAGTCTGCTTGTATTGACGCCAGTTATGGCGCAGGAGCCAATTAAATTAACGGTAACCGACCCTTATCTGGATTTGCGGAGTGGCCCGGGCGGTGGTTATCCCATTGTGCGAATTGTAAAGCAGGGGGAGTGGATTACCGTTCTCAAGCGTAAAAATAACTGGTTTGAGATTGCCTTGGTGCGTGGCGAGACGGGCTGGGTGGCGGTAGGTCAGTTGGAACGTACTCTGGACACGGAAGGGGCGTTGATTAGCATTGATGATCTTGATCAAGAGGATTTTGACAGGCGCAATGTAGAGCTGGCAGTGATGAGTGGTGATTTCAATGGTGCCCGTGCTATGGAACTCTCTGCTCTCTACTACACCACTGAGAATATTGCGTTTGAAGGTTTTTACAGTATTGGCTTGGGTAGTTTTTCTAGCACCCGCGCAATGGGCTTGGCTATTCAACACCAGCCTTTCCCCGGGTGGCATATTGCGCCTTATTTCAGTGTAGGGGGAGGGCGTGTTGAGATTGAGCCTAAAACAACATTGGTCCAAAGCGAGAGTCGTCAGGAGAGTTTTGTTCATGGCGCGATCGGACTGCGCAGCTATATCAGTCAGCGTTTTCTATTGCGGTTGCAGTATAAAGAGTTTGTCCTGTTTAACGACGATGATAATAACGAGGAAATTAAAGAGTGGAAAATCGGTTTTGCCGCCTTCTTTTAGCTGGCCTGCTATGGGCTAGTAGTCCACTGTTGATGGCGGAGGATAATGAGCTTCCTGATCTGGGAGTGGACACCCAGATTGAACGTCGTGAGATCAGTGAAGCAATGATTGATAGTGAAAATATCGAGCTGGGAATCTCTTTCGGCATGTTGAGTATCGAAGATTTTGGTAGTGACTATGCCTATGTGGGGCGCTTGGCGCTGCATGTCAGCGAAGACTTTTTTGCTGAGGCCACTTATGGTGAAAGTGAGGCCCAGTTAACAAGTCGGGAAGTGATGAATGGTACTCGCTTAATGACCGATGACCAGAGGCGATATCGTTACTACGACATCTCACTAGGGTATCACCTGTTACCGGGAGAGGCCTTTTTGACCAGTGGTCGTACCCTGAATAGCGCCTTGTATCTCATTGGTGGGGTGGGCATTACCGAGTTTGCTGGCGATGAGTTTTTTACCATCAACTACGGTGTGGGCTATCGTTTGTTACTCAACGACTGGATGGCGCTACGCCTGGATATGCGTGATCACATGTACAACATCGATATTATTGGTAAAGAGAAGACTAGTCATAATATGGAGATGATGTTGGGTGCAACGCTGTTCTTTTAACTCTTGTTATAGAGGCTTGGAGTAGAAAAATGAGAATAATCAAAAGCTGGCTGATAGCATTAAGTTTTCTTTCTATTTTATTGAGTAATAACGCCTTTCCTTCTGATCTTGAGGGGGAGGCTAAGGACTTTACCCTAGACAGTATAAGTGGTGAGAATATTCGCTTGAGTGAGCATCTGGGTGAGGTGGTGATGATTAACTTTTGGGCCTCTTGGTGCGCGCCCTGTCGTCAGGAAATGCCTCTGCTGGATGCGCTCTTTAAAAAATACGAGATGATGGGTTTTACCCTGTTGGGCATCAATTTGGATGAGGACCGTAAGGATGCCAAGGCGCTGCTGGCAGAGATACCTGTCAGTTTTCCTGTTCTGTTTGATCCCGAAAACAGTGTCAGTCGCGCCTACGGTGTCGCGGCGATGCCCACCACTATCTTGATTGATCGCGATGGTCATTTGCGTACGCTACACAAAGGTTATCAGCCTGGCTACGAAGATCGCTATGAGGCGGATATCAAAAAATTGATTCGGGAGTAGTTGTGCGCCCAGTTGTTGTTTTGGTGATACTGCTGTTGCAGGGGTGTTCTATCCAGCCCTGGGTAATGCCCTATGAGCGTGCGCGCTTGGCAGATCCAATTATGAGTCTGGACCCGAATCCGGTCTCCAGTAGTTATCTGAATCATGTGCATCAAGCCCGTGAGGCTGCCCGCGGGGCTGAGTCAGGTGCTGGAGGCGGTTGTGGCTGTAACTAGGCGTCAGCGTCGTATTGCGCTGTTAACACTCCTGCTGTTCTGTTTGCCATTGATGGCGGCAATTCTTCCAGAAGATCGTTTTGACGCCCTGTACCACAGTTATCGGGGTGGGGGGCTTGAGGTAAGTGGGCCATCTTTGCTGCTGCGTAAACAGCTGGCGGATCAATTCTCAATGAGTGGTCACTACTATGTGGATACCATCAGTAGTGCAACCATCGATGTGGTGACTCAAGCGAGTACCGGTGGCTATGATGAGGAGCGTACCGAGTATGGGGTTAGTGCCGATTACCTCAATGACAAAAACACGCTATCTCTGGGCTATACCACCAGCTCGGAGAGTGATTATCAGGCGGACACCATTAGCTTGGGCTTGAGTCAGGACTTCTTTGGTGATCTGACAACGCTCTCTATGGGATTTTCACGGGGCTGGGATCAGATCGGTAAGTCCACAGACTCTAGTTTTGTGCGTCATGCAGAGCGGCGCAGTTATCGGTTGGGTTTATCCCAGATTGTCAGCAAGAATGCCATTCTCTCCCTCTCTGGGGATTTGACGACTGATGAGGGGTTTCTCAATAATCCTTATCGTAGCTACTACTATCTGGATGGTACGATTCGTACACCTTCCGCAGAAGTGTATCCGGGCACTCGGACTTCCGGCGCGGTGGCGGTACGAGGGCTCTATTATCTGCCATATCGTGCGGCACTGGGGGTTGAATATCGCCTCTTTTCTGATACCTGGGGCATTGAGGCCCAGCATTGGCAACTCCACTACCGTCACCCTACTAAAAACGGCTGGCACTATGAGGCGCGTATCCGGCAGTATGACCAGACCCACGCCAGTTTCTACCGTGATCTGTTCGACAGTGAAGGTCAGTATAAATATATGGCGCGGGATAAGGAGCTGAGTACCTACAGCAACCTGACTTTGGGGTTATCTGCCAGCTATGAGTTCAAGCTGCAAGCTGTTCCATGGGTGGATAAGGCGATGCTAAATCTGAGTTGGGATCATCTTCGCTTTGATTATAAAGACTTTCGTAATGCTGAGATGACTGATGAGTATGGTGCTGGTAATGAACCATTCTACCGAATGTCAGCTAATGTCATTCAACTCTACCTCTCTGTATGGTATTAATAACGCCCACAGTCTGTTGGCAATCCAAATAACCAAAAGTCATAAATAAAAGGGGTTTTTGTGCGTTTTTTAGTCATTTCAATGCTGGTGTTGAGCAGTATCTCGATGAGTGCTCAGGGCGCATCTGAAGAGATCGATAATCAGCTACAGGCGCTAAAAAAGGAGATTATGCACCTTAACCGCCAACTGTTTATTCTTGAAGAGGAGCTGCTTTATCCCTCTAGTACCCAGCTTGCGGTTTTTCTCTCTGTTGATGTGGGCGAATATTTCACTATTGATAGTGTTGAGCTACAGATCGATGGTGACACTGTTAGCCACTACCTTTATACCCAGCGGGAGGTGGATGCATTATCCCGAGGTGGTGTGCAACGACTCTATATGGGTAACCTGCATAGCGGTGAGCATGAATTAACCGCCATTTTCAATGGTATGGGGCCCAATCAGCGTCCGCTACAGCGGGCTACCACCATTACCTTCAATAAGGCAAAAGAGATAAAAAATATCCAGCTGGCCATCGTCGATGATGAGGCTAAGCAGCAAGCCGAATTTACTGCTCAGGAGTGGTAATGAGGCTGCAAGTTTGCCCACTCTTTGCCTGCCTGCTCGCTGGGCTCTTTATTTCATCTCAGACGTCCCAAGCTGAAGGCTTGCAGGATCTGGATTATGGCACAGCCCTCTACGAACTGTATCAAGAGCGTTACTACAGCGCAGCCGTTTATCTGGATGCCAGCCTACAGCAGCAAAAAATTCAGCACCATCGTCAGGAGTCTGAACTTATTCTGGGTAGTACCATGCTTTACTACGGCATGGATCAGGAAGCAGAGAAAATTTTTCAGCGTTATGCTAATGCACAACTGGGTGAAATCAGCGACCGAGCCTGGTTCTACATGGCTAAGTTGCGCTATCAGCGGGGCTTGTATGAAGGGGGACTGCAAGCACTATTGAATATACGGGCACCATTGCCTGGCGAGATGCAGCAGGAGCGCTATCGGTTACAGGCTATGCTGCTGATGGCGATGGGGCGTTACCGCCTGGCAGCGGAGGTTAGTGATAAAACCCAGCGGGATTCTGACCTTTTTGCGCTATACAATCGCTCTGTTGCCATGCAGCGTTCAGACCGGGGGGAAGAGGGTAAGGCCATTTTACAGCAGCTCATCTCGTTACCTGCCAGAACGGCTATCGAACAGCAGCTGCAGAATAAATCACGCATTATCCTGGCGCAGCTTCTAGAGAGCCAGGGAGAGAATGCCAGGGCGATTGAGTTACTACATCAAATTCCCAGTGAAGATGTGTTTTTTGACCAGGCTTTGATTGCTCTGGCTTGGCTCTATTATCAGCAGGGAGATAACAGTAACGCCGTGGCTGCAACCCGGTTGCTTAAAGAACGTAATAGCTCAGACATCCAAGCAAAAGAGACGTGGCTGCTGGAAGGATATGTATTAGAAAATGCCGATGCGACCCACGAAGCGAAGAAGAGCTACGATACCGCTGTTTCCGTTTACCAGCGCGAGATTGATAAGGTCGATGTGGCAATCTCATCACTGAACGATGGTACTTTCTTAAATCAGTTACTACCCCAGTTGCGTGGTGCGTCTCAAGGTGTCGGATGGGAAGGGCAATTGGATTTGCCTGAGAAGAGTGGCCCTTATGTTGCGGTGATGCTGGCCAGCTATCCCTTCTTTGAGGCGCTAC
Organism: Thiohalomonadales bacterium; assembly: GCA_050295955.1. GTDB lineage: Bacteria > Pseudomonadota > Gammaproteobacteria > RBG-16-57-12 > RBG-16-57-12 > JAFLJP01. The sequence continues at coordinate 137,218 of JBNKQQ010000015.1, forward strand.
AGAATTTGCGGGATTTGCGCTACCTGAATTCACAATTATTGACTTGGCGTGAGGATATGCCCAGTTACCGGCATATGCTCAAGCTGCGACAGAAGCGCCATGATCAATTTCTTCCTTTATTGGCACGAGTCAATGATGGGAGTCAGTTTTCTGAGATTCGTGAGCAGCATCAAGTGATACGTCGCCAGCTTGATAACATTGAGTCTCAGCAGGATATCTATCAGTTTTTGGATGAGAAACAGCAAAAGTTAAAGAAGAGGCTGGAACAAAGTGCTGAGCTACTCGCTAAGCTTCCTCAGGGTGAGGCTCGTGACCAATATCAACAGCGCTATCAACGCCTAAAAGGGCTATATGAGTGGGACCTCTCTGCCAGCTTTAAACAGCGCAGCTGGCCAAGGCGAAAAGCGTTGAGGCAGTTAGAGAAGATCATGCTGTCCATGGATGCTAAGCGTGTCGCCATGAGCCAGGCTAAATTGACTACCAAGCAGATGTTTGTTGACTATGAAACACTAATCAGCGCGATGGAACAGCAGGTAGAAGCACTGCTGACGCGTACGGATAAACTGTATGATCTTCAGGAAGGGGAGTTGCTTCGTTTAGCGGCAGATGCCTTACAGCAGTATCGTGGACAACTGGCATTATATAGGGACCAAGCCTACTACCGTATTGCGCTATTAAAAGACCATGCGCTCAATGTGAGTGAGGTGGTCCAATGAGTCGTCTTAGACCAATCTCCATAACGTTGCTGTTGTCCATGCTGGCTGGGTGTGGCGGCAAGAGCCTTGTCGAGCAGGAAGAGGAGGTGTTTGCCGATTACCGTACTCCAATTTATACCCACCAGATTCCCAAACGGGAATTGGGTGGCATGATCGATGAGTATCAAAAAGCGGCTGCCAGCCAATATCCTCAGATTGAGGCCGCGGCACGGCAACGGTTGGCCGATCTGGCACTTGAGGCGAGTGAAAAGTTGCTGTTGCAGCTCAACCCAGATGGAATGGGTGCGAAGGATGCAGGTTACTACAAGGCGATTGGTATCTATGAGCAGCTGCTGAAGGATTATCCGCAAAGTGAGCAAAACGATGTCATCCTATATCATCTGGCACGAGCCTATGATTATGCGGGTGATCCCAAGAAGGTGCTTGAAGCGCTGAGCCAGCTGGCTTCACTTTACCCTCATTCACCTCTTTATAGTGAAGCACAGTTCCGCCGTGGTGAGTTGTTGTTTACCTTGGGGCGCTTTGATGAGGCAAGTGTGGCGTATCAAACAGTGACAGCGCGTGGAGTGGGGGAACCCTATTACAAGCATGCTCTCTATAAACAGGCTTGGTCACTTTATCGCGCTAACCGCGTCAGTGCTGCCCATCATAACTTTGCCGATCTGTTGGACACGCTGGAAGCCCCAGCAGAACTTGAACGCGTTAAAGTTGGCGAACGGGAATTGGTTGGTGATGTGCTGAGGGTATTGGCGATTAGCTTCTCCCAGCAGCAGGGGGCTGAGAGTATTAAGCAATTTGCGGAGAGTCGCAATGTACCTACCTATACGCCGCTTATTTTTCAAACCCTGGCGGAGCAGTATGCCGGCCAGCGCCTCTATGGTGAAGCGGCCAGAGTGTATCGTTTCTATTCCGATCACTACGCAGATAATGTAGCGGCACCGGGCTTTCAGTTGCAGGCCATACGCCTTCATGAGCGTAACAGTGAGCTTTCTCAAGCACTGCAGACGAGGGAGCAATTTGTTAAGCGCTATGGTCCTGGTCTGGCAATCTGGAAGAGTCTTGGTGATGAGCGTTATGCTGAGTTTAAGCCGCAAATAAAAGAAAATATTATCTATCTGGCAAAGCATTATCATGCCAAGTTTCAATCCAGTGGTACGGTTCAAGATGGGCGTTTAGCACAGTATTGGTATCAGCACTTTTTGGATAGTTACCCGGCAGAGCCTGAGACAGGTAATGTCCACTTTCTCTATGCTGAGAGTCTGTATGAGCAGGGGGCATATTCCCAGGCGGCAGAAGCCTATGATAGAGCAGCTTATCACTATCAAACCCATGAGATGGCGGCTGAGGCGGGCTATGCCGCCATCTACACTCAGGAGAAGCGTAACGATCTAAATGAAGAGGCCCGTCAGCGTCTGCTGATTTCGGGTAGTGATAAATTTCTTAATTACTTCCCGCAAGATAGACGTGTGAATGAGGTACGCCATAAAAAAGCGGACCAACATTTGGCTCTTAAGGAGTACGACTTGGCGGTTAGCGAATTGGAGCTATTGATTGCTGCGTTGGGTGATAGTGAGCGCATTTTGGCGGCAACAGTCTGGGAAAAACTATCTCTTAGCCGCTTCATGCTCCAGCAATATTCCGAAGCGGAAAAGGCTTCCCAGCAGGCCTTGGCACTTTCTCACTCCCCTGAGCAGCAAGTGTTGTTGAGAGCGCGTCTGGCGGCAGCGATCTATAAGCAAGGGGAGTCAGCTCAGCAAGCAGGCGAGTGGCAACGGGCTGCCAGTCATTTCTTACGGGTAGCGAGCGTGGTACCTGGTGCCAAGATTATTCCACAGGCCGAGTATGATGGGGCAACTGCGTACATCAATAGCAATGAGTGGCGAGAGGCGGCAGAAGTGCTGGAGCGCTTTGTCTCCAGCTATCGCCAGCATCCACTGCATCTGGGAGCACAAGAGAAGCTGGCTTTTGCCTACAGCGAAATGGGGGAAACAGGGAAAGCTGCCCACGCCTACAGTGCATTGGCCTCAATGGAAAAGAACCTACAAAAAAAGCGAACCTGGCTGAGTCAGGCGGCTGATCTGCATCAGCAGGAGGGTAATTATGTCATGGCAATTCAGCTGCTCAATCAATACCAGGGATTGAGTCAAACAAAGGATATGGCCTATTTTGAGGTGGCACTGCGCATTGCGGAGATTGAGGAGAGGAATCGTAATCTGGAGGGCTATCGTCAGCAGCTGAATCAGATTGTTGCACAAATCAGTAGCTTGTCAGCTACGCCAGGATTAACTCAGCAGGCAGCCAATGCCTCTCTGGCTTTGGCGGAAAGCTACCATCAGGCATTCCAAGAGATTGAGCTGGTACATCCCATTAAGGATGCGATGGGGCAAAAGAAAGCGGCTATGCAAAAAGCGCTGGATTATTATCGGCAGGCCGCTGATTACCGAATTACCACAACAACCACCGCAGCAACCCATCATATCGGAGAGATATACCAGCAGTTGAGTTATGCACTGCTTCACTCAGAACGGCCTAAAGGAATGGATAGTGAAGAGTTGGAGATGTATAGCATGATGCTGGAAGAGCAAGCCTTCCCCTTTGAGGAGAAGGCGATTGATCTGTATCAGCTGAATATCCTGCGCATCAAGGATGGCATTTACGATGAGTGGGTAAGGCGTAGCTTTAAAGCTTTGGGCGAGTTGCAACCCGCCCGATTCGATAAGCGGGAGCTTACCGAAACCATCATCACCAGCCTAAATTAAGGCTGGTTGTTAGATATCTGTTTTAGTTCCTGTTGAAGTTTCTCTTCATCGATCTTGCTACCGAGAAATTCAGTAATGGTACGCATATCCTTCTCCCCATTGGCAAGACAGCTAGTGGCGCCAGGGGAGGGGGTCATATTGAAGATGATACCGGTACCAGGATCGATTTTGGCTTCACCCAGGTGGAGTTTTGCGTTGGCCTTATCAATCATAACCGGGCGAATCCCACCAAACCCTTTGGCGAAACTAACATCAGCGAGCTTCATGGTAGGGACAATTTTTTTCGCATCTTTCAAAAACAGGCGGCGGCGAATATAGGGGATCTCAAACAGCACGTTTTTGAACATGTAGTTACGGATATCACTTACCCCAAGTAGTCCGCCAAGGGTTTTTAATGTCCCTTTATCCAGGCTGAATACCTTGAAAAACTCAGGGAGGGTTTTTAGGTTATAGCGTTCCAGCATGGGGAGTGCCAGGGCAGTAGGTCCGAAACGGGTTTTGCCATCAACCAGAATATCGGGGTCGCCATGGATGGCAGCAAACGGTAGTTTGTCATTTTGTACGGTATAAACCTTGCCGTTCAATAGTGGGGGAGTGAAGTAGAAGCTTCCCGCCATAGGCAGACAGGAGTATTCGTGACCATATCCCATAGATTGAGCGAATAGCAGACTGTGACCACCTGCGGAAACCACTACAAAGCGAGCATGAATGGTGCCGTTATTGGTGGTTATCTGAAAGCCTTCATCCAGTTGCTTGATTTGCTTTACCTTTGTGTTGAGCTTTACTTCAACCTGTTTATTTTCAGTGCGTTGAGCATTTTCCACAAAGGTGTTGGCAGTGGCCTGAAAATTCACCGCGGTGTACTCGTTTAGCACACCAAGGGCGACGATCTCCTCGCTGCGTCCCTCAACCACTTTGGGCTCGATTTGGGCAATATCTTCCCGCTCTAATAGTTGCATAGTGGGGTAGTGGGGGGAAAAGAGCCTGAAGCGCTCACGCAGTGCATCACACTCTTTTTTGCCAACACCCAGCACCATTTTGGGGTACTTGTACATTACCTTGTCGGTATCGGTAAAGTGGATGGCATAATTTTCCAGCATTCTGGCGGAGGCTTGAACCTGGACAGCCTTCTCCAGGGTGTAGTTCGTCTCAATATCACCACAATGTAGGGTCTGGCTATTGTTACGGCCATGGGAGTTAACCGAAGCGATGTCGGCATACTTTTCGATCAGGGTGATTTTACTTAGATCGGTATAACGGGAGAGCAGAAACAGCAGTGCGGTACCTGAAATACCTCCGCCGATAATCGCCACGTCAAATTGGTCTTGCGACATGAGTTATCCTCTGATTCTGAATAGGGGTTATTGAGCTGGGTTTTCTGTTGGGCGAATTGTACCTGTTGTTCACCCTTTCGTTTCAATAAAATGAAAAAATAATTCATAGATTGAGGTGATAATGAGATCGCTAGCACTATTATTACTGCTATTCCCTTGTATTGCTGTGGGTAAAGGGATCGTTCCCTTCACCTCAGATGGGTGCAGTCTTTTTCCCGACGGTAAGCTGGAGAATCGGTCATTATGGATCGAATGCTGTATCCAACATGACCTGACCTATTGGCGTGGTGGTACAGAAGCTGAGCGAGAGCAGGCCGATTCGGCATTGAAGCAATGTGTGACTGATTTAGGTGAACCGGAAATCGCGAAGCTGATGGAGGCTGGTGTCAGAGCCGGGGGCTCACCCTATTTTCCTACCTATTATCGTTGGGGGTATGGCTGGCCTTATGCGAGGGGTTATAAGCCACTGAACGATGAGGAAAAGCAGCAGGTGAAAGCGCGACTGAACGAGCTCCAGCAGATGCTGGAGCGCGCATCAAATACACTAAAATAGGTAAAACCGTTACGCTGTAGTGAAATTTAGGGGAGTTGTGTCACCTTTTTCAGGACGTGCTGGGCATGGCCATCTGCGGCGACACCATATTCAACATCCACCAGCACCCCTTGTTTATTGATGATAAAGGTGGAGCGTACAATACCCATCTTTTTCACACCGTTCTTCTCTTTCTCTTGCCATACACCATAGGCCTCGCACAGAGAGCCCTCTACATCAGCAATAAGTTCTACCTTAAGGTCATATTTGTTAATGAAGTCCTGATGACTGGCGCAAGAGTCTTTACTAACACCAATTACAACCGTGTCGGTTGCGGCAAATTCGTCTTTTAATGTGGTGAACTGCTGTGCCTCTAGTGTGCAGCCAGAGGTGTCATCTTTGGGGTAAAAATAGAGAACAACATTTTTATTACCCCGAAATGTCTCGAGAGAGATCGCTTCGTCGGATTGATTGGGTAGGGTGAAAGTGGGTGCTTGGGTGTTAACCTGTAACATTATCTTTACTCTTTTGCTTGGTTATTATAATTGATAATAACCAAGCAGAGAGGGAGAGGCAAATTAGGAGTTGGTTAATGCCTTCCATTTGACCAGGTAATCGATAGTCTGCAGTGGTGATTCAATAAGACCATCAGCCAACCAGTGCTCCGGGGAATCATGTTCGTCAATATAGCCGAATAGGGCCACCAGGGTTAGCATGCCAGCCGCATTGCCTGCATCGATATCCCGTTGATGGTCACCAATATAGATGCAGTGCTCCGGGTCATGCCCTGTCTTTTCACAGGCATAGTATAGCGGGGCAGGATGAGGTTTGGCTTGTTTTGCGGTATCGCCACTGACGACGCAGGCGGCTCGCTTATCCAGGCCTAATTTGGCCATTAGCGGATCGGTTAGCCAGGAGGGTTTGTTGGTTACCACGCCCCAGGGAATCTGTCGCTCTTCGAGAAATGCCAAGAGTTCCGCCATGCCAGGAAATAGGGTGGTTCGAGCTGCAATATTTTCTTTGTAGATGTCAAGGAAACGATCTCGAAGCCGGGTGAACCCTTTTGATCCAGGTTCCAGGCCGAAGCCAAGCTTTATCAATGCATTGCCGCCGTGGGAGACCACGGGGCGAATGGTGGCAAAGGGGAGCTCAGTTTTACCCTCTTCAACCAGTAATTTGTTAAGGGCATCCGCTAGGTCTGGGGCAGTATCCAGCAGTGTGCCATCCAAGTCAAATAGCACACTGTAGGGCGCTGTACTATTCGTCATCACGAACACAACTGATAAGGTAGTTTACATCTACATCAGAGCCGAGTTTGTACTCCTTGTTAAAAGGGTTGTAACTCATGCCAGTGATATCCAGTGGTGTCATGTTCGCTTGGCGGCACCAGCTGCTCATTTCAGAGGGTTTGATGAATTTTTGATATTCATGAGTGCCTTTGGGGAGCATCTTTAGTAGGTATTCAGCGCCAATAATGGCAAAGGCAAAGGCTTTTGCATTACGGTTGATACTGGAGAAAAAAAGTTGGCCACCTGGCTTGACGAGTTGAGCACAGGCTTGAATGACTGAAGCGGGATCTGGTACGTGCTCCAGCATCTCCAGGCAGGTGATGACATCATATTGACCTGGGTGTTGCTGGGCGAAATCTTCAGCGGTGCTTTGTTGATAGTCCACCTTTTGACCGGACTCATAGAGGTGCAGTTTAGCTACGGTGAGTGGTGCTTCCCCCATGTCGATGCCGGTTACCTCTGCACCGCGTCTTGCCATCCCTTCGGAGAGTAGCCCCCCGCCGCAGCCAACATCCAGCACCTTTTTGCCAGCCAGTCCATTACAGTGTTGCTCGATATAGTTAAGGCGCAATGGGTTGATGTCGTGCAGTGGTTTAAACTCGCTGTTGGGATCCCACCAACGGGAGGCGAGTGCTTCGAATTTGGCAATCTCTGAAGGGTCAATGTTGGCAGCACGGTTGTTCATGGGCATCTCTTAAATTTGGTCTGTTGTCGTTATTGTTCTGCTAAGTTTAACATGGCTAGGCAAATGCCTTGATCTTGTCTCGCCACTGCTGGGCTTCGCTAATTAAGGCAGAGCTATCCAGCGTGATCAGTTGGCGAGATTTCAGCAGCTGCTTTCCCGCGACCCAAACATCTGTTACCTGATGTCGGCTGGCGGTATAGACAATTTGTGAAATTGGGTGATAAACCGGTTGGCTCTCCAATTGGCTGAGGTCAATGGCGGTTACATCCGCTGCTTTGCCGATGGCGAGAGAGCCTACCTCTTCATCAATGCCCAATGCGCGGGCACCACCAAGGGTTGCCATTTCTAAAGCCTCATGGGCAGGTAGCGCCGCTGCGTTACCGGAAACGGCTTTTGCCAGTTGGGCTGCGGTGCGCATTTCACTCAGCATATCCAGATCATTGTTACTGGCGGCACCATCGGTACCCAGAGCCAAGTTTATTTCAGCCTTTTTAAGGCGGTCGACAGGACAGAAACCGCTGGCCAGCTTGAGATTGGATTCGGGGCAGTGGACAACATGAACCCCGGTTTCACTGACTAGAGTGATCTCCTCTTCAGTCAGTTGGGTCATGTGTACGGCGACCAGTCGGGGCGAAAGTAGGCCCAGTTGATGCAGTCTTTCCAGTGGGCGTTTTCCGGTTTTACTGATCTCACCACCCACTTCATCATCTGTTTCGTGGATGTGCATATGTATCGGAATGTCTAGCTCCTCAGCATAGGTGAGGGCGCGCTGGAGGGGCTCATCGGAGACGGTATATGGCGCGTGAGGAGCTAGGGCGGTTTTGATTAGTGGATGGTTGCGGTACTCGTCGTGTAGCGCCATTCCTTTTTCCAAGTACTCATCGACATTTTGGGCCCAGACG